>CAZNOO010000006.1:0-91458 GCA_964574705.1 uncultured Candidatus Izemoplasmatales bacterium
TGGTATAATAGACTCGATAACTATTTATGGAGGTGCTTTATGAAGCAACAAATGGAATTTAAAACAGAATCAAAGCGACTACTCGATTTGATGATTCATTCAATCTACACAAACAAAGAGATCTTTTTAAGAGAACTCATTTCAAACGCATCTGATGCAATTGACAAGTATCATCTCTTAAGTCTTACTGATGACTCGTTAGAAAAGACAAACGACTATGAAATCCATATCGAAGTGGATAAGAAACATCGTAAAATCCAAATATCTGATAATGGAATCGGAATGACATATGATGAACTTGTTGGCAATCTAGGTACCATCGCAAAAAGTGGAACTTTAGAGTTTTTACAAAAGATCAAAGAAAAGGATATGAAAAACACTGATTTGATTGGTCAATTCGGCGTTGGATTCTATTCTTCTTTCATGGTATCCAAAAAAGTCCAAGTCGTATCTAAATCGCCTTTCTCTGAAACGGCCTATAAATGGGTTTCAGAAGGAGAAGATTCGTTCACCATTGAAGAGACCAAAAAAGAGGAAAGAGGAACCGAAATCACCCTTTATCTTCGTAAAAACGAGGATGATGAAAACTACGATAACTTCTTGGAAACCTATAAAATCAAAAACCTTGTGAAAAAGTATTCAGACTATGTCAAATACCCGATCACAATGGAAAATGAAGTTGAAAAACCAAAATTCGACGAAGAAGGAAAAGAAATAGAAGGAGAGTATGAAACGTTTGTTGAAAATGAAACCATCAACTCTCGCGTTCCTATCTGGAACAAAGCAAAATCAGATGTAACAGAAGAAGAACTCAATGCGTTCTATAAATCAACCTACTTCGACTATGATGGACCTCAATACACATTTTGGAACAACATTGAAGGTGCTTTGACTTACAAATCGTTGATCTTTATCCCTGAAAAAGCCCCGTATAATCTCTATTCTGAAAAATATGAAAAAGGGCTTCAACTCTATGCGAAAGACGTCTTTGTCATGGACAAATGCAAAGAGCTTGTTCCAGACTATTTAAGATTCATCAAAGGGTTAGTCGTCAGCCAAGATCTCTCTTTAAACATCAGTCGTGAGATTCTACAAAAGAACTCTCAACTGATTAAAATCGCTGCGAATTTGGAAAAGAAAATCTTAAGTGAACTTGAAAAATCCTTAAAGAATGAAAGAGAAAAATACGAAAAATTCTTCAAAGAATTTGGAGTCAACCTCAAATATGGCGTTTACGACAACTTTGGAGAAAAGAAAGAACTAATTCAAGACTTACTTCTGTTCAAAACGGTAAACAAGGATGAGATGGTTACACTAAAAGACTACGTAGAAGCAATGCCAAAAGAACAAGATGCCATCTATTATGGAAGTGCCTCTTCAAAGGATGCCATCAAGATTTCTCCTCAAATGGACATTATTAAGTCCAAAGGATACGATGTCCTCGTACTGACAGATGAAGTTGATGAATTCATGATCAGCATTCTTCATGAATACAGCAAAAAACAATTCAAATCAATTAATCAAGGGGATTTGAATATCCTTGATGATAAAGAAAAAGAAACCATCAAAGAATTGGAAACTGAAAATAAAGATTTACTGGCATCATTAAAAGAAATCTTAAAAGATGAAGTTACAGACGTTAAACTCTCAACACGTCTCACAGATTCTCCAGTTTGTCTTGTCAGTGGTGAAGGACTATCATTTGAAATGGAAAAAGTCATCAACCAAATGCCTGGAGACAAGAAGATGAAGGCGGATAAAATCCTTGAAATCAATCCAAAACATGAGTTGTTTAAAGCAATTGAAAATGTGTTCTTGGAATCCAAGGAATCTCTCAGCGATTTCGCGAGTGTTCTTTACAACCAAGCCTTGTTAATCGAAGGCCTTCCCATCAAGGATCCAGTTGCTTTTTCAAACAAAATGATAAAGCTAATGATTAAAGCTGCAAAAACATCCAGCCCCACAGAAGAAGATCCAGCATAACTCAGTATCTTATATACAAAGCGCCATCAGTACTTTTTTAATAGTGTTGACGGCGTTTTATTTTTAATTTTCATAAAGTATATATTTTATTGCAATTATTTGATAAAATGAATAAGTCATCCATCAAAATACCTTAAAAACCTTTATTATCTTTGTAATAAAAAAATACTTCAATTTCCCGAGCATTTATTTATTTTATTGAAATATACTTCCATCACCTTAATCATAAATATCTACATATATATTCCTAAGATAGACTATTTAGAGTCTTTAGAAGAAGATCTTTTGTTGTAGTATGGTCGTTTTTATTAAAGACATATTCACTTAACATAATCGTATTGTAGTTTTTTTGGTACCAGTCAAGTAATTTTGAAATGCATGCTTTGACCAAGATTACGTTCTGTTGCTCTACATACGTTCTTAAAGAATTTAAGTAACCAAGCATATAAGGGTTTCTAGTATAGCTAGTTATAGTGAAAGTGATTCCATCTAATTCTATCTGTAATTCTGATAAATTCATGCAAATCATCTCCGAGTTAAAAATTGATAAATTCAGGAATATCATCGTCATCAAAACCCAGTTGAACATTAATTGGATTTTGTACTGACATTTTTATAGAAGAGGGCTTAACATTTGCAAATATACAACTAAGCAATAAAAAAAGTATTAATAATGTTTTTTTCATAATATTTCCTCCTTTTATCTAAATGATAACTAGAAGGAGAGTTATTCACCACAGCACATATGTCATATATTTAGGAGAAATCATGGATATTGTCAAACTCATCAATTACTTGGAGGAATTTCATATCCTGAACGCGATGGATTAGGCATAGCTGTTAATGCATCGGCAACATTTAATGTTAATGATATGTACATCGCGAATTTGTCACAAAGTCCATTAAGATTCTACGGAACATTGTTTGACTACAGTATGAGAAGCTTTGTAGTGAAGGATTCATTCTATACGGAGACATTCAATTACAGCATGTATATTATTGAAAATCCACATTCAGCTTCATATTTCTCAAATCTGCTACAAGTTATCGGTGTATTCAATGTATCATCTGGATGGGGAAGATACGATACTTATTATACGAATCATCCCTGCTCAAATCAGACAAATATATATTTTATTGATTATAAATAGAAATTAGAAAATAGAAGGGGGTTCTCATGAATTTCAAACGAAGAATACTGTATATAATTATTTCGCTTATCTTTTTACTTTTGCAAGCGTGCAATCACGCAAGCTCATCATACTATGACTTTGTAAGTTATATCAATGAAACCCCTAATATTTCAGTCCTCGTATATGGTGATCCTATTGTATTTGAATATGCTGTATCTTGTACGTATGTAAATAGTTTAGACATTTCGGTTAATGAAGACGAGACTCAATATTTGATTTTGAATTTGAATGCGGATATCAAAGAATTGACTGAATCGTTTATGGAAGAACTAGATTACCTCGCAGAGATGGGCGTTGTTGTGGTTTATGTTCATTTATATAATTACTATGATTCAATAATTGAATCTCCCTATTATTTAAGTTATGTTGACATTGGAGACAATGTGCCAAACATATATTTATTTGATGTTTTGAATCAATTTACAAGCTCTTCTGATGAAACAGAAGATGGCTTTGCAATTGCATATATTCTTTATTCACACATAAAATATATTGAATCAAAATAATTGTCATCATATGTATCAATAGAGGTGATCCTGTGCATGATTTCATTGAAGTCAAATCCCTAAATAAGGAATTTCAAAATCCAAATGGAAACATTCAAGCGTTAAAGAACATCAATCTAAATTTTCCTAAAACAGGCATGTTTTCCATTGTTGGAAAAAGCGGGTGCGGAAAATCAACATTGCTTAATATTTTAGGAGGACTCCATACAGATTATGATGGATCTATTACGATAGACGGTGAGCCTCTTTCCAAACTTGTAAATGAAAATCAATCAAACCTCTACAAGAATAAGATTGACTTTTTGTTTCAAAGCAACAATTTGATTCCCAAAATGAACTCACTGGATAACATCCTTTTAGGTTTGCCTTCTGCATTTATTGATACAGACAAAATCAATCATTTGTTCAATCAATTTGACTTGCCTGCCCAGTGTATTCATCAAAAAACAGAAGAGATGTCTGGAGGGCAAGTATCAAGAGTTGCGCTCGTGCGAACAATACTTCGAGATTCCGATATCATTTTGGCGGATGAACCAACCGGAAATCTTGATAAAGAAAATGCAAGTGAATTAATGCGTTGTTTGTCCATAGCATCTCAGTCTCGCCTTGTTATCATCGTTACCCACGATATTGACTTGGCACAGAAATTTAGCAATTCTATTATTTTTCTGAATTACGGCGTTATTGAAAAGGTTCAAGAACTAAAACCAATCGATATTCTTGAAACTGTAGAAAAAACAAAATCTGAAGCACTAATTTTCGACTCCAAAAAAGATATAAAACTAGGCCTGTTTTATTTCCAAAGAAATATAAAACAGGGAATCCTATCTTTATTGTTGATGGTCGTATCGCTGTTTTGTATTCTCTCTCTTAGTTATCTATTTCGCTTTGACGAAAATGAAGCAATCAATCAATATCTAGAGACACATTACTATCCTTATCTTCTTGTACAACAGGCAATTGAGTCCGAGGATTTATCAGGGGTAGGAAACCCAATCTATCTCACGAATGGACAAAGTTTAGTTACTCTTTTGGAAAGCAAACAGTTTGATCTCATGCGTTTAAACATGTATGATCAAGTCTCAGCGTATGATATGGATTCACCCTTGGGAGAAAGTGAATCAATTCAAACAAATCTTGCAATATATCATGATTTAAACATGACAGTCATTGGGGAAATTCCTGTAGACGAGACTGAAGTTGTTATAAGTAGCGATTTATATTATGAATTATTTCCTCATACTGAAATTATCCTACCTCAGATACTTTATACAAGATTTGGTTCCAATACAGTGGTAGGGATTATTGACACATCCCAATCTTCACTCATGAGCTCTGATTTCTACGATATGTATTATAAATACGTAGTATTTTCAATCGACTCTTCATTGACTTCGACTAATTTCTTTTCGACCGATGAAGAAGATAGTATGATTGTGTTTCATACGAATCAAACATCCGAGTTAATTTCAGGTACTAATCCGCTTAATCCAAACGAAGTTGTAATCTCGCTTCAACTATCGAATTCAACTGGCTTGACAATTGGTAATACGTTCTTATTTTCATCCCAAAGTAATTTTGGAAAATTTGATTTAAATAATTATTTTCCAAACGGAGTCACTATTGTTGGAATATCAAATAGCATGGAAATTTCAATGATTCATGAAAATGGAATCTTTGAAGAAATTCTATCAGATTACAATCAATACTTCAATTTTGATCATCTACTGATTCAAACGCCTCAAACTTTTGAAGCTTCCTCACTATATCCTGAAGTTCAAATCTTAGAGCCTGGAATTTTCGAAATTGAAACTCAGTCATCTTTTATAAACAAAGTTAACAATTTAATGATTCCCATTCTCATCATTATGTGTGCTCTAATTTTCCTCTCTAGTTATATCATGGTTTTCGGATTAATAGACAAACGAAATAGGGAAATAGGCATATTGAGACTTATGTCAGCGGGGATAAAGGACATTATATATATTTTGAATGTACAAATTCTATTACTCTATTTCATTTCGGTGGCGATTTCACTAGGAACTAGTTATATTTGGATTCAATTCTTAAACAAATCGATTAATCTTAACTTGGATAGTGGCTTTATTTTTTTCAAATTTGATGGCTTATTATTTCTTATAATTTCTTTATCCACAGCCATTATAATGTTATTATCATCAGTGACTATTGCACGTCGTAAACTAAGAAACAATATATTTCAGAATATCTCATCGTAATTGATTGAAGGACTTTTTCTGAATTAACGAGTGTTTTACTCTAGCATTATGATAAAACCGATGATATAAATTTTATAAGACACAAATACAGCCGAAAAAGAACTTACATCAATCACTTGAATATTCAATATAAAGAGACGCATTGCGTCTCTTTTTATGAATGTATATTTCTTTATAGAGATAACTTTGCTATAATGAATTCAGGATGTCCATGAACCAATCTTTACTATTTTACTGGACGTTGGAGGAATAATGAAGGACTTTTCAAACATCAAATTCAAAGGAACATTTCGTGACTACCAACAAAGAGTTCTTGATCATTATCAGAATTATCTTGACGATGGACGAATTCATATTGTTGCATCCCCAGGAAGTGGAAAAACGACACTTGGTATTGAACTCATCAAATTACTAAATCAACCCGCTTTGGTTCTGTCTCCCTCCATCACCATAAGGAACCAATGGGTTAAGAGACTCAAAGAAGGTTTTTTGACGGATGAAGAAAATATCTACGAATATACTTCTTATTCCCTTAAAGATCCAAAATTAGTGACTTCCGTCACCTATCAAGGATTACATGCAGCTTATAATCATCTAATTGACAAAGATGAAAGTGAAGATCCGCTTGTCGACGAACTCATTGAAGTCGATTATACTAATTTTGACTTAGTGAAAGCCATCAAAAAAAGCGGAATAAGAACAATTTGCCTAGATGAGGCCCATCATTTAAGGACTGAGTGGCATAAGAGTTTGATTGCTTTCATCAATCTTTTTGAGCATGATTTCACCATCATTGCTTTGACGGCCACCCCACCCTATGATTCCTCTCCCTTTGAATGGGATAGATACATTGAATTATGCGGAGAAATCGATGAGGAAATATTTGTACCAGAATTGATTAGAGAGCATAATTTGTGTCCTCATCAAGATTATATCTATTTTAATTATCCATCCATAGAAGAACAAACTGAATTATTAAACTATCGACAAAAAGCACTTGAAGTCATTGATCAAATCTTTAACAATCGATATTTCATCGATTTCAGCATGAATTTTATGGAACATTATGAAGATCCGAAATTTCAATTATATGATTTTATTGATGAATATATTACACTTTGCCGCGTCCTTGCAGTAAATGGTATAAAAACCCCAAAAAGTCTAAAGAGATTGTTTGGAAAGCTTCATTTTCAAAAGAAATTTCAAAACGAATATATAGAAGTATTATTTGACAAAATCATGTCTAACCCTGATGTGTTCACAGAACCCATGTCAGAAATGGTAAGAGACACTTTAAAGAAAAATGGACTGCTTGAAAGAGGAAAGTCCCAACTCCAGTACAATTCAAAACTCAAAAAGAACGTGGTTTCCTCGATTGGAAAAATTAAAAGTATTGGAGAAATTGCTAAATTTGAAAGCACCAGACTTGGGCATGAACTTCAGATGCTTGTCTTGACTGATTTCATCAAACAAGAGATGATTGATTTAATTGGAAGCGACATTCCAGTGCAAGTCATCGGCGCCGTTCCCATCTTCGAAACCATACGTAGAAATGTCAATCCAACCATCAATGTTGCACTGCTTACAGGCTCACTTGTTATCATCCCTAACACCATTATTAGCATCCTTGAACAAAATTCTGAAAAGGATGGATTCAAATTTTCGAAGACACAGTTAAATCAAACGGACTACTCGATGATTCAGTTCCGTGGAAATACAAAAGAAAGTGTTCATGCAATTACAGAGCTCTTTGAAAACAGAGACATTGATATTTTAATCGGTACCAAATCTCTTCTTGGAGAAGGTTGGGATTCCCAATGTATTAACACTTTGATTCTTGCTAGTTTTGTAGGTAGTTATATGCTATCAAACCAAATGAGAGGTAGAGCGATTCGAACCGATCGAAGAGATCCTAACAAAGTCGCCTCAATCTGGCATCTAGCAACAATTGAACCCTATCAAGTTCTGACCGATAATTTAATCAAATATAGTCGTCTAGAAGAAACAATTGAAAATCAAAATATCGTCAGTCAAGACTACGATATGTTGAAAAGAAGGTTCCAAGCTTTTCTTGGACCTAGATACAGTGATGGAGAGATCCAAAACGGGATCGAACGACTTGATATCATTCAACCTCCTTTTGGGGAAAAAGGATTTCAGAAAATCAATAATATAACCCTAAACCTTGCGAGCAATAGAGAGCGGGTCAGAGAGCAATGGGTTCACGAGACAGAAAATCAAAATTATGGACAAATCGTAGATGTAGGTCAAATACCCAATGAAAAATGGCAGACTGGACTACTGATTTTTGACTCACTTGAATACTTCCTATATATTTCCATTCTTTCTGCAGTTGCACAAGCTGTTGCCAGATCAGCAGATTTGGGACTTTTCAAGATGATTTTATTCATTGTTATCATTGTTGTATTTGTATTTGTGTCAATCCAATTCTTGCCTAGAATCATTTCAAATATAACGCCGATCAAATCGATTCGATCAATCTCAAATGCCATTTTGGATACGCTGGAAGACCAAAAACAAGTGAGAAGCAAAGGAGCGAAAGTAGAAGTAAAAAAAGACATCAAAACGCTCCTAATCCATGCAAGCCTACTTGATGGCACTCGCCATGAAAAAGCATTATTTACGAAATGTTTAGTTGAAATGTTAAGCCCAATCGACAATCCAAGATATCTGATTGTACAAAAACGAAAATTCTTTGCAAAAGAAATACTTGTGTTCTCAAACGCCTATACCGCCCCATCCACGATATCCTCAAATATGGACTCAGCAAATGCTTTCGCCTTAAATCTCAATAAACATACCGGCAACTTCAAAGTCATTTATACGAGAAGTGAAGAAGGGCGTAAAACCTTATTGAAAGCGAAGAAAAAATCGAATCTGTCGAGATACCAAATGTATGTTCAAACAAAAAAAACACTTCGCAAATAATCGAATAAGTCAGTGTTAATTAAATTAATACAAATCAAGTTGTCATAAATATATATTACAAGTACTAATAGAAAGAGATACAATGAATTTACATAATATTAAGGGTAAAATTTCATAGTTAATTTATTTGGAAAGGAGTGCGTTATTTATGGAAATTAATGAAATTGCTAAACTATTACAAAAACCAACTTTATATGATAAAGGAACTCAAATGATGTGGACAGATCCACATATCCAAAAATACTTATTAGATGCGCATTTAAGTCAAAACACTGAAGCCGCAAGCAGAAAAGAAGAAAATATCATTAGAACGATTTCATGGATGTTCCAAAACACAATTAATGAGCCGTTATTCATTCTAGATCTTGGCTGTGGGCCAGGTTTATACACTGAAAAAATGGCCGAACTTGGAAATAAAGTCATTGGAATGGACTTTTCAACTAACTCGATTGAATATGCAAAAAAAAGTGCGCGTTCAAAAAAAATACATATCGATTATGTTGTGGGAAATTATCTTGTAGATGCTTTTCGAAAACAACTAGATCTGATTACGCTTATCTATTGTGATTTTGGTGTTTTGTCGATGGAAGAACAGGATTTTTTGCTTAGAAAAATCTATTCTGCGTTAAAACCGAAAGGTACTTTTATATTTGATGCGTTCAATATGAAATTATGTAACCAACTTAAACCAAAGAAAGACTTCATATGCGAGAATTCCGGTTTTTGGAGAGATCATCCATATATCTGCCTGTCAGAAACTTTTTTGTATCCTGAGGAAAATGCCTTTTTGGACCAGCATGTCGTTATAGATGAAAAAGTTGAAGTATATCGATTTTATAATCATTATTTTTCAAGTGAAAAAATGATTCACCGCCTTGAGGCCATTGGATTCAAAAAAGTTACTGCGTTCAAAGATATCATTTCTGATGAGACAGTGACATTCTACAGATGTACAAAATAAAATAGAAAAGCCACAATTTGTGGCTTTTTGCTTGGATTCATTCAAATTTATATACAGAATCTACTACTTTTAAATAGTCCAGTCTTTTGACATAGCCTTCCTTGATTTCAAATCCATGTTCAACAAATTCATCGAGAGTGATTGATTTTCTTCCAATCTCTTTTCTGTCATAGAACTCGCTGACATATTTCTCATCTAATAGATAGGTCTTTCCAAGTTTCGAGAAATGGACGATGATAAAACCGATTCCTCCATGGCTCACAATGTTTCTTAAATGTGTCACCTGGTGATCATGAATGTTTTTCATCGGAAACGAGGTCTTACTGTTGGTTTCTTTCGCTTCAAAATCAATATACTTTCCTTTATAGATGCCATTGTAGTCCGTCGTTGAAGGAACTTTGTAGTATGCTTCGCTAATCTTAGCGGAACTTCGTCTTTCATAATCGACTTTAACGATTTGGATTGGAATCGGCTTCTTATAGATAAAAGCAATATTGTTCGAAATGTAATAATCATTTGTTTGATTGATTGCATCTTCTAAGTCCATTCCGCGGTTGGAAGCTGAGGGCCTTACCGTCGTGTTTGAAGAAGATTTTTTAATTGGATAGTTTACCATTTTATCACCAAATTAATTATATCATAAAGAAAGCCAAATAATCACGAATCCATTTGAAAAAAATGTCACCGCCCTATAACTGACTATTTTATGTAAATCATTTCAAAAAGACGCGTGAATATTGTATAATAGGTGAGAAGAACTACCAAAGAAAGGAGTTCACATGAGCCAAATTAAATTTTTTGCATTAGGCGGACTTGGCGAAAACGGAAAGAATCTATATTGTTTGGATATCGACAAAGAATTAATCATTCTAGACGCAGGATTAAAACATCCATCCGGAGAATTGCTCGGAGTAGATGCAATTGTTCCTGATCTTTCTTATTTAGAAACGAGAAAGAACGACATTAAAGCCGTTTTTCTTTCACATGCACACGATAAAAACATCGGGGCTTTACCCTTATTGTTATCACTCGTAAAAGTGCCAGTATATTCCACTAATTTCACATTAGCAGTCGTGAAAGACCTACTGAGTGAAAATAATCTCAACCCAGATAGTTTCGACCTCAATGTCATCAAATACACCCAAAAAGTTAAATTCAAGAACTTCGAAGTGTCCCTTTTCCCAACGACACATTCGGTTCCTGAATCCGCAGGTATCTGTGTCTATACAGAAGACGGAGTCATTGTATATGCCACCGACTATACCTTTGATCAAAACGTTGGAGTCTATTATAAAACAGACTTCCACCAATTAACAAAAATCCAAGAAGAAGGTGTCCTCGCACTATTCAGTGAATCAAGCGGAGCGCTTCAAATTGGCCACGCGTCAAGTGATTATAAATTGACGCATATGATTCGCAGTACCTTCCAAAAAGCAACGAACCGAATCATTGTCGCAATGTATTCTACAGAGCTTTCCAATATTCAAATGATTATCAATGAAGCTCTCAAACTAGGAAAAAACATTTCAATCATCGGAAGAAAAGCACAGAGGATGGTTGATATTGGGGAATCCATGGGCTACATCCAAATACCCCCTGAGAGACTCGTCAATCTCAAATTTATAGACGAGAACAACAAGAATGAGTTTGACGATACCGTATTCTTGGTGACCGGAGAAAGACACGAACCTTTCTTTATGCTACAAAGAATGGCAAAAGGATATGATAGACTGATTCAACTCATTCCATCAGACACGATCTTTTTCCTCGCCCCTCCGATTGTCGGAACTGAAAAAATAGCTGCAAAAACCTATGATGTCATCTATCGCCTTGGTGCGAAACTAATCAAGGTCAACAAATCAATGATTGCCCCATTCCATGCAGCAACGGAAGATTTAAAACTAATGTATGGACTGCTAAGACCCAAATACATTGTTCCCCTCAGTGGAGAGTATCGCTACCAATTAGCCCATTACAATCTTGCAAGAGAATATGGCTATGATGAAGAACACACCGTGTTAATCGATAATGGAGAAGTCATTACTTTTAGTAATGGTGAAATCGACAACAAACACGATACTGTCATGAATGGCAACGTGTTGGTTGACGGAAACTTCGAAAGCGATGTCAATGATGTTGTCTTAAAAGAGCGTGAACTCTTAAGCCAAGATGGCTTCCTGATGATCATTGCCAATATTGACGCACGCGAGCGAATCATTCTTAACAAACCTGAAATCGTCTCTAGAGGCTTCATTTATATGAAAGACAATGAAGAAGTCGTTAAACAGATTGAAGCCATTTATGAAACGATTACAAACAAACAGTTTGACCAAAAATATATTGACTGGAGAACGTATAAAGAATCGATTCGATTTGAAGTGCAACGGTATCTGTACAAGGAAACCAAACGAAAACCGATAGTGATTCCAGTTTTGATTGATACTCAAAGCGACAAAGTCTGTAAAGTACTATAAAAAAAGACGGATGAATAATCCGTCTATTTCTTGTCTTGATTTAGTTTGCCTTTGATGAACTCATACTGTTGCTTGAACAGTTCTTCAAGTTTTGTATGGTCTTGGGGATGATAATACTCTTTCCCAAGAAGTTCATTTGGGAGATATTGCTGGCTCACGATGTGGTCTTCATAGTCATGAGCGTATTTATACGGAATCTTATTGTCGTAGGTAGGGTTATTAATCAGATGCGTTGGAATCTTGAAGGTTTTACCATCTTTGACATCATTAATCGCATCATTAATTGCGATATGTGCACTATTTGATTTTGGAGATAGACACATTTCAATCGTAATCAATCCAAGTGCATTGGTGGCTTCTGGAAATCCGATAAAACGGCAAATATCTAGAACTGCAGCGACTTTAGGACCCATAGAAGGATTTGCAAGTCCAATGTCTTCATAGACAATGGCAGCGATTCTTCTAAGTAACGATTCCAAATCTTCCGCAACAATCAACCGCGCAAGATAATGAAGTGCTGCATTCACATCGGAGCCTCTGACAGATTTATGAAAAGCGCTTAAAATGTCGTAATAATCATTTCCAAATTTATCTGTTGAAATCGCAGGTCTTCCTATGATTTCCTTTGCTTTATCAAGTGTTATATCTTCGTCATCAGTCGACACTACCACAAGCATTTCAAGCATATTAATGGCGGTGCGAAGTTCACCGTTTGCTGCATAGGATATATACTCATAGATTTCATCATTTAGATTCAGCGATTTGCCTAATATGTTTAAATCGATTTTTTTGATAAAATCTAGAATGTCTTCATGACTTGGTCTGTCCATCCGATAAATGGTCGCTCTCGACCGAATGGCTGGATTACAGGCGATATAAGGGTTCTCAGTTGTCAAACCAAGCATGGTTACAGTTCCTTTTTCAACGTATGGCAACAAGTAATCTTGAATATCCTTGTTCATCCGATGGATTTCATCGATAATCAACAAAACATTTCCGTAATGTTTAGAGGCTTCAACGATTTGCTTTAAACTGGCCTTCGAGTCGGTTGAAGCATTAAACTTGAAATGATTCAGCGGAAAGTGTTCCGCCACAAGTAATGCAAGTGTTGTTTTTCCGACACCTGTCGGCCCGTATAGAATCAAAGACATCAAATGTTTTTCATCCAGCATTCGTTTGATGATGGATATCAGGTTTTTATGTCCAATCACCTCATCAAAGGTCTTTGGGCGCATTAAACTAGCTAGTGGTTCCACACAGTCACCTCGTTTCATTCACAAACTAATTATATCATAAACTTGTGAAACGAGTGAAAAAAGCATATAATATTAGTATACTCAAATCCGATTTGAAATGAGATGAATTTATGATACAAGACGAGATCTTAAAACTCAAAAAAGAAAAGAACGCCGTCATTTTAGCACATTATTATCAAGATAAAGAAGTACAAGATATCGCAGACTATGTCGGCGACTCGCTTGCACTTTCCAAAATAGCCGCCTCGACAGACGCAGATTTGATTGTTTTCTGTGGCGTCAACTTCATGGCAGAAACTGCTAAAATCCTTTCCCCTCAAAAGAAAGTAATTTTGCCAGTGAAAGAAGCCCTTTGTCCGATGGCAATGATGATCACCAAAAAGAAACTTTTGAGATATAAAGAAGCGAACCCAGACAGGGTTGTAATTTGCTACGTCAATTCCTATGCAGATGTCAAAGCTTTGTCAGACGTTTGCGTGACTTCATCAAATGCAGAAAAGATTATCATGTCTTATAAAGACCAAAAAATGCTCTATATTCCTGACAAGAACTTAGGAACCTATTTAGCGGACAAATACAACCTTGACATCGATGTTTGGCCAGGCTTTTGCTGCATCCACAACAACCTTACAGTGGAAGATGTTAACACCCTTAAAAAGCAACATCCAAATGCGCTTTTGCTAATCCATCCGGAGTCCCCATTAGCCGTATTGAAAATGGCCGATTTTGTTGGTTCCACAAAAGGTATTCTAGACTTTGCAACGGCTTCAGAACATGAAGAATTCATCATTGGAACCGAAGATGGCATCCTTCATCCTTTGCAAAAAAATAATCCAAACAAGAAGTTTTATATCCTTTCATCTGGACTTCGGTGCTATGATATGAAACTGACAAAAATAGAAGATGTCCTATATGCACTTCAAAACGAAACCTTCGAAATAACGGTTGACCCAGAAACCTTACAAGGAGCCAAAAAAGCCCTCGATAAAATGATGGAGATGAGTTAATGGAAAGAACAGCTGATGTCCTAGTCATAGGGTCCGGACTCGCCGGTCTCTTTACGGCGTTAAATATTGACCATAAATACAAAGTCATTATGATTGCCAAAGAACACCTACAAAACTCCAATTCCATGCTTGCACAAGGCGGAATTGCAGCGGAACTAAACAACGATCCCATCCTTCATGAATCCCACTTTGAAGACACCTTGAAAGCGGGTTCGTTCATTAATGACAAGACTGCAGTAAAATACCTTGTAGACAACGCATTAGTGGCGATTGAAACCTTAGTAAAACTTGGCGTTCATTTCGATAAAGACGAAAAAAATCAATATCTTTTAACCAAAGAAGGCGGCCACTCCCATAAAAGAATCCTGCATAGCGGTGGAGATGCATCCGGTTATAACACGACCAAAAGTTTGACAGACGATCTATTAGCACGCGATAATATCGAAGTTATTGAAAATACAATTGCCTTAGATTTAATCAAGTCTAAAGAAGGTAATTGTGCAGGTGCTTTTGTACTTGAAAACGATGAATTACATTACCCAATTTACGCAAAAATGACGGTCCTTGCGACTGGAGGAATCGGTTCGGTTTATGGGTCTACCACTAATGATCTTAGTGCGACAGGAGACGGAATTGGAATGGCTCATCGCATCGGAGCACGAATCAGAGATATGGAGTTTGTTCAGTTCCATCCTACCGCACTTTACTTGGAAGAATCCAAGTCAAGACGACGCTTTCTAATCACAGAAGCATTACGCGGAGAAGGCGCAACGCTTGTCAATGTCGAAGAACATCGATTCATGCAAAAATATGATCCTGAAAGAATGGAACTGGCACCTAGGGACGTTGTCTCCCAAGCCATCTACAGAGAGATGTATGATACTTGGACTGACCATGTCTATATTGATACGAGACACTTAGATCCTAAGTATCTTGAAAAAAGATTTCCAACTGTATTTAAACGAGTCAAAGAAGAAGGGTTTATCATGGGAATCGACTTGATTCCTGTCGCTCCATGCGAACATTTCATGTGTGGTGGAGTCTATACGGATCTTCAAGGTCAAACAACCATTGAAAACCTCTATGCTGTTGGCGAAGTCGCTTCCAGTGGAGTGCACGGCGCAAACCGTCTTGCATCCAATTCTTTACTTGAATGCATTGTCTTTGCACTGTCAGCTTCAAAACAAATGAATGATTACTTACCAAAGACCAAATTGCATACTGAAGCAAAAATGGAATCCTTATCCCAATACAATTACAACTACAAGCCGATTCGCAAGAAAATCGGTGATTACATGGACGAACACGTCGGAATCGTAAGAAACACCAAAGGATTGACTCTCACAAAATCTGTGCTAGATCAAATCTCAAGAAACTTACTCAAAAGTCCGAACCTCACCCGTCAATACTATGAAACACTGAATATCGTCACTACAGCCCAACTCATAACGGACGCGGCCTTGAGAAGAGAGGAAAGCATCGGATGTCACCTAAGAATAGAATAATGAACAACAACTACCATACACACATGTATTTATGTCGTCATGCCGTCGGAGACGTTGAAGACTACGTAGAAGAAGCAATTCGACTCGGATTCAAAACACTTGGGATGAGCGACCACGCACCATTCAAAGAATTGAAAGATCGAAGCGTTAGAATGGTCCCTTCAGATTTTCCTATCTATTTGGAAAAATGCATAGCAGCAAGGGAAAAATACAAAAATCAAATTAAACTTTATATCGGACTAGAAATTGAATTTTTCGAAGACCATGATGAAGTATACAAAGATTGGCTTACTAAAGTAGACTATCTTGTCCTCGGACAACATTACATCTCAGATCCCAACGGAAGAAATAATTTGAGAAGCTCTTATGACCTCGCAAAGAAAAATCTAACCAAGTACGTCGACATGGTCATTGAAGCAATGAAGACAAAATATTTTTTGTTCCTTGCACATCCTGACCTCATGTTATATAGTGCTTCAAGATTTGATCCCTTCATCGAACAAGAATCAAGAAGATTGATTCAAGCCGCTGTCGATACAGACACACCACTTGAAATCAATGCGAACGGAATCAGAAGAGGAACCTACATGATGCATGAAGGTCTCAGATACATTTATCCTAGATTGGAATTTTGGATGTTGGTCAAAGAGATGGGAGCAAGAGTCGTCATCTCATCTGATGCACATCGACCCGAAAACTTGTATGATGACATGGTTGAAGAGGCTTATAAATTTGCGGCACAGATTGGCATCGAAGTAGAAGAAGAGTTAACCATTTGAAGCATTGATTGATTTCAATGCTTTTTTTTACGGAAATCGAATTTGAAACCTAAGGAATTTATTCGATTAATGGGGCATAACTATACACTTCACATAAAAAACGATTAAATTCGGCCGATTTTCGAAGAGAAACACGGGGACACCCATTCACAATAGAATTTGGAAAATTATCATGCTCATGAGAAACATTTGAACACGATTAAACAAGAAGAAGCACTGTAATAACCCGTAAAGAATTCGTTATTGAATATCAAATATTCAGTTTGGGGGATAAAATCCCCATTTTTTAATATCTCAATTAACTTCCTATAATATATATTATGTTAACTTGTATACAATCCCTAACTCTCGCTATCAACTATACTTATGTGGAAAGTGTTAATTTGGTACACGGCACTTGTTCCGCGAAAACTCGCCCCTGTTTTTGGCTGCCTCAAAAAACACTCTGAAAACTTCCTGACAATTAACCCTAAATCCACATTTCTATCTAGCCCTTTTTCAATCTCTTATGATATAATGTTGTTGTTAGATGAAAGGATGTCATTTATGGGCAAAGTTTGTTTAATCTTTACTGGTGGTACAATTTCAATGAAGATTGATGATGTAAACCATTCTGTTATCCCCGCATTCTCAGCGGACGAAATAATGGCAAGTCTTCTCCACTCTGATATTTACAACGATTTAGAAATCTATGAATTTGCAAAAGTACCTTCACCTTCAATTACACCTTTGATGATGCTCGACATCTCCAAACTGATTCAACCTTTTCTAGATCGTGATGATGTTCTTGGAGTTGTTGTCGTTCATGGGACAGACACTTTGGAAGAGACTGCATTTTTCCTAGATGTCATTTTGAACTCAAAAAAACCAGTCATAGTGACTGGCTCAATGAAGTCAAGTTCTGAACTTGGTTTTGACGGAATCAATAATTTAGTCTCTTCAATTTTAGTTGCTAGGTCTCCTCGTTCGATTGACAAAGGTGTTCTTGTCGTCATGAACGATCAGATCAATGCAGCTTCTGAAGTTACCAAATCTAATACTTTATCTCTTGATACATTTAAATCTCTTGACTATGGTCCTTTAGGAATCGTTGATAACAAACAAGTAATCTTTCATCGAAATGTCTCTTATCAACGTACTCACGTTCATACTGACAGTGTCGTATCCAATGTTCACCTCATTAAAGCCTATGCTGGCATGGACTCATCCTTCTTTGAATTTCTGTCCAGTGACCCTATGACAAAGGGAATCGTGATTGAGGCCCTAGGGCGTGGGAATATGCCTCCGATGTCTCTAAAAGGCATACAGTCCCTTCTAGACAAGAATATTCCTATCATTATCACTTCCAGGTGTCCTTCAGGCAGAGTCTTAGACACTTATGGATATATTGGTGGAGGAAAGAATTTGACTGATATGGGTTGCATCTTAGCTCCTAACTTAAATGGACAAAAGGCTCGTATCCTTCTGATGCTAGCATTATCAAAAATAAACGACCATCAGAAACTTAAAGAAATATTTGAACTCAACTAATTAAAAACCGCCATTCGAAATGGCGGTTTTTCTTTCCTTATTCTTCTTTGTTTTTCTCTTTATTTAATAAGTCATTCATTTCTTTGACCTCAGCCCTTGCTTTCTTCGTAGCGAAGAATACCATGATGCTATATACGATTGCGATTAGAATGATGAATAGATAGATGACGAATGAAAACCGGAATATGATGATTCCAAACAAATACTTGATGACATAGAGACTTGGTAAAATAACAACAAATCCTAGCAATATATTGAGCCATGAAGCTCCTTTTTCTCTTTTGAACAACATGGATCCAAATGCGAGGAATAATGCCATGACCATCGCACCGATGATGACTGGGAGATAATTATAATGAATATTGAGTCTTCTAACAATTCCAGCTTGTAATAGAATCAAGAATAGATTTGAGTAGAAAAATGAAAGTATATATGCTTTAAAAAATCGTTTCATTTCAGAGTCCCTCCCAATATCATCTTTAATCCCGATACATAAGTTCTGGATATGATGATGACTTCTTTATTCTTTAATGTCGCTTCCATTCTGCCATTCATTGTGGATTTGAAATGATGGATTTTTGAAGCATTCAAGATCGTGTTTTTATTGACCCGAAGGAAGGTTGAGTTCTTCAAGATTTCTTCGAGTTCGTAAAGCTTGTTTTGTACCTCGAATACCTCTTTTAGCATACAAGCAAATACCTTATTATCAATACTCTCAAAATAGTAAATTTCAGAAGGGATTAGAGCAAAGCTCCGATCTTCTTTTTTTGCGATGATTTTGGTGTCCATCAATTGAATTTGCGCAATGAGTCTCTTCACTTCTTCATCGACTTCTTTACATTTAACAATGATTTCAGTCTCTTCGATGTTTCTAATCTCTTCTATCGCAATCTTCATACAATTTAAGGCTCCAAGTAAGTTAGTAACAAATCGTTTGCAGACGTTAAGATTTCGTGCGTTCTTTGAATCTTTTCAAGTCTTAAGTTCAATACATCTAAAACGTCTTGGTGCGTTGACAAAATAGTATCCAAATTTTCCATTGTATACGTGCCTCTTAAATCTCTCATTTGAGCATATGCAAGCCCGATTGTCGCCTGCAGTTCTCCTCTGATGTCCTTCAATTCGCTAATCCAAGTATCCACTTGTGCCCGGTCGTCTTCAGACAATACAATCTGATTTTCTCTTGCCAATGCAATCGAAGATCTTAAGGTTTCAAATGCGAGTCTCGTTTGATCTCTTTCATCGACGATTTCGAAATGAACATCGACGATTAATGTGTGCAAACGTCTGATTTCTTGGATCTTTTCTAAAGGTGTCAAGGTTTCAACAAGAGACAAGTTCATTATTGAGTTTGAGAAGGGTTCCAGTGCTAAATCATCTACGGATGAATCAGCTAAGTCGGCTTCATCAACATTGTCCAAACTATCGGAAACCTCAAGGCTTTGTGAAGCCGCACGTTCCAACAAGATAAGTCCATTTGATTCCGAACAAGCTGTTAAAGCAAGTGCAAACACGAACATCATTGAAAATATTACAAATGTTTTAATTGATTTTGACATGATTCATTCTCCTTCAATTTATTTAAATTTCTTCCCGGGAAAGATAATTTCATTATATCTCATCATCTTTAATTCGTCATTAATATATGGCCTAAGTTGCATAAACCTATCTGTAAGTGGCACTTAGGACCTATAATGCAAAAGAAGAAAGTTTCCCTTCTTCTTATTTCAACATGAATTTTAAAGCGTCTTTGATTAACTCGTTTGTCGTCTTTGAAGAATCGAGTTTAGACACCACTTTTTTGATTTCTTTTTGATTGTATCCAAGCGCTTGTAATGCCTCTTCAACCTCCGCAACAGCGTCTGATTTTTCTGCCAAGTTTTCAAAGTCAATCTTACCTTGTAAATCCAAGATAATTTGTTGAGAAGCCTTGGGTCCGATTCCCGGAAACTTTTGAAGATATTTTGCATTTCCAGATTCAATTGCACTTGAAATCGATGCGACGCTGCCAGCGGCCAAAATGGCATTTGCGGACTTTGGCCCAATTCCATTGACGCTAATCAATTTCAAGAATAACTCTTTTTCTTCAGGCGTAATAAAACCATATAATGAAATCTCGTCTTCACTCACTTTTTGATAGGTATAAACCATGGTTTCCTGATTATGAGTAAACGCATAAGGATTCGGAGTCAAAATACGGAATCCGACCTGATTCACTTCGAGTGTAACGTAATTTGCCTTGATTTCCGTTATGATGCCTTTTAAGTAACTGTACATGATTTCACCTCTTCATCATTATATCATGACCTATTTGATGGAATCAACCATCCAAAATTTATTCGACGAATTCAAATTCAAAATCAATAATTTTAACCATATCGGCGTCTTTGGCTCCGGCTTTTCGTAAAGCGTCATCAACCCCAAGTTTTCTTAACTGGCTAATGAACTTCATCACGGCTTCATCTGTCATGAAATTTGACTTTTGATAAAGCCTTGTAATGTCTTCGCCAACAACTTCATAGGTATGCTCATCGAGTTGGACAATTACAAACGCAGGAATGCCTTTTTCAAATTCGACAATCAGTTCAGTTGGAATTTCAGTTTCCTCATAAAGCGTGAATTGCTTTGTCTGTTCCAGCAGTAAAGAAGCTTTTTGCATCAACGTCGTCAACCCTTTTTTGGTCAATGCGGAGATCTCAACGATTTCAAAATCGTCGTGATATTGTTTTTTGAATTCCTTGAGTCTTTCTTCAGCGCCTTCCGCGTCCATCTTGTTTGCGACGACGATTTGAGGACGTTTAGACAATTGATATTTATAAGTTGAGAGTTCGTTATTGATGGTGAGGTAATCCTGATAAGGATCTCTCGTAGAATGAGCAGACATATCGACGACATGCAAAAGAACTCTCGTTCTTTCAATGTGTTTTAAAAACTGAATACCTAGTCCCATCCCCAAGGATGCACCTTCAATTAACCCAGGCATATCGGCCAATACGAAGCTTTTTACGCCATCAAGACTGACGACGCCTAAGTTCGGAATAATGGTTGTAAAAGGATAATCCGCTATCTTGGGACGAGATCCACTAACGCTTGAAATGATTGTTGATTTTCCCACGCTTGGAAATCCTATAATACCGACATCCGCAAGCAATTTGAGTTCAACTCTTAAATCAACGATTTGACTTGGTTCTCCATTTTCTTGGATTCGTGGCGCTTTATTTCTGGACGACGCAAAAGCGGCGTTGCCTTTTCCGCCTTTTCCGCCTCTAGCGACAACAGCTTGCTCGCCGTGCGAAACCAAATCACATAAAACCCGATTATCTTGCAAATTGAAAATAGTCGTTCCGACAGGTACCTTGACGATTTCGTCTTCAGCATCAGCTCCACGCATGTTTTTAATCTTTCCATTTTCTCCGGCTTTTGCACGGACAAATTTCATATATTTCAAATCATAAAGAGTCGACAAACCTTCATCAGCTTCGAAAATGACGCTTCCGCCTTTTCCACCGTCTCCGCCCGAAGGTCCTCCGAGAGGAACGTGTTTCTCACGACGAAAAGCGATGATGCCATCGCCACCTTTTCCTGATTTTACTTGTAATACTACTTCATCTAAAAACATATAGTCACCTGCCAAAAATCTTTCTCTATTATATCACAGATTTACATAAAAAGAAAAAAAGAGTGACGAAATCAACTCTTTTTTCAAAGAACCAGTTCATAACCGATTCGATTCATCCGTGTCATGTATCCAATCTCTTTATAACCGCAAGAAAGGATGAGTTTTTGCATTCTAATATTATCTGGATGCGTGTCCACCTTGATCGATTCATATCCTTCATTAATCGCTTTTAACCGTGCAAAATCCATCAATAAACTCGCGATATGTTGCCTCATGTAATTTGGATCAACCATTAAACGATGGACAACCAAAGACTTTTGCATGAGCCATGTCAATTCTGTATAAAACGGGTCATTCTCAGGAAGAATTGAAATTGAAGCAATCACTTTCCCGTGGGATTTAAAAACATAAAGTCCGGTTGCGTTCAAATCTTTTTCAAAATGTTCGTAAAGCGGATAAGTTTCTGACCATTGGTCAATTCCTTGGTCATGGATATCTTTGGTGATGATTCGAGCGAGAGACGCAATCTCTTGCAAATCCTCTTTCGTTGCCTTAAGAATCACTTTCCACACCCCTTAGTTCAACAGAGGAATTGGTTTGATAAATGAAGTAACTATCGGGTTGTTTTGTCACAGAACCATTTAAATGCTCATAGGTATCATTAACTAAATGAACGGTAAAAGTGGTTCCATAAACCTCTCTTAATTCAAGGAAGGAATCACTGGAAGAGATATTCAAATCCGTCACATCAAGATTGTATAAATACAGATTAGAGTTATTTGAAGTCACGATTTCTAGTTGATTATATACATCTCCTAAAGTAAGCGTAGCCTCTGAATCGTCTAAATTAAAATAAGCTTGATTTAAAGAATTCGTTTGAATACGGAGTTTTGAAGAGATTGCACTGATTGAGAGATTATCGATGACACTCGAGATTGCTGAAACATAGATTTCAGAATCTTGTGCGACAATCGTCAAAGAATCCATTCCTGTATAATCAACGACGACATCCCCTGAGACTGAAACCGTCAAATTGACTTCTGATAAAATCAAACCTTCTGGCAAATAGATTTCCACTTGTGGTCTAAGTACATCTGAATATTCAAGGTAGGATAATAGCCCTTCATTGAAATCGATTGTAATTGTTTTATTCACTTCATCGATTGTGTAGTCATAATGGAGTAACTGTAACGAAGTATCGTATAAATACACAAAATTCGCAGTTGTCTGATTTTTCATTTGATAAAGGTGAATGTTTCCAACGCTTGTAAAGACATTCAGCGTATATTCATCTCCTGCGGCAATGGCGTCTGCGAATTCATAATTTTGAGTTTCAGTATTCAAATGAAGATTTTCGTAAACGCGATATACAAAAGTATCGCTACCTTTCATAATCTGCTGTGCTACAAATTTAACGCCGAACAGGAGAACTATCAGGACAATATATGTAATGACAGCCCTTTTCGGGGTATTAATCTTCAGTTTCTTAAATATCGTTATCAAAGAGATTTGTTTGACGATATGATCTGCTTTGTCTGTCGTTCTTAAGGAGAGGTATCTAAAAGTATTCAAAATGGTTTTGACCATGACTCTTAAGAGAAATAACACCAGTTCAATCACGACAAGTGTAATAAAAATCATGAACAAAGCATTGCAACCAAGGTAAATGAACATTAAGAACTTGTCCCAACCTGCACTATGGCTTAAAACTGAAAAGTCCGTGAATAAGAATAAATTAGCTTGGAAATAACTAAATCCAAAAATAACGATGAAAAACACCGCTAAAAATAATACCGTTTCAATCACTGCAAGTAAAAGCACTTTTCCAATTCGATTTGCTGTCATCAAAGTTCACCCTTAATCTCTCTCGCAGAGCCCGATGGATTCAACCTGTAGCACTCTGCAAATTTATGAAATAGACGATTGTATTCCGATTCAACTCGAGTAATAAAATAATCTACATTATCTGTCTTTACAATATTGACTGTGCAACCGCCAAACCCCGCACCCGTCATTCTGGATCCAATGGAACCATTCATTAAAGCGATATCGACCAAAGCATCGAGTTCTGCAATTGAAACCGCATAGTCCTTGGATAAAGACTCGTGAGACTTTGTCAGCAATTTCCCAAAAGAAAGGATATCATTTGCTTTTAAAGCTGTGAATGCTTTCTTGGTTCGATCTTGCTCTGTCACTGCATGCTTCGCCCTTTGAAACAATAAAGGTCCCAATTTATGTTCAAAAGGAATGAATTCATCCGGCGTTAAATCACACAGGTTTTCAATTTTCAATTCTCGCTGAAGGATATTCAACGCTTGATTGCATTCATTTCGTCTTTCATTATATTTAGAATCAACCAATCCTCTAGATACTTTGGAATTGATGACAACGATTTCATATTGTCCTAGATTGAATCTGACATTATCATAGGAAAGCGTCACTGTATTTAAAAGCATCGCTTTTTCATCTTCAGCGTTTAAAATGACAAATTGGTCCATAATTCCACAGTTAACACCGATGTAGTTGTTTTCAACTGCTTTTGTGATTTTAGCGAGTTCTACATTGGAAACATCCAGCAAGAAACACTTTTTCATCATGATTGCAACCAGAGCTTCAATCGAAGCGCTACTTGACAAACCTGCGCCAATTGGAAGATTCCCAAATACTGTAATTTCAAATCCTTTGTCAATCACATATCCAAGTTCAATTAAACGCTTAATGACACCTTTGGCGTAGTTAGCCCATCCATCTTCTTTCTTGAAATTCAAATCGTCTAATGAACACTCAATACTTCCAAGTTCTTTGAAGTTTTCGGAGTACAGTATAATCTTATTATCCTCTCGGAGTTGAAGACATCCCACATTCCCTAAAGATATCGCGATTGGCATCACGAGTCCACCATTGTAATCAATATGTTCTCCAATCAGATTCACTCTGCCTGGAGAAAAAAACGTATGAAGTTGTGATAGGTTAGTCGTGCGCAATTGATGGATCTGAATGCACTCTTGAAGCATGATATCAACTCCTAGGTCATATTATACTTTATTTTATAATCATACGCAATTTACAAAACAAGAAAAAAGGACATTGCTGTCCTTATTACGCCAAAGTGATGACGATTTCTTTAAACTTGTGATTTCTAACGTCTTCAGCCAGCTGTCCTTGAACACAGTTGCCCGTAACGAGAATCTCTTCTTGATTATCACTTTTGAGCAGATAGGACGTTGGTTCTAGTAACCAGCCGTCTTTTTTAGACTCATTGATGTAAACTATTTTTGATTGATGGAACGTTGTTTCTATTCTTTGATTTTTAAAGTATCTTAACGGGAGCAAAGTCTTTAATTTTAATGACAAGACACCATCTTGTAAATGATACATGTCATGACCATACATCAGCAAACTCCAAATGCTAATCATCTCAGCGGTTGAACCGGATAGTCGACTAACGAACCCTTGTCCAAACAAATGCGGGTTTGGATTGTTTGAAGTCGCGATGAATGAAGAATTCTCAAGCGTAGACCTTCCATACGTTTCTGGATTGAGTTCAAAAACCAAATTGGTCTTCGCTTCTTCGAAAAACGCTTCATAATGATGGCTTTTCAAAATGCCAAGCAAATACTTATAAGTCATATGGAGGAAATTAGATTCTCGTTCCAGCCATCCTTTGGTAAAAGCTCTGATTCTTCCAATATCATAGCTCCAAGCATCAAGGTCTGAACTCGTTTTGTACATTCCAAGAACTTCATCGTACAAATCGGTCAATTTCACTTTCGCAATTAAGTCTTTCGTAATTGCCTCATCTTTTTCAACTTTCAAATACCTTGCTGGCGCTTCGAGGAAATAAGGAAGTGCTTTGACTCGAAAGGCATGAACTTTCGCTTTTGGCATTCCGTAATGTGACAAGACGGAATTTCCGGAAGCGTCAATTACTTTCGAAAAATCAGTGGCTTCATAAATTAAATAGGTTGGAATAATACCATTTCCAATCTTGACGGCTTTATCTATCGCAATAGAGAGTTTGGATTCCATTGCAGTGAGAGTATCAAGAAATTCGTCTGCTGGAAGTAATCTCGTCTTGTCGATGGGCTTACGGATAATTTCACGATAGGCCTCAGTAAAAGTGTGAATTTCGTTCCAGTAGGTAAATGGATCCTGATCAGAAACATCCATAACCTGCGCTACAAGATTGACAAGCGCAACAGGCAATTCAATCATTTTAGAAGCATCCACATGTTTAATTAGATACCTAACAAGTCTTAACAACTCTATGGTTTCACTGACGCCACTTCCGAATAAACCCGGAAGTCCGTTCATTGCGTCGTTCCATCCAGGTTTGTTGCCTTCCATTTCAACGCCGATACCATAAGGGTCAAGCAATACAAACTTGTTGAAGGCGAGAACAAACAACTTCGAATACAGGTTTGTCTTCACAATCGATCCTGTTTCAAACGTCAGCCAGTTCGTGCCGTGTTCATTCATTTTGAAAGCCGCAATTTTTTCTTTATCTGGGTGGTGAAGCGCCCCATACTGTCTGACATGACCTAATCCGTCAATGACTGTTTTTTCGTTTCTTGGATAAACAGAGACTGGAGAATTGTAATACATGTAGTCAAGATTATCGTAAAGAACCCTATTCATTTTATCTGGGAAAATATGTTCATAATTTTCAATCAAATCAAGAATGTAGGTCCAGTGATCGCTCCAGAAACCTTCACCGAAACTTGCTTCAATGTTCTGTTTCACGTTTGAGAATAAATCGCTAAACAATGATTCGTCAGAATAAGTCGTAGATAACCCTTTTTGATAGGCAAGATTGATGACACTACCGGGCGTGAATTTACCCTCTAAATGATTGATGAGGTCCATTTGCTCCGTTCCATAGTATTTATGCACCAAACTTGAGGCCATATTTTTGTTTTTAAGTTCAAAAGTGGAACCATTGATTCCAAGTGGATTGTATCCATCGGCTTGAATCAGCGAAGCAAACAAGAATATATTTGTTTCACCAATCTCTGGGTGGAACAATACATCGTTTCTTCGGTTTTGACATACATCTCTAAAATTCCCGTTTCCTTGCGAATAAAATTCCGGTGCAATCGAGAAGAAATTATAATCTCTTTCTAAATCACCATGTTTTCGGCTATATAAGTAGTATACGAAAGACTTATCCTTTGTCGGAATCGTCATTGGATATCCGCCCCTAAGAAGATTGTCCAAATAATTCTGTCTGATGTATTCATCAAACAAAGGAACGTTGGTCTTGGTTGTAACGTCTTCTAATAATACATCGATGACCTCTGCAGCTTCCATTTCCTTCGATTCAAAGTACTTAGGGCTGGATAATCCTTCAACCTTATGGTTAATCGTTTCAACATCTACAGTATAGCCAATCAAAGTATCGATTTGAATGACTTGATTCTGGTTGATTATTTTATGAACAGGCGTAAATCCACAAGGAACCTTATTTTCAGTAATTTGTGGTTGTGAAGTGATTTCTTCGATGGAGTGATGTTCAAAGTACCTTGGTGCTTTAAATAAAGTATCGTAATCAAAAACCAGGTCCCAGTCCGTAATCGGAGTTGTTAACTCGTGATCAACGAAAGAAAGATAGAAATTTCCATCTTTTGAAACTGTCGTTTCCGCAGAGTCACCGGTGGAAGATCTTAGTTTAAAGAAAGCAATCTTGTTTTCCAAGTTACCAACATTCATCCAGCTCCTGAGCAAATTCGATATGGCTTTATACCCACCGTGGTCAACACCGGAAGGCAATATTTGTGTAATTCCATCCATGATTTCGATTTCTCTTGGCATTTTTGAGAGACTCGTAATTTCAACTCTTCTCGTCAATGCCGCAAAATCTTCATTGGGTAAACCAAAATAAGTAACCTTTACTTGTAACTCTAAGTCTTGATTGGTTTCTTCAATTGAAACGGCGGACTGAGTGATTCTCATCACTCTCGACGTCGACTCATTTAAAGAATCAAAGATTTCATGAGTTGTGCCATCCATTTTAACGAACGTGCGGAATCCAATCGTCGATACATACATATATGCAAGATTTGCAGGATAAAACTCCATGATTGCGCCATTTTTATCTCGTAAGCCAAAAGAAGAAATCACTTGGCCTCTGTTGACATAAAATGCCCAGAGTGGAATTCCTTTTTTCCCCGCTAAACCGGGTAAAAAACTTGAAAATGTTTTTAATCGATCATAATCATGGATTTCAAATGCCTTTTGGTTGAATTTATATTTTTCCATAGGAACCTCGCTTTATGTAACCAGTTTCACAAGGATATTATATCTCAAGTCCGATATTATTACAATAAAAAAAGCACTACTTTAAGTGCTTTTGAGGAATGAAAAGACATTATAAACAATTATTTGTATGAATCCTTATTATCCGTCTCGTGATATTTAAAATTAATTGGAGAATTCAATAATCGCAAGTACCATTTTTTCTTCAAGTTTTGATTTCTTGATTTGAAGAAGAACAATGAGAAAGACTCCCAAATGAAAACCCATCCGCCGATGAATAGTCCCTGCGATACAATTTCTAATGTCACACCAGTCGTTAATTTCTCTAGATAATACGACATTAAAAGGAATGAAAAGCCAAATAGAATGTAAGTAAGAGCTTGTTTCAAGAACTTTTTCAGTTCTCGGTTGATGAGATGAACCAAAAAGTTAAAATAATTGACAAAGACTTTTCTTGAAGCACTTTCGATATCTAAATCGTATTCAATTTTAGGCAAAATGAAGACAATTTCCAATTGGTTTTTAAGAGGAATGTCTTCAGAGGCATCTTCAAGATAATCCACAAGTTCAGGGTCTAATGCCTTCTTCTTGATTGGCGCCGCATCCCATGCATCAAATAACTCCAAATAATCATCGAGAGCCATTTCGAGGACAAAGCGTTGGTTTTCTTCATCATACTTATAGATTTGTTTTAAATAGTTTTTTTGCATAACAATAGTCCTAACTACCCGTTCGTCATAGAATCGGGTTTACTTCAGATTGTAATAGCGAGCACATAGGTTATTCCTAAAAACAAGAGACCTAAAAGATAACTGAGTGATAGAACTCCAATTCTAACTTTTCCTTTTAACTTCGTTAATAAGATGAATAACAATATTAAAATTATGGTAAATATCATCGCTACGAAATACTCATCGTAAATCTCAGAGCCGAATCCGTTATGAGAATAGATAATCATAGGGAAATTTATGATCATCATGAGAATCATGAATAACACTGGGAAATTCTCTGCTTGTATTTGATAATGACTAAAAAGCGCATCTTTTGTTCTAGATAGAATGGTTCTCCTCGTTTGAAGTAACACTTCAATCAGGGGAATCGCAACCATTAATATCAAATAAACGGTATCGTTGCGAAATGAGAAAAAATGCATGATTGACAACAATACCATTGCGATAAGCAGCCAAATGCCATAAAAGAGCAGGGTATCATGTTTTTTAACATCATTTAGCCACTCAGGAAAGTTTTTAATAGCAAGGAAGATTCTTGTAAACACAATATAGCCTCCAAAATGAAAAAAACAGGTATCAACCTGTTTTTAAACTTGTGGATAAACAGATGCTTGTTTTCTGTCTTTTCCTAATCTTTCAAATTTGACAACGCCATCAATCAATGCGAACAAAGTGTGATCTTTACCCAAACCGACATTTTCACCGGGATGAATGTTTGTTCCTCTTTGACGATAGATGATGGATCCTGCTGTACAAACTTGTCCGTCAGACAACTTGGCCCCCAGGCGACGTCCGGCAGAGTCACGACCGTTCTTGGTCGATCCTACTCCCTTTTTCGAAGCCATGAGCTCGAGAACTTGCATATCAAGTATCATAAAAAACACCTCCAAAATAGATTTAAAATCAAATTACAGTTGAATATCGGTTATCGTTAGCTTTGTATATGGTTGACGATGACCATTTTTACGGTGATAATGCTTCTTGGGTTCATATTTGAAAATAATCACTTTTGGACCCTTGCCATGTTTGCTCACCGTAGCAGTGACAGTGGCACCTTTGACGTATGGCTTTCCAAGTTTAACCTTGTCGCCACCCACCATAAGCACTTTGTCGAAAGTATAAGTTTCATTAACTTCAACTTCCAACTTCTCAACGAAAATCTCTTGACCGACTTCAACTCGAAGTTGTTTTCCACCTGTTTCAATTACTGCGTACATTTGTGCACCTCCTCATATTTATTTAAGACTCGCCAGGATGGTACGGATCAACCGTTTAGGGAACCATTTATGTGCGGTATGCGTTTCACATACGGGAGATATTATACAGTATCCCCCTTAATAAGTCAAATAATATTTACCCTAATTCTTGCGGATATTTAAAATTCCATGATTTTCGAATTTCATCCATTTGTCTCAGAATTTCAATCGAAGTTTCATGGCTCATAATAGGACTTTCAAGCATCTTTTTTTTGATGCATTTAACAGCCTCAAAAATTTCATATTCAAGTCCATTAACGATGTGTTTATGTTCAATCACCTTAATGACCTTATGGCTGTTGTTGTAGACGGTTGCGACCTCAGTACTATGGAAATTAGGAAAATAAACATAACCTTTCGAACCGTAAATCGTTGCTTCTGTACCTAAATCTTCCATAAAAGAAATATTGAGCGTCGCTTGCGCTTCTGGATAAAAATAGGTAATCTTCTCGGAAGTATCGACACCGCTTTGATGGAAAAACACATTGCTGTCGAAACTATCAGGGACGCCTAGAAACAAATTCGCAAATGTAATCGGATAGATTCCGATATCCAGCAAAGCGCCTCCACCCAATAACGGATTGAATAGACGGTCTCTAGGGTTCTTGGTTGTCGTAAACCCAAAATTGGCTTCCACTTGAAAGACTTCACCGATGGTATCGGCTTGAACCAACTTTTGAACTTCTAGAATCGTAGGCAAGAACCTTGTCCACATCGCTTCCATAACAAATAATTTCTTTTTTTCAGCGATTTCATAGATTTCCTTTGCTTGGTCAGCATTCAAAGTGAAACTCTTTTCACATAGAATGTTCTTTCCTTTCTCAAGGCACATTTTCATCTGCTCATAATGAAAAGAATGGGGTGTCGCGATGTAAACGCAATTCACTTCGGGATCATCAAGAAGTTCTTCATAACTTCCATAAGCTTTCTCATACCCGAATTCTGTGGCAAACTTCTGCGCTTTTTCAAGATCTCTTGAGGCGATAGCATAGAGATGCTCATGAATACCGTTTGCGGCGTTTGAAAAAGTTGTTGCGATTCTTCCAGCTCCAAATACTCCAAATTTAACCATGGGATCACCTTCCTAAATAGTATTATACCGCGTTTGAAAGAAAAGAAAACAAAGAACGATTAAATAATCGTGTGAAAGCCATCTCATATTTAACTTATATATGTTAAAATAAAGACGAGAGGTGATACTGTGGATGATTTATGGATTTTTATCTTAATTGCGGTACTTGTAGCTTATTTTGTCTTGTCCTACATTCTATTCCTTCGTATTTTTAAGATGCATCCGGAAAAAGAATACAAAGTGGTAGACCAAAACTCTGATTTTTTCAAAGCATCTTATGAATGGTTCCAAAAGGTTCCAAAAGAAGAAATCTCCATTAAATCCTACGATAACGTGACCTTAAAAGGACAATTTATTCCATCAATTGACAACGAATCAACCAATCTTGCCATCGTCGTTCACGGGTATCATGCAAGTCTACAAGACATGATTATCATCGGGAAGTTTTATAGTGATCTCGGATTTAAAGTTATGCTTTTGGATATGCGTGGTCATGGCCAGTCTGAAGGAAGTTTCACAACCCTTGGACACTATGAAAAATACGATTTGAAGAAATGGATTCACTTTGCGCTTAGAACCTATGGTGCAACCGACAAAATTCTACTCCATGGCGTTTCCATGGGCGCATCGACCATCTTTCTCTCCACAACGCTGAACCTTCCCCAAAACGTCAAATTCATTGTTGCCGACTCAGGCTTCGACAACGCTTGGAATATGCTTTGGGGGAACTTAAGACCCAAGAGCCTTCGAATTCTTTTGCCTGGAGCTTCCATTATTTCGCTCTTCTCAAAACGCTTCTTCCTAAGTAGTGTCAATGTTGCTCATGCTGTTCGAAAAAACAAGATTCCATTGATTATCATCCATGGGGAAAAGGATGAGAAAGTGCCTTTTGAAGTCGGAAAATCCTTACATGAACTATCAAAAGCGCCAACAAAGGATTTTTATCAGATTCCAAACTGCAAGCATGGAGAAGGCTATATCGTAGACAAAGCGGGTTATGAACAAAGGGTGATTCTTCATCTGAAAGACTATTTCACTATTAAAAATACATACTTAAAACAAAAAAAGTGAGTTCAATCGAACTCACTTTTTTAAATAGACTCTGGCTTCATAAGGCAATAACTTGTCCATATGATCAAATGCAGGATAATTATGAAGAATACACTCATATTTGGATAATTCTTCAATTTGTTTAATAGAGCAATTTCCTTTTGAAAAATTGCAGATGACGATTAACTTCGATGAACCCATTGTTCTAGAATAGGCGTAGAGTTGTTGGTTCTTGAAATCAATATCCTGATAATCACCATAGACAATAATTGGATATTTCTTTCTTAGTTTAATGATTTCTTTATAGTATTTCAGAATTGAGCGCTCTTTCTTTAAGCTAGTTTCAACATTGACTTCTGTATAATTTGGATTAATTTTCAGCCAAGGTGTTCCGCTTGTAAATCCGGCAGAAGCTGATTTGTCCCATTGCATTGGCGTTCTAGCATTGTCTCTTGACATCATCTTGATTTTCTTCATCATTCTTTGATGCGTCAGTCCTAATTTGCGGCCAGTCTTATAGATGTTTTTGGTTTCGATGTCTTGATAGTCTTCAAGGTTTTCATAACTGACATTTGACATCCCAATTTCTTGACCTTGATAGATAAATGGCGTACCTTGCTGAAAATAAATCATTGTCGCAAGCATCGTTGCCGATTCGAACCGATGTTCAAGACTTCCAAATCGAGACAGGCTTCGAGGTTGATCGTGATTTTCAAGATACAGCGAATTCCAGCCTCTTCCTGACAAACCAAGTTGCCATTTTGACAATGGTTTCTTTAAGTTGATCGGTCTGAATTTTTTCATAAACCATTTCACATAGTAATTATCTGCGGCCATATGGTCAAATTGAAATACCATATCGAGTTCCCTAACATCTTCATCAATGTAGGAAAGCGCAGTTTCAGGTGATATAAATGCAGTTTCCCCAACAGTGAAGCAGTCATATTTCGATATGACATCATCTCTAATTTCCTTTAGATAAGAATGAATTTTAGGATGGTTCATGTAATGCTCTCTACCTCGGAGAATTGGCGTTGGTTTTCCATTGGGAAGTCCATCTTCCTTTGCGATAAGATTAATCACATCGCAACGGAATCCGTCGACGCCACTGTCAAGCCAAAACTTCATGATTCCTTTTATCTCGACTCGAACGAGCGGATTATTCCAATTGAGGTCAGGTTGTTTTTTTGAGAAAAGGTGTAGGTAGTATTGTTTTCTTTCTTCATCATACGTCCATGCAGGACCACCGAAAAAGGAAGTCCAGTTCCGTTTTCGCTTCATCCAGTAATAATAGTCCTCATAAGGCGCAATTCTTTTTCTTGAGTTTTGAAACCAAGGGTGCTCGTCTGAAGAATGATTGACGACAAGGTCCATGACCAACTTGATTCCACTTTCATGCAATGCCTTAATAAGATCAAGCATTTCTTCAAGAGTTCCAAAATCCTTTAGAATGTCTTTATAATTGCTGATATCATAACCATTATCGTCATTCGGAGATTCGTAGACTGGTGAAAGCCAGACAATCGAAACACCCAAGTCTTTTAGATAAGGAATTCTTTGAATAATCCCCTTGAGGTCACCGATGCCATCACCGTTGGAGTCTTGGAAACTGCGTGGGTATATCTGGTAAACAACGCCTTCGCGGTACCATGCTTGTTTCATATTAATAAAAACCTCCTTACACGATAATCTAAATTAATTATATCATGGAACAACTTTATTTATCATAAAAAAAAGAAAACCACCCAAATGAGTGGTTTAATGTCAATGGCGACCCGAAAGGGATTCGAACCCCCGACCGACGGCTCCGGAAGCCGTTGCTCTATCCAGCTGAGCTATCGGGCCATTTGACATGGCGACCCGGAAGGGATTCGAACCCCCGACCGACGGCTTAGGAAGCCGCTGCTCTGTCCTGCTGAGCTACCGGGTCATGCATTACTATTATATCATTAATTTGTCATATTTCATTCCATAAAAATGTTCTGTAATTAAAACTTTTAAAAAAAAGGAGACTACACCAGATCGTAGTCTCTCTCATTCGGGTCAAACTCTTCTCCAAGATAGCAATTGATATCTTCAATCCATGACTTAGCCATCGATGTTGCTTCTTCATGCGTTTCGCAAGCGAGTTCTTCATGAATCGGAAACGGCAGCCAAAACCTGATTTCTCCGTCGATGCTGAATCGATAGGCATTCATGCTGTACTTCTCGACTTCGGGGATATAATAGTTTTCATGTTCTACAATCTTGCATCGATAGAGGTAAAAATTAGAGTAATAAGTATCCGGGTCTTGAAATGCAGGAACAAAGAGATGATTTGCCCAATAATTTCTCAGCAACTCACGGTTTTGAATGTATTCGTCTTTGATGTAGAAATTGAGATCGTTTCGAACTATTTTATAATAATCGCGGTACCCAACATTGTAAATGAAAAGATTTCCATTATTAGCTTTGTGGAAGGCGAGCTGAAATGGAAAATTTTTTCCTTGAATAAGAAAAATTTCCTCAGTAGTCGCAAAGACGATTTTTGATTTCGGAATCATAAGAGTAATTGATTTTCCTTTGATTTTGGTCCTGTTATCGTCATTCAATACATCGACTCCATTGATATAAAACTGATCAAAGGGACAAATGGCATAAAACCGTTTGGTCGAATGGTTTCGGAAAGAGAGTTCATTGTGAAACAAATACTGATAAAATATCGGGAAGAGGGAAAAGAAAAGGAGGTAGAATATACCTATCAAACTGATTGTATTTGCATAAGTGAAACTAATCCAGTTCAAAATACAGATTACCAAGAATATCCAAGAGTATAATAGCATAACAAAGAATTTCTTAGTCATCCAATGAAATGCAGAAAAAAACTTTATCGGATCACTTAACTTACCGATTCCATAATGGGTTACACATACTCCGATGGTCCCTAAAAAAGTTAGGAAAAAAAACATTCCTTCCGTTTCCATAGCATTATAGACTTCGCTAGACTTTAAAAAAGCAAAAGCGACAAATACTGACATTCCGAAGTAAGAAAATCCAAGAACCAATATCAAAATTCCCTTAAGTTTATCGTTCATAAATGAATCCTCCATTGATAAACAACATATTATCATAGAAGGAAATCAAATACAAAGACATATTATAAAAAAACGATGAATTCATATACAATTCATCGTTTGATTGATTAATGGCGACTCGGAAGGGATTCGAACCCCCGACCGACGGCTTAGAAGGCCGTTGCTCTATCCAACTGAGCTACCGAGTCAATTTCTCGTAACGCATTAATTATTATAATATGTTAACCCCCTTTTGTAAAGGAATATTTATCCTTAAAAAGGAAAAACACAAGGACTTTCTCCCTGTGTTTTTATTTCGTTATGTTATTATCTGGTGATTGAGGATTAAAACCAACTCTATTCATCTGTCCCCAAGCCTGATTTTCCCTTAGAGAAGAAATAAAACCCTTTGCACGGTAAACACTAATCAGTTGTCTCCAACCGAAATTCTCGAGGAATCCAATCAAAACAAGCATCATTATTTCTTTTAATGTGAAGGTCTCTTGTTCCGATTCTGATATGAAAAGCGAAAACATCGATAAAACAATTCCCATGAGTATCGAAACAACTAATAATCCAAGGACGATCGTTACATTCAGTAAATTGAAAATGATTCCAAACAAGAGTGCAACATAAGCCTGAACCTCAAACAGTGGGCCAATCATCTCAAATACAAAAAAGTAAGGCATTGCAATCATTCCAACCTGTTTGTACTTCGGATTGAAAATCATATTTCTATGGTAGGATAAAATGTCAACGAGACCTCTTTGCCACCGGTTTCTTTGTTTGAACAGCGACTTAGAACTTTCAGGTACTTCTGTGTAGCATTTGGATTTCGAAATAAAATCAACTCTGTAATTTAAGTCGCTTTCAATCGCTCTCCTCGTGACTCTAACAACAAGTTCCATATCTTCACCGACAGTATCTTTTTTCAGTGAACTGACTGTCAAATAACCTCCAGAATCAATTAAGATTCTTTTTTCAAAAAGGCCAAATGCTCCAGAAATGATTAATAAAGAGTGTAGTTCTGAAAACCCTAATCGACTGATATTAAAAGCTCGAAGGTACTCAATGGTTTGAAATCGTGCAAGCCTGTTTTTAGGGAGTCCATAATGTTCAATGTGTCCTCTATCGACAACCGATCCATTCACCGGAACAATCGTTCCACCAAGTGCAATCGTTATTTTGTCGTGATCTAAGATGGAAGACATCACCCTGAGTAATGCATCGGAATCTAAAATAGAATCTGCATCAATTCCACAAATATACTCGTTTTTAGCATAATTAATACCGACATTCAAAGCGTCTGCTTTCCCACCATTTTCTTTATCAATCAAAGTCAAATTCGGAAAAGACTTATTTCGATAGATTGCCCTTACAGCTTTCGTACTGATATGTGTATTCAAATCGACGTCTTTTCTGATTAAATCAAAATGTTGAATGACTGTCTCGAGCGTCCTATCTTTGGATCCGTCGTTGACGACAATGACTTCATACTCAGGATAATCCAAATTCAACAGTGAGTGAATGTTTTCAACAATTGATAGTTCTTCGTTGTATGCAGGAGCAATGATAGAAACGCTTGGAATCATCCCTGATTCATATAGAAAAGGATGATTCTTCAATTTCCACATTGAAGACTGCTTCTTGTTTGAAAAATAAGAAAGGGTTGCGAGAAAAAAGTAAATGGCATTCACAGTCAGATAATAAAATATAAAAACATAATTAATAAAGATGATATACTTTTTTAATGACTCAACAAAGGGATTTGTTACAGAAAATATCAAGTGCGTTAAAAAGAAAATAATAGGCAAAAACACAATTGAAAAAATCAAAATTCGGATAAGCCAACGCGTTTTTTTAACTTCGTTTGTAGTAACTTTACTTTTGGGCTTTTCAACTGAGAATCGATGGAATCCCATCCTTTTGTAAATGTCTTTTGATAAATACGTATTTAAATCCATCAGCAAAGGCTCATTCAGGACTGCAATCGGTTGGATGATGTTCATAATCACATTTTCAACGGATGAATCTTTGTTTTGGTTTAAAAAATTAATAATATCGATAAAAGATCCGTTTTCAATCATTAGAGTCATAATCATCGACAAGTCTTTCGGATGCTTCTTTTGCAATTTCATAATCATGTAATCAATGCGATGACTAAATACATGTGAAAGAACAGCTTTAATTCCACCGCTTTCCGTACTTTTTGCAATATCTATCAAATAGTCGTAATACGATTGTCTATGTTCTAGGATTACTAAAATCGCATGGGCATATATATCAGGTGCAATTGCCATTTCAGCAGCTTCCAATAATAGATGTATGGACTCAACACTTTTCTCTTTTGCAAGAGACATCGCAGCGATTTTAGCCACTTCGGGGTCTTCGTGAAGTAAATACTTTGCCTCTTTGAAATAATAACCGAATCGAAGTGAAAGTGCGCTCAAAATGCGATAGTGAAGTCGTTTGATTCTAAATAGAGAAATATTCTCGTATTCTGAATTCTTTATCCCTTTTAATTCGTTTTCAACTTTCAACAATTCCGATAAAAGAAGTTTTTCAAACGAAGGATGGTATATTTCATTCGCCAAATCAACAAAGACTTCTTTGACTTCCATTTCTTTTCTTTCAAAGAACACTTCAACATGTGCAATGTTTTTAGGCATGTGTTGCTGCAAGAGATGAATCACGCGGTATTGGTAAAAGCGTTTGCTATCGACGAGGCTATCGATAATGACGGGTAAGGTTACTTCATCAATTCGATTTTTTAACGAGTAGGCAATTAGGGTTTTTGCTCGTTCATTCGTTTCTGCACCCAAATGAGAGAGCATCGTGTTAACGATGTATTTTTCTTGAAATGTTGAAAGAAAAGAGATTGCTTGCATTCTTTTCACAATTTTTTTTGACTGAAGTGCTTTTAAATACTTCTGTACCAGGCCCATTGAAACGAGGTCTTTATATACATCATATTTAATTTCAGTTGATAGTTCGATTGTATTTGAAAATTCAATGTAAGCTTCTAAAAAAAGTTTCTTTGGGTATTTCTTTGTAATTCTTTCTTTGGAAACGTATCTCTTTGTAATATAGTCCTGGATTTCGCTGATTTTTTTGGCATTTCTTTTTACTCTTCTGTAATGATCGAAGATATGCAAAATGAGGTATAAACAAACTAATCCAAGAATGATAGAAATAATGGCGATGGCTTGAAGGGTCATAGTCGAGTACCCCTCTTTTTAATCTCGCGTTGTATGAATCCCAAAACTTCTTCAAACATCAAAGGCCTTTGGACAACATAATCAATTCTAAGTTCATTGGCTCTTTGAACAACTTCTGTTGTTTTTCGATGTGTTATCATGATGAACAAAGTATTCATTGTAAATGAAGAATCATTTAAATGGCTTTTCATCGTAAAAGCATCCATTTTTGGAAGTGTCTTTTCAGCGATAATGGCATCAAAAGGTACATTTTTGGCAATGGTCAAACCTTCGACACAATCATTTGCCAAGACGACTTCAACAGCATTTTTAACAAAGAATTGATTCAAGATTTTCTGTGTGATTGGATCATTGTCGACAACAAGAACTTTCCCAATCGAAGTATGTAGTGTAGGAATATCTTTGTCTAAAAAAGCATTAGGTCCCATGCTCGGGACAATATTAATTCTTTTTCCGCCTTGAATCAGCATTCTTAAGCAGAGTTCGGGAGCGTCTAATTCAGAATCGAATTCTTTTGAACTGACGCATGAAATCGAAACCGTAGTCGGTTCAATAAAGATTTCCGATTTCTTAATTTCTTGCTGAATTGTTGAAGCAAATTCAGATATATTGAATTTAGACCCTTTATGGACATATAAGATGAACCCGGGGCCGTTTCTTTTAACCAACAAGTCGTCTTGATGAATGTATTGTTTAATCATATAGCCAATGTTTGTAATCGTTTCATCTCCCGCTTCAGGAGAATACTTGGCATTAATTTCTTGAAGGGTGTCTATATTGAAATATAACAAAAAGATGGATTCGTCAACGACACCCAAATTCTTCATTTGTTGAAGTTCATAAATGACGTATTCCTTCAAAAATAGTTCATTGTAGCAATTCGTGTGCGTATCAATGATATAATCATCTAATTTTGAGCGAATGAACTCTGTAACAATTTCGATTTTTGACGGATTGATTTTTTCCATACTTTTCTCCTTTTTAATTCTAGAAATTATTCAGCAAGATTGTTTGACACCTTTCATCAAAGAAGTTATACTTGTTGTAGGTGATAAAATGAAGAAATTCCTTGTAGTACTTTCAATCGCTCTAACCTTTGCCTTGGTATCCTGTCAAAACGGGGCGAAACTTACCGTCACAATGGATTATCAGGTTACAGAAACTGAAATCATCTCTGCCCAAACACTTTCAGACATGCTCGCGAACAAAGAGACTTTCATTCTTTACGTATCGAGCGAGACATGCCTTTCATGTCAAGAATTTGAGCCGATTCTTATGGACTTCATCCAAATAAACCATGTACTTGTCTACGAAATTGAATCTTCTTCTCAATTTTCAACCAACAATGGCATTTTGGATTATGAGTTTACTCCAACCATCTTCTTCATTTTAGAAGGAAATGTAATCCATAGTGCAGACCCACTTTCTGATGATTCTGCATTTGCCGATTCGAGTGGATTCGCAGAATTCTTTGATAATTGGGTCTCTCTTACAACAAACAACATTTAAAAATCAAAGGTCACAAACTGTGGCCTTATTTTTTTTGATATTTTTTAAAGATTTCTTTTGCGATGACGGATGGAACAAATGGAGTGACGTCTCCACCAAACCTTGCCAATTCACGAACGGAAGACGAGGACAGGAATGAATATTCTCCCTCAGTCATCAAAAAGACCGTATCAATCTTATTACAAATCTTTCGGTTAAAATTCGTTAATTGGAATTCATAATCATAATCTGTGACCGCTCTAAGTCCTCTTAAAATATGAGAAGCGCCAAGAATTTTACAGTGCTCGACGGTCAAAATATTGGATTCAACGACTTCAACGTTTTCATAATCTTTTAAAACTTCTTTTACCATGGCTACTCGTTCTGCAATTGAGAACATCGTTTGTTTGCTTGGATTAACTGATACAGCTACATATAGTTTATCAAATAACTTGGCTCCTCTGGAAACAATGTCCACGTGGCCGTTCGTAATGGGATCGAAACTTCCTGGATAATAACCAATTCTCATATTAGTTTTCCCTTTCGTAAATAAAGAATTTTGTGTTTCCCGATACTTTTTCTTTAATCAATTTCAAATTGTCTGGAACTTGAGTAATTGCTCTAGTTTTATCCGCTTCCAAGACCAATATACCGCCCACATGAAGGATTTCCTGTTCGCTGATAAGTTGAAGCAGCGACTCGTATACCTCAAGTAAATACGGAGGATCTGCGACAATTAAGTCGTACTTTTGGTCAACAGAAGCTCTTATGAATTGGATTGCGTCTGCTTTTACTACTTTAGCAGAAATATCCGATAATTCATTTAATTTAGAAAGATTCTTTTTGATTATTTGAATTGCATCGATATTGGAATCCACAAATGTCACTTTATCCATTCCACGGCTTAAACATTCAATCCCCAAAGCTCCACTCCCTGAAAAGAGGTCTAAGGCGATTCCGCCTTCAAAGAACTGTCCTAAAACATTAAAGAGCATTTCTTTGTTCTTATCGGTCGTGGGCCTCGTAGAATCATTCGCCACTTCATCGAGCTTGATTCCTCGGTATTTTCCAGCTATAATCCTTAACACATTATCACCAAATTAATTGTATCACGCTATACATAAACTTGCAACAATACGAATGAAAAAAGACCCGAAGGTCTTTAGTTATACGTAATGGTATTCACAGTATCTCTATCAAGTCTTTTGACCATTTCAGTGACGAGCTTAACCGCATTGTCATAATCATCTTGATGAATGATTGAGGTATGCGAATGAAGGTATCTGCAGGGGAGGCAAACCGCAATGCTTGGGCATCCGTTTTTAGCTAAATGCATTTTCCCAGCATCAGTACCTCCGGCCTTCAAATATGAAAGTTGATAGGGTATTTTTAATTCATTTGCCAAATCTTGTGCAAATTCTCTTAATCCAACATGACCAACCATTGAGGAGTCATATATCATTAGACAAGGGCCGCTTCCAAGTTTTGTTTCTTGCGTTCCTCCGGGGTAATCGTGAGCAATAGTGACATCAAGAGCGATACCAATGTCCGGTGAGACCATATATGCTGAAGTTGTTGCCCCTCTTAAACCGACTTCTTCTTGAACAGTACCAACACCGTAATAGATGTTTTCATGTTTTTGATCCTTCAAATTCTCTAACACTTCAATAGCAAGCGCAATTCCAATTCGGTTGTCAAACGCTTTTGACAACAAGAATTTCGGATTTCCTAATGTTTGATACTCAATAAAAGGTGTAATCATGTCTCCTACTTGTATTCCAAGCGCGATAGCTTCCTCTTGAGAAGAAACACCCAAATCTAGATACATGTCCTTCAATTCGACAACTTTCTTCCGTTCTTCTGCTTCCAGAATGTGTGGTGGTTTTGATCCAACGACACCTCTGACTTCAGTTCCCTTGCGAGTTGTAATCATAAATTGTTGACTCAAAACTACATGTCCCCACCATCCCCCTGCTGGGATGAACTTGACATATCCTTCTTTTGTGATTTCACTTAAAATAAATCCGATCTCATCCATATGGCCAGCAACCATAATGTTTGGCCCTTTTGGATTTCCAACTTTCTTTGCAATGATTGAACCTAAGTTATCATATGAAATTTCCGCAAGACCTTTTACCTTCTTTTCCATATATTTCCTGATTTGTTTCTCGTTTGCAGGAATTCCGTTCAACATTGTGAGTTCCTTTAATAATGTGCTCATAAGTACCTCTTTCTATTTTTTGCATAAAAAAAATGCACTTGGATTCTTGGAAACCACTCTGGCAGACTAGCATCCACCCTGTAAGTGGGTGTCTCTTACTATTTCATTAGGATTCCTAAACGAATAGGCATTCAACACAGAAATAGCCTTGACTCCCGTTTCAATCTTGTGCGTCGCAAATGAGTGATTTCCAACAACCCAAGTACAATTTCATTATAATGAAGCCCTCATTATTTGTCAAGGGAGTAACAAAAAAAAGACATCCTTTTAAAGGATGTCTTGAATGAGAATGAATTTATCTTGGATTTTTGATGTTAGCGTGAGCTGCAGCAAGTCTAGCGATTGGTACTCTAAACGGTGAGCAGGAAACGTAATTTAACCCGATAGCATGGCAGAATTCAACGGATTCTGGATCTCCACCATGTTCTCCACAAATACCTAATTTAATGTCAGGTCTAACTTTTTGTCCAAGTTCAACTGCCATCTTCATTAATTTACCAACGCCCTTAACATCAACGTGAGCGAATGGATCACTTGCGAAGATTTTCTTTGCGTAGTAATCAGCTAAGAACTTGCCAGCGTCGTCTCTACTGAATCCGAATGTCATCTGTGTCAAGTCATTCGTTCCGAAACTGAAGAATTCAGCTTCTGTAGCGATTTCGTCTGCCAACAAAGCAGCACGTGGAATTTCAATCATTGTACCAACATGATATTTGAGTTCAACGTTATTCTCTTTAATGATCTTGTCAGCCGTTTCTACAACGATATCCTTGACCATCTTTAATTCTTTAACTTCTCCTACAAGCGGAATCATGATTTCAGGAACCACTTTTCCTCCGCGTTTGTTCACTTCGATGGCAGCTTCAATAACGGCTCTTGTTTGCATAACTGCAATTTCAGGATACGTAATCGATAAGCGCACACCACGGTGTCCTAACATAGGATTCGTTTCATGGAGTGAATTGACGGTAGAGTTAAGTTCTTCAAATGTAATACCCATCTCTTTTGCCAAAGCTTCAATGTCGTCTTTTTCAGTCGGTAAGAATTCATGTAGTGGTGGATCCAAGTAACGAATCGTCACTGGATATCCATGCATTTCTTCATATAGACCAATAAAGTCTTGACGTTGCATAGGCAATAATTTATTCAATGCATGTTGACGTTCTTCCAATGTTTTGGAGACAATCATTTCACGCATTGCAGGAATACGGTCTGCTTCAAAGAACATGTGTTCTGTGCGGCATAATCCGATTCCTTCAGCACCAAATCCATAAGCGACTTTAGCATCTCTTGGATTATCTGCATTCGTACGTACTTTCAATGAGCGGTATTTGTCAGCCCAAGCCATCAATGTTGCAAAATCGCCTGATACGGTAGCGTCAACGGTTTTAACTTTTTCACCGTAGATTTTTCCAGTGGATCCATCTAGTGAAATAAAGTCGCCTTCGTTATAACGTTTTCCATCGACTGTAAAGAATCTTCCTTCTTCATTAACTTTAACGGAACCAGCACCAGCTACACAGCAAGTGCCCATTCCTCTAGCAACTACAGCAGCATGACTTGTCATACCACCTCTTGCGGTTAGAACGCCTTTTGAAACGACCATGCCTTCAATGTCTTCAGGAGAAGTTTCTTGTCTTACCAAGATGACTGGTTTTCCAGCTTTAGAAAGTTCTTGAGCTCTTTCAGCCGTAAATACAGCAACTCCTGTAGCCGCACCTGGAGATGCATTTAATCCAGTTGCAATTACTCTAGCATTTTTAAGCGAGACAGTATCAAACTGAGGATGCAACAATTGGTCAAGTTGTTTTGGTTCAACTTTTAGAAGTGCTTCTTTCTCTGTCAATTTGCCTTCTTTTACTAAATCGATGGCAATCTTCAAAGCAGCTTGAGCCGTTCTTTTACCGTTTCTTGTTTGTAACATGTAAAGTTTACCTTTTTCAATTGTAAACTCCATGTCTTGCATATCTTTGTAGTGCGCTTCAAGTTTATTTGCGATATCTACAAATTGGTCATAAAGAGCTTTATTGTCTTTTTCCAAATCAGAAATTGGTTTTGGGGTACGGATTCCGGCTACAACGTCTTCACCTTGTGCGTTGAATAAATACTCTCCATATAATACTTTTTCTCCAGTGGAAGGGTCTCTAGTGAAAGCAACACCTGTACCTGAATCTTCGCCCATGTTACCGAACACCATTGCTTGTACATTGACTGCAGTACCCCATTCGTAAGGAATGTTGTTGAGTCTTCTGTAGGTGTTCGCACGTGCATTGTCCCATGATCTGAAAACAGCTTTAACAGCTTCAATCAATTGGACTTTAGGATCTTGTGGGAATTCTACCCCTTTGATCTTTTTGTATTTTGCAAGATATCCTGCAACGACTACTTTCAAATCTTCTGCATCGAGGTCAGTGTCTAGTTCAACACCTTTTTCTTCTTTTCTGTGTTCAAGAATAGCTTCGAAATTGCTTTTTTCGACTTCCATAACAACATCAGAGAACATTTGAATGAAACGACGATATGAGTCATAAGCGAATCTAGGGTTGTTTGTGAGTTTTGCCAATCCTTCAACAGCCACATTATTGAGTCCTAGGTTCAGAATCGTATCCATCATTCCAGGCATAGAAGCCCGTGCGCCAGAACGTACTGAAACCAAGAACGGATTCTTGTTGTCTCCAAATTTCTTTCCAACGATTTTTTCAGTTTCAGCAAGAGCATTGTTAATTTGAGATAAAATCTCATCATTGATGCGTCTGCCGTCCTCGTAGTATTTTGAGCAGGCTTCAGTAGAAACTGCAAATCCCTGTGGAACCGGCATTCCAAGTTTGGTCATTTCGCAAAGGTTCGCACCTTTACCGCCAAGAAGGTTCCGCATTGAAGCGTCTCCGTCTTTAAACAAATATACATATTTTGCCATAGTTATTTCCTTTCTATTTTAGTTTTCACTTAACATCAAAATTATACCATTTCAAACCTCAAATTACAAATAAAAACAGCCGTAAATTTTCAGTTTTAAGGATTTACGCCGACATTTTTCGAAATAAAGCGCTTGCAATTTTTTGAACAACATAAATGAATACAAAGAACAGCAAGAAATTAACTCCGGAAGCAATCAAAATCAAGAATTGCCATGGCAAAACATCAAACAAGAAATACACAATGGCTCCTCCAATGAGTATAAAAGAGATGTTCCCAAAGATTCCAAGTAATGCGCCTAGACTTTGTTTCACAACTTCAGTCTCGTTCATATAATCAAATTTAGGGAAATATAGATTGATAATCGAATCGAGAGCCGAGGTGACCAGAGAAAAACTTGTGATGTAAAAACCTACGACTAAAATTCCTGTGAAGGATATCTTAAAGGTGAATGCCAGCAATCCAAGTGAAATCAAAGCGACAGGGAGCCCCAGTAAAATATTGAATATCATCTTCGAAAACATCACTTTTTCTGGTGAAACAGGCAGACTTTTAATAATCCAGAAATTCTTTCCTTCCAAAGAAAGACTAATTGCTGGAGTGTAAAGTAGCGATAATAAGAACGAAATGACAATCACGACTAATAATTCTGCTGGAATATTCAAACCGACAGTTTGTAGCAAAATGCCTTCAATTTCTGTCTTAAAGAATAAACTAGCAACGCCCATAATCAAAAGCATGATCGGTCCTAACCCCGTGTTTAATGCGTAAATTGGGACATTCAAATATTTGTTCAACTCTTTTTGTACAAGTGAACTAATCGTTGATCGCGTCACACTCTTTGCAGGTTTCGCATTTCTTCTTGTTCTTACCGAAAGGCCCTTTTGATTTGTCACAACGACCATTTTTTGAATTCCAATGAAGAAAAGGAAAAACGGAACAGCGCTCACAGAAACCAACAGCAACAATGAGACAATATTTCTTTGATACACGGCTTCTGCGAACCATTGAATCAAAATATAGATCTTTCCAAAGCTTTCAATAAATGCCTGTTGACCTTCAAACGGGTTGATCACTTCCGGATTGAATGAAAACGACAAATACATAATACCTAAGAATATAACAAACAAAAAGACTGTTGTTAATATCTTCGATCCTCTGAATCGAGAAGTGATTCTAGTGATTCCTAAACTTATGAACGAAAAAATCACAGTCGGGATCAATGGAATTACAACGATTCCAATGATATAAAACAGAAATGAAATCACATTAAATCCAGCGTTATAAAAATAAGCAAAAGAAAGTGGTAGTAAAAACAAGAATACACTGAAATAAACCATGATCATCATCACGGAAAGTTTAGCAAACAACACTGTCCGCGGCTTAATTGGTAATGGGGATAAAATCTCATAATCCTTATAATGGAACAAATAACCATTCGATCTAAATAAAGTAAACAATATAACCAATCCACTCGCATAGACAAAAGCAAACATTAATAGCAATTCAATCATATTGATTTGAACAAGCGTTTTTCCAAACTCAAAGAAAAGATATCCAAATGTCCCTACATAAGCTCCAAGTGCATATAGCAATGCAAATGATAGTGCAATGGCTTTTCCTTTGCTTTTCTTAAAGTTGATCCCCAACAGTCGCTTCAGGGAAAAGTTCTCCTTCAAAAAAAGTTTAAGCAACTTAAGGTACATTATGCTTCGTTTGTAATTTCTAAGAAGATTTCTTCAAGCGACTGGTCTTTAATGATTTTATCCGTATTCCCGGAAGCAACAATCTTGCCTTGTTTAATGATCGCAACTTTGTTGCAAAGTTTTTCAACAACTTCAAGTACATGTGTGCTAAAGAAAATGGCCGTTCCCTTAGAACACATCTCTTTAAATACTTCTTTTAACAAATGGCTTGCTTTTGGATCGAGCCCTACAAATGGCTCATCTAATAAGAATACCTTTGGTTCATGAATCAATGCACTCATAATTACGGTTTTCTGCTTCATACCATGTGAGTACGATGAAATTGGGTTAGATAACACGTCTTCCATCTCAAACATCTTTGCATATTTTTCAATTCTAATCTGTCTTGTGTTTTCATCCACTTCAAAAACATCCGCAATAAAATCAAGATATTGAATTCCGGTTAGAGACTGATAGATATCAGGATTATCTGGAATATAAGCAATGATTTTCTTAACTTCAAGAGGGTCTTTCTGAATAGAATAATTCCCAACTTGAATGACGCCATCTTCAAAATCAATGATGCCGGCAATGGACTTTAGGAGTGTTGTTTTTCCAGCCCCATTATGGCCAATAAAACCATAAATATCGCCAGCTTCAATCTCTAGATTAATGTTGTCGCAAGCCTTCTTTTTTCCATCATAGGATTTTGAAAAGTTCATAATTTTTAACATAGTATCGCCTCCAATATAAATTGTATATCAAATATAAATAATTGTCAATAATTAAAAATAATTAAAAATAACTAAATTGTACTATCGTTCTTCCTCTTTCTTTGTCTTGAGGAAGTCTTTGTGTAAAAAATACTTGATTTTTATATCAAAGTTGATTATAATAACTTAAGCAATCGCTCCTATAGTTTAGTGGCAAAACGCAGCAATGGTAATGCTGAAATTCAAGTTCGATTCTTGGTAGGAGCACCATTTTCAATCTTATTATACACCATACTCCATTCACGGATTGTGGTGTTTTTATTTTAACTAAATTTCAGATATTCTTATTTACATCATTTTTTCAGTGATAAGTCTACATTTCTCGTTCTTTTTTGCCGCTTCTTATGATAAAATGTAATATTATATGTAGAAACGAGGTGATTTGCATGTTGAAGTTGGAACGCGTCAGTAAATACTACTTTTCTGGGAATAATGTTGTCCAAGCTTTGAGGCGCATCAACCTCGAATGTAAAATTGGTGAATTTATTGCCATAACCGGAGAAAGTGGCAGCGGTAAAAGCACGCTTTTGAACGTACTTAGTGGACTTGATACTTATGAAGAAGGCAAACTGTACTTTAATGACCAGGACATTTCACATTATACGATTGAAGAGCTGGAACATTACCGAAAAGACTATATTGGTTATGTATTCCAAGAATATAACATTATTGACAGTTATACCGTTTATCAAAATGTCGAACTAGCATTAACCATTCAAGGGTACAGCAAAGAACAAAAACATGAGCGGGTTCTTGAACTAATCAAACAAGTTGGATTAACGAATGTTGCAAAGCAAAAAGCAAGTAAACTCAGCGGTGGAGAAAAACAAAGGACTGTTATTGCTCGAACTTTAGCCAAAGAGTACCAAGTTTTAGTCTGTGACGAACCGACTGGGAACTTAAATGAAGAAGCCAGCAGAGGCATTTTCAAATTGCTTCAGGATATCAGCAAAGACAAACTCGTTATTGTTGTTACCCATGATATTACCTTGCTCCAACAATATGCAACAAGAAAAGTACGATTATACGATGGTGAAATCGTTGAAGATTCCACGATTGTGAAACCAATTGCCAATTTGTCTCAAGAAATTCAGCCGAAACTCTCAAACACTAAATTTATGGGTTCACTTCAAATTGCTTTAAGCAATATCACTTCTGTTCCCAAAAAATCACTTTTTTCTCTTTTAACCATCATTTTCATGCTTGCAACTGTGTTTTTCGTTTATAGTGCAGGAATACTGGAAATGAACAAGCCATACGCTACAACAAATCCTTACTTTACAAATGCTGACCCCAGCAGGATCATCCTTGTCAAAGAAGACCTTACCCAATTTACGACTCAAGAATTGGCTGATCTCGGCGAAATAAAATATGTCAGAGATGTATTTAGCTATGACTTGGTGTTTGATTCTGTTCTGATGTCAAAGAAATTCAACGAAGAATCTCTTTGGAATGACTTCTTCTACTTTAAACCTCTAGCATCCGCTTCTTTGGATGAAGAGGATCTCCTAGAAGGAACGTTACCACAAAGCGAACTTGAAGTTGTTGTCGGAGATAACGGAATCTACAATCTTGGAGACGAAATCTCTATCGCCAATAGTTATTTGCTTTTTCCTTTACAAAACTTATTGACTGACCAATTTGAATTCGTGGTTGTTGGGATTGTTAACGAACCAAGCACACTCGACGATGATTTGCATTACTTCTATTTATCAAGTGCTGGTCTGGAAAGAATTGCAGGCTCCAGCATCTATGAAAATTCTGAAATTGAAATCAACATTCAAGGAACAGAAAAATTTGATATGGCTTCAGACACATGGACGACACCAGATCTTGATGAATTAGTCTCTATAGGCAATCGAAACTATCTGCTTTCCTATACCACGTGGGTTGAAGTTGACCCTTCATTGCAAGATGGAGAGATTTTAACGTTTGACATGATGTATTACGATATATGCAGAGACTTTGGCTACAAGATAGAAATTCCAGACGACTCGGATGCTGGTTTATGTAATGCGAATGATTTTATTGAAAGTCATGACATTATATATCATGCCATTACCTCTTATGATAATAATAAGCCTTTTGATACCATCTCATTCATTTCAGCTCCCTATACTTCGAGTGATCAAACATTGAAACTCTATATGAATCAGGCAACATACGATTATTACTTCTCAGAAAAGAATTATCAGATTACACTGATTGTCAAAGATACTTTTGAAGGAAACCAAGTCGTTGATGAAGTTGAAAAACTTGGTTATAACGTATTTTATCCTTCTCAGATCATTGATAGTAGTCAAGCATTCAACGTCGTCATTCGAAATGTTTTGATTACGACAATTGTTTCGATAATTATAGGAGCCATCTTCTTTGTTGGCTATTTCGTCCTTCGAAACATTATTTTCAGTAAGTTAAAGGATTATCTAATTATTCGTTCAATCGGAACCTCTAAAAAAGCGGTTAAACGTATCTTGAGTGCGGAAGTTCTTTACGTTACCTTGATTTCTATCGTATTGATATTAGTTTTTTTAATCATTTCAGAAATCTATATCAACCAGATTCCGAACATTTTAAGATATTACCGGTGGTATGATTATATTGTTCTTCTTGGACTAGTATTCTTTGTCATGGAACTGATGGTCCACCAGTTCACCTCTAGAATCTTTAAAGTCAGTGTCGTAACGGCATTAAAGGGGGTGGAACGATGATTCGGCTCGAGAATGTAACGAAATATTACAACAAAAACAAAGTCAATCAATTCATCGTTTGTAGAGACATCTCCTTGACTTTCGAAAAAACAGGCCTTGTCGTCATCCTTGGTGCGAGCGGTAGCGGAAAAACCACGCTATTGAATGTAATCAGCGGAATGGATAAGTTCGACCACGGAAGACTCATCTTTGATGATGTAGTGTTTGAACGATACAATCACAAAAAGTGGGATATCATTCGAAAACACAAAATAGGTTATGTCTATCAGCATTACCATCTTCTAAAAGAACTTTCGGTTTACAGAAACATTGAACCTGTTCTTAAAATGCAAGGAATTACGAATGAAGAAGACATACGAGAACATGTTTTAAGACTTTTAAAAACCGTAGGCATGGCTAATTATGCCGATCGACTCGTCAAACAACTTTCCGGTGGGCAACAACAGCGTATCGCCTTTGCGAGAGCACTTGCGAACAACCCTGAGGTTATTCTCGCTGACGAGCCAACTGGAAATCTTGATGGAAAAACGACGATTGAATTGATGACTGTCATCAAAGAAATCTCCAAAACCCGTCTTGTGATCATGGTTACCCACGAACAAGTTCTTTGTGACAACTACGCAGACAGAGTCATCGAAATTGAAAACGGCTCGATTGTCAAAGATTATCCAAACGATCAACATCATAGAATGGATTTCATTCAAGAACATATCATTAACCTTCAAGATTTCAAGAAAACAAATATTGAAGCCGAACAATTGAATGTCAGAAGATACACCAATAATGATAAAGTTGAATCTTTAGACATCGATTTGATTGAACGCAATCAGACGCTATACGTCAAAATCAATTCTGGGAATCTGAAAAGAACAAAATACATTGATTTCGACAGCGAAATCATCATTCAAGAAGGCCCCAAGGAAGAATCCATTACTGAGAATCCTTTTGTCATGAATGATCTCATCCCCAAATCTCCACTTAAATCAGAACGCAACGTTTTCAGTTGGAAAGATACCTTCCTCTACGCATTTCGGAAAATTAAAGTATTCCACGGAGGAGGCAAAATGCTTTTCTTCGTATTAATTCTCGTCGGCCTTATCGTCAGTATCAGTGTTGGCTTGGTTGGTGAAATTTATCATGTTCAAGAACCCTATTCAATCGTCGATTCAAATTACATTACGATTTCTTTGGATAGAACCGTTTACAGCTCAGTTTTAGCGATTGAAGATGTCCCTGGAGTGGATGAACTCGTGTTGATTAACGAGCCTTTCTCTTTTATGGTATCGACAGGAAGCTATTATGAAGTTCACAACAGCATTCGAGTGCTAGCACAACCGATAGACATCAAATATTTAGATGAATCGACACTGATATACGGAGTAATGCCTGTAGGATACGAAATTGTGGTAGACAAGAGTGTTGCGGACGATATTATCAATAATAACGCCTATAGAGGCATACAGAGTTATGACGATGTTTTGAATTGTGAATTTAAGCTTCAGGTCAGTGGACTAGACACTGATTTATCAGCCGATTCCGCACTTTATTATAAAATCAGTGGGATTTCGGACTCCAATTCTCTCAGTGTTTGGATGAAAGAGGAATTGATGTACAGTTTTGTCGCTCCTGCCTTAATTGATTACAGAATTTTAGAAGATCATTTCGAAATCATTTCTGGCACCCTACCTCCATCTGAATATTACATCATGTTAAATGACCAATTCCCCAGTGTTTTAGCAGGAAATATTCCTTACAACATTGGAATGACTTCTGGAACATATTTCATTTCAGGAATCTATCAAGTCAAAGTAGACGGCATTATATTTGATACGCATAATGCCATGGTTTCATCCTTAGACTTCATTAAATCTAAATATTTCACTTACGAATTCAGCAGAGATTTCGAATTTACGGTCTTGGTGTACTCTACGGACGTTGAAGCGACGCTTTTGGCCCTTCATGATGCAGGATACGCCGCATCGGCCAACATGTATGAACCGACAATTGCGCAGCAGATTAAACTTGATGCAAATCAAAACTTCTATCTTCTCGGGCTTGGTGGTATCTTAATGTCTGCTTTCAGTATTTTCTTGATTATGCGTTCCAGCTTAATCTCGAGAATGTATGAAGTGAGTGTCTATCGCAGTATTGGCATTTCAAGAAAAGAAATCAGAAGAATTTTCCTGATTGAAATTATACTCACCACTACCTTCAGCAGCATTATCGGATTTGTATTTATGTTACTGCTTCTCAACCAGGCACAATCTTCCTTGCAACAGATTTCAGTCACTCACTTTACGACAGGCTCTATTCTGATCGGAATTGCGGGTCTCTATATTATCAATGTTGTATTTGGACTCATCCCCATCAACATGCTCTTACACAAGACGCCATCGAACATTATGAAACAAAGCGATTTGTAGCGAAATCATAAAAAAAGTAGACTTGATTGAAAGTCTACTTTTTGTTTGAAATCAAATTTATCTTAACGTAGAACCTGATCTGACTAAATTGTCAGGAACATTGATCAAATCAGCTGTTCTGAATATCCTACAGTTTCGTCCGATAACCATATTCTTTGGAACATTGATATTCTTGCCCAGGACCGTAATTCCGCTTGAAAGCAGACCTGGGTTTTCTTGATTCGGTGTATTATCCGTTCCAAATCCAACCATCGCGTTCTCGCCGACGATTGTATTCTTATCAATAATGCAATTTTCAACGATTGCGCCCGCTTTAATCTGCACATTGTTAAGTAATACGGAGTTGCTGACCTTAGCGAGTGGATGAACGATGACGCCAGGGCTTAGTACACTTCTTTCGACATGTCCGGCAACAATCGATCCATTTGACAAAAGGGCTTGGCGAATCAGTGCTTTCGATCCGACTTTAACAGCAGGAAGTTCTTCTGATTTCGTATAGATTTTCCAGTTGTGGTCATACATATCGAGAGGAATCTTGTCTACGGTTTCAATTAACTCCAGATTGGTTTGAAGATAGGAGTCATAAGTTCCGACGTCTTGCCAATAATCATAAAACTTATAGGCTATGACATTCATGGTCTCAATCATTCCAGGAATGATATGTTTGCCAAAATCGAGATCTGGAATGGTATTGCTGCGTAATTGGTCAAGGAGAACATCTGTATTGAACACATAGATTCCCATTGAAGCCAAATTCGATTTTGGTTCTTTCGGCTTTTCTGCGAAATTAAAGATCTTATTATTAGCATCTGCTTCCAATACACCAAAGCGATGAGCATCTTTAATATCGATGACTTTGCATGCAACAGTCAAATCTGCTTTGGATTGGATGTGTTGATCAATCATCTTTCTGTAATCCATTTTGTAGATGTGATCTCCTGAAAGAATCAAAACATACTTGGAATTACTTTGTTCAATATAATGGATATTCTTTCGAACGGCATCCGCGGTTCCATTATACCAATCGCTATGTGGCTGTAACAAGGTGACTTTCGAATCTCTTCTGTCAAGATCCCATGGTTTTCCACTTCCAATGTGATCGTTGAGCGAAAAAGGCAAATATTGCGTCAATATCGCAATATTGAAAATTCCAGAATTTGAACAATTGCTGAGTGTGAAATCAATGATTCTGTATTTCCCTGCAAATGGAACGCTTGGTTTCACTCTGTTTTCAGAGAGTATATCAAGTCTGGATCCTCGACCCCCGGCTAAAATCAATGCTAATGTTTCCATAGTTCCTCCTTATTCTCTTATCATTTTCGTATAGAGTTTTTTATAAGTTTTTGCTGATTGTTTCCAGCTATAGTCCGACGACATTGCTCGCTTGATCAATTCATTCCATTCGGGATGATGTTCATGGAAAACATTAATCGCGTATCTAATAACATGCATCATATCGTGTGCATTATAATGCGTAAAACTGAACCCATTTCCAGTCTGTTTAAACTCGTTATATGCTTGGACGGTGTCAGACAAGCCACCAGTTTCTCTGACAATCGGAATGGTTCCATACTTTAAAGCGATGATTTGTCCCAGCCCACAGGGTTCAAATCTGGAAGGCATTAAAAACATATCCGCTGCACTGTAAATCAAATGAGCCATTTCATTTGAATATCCGATGTATGCTTTTGTCTTAGTAGGATACTTCATTTCTAATTCATGGAAATAATCAACATATTCCTTTTCTCCATCGCCTAAAACAACAAAGATGAAATCGTCATGATCAAGCATTTCTTCGAAGACGTGCTTGATGAGGTCAAGTCCTTTTTGACCTACCAGCCTAGAAATTAAAGCAATCATAGGTTTATCTAAATCAAACGGAACGTTTAACTTCGAATAGAGTGCTTTCTTATTCTCTAATTTTCCCAATTCATAATTCAATTCATCAAAATTGAATGGAATGAATTTATCTTCTTTTGGTGAAAAGTCTGAATAAGAAATGCCATTCAAAATTCCAACGAGTTTGTCTTTTCTTTGTTTTAAAAGGTTTTGCATTCCGCATCCGAAATAAGGTGTCATAATTTCCTTTGCGTAGGTTTGTGATACTGTTGAGAGGTAATCAGCAGTCACAATTCCAGCTTTTAGGAAATTAAGCATTCCGTCAAATTCAAATCGAGCATCAAAGGCGATATTGAAAAAACGATAATCATCAAGAGGAAAAACGCCTTGATAAGCAAGATTATGAATAGAAAGAAGTGTTCTAATATTCGCATATTGAGGGAATAACTTTTTTAACAATAACGGAATCATTCCCGTATGCCAATCATGTACATGAATGACATCGGGTATATATCCTATCACGCTCATGGATGCGAGAACTGCTTTCTGAAAAAAGGCATATCGCTCCGATTCGTCACCATAACCATACACATGGTCTCTTGAGCCAAAATAAAATTGATTGTCAATAAAGTAGTATTCAATATTTCCAAGCTTCAACGTTTCAATTCCGACATAAACGTTTGTTTTAGACCCTACGTTAATGGAAAAATTGGCAACGTGAGTCAATTTATCACTATATTTATGAGGAATGATCTTATACTTCGGTAAAATGACACGAACTTCAACATTCCGAATTCTTTTGATTTCACTGGGGAGACTACCGACTACATCTGCTAGTCCGCCTATTTTTACGAACGGGTAACATTCCGCGCTGATATGCAAAACATTCATGATGGTTCCTCCTATCTAGATACAAATTGATTATAACATATTTCAATGATAGAAAAGAAAGAACCCTTTAAAATTCCACAACTTTTTTTAACATTTTTCAAAAAAAAGAGCACTGGTGTCAGTGCTCGAAAACGCTATGTCCGATAAACTCTCTTAGTAGTGAGTTGCATGGAACGAGATAAGGGTTAATTTCCTTAAAATATTTCAAGAATTTAATCAATCGATTCGCATGAACAAAATACTCAGAGTCGTTTGGTATTTGTTTCAGTGCATTCAAAGCGTATTTCTTTAATACGCAAAGTTCATATGTCAATTCCGAATTATAAATGTAATTTGCGCTTTCAATGAAAGGATAGATCCACTTGTATTCACCTCTTCTGACGGAAGGCCACATCGCCAGTGTTTTTTCCGCTGAAGTGTTTCTAAACTGCAAATCTCGAACGATTCTTCTCAAGAGTCTCAAATCCGTTAAATTGATGGGATTGTTGTAATCGATATTAATTTGTGAAAGAGGCGAAATGTAAATTTTGAATTTATGGCTAGACGGAATGAATTCAGTCAATAAATCATTCAGTGCATGGATTCCTTCGATAATAATCGGCGTCTTATTGTCAATCTGAATTTCTTTCGAAAATCTTCGTATTTTGTCTTTAAAATCAAAAATAGGAAGTTTCACCGCAACACCATTAATCAAGTCCGTGATGTTTTCATTGAATAAATCCAAATCTAGAGCATTGACATGCTCCAAATCAGGTTCACCGAATTCATCGATTGGAGCTTGGTCGGCGGTCAAATAATAGTTATCAATTGAAATCATCAATGGTTTGATTCCTCGTGTCATTAACTCGATTTCAAGGCGTCTTGAAAATGTCGTTTTTCCTGAGGAAGATGGTCCTGCAATGGCAATCAAACGGATGCTTTCAATATCTTTTGAAATGATGTCTCCAAGCTCACAAAGTTGATTGTTGTGTTTGGTTTCGCACATGTTGACAAACTGAACAGATTTGTTTTCCTCAACGAGGTGATTCATCTTGTAAATCATATCTGCGTTACAGTTGATTGCCCATTGTTCAGCTTTTGTTAGAACTCTTAAAAAGCTCGGAGAGTCCGCAAATTCAGGTATTTGTCCTTTTTCTTCAATTCGAGGGTACCTTACCAAAAAACCTGGACTGTAATAGAACAGTTCAAACTCACTGAGATAACCAGTGGAAGGGACCATGTACCCATACATATAGTTTAAATAACCATCACACTCGTAAACGTTGACTCTTTCTTTTCGATACGCCAAAGTTTCTACCTTGTCAATATAGTTTTTAGCGCTATAAATTTTCTTCATCTCTGCTAAACTAGCATTTTTTCGAATGATAGGCATATCTTCTCGAATAATCTCATGCATCTCGCGGATAACGCGATGTACCATTTCGGGGGAGAGATTCCCTTCGACTGGCCTTCCATAAATACCCATCGATATTGAATTTGAAAACTTGATCTGCATGTTTGGGTAAATCCGATCAAAAGCCATACAAATCAAATATCTCATGCTGGTTGCGTAGATTCTTGTGGAATCGTAAAAAGTATAGTCGAGCAACTCAACGACGGAATCTGTTGAAATAACGTAAGCTAACTCTCTTAAACGGTTATTAACCTTGGCCGCATAAAACGGGCCCTCATAATGTTTTGTCAATTTTTCAAGCCGTACACTTGACTCAAATTGATATTTGTCTTTTCCAATTTTTACGGTAAACACGATAAATTTCCTCCAATGAAAACGTTTGTATTTCTATTTTACTCTTTTTCGTAAAATATGCAACACCTTTTTCCGCTTCAACTTGTAATAAAATTGAGAACTTCATTTTTATCATCCTGAAAATAGTGTATAATATGAAAAAAGAATCTTGTGAGGACAATCATGTTTTTAATCTCTTTCTTTTCAAGTTCCGGAATGGATGATGATCCGGGAAGGTATTTATTTCATACAGAACATTTCATCTATATCGTCGCATGTATTTTGATATTCTATTTTTTGATGAAAGTATTTGTTCACGCATCCAAAAAAACAAGAAAAATACTGATTAACAGCCTTCTCGTATTGATGTTGGTACTCAAATATGGGGGAGAAATCATCTTTGTGACTGAATGGATGAAATATGGATCTTCTGTTTCCACTTTCTCACATCCTTTTCTTGACTTTCGAACCTTAATTTCGTTTCAATTATGTGGCATCAATAATGTTCTTCTTCCCATCGTATATTGGTTCAATCTAAAAAAAATGAAAGATTTTGTTTATTCCACTGCCATCATCGGCGGTCTCGCAGTCATGCTTTATCCCGTTGGAATTCTTTATGGAGAGCCTCTTGTTATCACCTTCGTCATGTTGAGAAGTCTAATTGTGCATTTCTTGCTTGTGTTTATTCCGATTTTCTTAATCGCATCTGGAGAATTCACACTTCTTAAAAAGAATTGGATTCGCAATTTCATTGGCGCAATCTTAATGACGATTTGGGCATTGTTTGGGAATATCTTCATTGACCCACTTGCAAACAACATGTATATCATGAAGAATCCTTTTTATGGGGGCCCTGTTCCGCTATTGAACATTCTTCCTGATGGCTTTCACATGTTTGTGCTAGTGCCTTTGGTCTTTTTAGCTTTTGTCATTGTGTACTTCATTGCGGGAAGAATCCAACTTCATCGAGACAAATGGTTAATCACACAAAAAAATGCGCTTCCGTAGAGGCGCATTTTTATTTAGATGAATATTAAGGAATTGCATTATATAAAGGAATTAAAGTTTGAAGGGGCAGATCTGAAAGCATTGTGATTCCATTTTGAACTTGATATACCGGGTAATAGAAGAAAATTGATAAGACTAGTTGAAGCTTTGCTTCCGAAATCCCAAGATTATTAGCCATGGTGGTAAAATCACTACTGGTCATGCTATCGAATTCGGCAATCTTATTAGCGTAATATTCGCTATCGTATGCTGGAGCATCTGTAATATCTGTTTCGGAATTATAGATTGTCGTTGTTGAAATTTCATCACCATTTGCAAAGATTCCATCAAAATTAGCACTGGCTTCTTGTGAATCGTCCACAAATCCAGAAAAATAGACATATTCAACAGTTGAGTGTTTGTTGAGCGTAAGCACAGTAATCGGAAATGAGTCATAAATTTGATCGATTTTACTCGTCATTGACATCTCTGAATCATAAGAATTAGAAGTGATTCCTAAAAGCATGAATGTTTCATCTTGGGAAGAATACCCTAGTTCGATGCTCTTATCATATATGTCGAGCAATACCGTCTCCAAATTACCTTTTGAATGATCCAACTGATTTACAAGAATCAAAGCATCCTCGTTACCTGGCAAGACTTGAATGACCCTACCAAAAGGATTGATATTTATCTCAACGGAGGGATTGATATCAAGCGTTACGACATCAACAACTCTTAAAGAAGTCAAGTATCCGAAAAAGGCAAGCAAGACAATGACGAAAGACGAAAAACTCATGACGATTCTTCTGAAATATGGAGTAATCGGTGTTCTTTCTTGAGCAGCAATCTCAAAATGAGACATCTTTTCGACGAACTCCTGATGATATGGAATGGGGAATGTAGCATTTTCTTTGATGATGGATCTAAATTCTCGGAATTTCATCATACTCCTCCTTTAAAGCAAGACGTATTTTCTTAATTGCTTTTTGATAAATCCAGGTAATCGTTCCTATCGGCTTATCTACAACAATAGAGATTTCTTTATGGGTCATATTTTCAAGTGTATGAAGCAAAAAAACATTTCGTTCTGATTCGTCGAGTACGGAAAGTGCTTTTTCAATCAGTTCCTTGTTTTCTGCTTCGACTTCAAGGTGAGCTGAGATTCCGTCGGAACGGAATGAATCAATCTCATCATCATTCAAAACAACTCTTTTTCTGCGGTTGTACTCATTGAATGCAAGATTCTTCGCTATGGTAAGAAGATAAGCAAGGAAGTTTCTTTCTTTGTAACGATGAATGGAATCCATCATCTTTAAGTATGTATCCTGCATGATATCTTCTGTTAAACTTTTGTCATGAAGAACATTAATCACGACAAAATAGACCTTGCGGTAGGTTTCTTCATAGATCTGTCCGAAGACAGATGTATTACCGTTCTTCAGCTCTTCAACGAGCTGGTTCAAGGTCTTTCCCACATTGTTCACCTCACTAGTATCTATTGTACATTATATGGGAAACCTTGACAACCGAAACCGCTTCATTAATATAAACAAATGAGGAGGCAGTTTTATTGGTAAAAAAAAGACTCCAGTGGAGTCCGTTCTTTAGAATTAGTAATTCTGCTTCCTAATTTTGCCATCACGCTTATGAATAACATAAGTAGTTTTCTGCTTGATTGATTTGATTGTGGCGTATGCAATGGCTTCGTTTTGGGTATGTAAGGCCTTAATGACCTTATGGGAACCCTCTCGTTTGATAATCCACATCTTGTCCATTTGACGGAAGATAATGTGGTACTTTCCAAGTTCCTTTTTTTCTGGAACAGCTTCACCCGAAAAATCTTCAACACCTTCTTCATCATCAAATGAATCTTCGTTTGACTCGAATGATTCATCCTCAGATGGTTCAGAATCATCGGAATTTGAAGAAACAATCTTCGTTTCAAGCATTGATAGTTTCTCGTTTAGGTCCACATCTGGTTCCTTTTGTTCTTCATTAATTAAGGGTTGAGATTCTTCAACCTCCAAAGGAATCAAAGTATTCTCCAAATTTTCTTTCAAAGCATCATTGGTTGATTCCTCTTCTTCTGTTGTTTCAGCCACACTTGTTGTCTCGTCTTGTACGGGAAGTTCTTCTTGTGTACTAGATTTTTCTTCAGGTAGTTCCACTTGTTCATCAGGCAAATTGTCAACAGGATTGTTGACAGGCGTTTCTGAATCTTTGAAATGATTCATTGCATTCGATTTGCTTTTCCAAGTATAGAGAAGATAAGCTATAACGATAACAAGAAGTGTGCCAAAAACAACCGCAAGAAATATTGCATTTTGTTTCAAAAAGTCTAACATAACTTGGCACTCCTTTCTTGGTAAAACCTAAAATAGTCTAAATTGTTCGGTGCTGCTTGGTTTATATAAATTCGTAATGTCCTTCATTCCAAAAGCAATTTTTCTTTTTTTGCATTCAAACACAAACTCTTTTTTAAGGGAAGCCAGTTTTGCTGATGTCCAGGTTTTTTTGGAACCATACTTATCAGTGAATACATTTTTAAGTCCAGGGAAATATTCGTCCAATAAATGGTAAAATGCATTGCGCTGTGATTCGTCCAGTGCCAGCACAAAACTAGGATATATGAAATCTCCTCCTGCAAGGGATACATCTTCAACGATTTGAAGAATGTTTTCAGGCGTATCATTGACATAAGGAATCATGGGTTTCATAATCACTCCCGCTACCAAGCCAGCATCTTTCAGCTTATGGAGTAGTTTGATCCTGTTGTGGTAGTTGACATAGCCTTTACCTTCAAAGCGCTCCTGGATGGTGTCAATCGTGTTTCCAATTGGAATTGCGATGACGACAGGAGACTTCTGTGATATTTCTTGTAAAATTGACAAATCTCTTAAAATCAAATTAGACGTTGTTTCAATAAAAACGCCAAGATCGGTTACGCGAATGACTTCAAGCGCTCTTTTCATCGAAAGGGTCTCTTTCTCCGAATCATTGTAGGGGTCTGGGTTTTGGTAGAAACCAATCAGATTTTTTTGCGATACAAACAGCAATTCCTTCTGAATGACTTCCAATCCATTTTCCTTCGGAATGATATCACCTGGTTGGAATGACTGGTATGGATCTGAAAGTGAACCATAGAATTGATAAGTTGGATGTGACCCTTCGTATAGATTCGCAAAGAAATCGATGGCGAAGAAACGAGTTGGGTATTTGTTTGGAATCAGTATTTGTTTCGTTTTTTTCAATTCGACTTCCGTCATGTGATTCCCTCCTTAAAATCTCCAAATCAAAATGATTAGCAATATGCTTCCTAAAAAAGTAAGGTAATGCCATTTCGTAAACGGTTTTGGACGTTTTTGAAACTCTTTATCATATGTTGACATCAGATTTTTTAATATTTTAGATTCAATGTTTTGAAAGACGATTAAAAATGGTTTTTGAGGATGATAACAAATTTGACTTGTGGGAATATTTTGTTTTTCTAAATGACTTGACATGAATGCTTTTGTGTAAGGAAAGTCTTTTTTCCATACATTTAATAAGACGAATCCTTTTGTTTTCTTCTTTTTACCAATCAAGTCGAGAAGCAACTTCAGTATAAGAATCAGTACAAAAGCATAGATGCTTTCAAAAAGCGTCAACGTATCTCGCATTAAAATCAATGTCGAAATGACCAAGACAACCGCAATAACATTGGTTCTTGTCGCACTAACATGAAAATGAAAGTAAGTATTCGCCGCAAGGTAGACAATTATGCTCGTCAAAAGAGCCTGAACAATTACATTAACGATTATATCCATGACACCCTTCCTCTCATCATCATTCAAAATTAAATATAAATCATTCTAAAAAAGATTCAACTTTTTGAAGCAATTCTTCAATGGTTAATACTTCCTTTATGACTACAATTGGTTTTTTAACATTTTTAAGCCATAATTCATGCTGCTTCTGGCTTCTTGTCGATTCATCCAATTCTTCATACTGACTGACCCAGTCAAGAAAATCAAGATGTTGCAAATAGAGATCTCCTCCCGGAAGAACCCGTTCTTTAAACCGATTTTCTTCTCTAATCTGAATTCTTTGCAAACGAATTTCCAATGGCAAATGCATATAGATGAACAAATCAACTTTGGGTTTAAAAACATCTCCCCAACCGACGAAAGCTCCTGAAATGACATTGTACTTATTTTCTTTTAATTGTTTTTCAACGAATTTTCGGGATTGTGGATCTGCTTTGCGTTTTGTAAAAGGAGGATCCGTGTTTTCCCAAATGGCTTCATCAGTATCGATAAAATGATATCCGAAGCGTGTTGAAATGGCTTTTGCCAAGGTCGTCGTCCCTGAACCTGAAGCACCGAAAATATGGATTGTCTTTGGCTTATGCATAAGTATCACCTATTTTGAAAACATTATTTTTTCATTTTGGAACATCTTCTGCAAGAAATAGACGAATAGACCCAAGTATACGAGGTTAGAACAAATCGTGATAACTAAATATAAAACCATTTTTGGGTTAAAAGTTAAAATTGCAGACATCGTTTGAACGGTGTTATAGATCGGCAAAACATACATCAGTGGATTCTCAGAAATACTAGAATTAAAAAGCGATGTTACTCCAACCAGAACTGTTAATATATAAAGTGGAAGGATCGAAGTTGAGGCTTCTTTAACACTTCTTGCAAAAGCACTTATAATTGAGATTGCACCTACGATGACGAATACTGTTGAAAACAGCAATGCAAGAATCATCATATAGTCTCCAAAGGAATAAATGTTATAACTGGCGCCTTGAATGTTTAATAACTTAGGAAGCGATAATAATATACCTATAAAACTCGAGACTGCAGATAACAGGCTCAAAATCGATAAACTTAAAATCTTTCCAATCGCAATTTCACTTCGCTTTACAGGCGTAATCAGAAGTGTTGAAATTGTATTTCTTTCTTTTTCACCGGCAATCGATTCTGGCCCGATTGACATAGCACCACTAAACAAGAACATGATGACTAGCATCGGCAGAATAGAGGAAAACATGATGCCAGTAACACGGTTTGGGTCGATTGTTGTTCCATCGAATTGTAAAGCAAAGAAAGTAGTATCTCCATATAAATCATAACTTAAGGTTGATTGAAATTGAGATAAGTATACGACAAAACGTGAGTATACTGTACTAGAAGTAATGTTGTTTTGATTGGAATAGATCCAAACAACTGGTTTTTCACCCGTACCGTCATAAGACAGTATATTTGAATCAAAATAGAGGAGTAAATCCCACTCTTCGTTATCAATTTTCGTCTTATAGGCATCGATGTCAAGTTCGGTCACTGAGATGACATTTAAAATGTAATTTGTCTCACCAGCCGTGTAAATGGGAGTAAATGTAGTAACTGGGTTTACGATAGCGAGGGTATAAGGAGTTTTTGTTTGGCTGTTATCAATCGCTGTACCAATGAAAGAATAGATTAAAAACAGCATCAATCCTGGCAATAACATTATTGTGAAGATTAAACGCTTATCCTTTATAACTCGATCAAATTCTTTTTTAAAGATTGTTTTTATATTTTTCATCATTGTTCACCATTTGCCTTTTCATAAAGGTCAAAAAACAATGGCTCAAGATTTCCATATTCTTTCATGACATTATCCATCATATCTGAAAAAATCATTTTTCCATTGATGATAATACCAACACGATCACACAATTTCTCAACAAGTGAGAAAATATGAGTGGATACTATAATTGTTTTACCTGCATCTTTCAATTCTTTTAGGAAGTCTGTCACTACTTTTGCCGTGATGACATCCAGTCCATTGGTTGGCTCATCAAAAACAATGACAGATGGATCGTGAACCAAAGAGATTGCAAGCTGTACCTTCTGTTTCATTCCTGAAGATAATTCACCGATTTTAACTTCTTTGAACTTGTCGATTCCGAATTTTCCGAAAAGCATCTCTTTTCGAGAGGAAATCATTTCATCATCCATCCCATGCAGTTTCGAGAAGTAATCAAAGAGATAATTAGGTGTGAAAAATTCTTCTAGTCTAAAATCACTGGTTAAAAAGCCTATGGTTCTTCGGACTTGTTCTGGTTCAGTCAAAATGCTGTGCCCATTCACGGTAACTTCACCGGTATCAGGCTTGATTAATGTTGAAATACAGCGAAGCGTTGTTGTTTTTCCTGCGCCATTAGGACCAAGTAATCCATAGATTTCTCCGGCATATGCTTGAAAGGAAAGCCCATCAACAGCGACCTTGATTTTTTCATGTGTTTTTTCAATCTTTTGTTGTTTTCTTGACAGACTGAATTTTTTAGTAATGTTGGACACATTTACAACTGATTCCATATATAATACCTCGTTTATGCGACAGTATTAGTTTAACAGAAAATATCAAATAATACAATGGAATACCGAATGAAACAAAGAAAAAAAGTCTATAAATAGACTTTTACTTTGCACTCTTTTCGACTGCTTTTTTTGCTTGTACGCAAATAGCAGTAAATCCAGCAGCGTCGTTGACAGCGATGTCAGCCAACATTTTACGGTTCACTTCAATTCCAGCTTTGTTCAAGCCGTCAATCAATCTTGAGTAAGACAAATCATTGAGTCTTGCTGCAGCATTGATTCTGGTGATCCATAGTTTGCGGAAATCTCTTTTTTTCCTGCGGCGGTCTCTATAAGCATAGGCAAGCGAGTTCATCACTTGTTCTTTGGCAGTCTTATACAGTAAATGCTTCGCGCCATAATAACCTTTGGCGAGCTTTAATATTTTTTTACGTCTATTTCTGGTGGTTGGACCACCTTTTACTCTTGGCATTTTATCGAATCCTCCTCAATCTTTACAAGTACGGTACTTGGTGTTTAATTCTTTTGACATCGGAAGCTGACACGATTTCAGTATTCCGTCCTTGTCTGTTTTGTTTTGGTGATTTATGGCTCATCAAATGCCCGTGACATGTGCTGCTTCTTGTCAGTTTGCCAGAAGCGGTTCTTTTAAGTCTTTTCTTTGTTCCCGAATGGGATTTCATTTTTGGCATGATTAGTACTCCTTATGTTATTTTTTCTTTGGTGATAGGTTCATGTTGATATAGCGACCTTCATGGGATACAGGATTGTCTAAGTCTCCGACTTCTGCGCACCCGTCCTTGAATCGGTTCAAGACTTCTTTGCCTTGATCAATCAGGATTTTACCTGCACGGTAAGGAAGACGAACACTGACTTTAAGTTTGTCTCCTTTTTCCAGGAATTTAACTCCGTTACGAAGTTTCGTTTCGAAGTCATGCGTATCAATGACAGCGGTCAATCTGATTTCTTTCAGATCTACGACTTTTTGATTTTTACGAGCTTCTCTGGCTTTCCGTTGCTGTTCATACCTGAATTTTGAATAATCCATCAATTTGCATACCGGTGGCTTTGCATTCGGCGCAACTAACACCAAGTCTAATCCTTCTTGGCTGGCTATTGCCAACGCTTCTCGGATTGGCTTAATCCCATATTGCATTCCTTCAGCACCAATCAGCAAGACTTCCCTTGAACGAATTTCTTCATTAATCGGGGTAGAATCTTTTTTAACCGGTTTTGCATTGTTATATAAAATAGTGAACACCTCCATTTGAATAAAAAAAGTGGATACCGAATCGGCACCCACATATGTTACTTTCCTAGTAAAGATGGCAGTAGCAAGGACCTATTGATTCGTCAATCAGGTGAGAAGTGGGTACTTCTTCTTTCTACGGTTTTTAAACCTCTTACATTATAGTATATTCCAAAGCGTTTGTCAATGATTAATTCTCGTTATTTTCTTCCGCTTCTTTTTTATCTTTAATGTAATTCTCCTTATTGACTTGATACGCTCTCGCAATTGCAAGCGAACCTTTCGGAACGTTCTTGTTTAGCGTTGAACCCGCTGCAATAAGGGAGTTGTCGTCAACGTGAATCGGTGCAATTAGATTGACGTTGCAACCGATAAATACGTCATCTCCTATGGTTGTCTGGTATTTATTCTTTCCATCATAGTTTACTGTAATTGATCCACAACCGAAATTAACATTTTTCCCGACAGTTGCATCACCGATATAAGCCAAATGGGAAGCTTTCGTATTTTCTTGGGTCGTCGATTTTTTGACCTCGACAAAGTTACCAATTCGATTGTGTGCCCCAATGTGAGCTCCATCTCTCAAATGCGCAAAAGGTCCTACTGTAGTGCTTTCATCTACAGTTGAGTTATAGACTAGAGAATGTTTGCAAACGACTTTCTCTCCAATAACACTATCATGTATTTCTGTATTTGGCCCAATGGATGCGCCTTTTTTGATGACTGAGTTACCGGTAATATAGGTATTTGGATGGATAATGACATTTTCTTCAATTACAACATTTTGTCCAATGGTGATGGTCTCCGGGTTAATCATTGCAACGCCATTGAGCATCATTTGTTTGTTAATGTTTAGTCTGAGTTTAGCTTCTGCAATGCTCAGTGCATATAAATCGTTGACGCCCATTGATTTATAAGATTCTTTCAAGTAATAAGTGCCAATTACTTCTTTTTGTTGTTGCATGATTCCAACAATGTCAGTCAAATAATATTCATTCTTCATGTTATGATTGTCAATTTTTTTAAGAGACGAAAACAGAAGTTTCGTTCCAACAACATAAATTCCAGTGTTAATCTCTGAAATGGTTCTTTGAGACATGGTGGCTTCATGGTGCTCGATGATGGAGTCCAAGTATCCGGATTCATTACGGATAATTCGACCATATCCTTCTGGTTCTTCAATCTTTGTTGTTACGATTGTCAAATCATGTCTGCGGTCCTTATGTTCAAGGATTGCCTTTTCAATGACAGAGTTATCAACAAGAGGCATATCACCAGGAAGAATCATCGTAAACCCCTCTAAGTCAGTGATATGTGGTTCACAGACCATAACTGCATGACCGGTTCCAAGTTGTTCTTCTTGAACAGCATAGGTCACTTTGTCTCCAAGAATATCTTGAATGATTTCTCTTTTGTGGCCAACGACAACAATGATTTCATCAAATTGTTCAGAGTTTTGAATATTCTCGACGATATAGGCAATCATTGGCTTTTTTAAAAGCGGGTACGCACATTTTGGCAATTCAGTTTTCATTCTAGTGCCCTTACCGGCAGCTAAAATAATGGCATATTTTCTCAAGACTGTTCACTTCTTTCTTCTTCGCGATTTAATTTACCTAAAGTAGAAACGATTAAATCGATGCATTCATTAACTGTATCCATCGATTTGGCTGATACACTAACTCGAATCATCGGTTCTGTCCCGCTTGCCCTGACAATGACAAATCCATCATCTTGCAGGCGATTTTTAACTTCTTCAACCACTTTGAGAACTTCTTCATGCTTTACTAATGATTTGTCGATGTTTCTTAAGTTAACCATCTTGTCCGGATAAAATACAATATCTTCGCATATTTCCTCAATCGTCTTTCCCCATTCTTTCATGATGTTGACGATAAAGATTGCGTTCAAAACACCGTCTCCGGTATCAAGTAATGTTGTATTAATGATATGGCCAGAATTTTCTCCACCAAGCACGTAACCGAAACGGTTCATGGCTTCGATGATGTATTTGTCGCCAACATCGGTTTGAACAACATTAATATCTTTTTGCTTCAAAGCTTTAATAATACCAAGATTGCTCATTTTCGAAAGCACAACAGTATTATGGTTTAATTTGTTTTTTTCTTTCAAATATAAAGCACAAACATATATCAACATGTCGCCGTCAAAGAGTTTTCCATCTTTATTGACCATCAATACACGATCGCCGTCGCCGTCAAAGGCGAATCCAAAGTCAAGTTTCCTGTTTGCAACTTCCCATCCCAGTTGACCTGGATGAGTCGATCCACAGAGAACATTAATGTTTTTACCGTCTGGAGTATCTCCCATCGTAAACAAGTGATTGCAGATTTTTTCAAACATCAGTTTTCCGGTTTCAAATGTAGCTCCATTTGCCATATCGAGAGCAATGCGATAGTCCGTTGGGTTGAGAAGCCCTTTAAAGAGAGATTCATATATTTTCTGATGAGAAATCATTGGAAGATCTTGACCGACTTTATTAGGCATTGGAGGGCAAATTAGCCCATCAATAACTTGTTCTATGATCTCTTCTTTTTCCAGAAAAATCTTTGTTCCAGAATTAAATACTTTGATTCCATTGTCTTGATATGGGTTGTGACTCGCTGTGACCATCACACCTAAAGCTTTCATTTCACCACTGATGAAAGATAATTTAGGAGTTGGAACGACACCGATGTCAAGAACATCAACACCACTAACTTTGGCTCCTTGTTTTATCGCATCAACTAACATGTCACCGGATTCTCTTGTGTCACGGCCAATCACTAAAGTTTCATTTTCCAAAATTGATAATGCCTTACCAAGAGAAAAAGCCAGTTCAAAGGTTAAAAACTCGTAAGCTTTACCTCTAATACCATCGGTTCCAAAATACTTTCCCATGATGTCCTCCTATTCTACAGTAACAGATTTTGCAAGATTCCTCGGTTTGTCAATGTCTTTTCCTAAATCAAGCGCTGAATAAAAAGCAATCAATTGTGTAGGAATGACCGTGACAAGCGGACTGAGCATTTCATGGACATCCATCAAAATAATTTCATCGCTGACTTCGGAAACATCATTAATTGAAATGATGATGACTTCTGCACCACGTGACAATACTTCGCGAACATTCGAACGCGTATTGTTGTTAATGTTCCTTTGAGAGATGATTGCAATCACAGGGACACCCTCTTCAATTAGAGCGATGGTCCCGTGTTTTAACTCGCCTGCAGCGAATCCTTCCGTTTGAATATAAGATATTTCCTTCAGTTTCAAAGCAGCTTCCAGACAAGTGTAGTAATCAAGCCCTCGGCCAATATAGAAACAGTTTCTTTTCGTTATTTTCTCTTTAACAAGACTATGAATGTATTCTCTTTTGTCGATAATGGCTTCCATTGCCACAGCGACTTTTGAAAGTTCAATATGCAAATCAAAAGGTTTTTTTCTTGCGTTTACATAAGCTAGGATTGCAAGAATTGCTACTTGACCTACATAAGCTTTTGTAGAAGCGACTGCGATTTCTGGACCTGCATAAATCTCAAGAAAAGCATCGGCTTCTCTTGCCAAGGTTGATGTAGCAACGTTCGTAATTGTTAAAGTTGGAAATCCAAGTTGTTTTACATTTAACAAACAGGCTCTTAAATCAGCTGTTTCACCAGACTGTGAAATGAAGATAAATACAGGGTTAGAATCTAGCAACGGCATATTATATGCAAATTCGCTTGCGATGAATACTTCAGTATGCTTTTTGGATATGTTTTCAAAGTAATACTTTCCAACATAACCGGCGTGCATGCTGGTACCCGCAGCGATGATATAGATTCGATCAGCACCGTTGATCATGTTTACAACCGTCTGTTTAACCCTAAATTGGTCTTCCACGTAATACTGAGACATAATTTTACGGATAACATTAGGCTGTTCGCAAATCTCTTTGAGCATATAATGAGAATATCCGGCTTTCCCAATCTCATCAAGAACCATATCAATTTTGTACGGTTCAATATGAACAGGAGTGCCAATAATATCATACATTTGATAAACGTACTCTTTGTCTATTTTCTTAACCACAGTGAAAGTTTTATCTTCTATCGGATAATAGTTTTCAGCGTTTCCTACCAATGCCATGACATCAGAAGCCAAAACGATTCCATTTCTTCCAGTTCCTATCAAAAGAGGAGACTTGTTTTTGGCTGCGTATATTATGTCTGGTGTTGAAGTATCAATGATTAAAAGTGCGTAAGAACCTTCTATTAACGATAATGTTTTTCGAATGGCTTCTTCCACTGTCAACGTTATTGAAAAGTGTTCAATCAGATTTGCGACGACTTCAGTGTCTGTTTCTGACACAAAAACAGCGTCAGGAAGAAATTTTGCTATAAGTTCTTTATAGTTCTCAATGACTCCATTGTGAACAAGAGAAAAGCGTTTGGTGTTTGAATAGTGAGGATGGCTATTCGTCATGTTTGGCTTCCCATGTGTTGCCCATCTTGTATGTCCAATCGCCAAATGATTCATTCTAGAGTAGTCAAAATCTTGTATTAGATGCTGGACTCTACCCTTGTCTTTATACATAACAAAATCATGGCTAAGTTGATCATAGAAGAAAATTCCACAAGAATCATAACCACGATATTCAAGTTTTTCAAGCCCTGACAAGATGATGTCGGACGCTTTATTATCTCCTAAGTAACCAACAATACCGCACATAATCGTTCCTCCATAATCCTTATCATTAAAAAAGATACATAGATTATACCACTAGTGTTTCATTGTTTCAATCACATTTGAATGATAAAATGTCTCAGATTTCACACTAAATCTTGAACAGATTCAAGGGAATTCACTGAATCTCCATTTTTACCGAGGCAAGAAACCATATTAAATATATTGCAAAAATAATTATGAGGTATTGATAGGTTTCGGCAACAAAACGGTATTTGCCACCCATAAACATCAATATAGGAAATACGCCCAAGACCTGTTTCATCAAGATTGAACCATTTTGTTCATAACCAACTCCAAAAAACTCGATGGACCAGTAGATCAAGAGTGTAAACATTTGTGACAGAGAATGACGAAAAGTCATCACGATGAGCATTGAAAGGAATCCATAGAAAACCGCCTGAATACCTAGTTTCACAAATATTTCGAAAGTCTCAAATGAAGACATTTCAAGTACGGAAACTACCTTTCCAATCACGTAAAATAGAAGAAAAACTTGACTCCAAAAGACTAAAAAAATCAACAGATACGTCATAGATTTGTAAATAAGGTAACTTGCCCGATGATTGGTACCATTCAGCCAATATATAATGTATAATCGATGGTTTCCGAGCACTCCATCTGAAAATAAAAAGATACTATAGGCTGTGAATATCAATTTGGAAAACAAGATTGAATTTTGAATATACTCCGAAGAGTATATCGATCTGTTTCCATCGATAGAAACGATTCCCTCAAAAAAATTGGACTGATATAAGAATACCAATCCAGTGATGCCTATTAATAATAATGAGATCATTCTTACTTTTCCTGAGAGACTTAAATAGATGTGAAATTTCCATTTTGACATTTAATCGATTCTCCCATTTGTGATTTTCAATGTTCTTTTTTGCCTGACTTTAATTGATTGAGGTTGATGAGTCGATATGATAATTAACGTTTCTCTTAATCTTTCTTTGATGATTTCAACAAGCTCCTTCTTCGACGCTTCATCTATGGCTCGAAATGGCTCATCTAGTAAAAGAACTTTAGGCTGATGAATAAACGCTTGTATTAAATTAACTTTCTGTTTCATTCCATTTGACAACGAACTGATATGTTGATGAGTGGCATCTTTCATGTGAAAAGCTGTGAGATAAAGGTCTAACCTTTCATTCAAAATTAATGAATCCTTTGACTTCACCCTTCCCAAATGAATCAGAAACTCCTTTACTGTCAAGTGATCTGGAAGAATGTATTGTTCAGGAGCATATCCAAAAGACACATGCAATTTATCAATTTTACCCTCGTATCGCAACAACCCCATGATGCATTTTAAAATAGTTGATTTCCCGGAACCGTTCGGACCTGTGATGACATATAGTTTCCCGCTGTGAAATGTCAGGTTGATTTCTTCTATAGCAGTTCTAAACCGATATTTTTTGGATACATTAGTCATAGTAATAACGGGCAAAGGAGAGCTCATTTTCAAAAACCTCCAGTTGAGTAAATTGATTAGAAAAATAGATAAAATCATCGATTACATCCTGTTGACTCTGGTTAAGATGTATATAAGTTATCACTATTGGGAAACGATTGAAGTAAAATGATTCTGTTTGCTTGTTAAAGGGAAGAAAGAGTACTTTGTTCTCTCCTGGTTCAATGAATACCTCTTCTGAATCATATTCTGCGATCAATACATTTTCAATATCTTCAATCGAATAAACATTTTCTGAGGTCGAAAGAACCCATAGATTTGAATTGTCAAAATGAACTGTATCCATAAAGGCATCCATTGATTTTAAATAGATTCCAGTCTCATTGTCATTTTCGAGTTCCACTAAAATGCCTGATAATCCCCCAATTGTTGAACTGGAATCAACAACGCCATAAAGGCGTCTTAAATAGAGCCCTGGCGTATTTAGTTCGTCCATAATCAACAGATGGATAGATCCCACTTCAAATGAAATCTCACACTGGTTCGAATAAACAATACGAATAGAGGCATTGTTCGCTACAATCTCGGTTCCCACCGCAAAGTTGATTCTATCGAACACGATCTTCAAACGGACTTGATTGTATTCCTTATCATGATACAGAACCGGTTCATTCTCCATCAAAACCTCACCAATCATGACCTCAAAAATAAAGTTCTCACTTTCAATATAGACAGAGTCAAATTGTTCTTTATCAAAAAGAAATGCTTTCGGTTGGTCTGTAAATACATTAATTTCCAAGGTTTCATTTTCATAAAGAACTCTAGATAATTCTTCCTTGACTGTGATCATCGTCACATATTCTTTCTCACTGGGATGAAGAAAAAAGAATACGGCACCCAAAAGGACATAGAACCCTAATAACAAGAAAAAAAACTTCTTCATTACAGTTTTTCCTTAATAATTTCGTAATACTCGGTTGTTACATTAAACGTTTCCCAACCGCCTCGTTTTGTTTCAATCCAAAAGAAATAGTATTTCCCAACCCCATTGGATAACTCCCCAAGTCCTCTTGTAACAATCGACACATAAGTCAAAGGATCGACAATAATGTTGAACTCATACGTCTCACTCATGGTCAGATTTGTTGTGTATGAAATGGATGCCTTGATATCTGCATCAATACTCCCTTTGAATTTCTTGATATCTCCTTTTCCGCTCACTGCAATCGATCCAGAAGCGCTAATTTGATACTTCGTTTCTTCTTTTGTGGACAGCGTTATGTTGTGCTTAATCGTTGAAAAACCATTATTTACAATCTTTAATTTTGTTTCAGACACAAACTCTAGAGACTCGTTTTTATTAACAATACCGAGACTCCAGCCGATAAACCTTGCCTTATCTATAACATTATAAAATTCTTCATATTGTTCATCTGTAAAATCTTTTAAAAGAATGGCTTCATCACTATCGAATACAATTTCTTGATAAGTTAAATACTCCTCAGCTTGAACCTCAGTGATTGTTAATGTCATCATGAACAAAAAAATGCAGATAATTAGTATTTTTTTCATAAAAAAATCCCTCCGTTTCGTAAAAATAATACGTTACAGAGGGTGTAATTCTTTTTTAGGGTTATAGAGTATGTTCCTTGAAATATTCGATGCCTTCAACATACCCATATTGGAATATCTTCCGGGACTTATCGGAGTCGAAGTTTAAATGTCCTCCCAAGTGCTCTTTGGTTTTAATTTCATGAAAGGTAATACCAGGATATTTTGAAGGATTCAAGAAGTGAATCTTTTCAAGATGGATGACGATAATCGTATCGCATCCTTCTTCTATCAGTGGCTTCACAGGCGCATTGTCGTAAAGCCCACCGTCATAATATTGTTTATCGTCTACTTGAAGCGGAGCGAAAACAATTGGAATCGAGCAAGAAGCTAAAATTTGCTTGTAAATGGCATCGTCATCTTCATAAGATGAAATCTTAGAATAAACTACATGGGATTCATCCTTTTTGATATAGTGATGGAAACTTGATTTAAACAATCCAAAAATGCCTTCATTGACTTCTCCGCCTTCCGAAAGTGTAACATAGACTTCTTTTTGTCTTAGTTTGTCCAAATTCAGATGATCCTTAAGCATATTTTCAAGTGAAGTAATCTCAAATACACCAGTGTTCTTGAACTCAAGCTTTTCTTTGATGATTCTTCGAAAAATGTTTTCAGTTCTTTTCAGTAAATCATTCGATACTGAGAACCATATATCCTTTGCATCGTCAACAGACATCGTTGCTAGCATGCTCGCATTGACAGACCCAATTGAGGTTCCTGAAAACACTTCAACTTTTTGAAGAATACCAAGTTCTTCCAAAGCTTTTGCCACTCCGATTTGATAGGCGCCTCTAGCGCCTCCCCCAGTCAAACAGAGTCCTACTTTCATAAATTCACCTCTTAATACATTCTTCTTTGATTTTCAAAATAGACGGTCGCAATCGTTCCACCGCCAAAACAGACTTCTCCGTCATAAAATACAGCGGCTTGCCCTGGTGTCACAGCACGTACCAGTTCTTTGAATCTTACCTGAAGTGTTAAGTCGTCAATAAACTCAATCTCAACAGGTACATCTATTTGTCGATATCTGAATTTTGCGGTCAAGTTTTTCTTTCCAACAAATTTATGACTCGGAATCCAGTTTACTTCTTCGACTGTACAAGAATCAGAATACAAGGTTGGGTGATCAATTCCCTGTCCGATATAAAGGATGTTCTTTTCTAAGTTCTTACCCACAACAAACCAAGGATCTTGTCCATATATTTTACTTCCACCAATTCGCAACCCTTTTCGTTGACCAATCGTATAATACATCAATCCGTCATGTTCGCCTAAAATATCTCCATCGGTTGTAGAAATGGGACCGGGTTGGCTTGGAAGATAATTCGATAAGAATTGGCTGAAATGCCGTTCTCCGATAAAACAAATGCCGGTTGAGTCTTTTTTCTTTGCCGTAACCAATCCCGCTTTCTCAGCGATGGCACGAACTTCTTTTTTTTGCATTTCTCCAACCGGAAATAATGTCTTAGACAGTTGCGCTTGTGTGAGTTGGCAAAGGAAGTAGGTTTGGTCCTTATTGTTATCAAGTCCCCGCAAGAGCCTTGTTTCACCATTGAAGTTGTCTACTCTTGCATAATGTCCCATTGCAATGAAATCGGCACCCAAAGAAAGAGCAACACTTAAAAATGCTTTGAATTTAATGTATTTATTGCATAAGATATCAGGGTTCGGCGTTCTTCCTCGTCTATATTCTTCAAGAAAATACGTAAATACATCATCCCAGTACTCTTGAATGAAGTCATGGCGATGAAGCCTAATTCCGAGCTTGTTCGCAACGTCGAGCGCATCTTGATAATCTTCTTCTTGAGGGCATATTTCATTATCGTAGTCAGGGTTTCCCAATAAATCTTGGTTCATTGCACTGTCCCAGTTTCTCATAAACAATGCTTCAACCTCGTAACCCTGTTCAATTAAAAGCAAAGCGGCAACGCTTGAATCAACGCCACCACTAAGTCCTACGATTACTTTTTGCATGTTATCACCTATCTTTTTACGTCTGAAGGCATTCTAAAATCACTTCTCGGAGATAGTGCATATTCGAGCACTTTCGGAGAGTCGGGACTTGCCTGTCTCTTATATTGCTGGGAAAAGAAACGACTCATGAAATTGTCGACATAAGAGTCGATTTCACTCCATTCTAATGTGAATGCTTTCCCCAGTAAGAATTTAATTCGATCCGATTCGTCTCCACAAACAAGGAAACGATATAAGATGAAATCATTAATTTCATATTTTCCAATCAATTTTTCAGTCGATTGTCCTTTTTTTAACTCAGGCGTAATCGGTGTATCTAAGATGTCGTACAGACAAGGTTTCACTTCATTTGAGAACAAATGATCGGCATACATCTTAATCATGAAACGTACCAACGTCTTTGGAATTCCGCCATTCACATTGTACATGCTCATTTGATCTCCATTATAAGTTGACCATCCGAGTGCAATTTCTGACAAATCTCCCGTACCAAGCACGATTCCATTGACCTTATTGGCCATATCCATCAAAATCATCGTTCTTGCCCTTGCCTGCGCGTTTTCATAAGTAACGTCTTCTGTTACCCCGTCGTGTTTTAACAAGTGTAGATGGTCTGTTACGTGCGCCTGGATGTCAATCTCATCAGAGTCAACGCCTAACAAAGACATTAATTTCCGTGCATTTTCAAGGGTTCTTTTGGAAGTTGCCATTCCAGGCATGGTGATGGCTTTAATCCCTTTCCGATCGAGGTTCAAAGAATCAAACGCTCTGCAGGCAACAAGTAAAGCCAAAGAGGAATCAAGTCCGCCAGATACTCCGATAACAATGTTTTTTATCCCGATGTGATTGATTCTTTTCGCAAGTCCATATTCTTGAATGGAAGCAATCTTATGAAAATCTTTTAAATAATCTTTTTCAGGCACAAACGGAAGCGTATTCAATTTTTTTGTGAATTGAAAGTCCTCTGCTTCAATCATTTCAAATGGAACGGTTTGATATTTGTATCTGTATTTCAGAATCGAATCTCTGAAACTCGAATTGTTTCTTCTTTCATGTGCAAGTTTAAATAAATCTACATCAGCGTACATGATTTCAGTCTCCAACGAAAACTTTTCAGATTCCGTAACAAGCGTCCCATTGCTCGAAACAATGTTGTGTCCTGAAAAAACGGTTTCGCTCGTCGACTCTGAAGCGCCAGCACTGCAATATACGTAAATACCACAATTCTTTCTTGAGTGTTCCAAAACCGCATTTCTGCGTATGCTTTCTTTGCCAAGAGTCTCATTGGAAGCGGAGATATTGAAAATAACGTTCGCTCCATTGACACTTAAAAGATTTCCAGGCGTAATGGTAGCCCACATATCTTCACAAATTTCAACGCCAAAGTTAAAATCATCCTTGGAAAATATCAAATTTCCAAATGGTACCATTTGATTTAGAACTTTAATCTCTGTAAAATGATCTACGACGTCAAATCCGGACTTAAACCATCTTTTCTCATAATATTCTTTAGTATTGGGTAAGTAAAATTTAGGAATCACACCTAAAATTCGATTCTTTTGAATTACCATTGCAGCGTTAAGAACCATTTCTTCTACAATTAAAGGCAACCCGCAGATGACAACGCCTGCAAAGTGATTATGTTCCAAAAAATAAGATAAAGACTGATTGACATCTTCAAAAAGAGACTTGTGGAAAAACAAGTCGTTGCACGTATAAGCACTGATACCTAGTTCTGGAAAAACTGCAATTGCACTTTGGTTGTTTTCCAAAGACTTCAGCATTTCTCTTACATTAAAACTTGGGTTGCCCACTTCAAGCTTGGGCGAAATCAAACTAAGTTTGACAAAACCATTTTTTACCATGAGTTAACCTCGATATAATTCATTTTGGATAATATAATCATAAATTTCAGGAGAGACATAAGCAGGGTCAAACGTCTCCCTGAATACGGTCGAAGAAATGTTCAGATTAAAATGAGGCAAAATGATAAATTGATTCAGATAATCTTTCAAAAAAGAATCGTTTTTTAAGGTAGAATGAATGTCTTTTTTCTCTCGGTTCAAGATGATGAATTTAAACTCAGAAAGAAGGCTTTTCGCGTTGATCCATTTATGGAGTTTATAGAGATTATCGGCTCCGATGACAAAAGCAAGTTCCTCTTCAGGATATTTTTCCTGAAGTCGTAACATTGACTGATAGGTTCCCAAATAATCAGAATCATCAAATTCAAGTGATGAGACACTTGCCTTTGGTAAATCCTTGATTAAAAGTTGAAGCATCTGGAGCCTATGATAGTTCGAAGAAAGGCTACGTTTCGTATAAAGATTACTGACAGGCAAGTAAATGAACTTCGAAAATTCAATTGCTTTTTCAATGTGGAAGTAGATCTCTTTGTGTGCAATTGTCGGGGGGTTAAATGCCCCACCAAATACGATCACCATTTGGCCAACTCCTTCACTACATTCTAATTCTATTCTATCATAACATGGAACGTTTGAAAAGAACATACTCCGTTTCCGTCAATTATGGTATAATCTTTTTTGGGTGATAATAATGGAAAAACAAATAATGGATATTTTATCGTTTGCAAAACAACTTTTAGCGATTCCTTCTCCGAGCGGATACAGTGAACAGGTTATTCCTTTCATCAATAATGAAGTGAAAAAACTTGGGTTTCCAATCGAATTTTCAAAAAAAGGGAACGCAATCATTTCAATTCAAGGAAAAACCAATAAAGTTTTAGGCCTTTCCGGTCATGTCGACACCTTGGGTGCTATGGTCAAAAGCATTTCTTCAGACGGAACCCTTCGCTTTACAACGGTTGGGGGACCAATATGGCCCACAATGGATGGAGAATACTGCACCATACACACGAGAGACTCTAAAGATTACACTGGAACATTCCTTTCGACTTCTCCTTCTGTTCATGTTTACAAAGATGCATCGTCCAAGGAGAGAACCCCTTCTGATATGATGATTCGAATCGATGAAGTCGTACATACAAAAGAAGATGTCTTAAAACTAGGTATCAGAGCCGGAGATTTTGTCTTCTTCGACCCAAAAACGGTCATTACAAAATCAGGATATATCAAGAGTCGCTTCTTGGATGACAAAATAAGTGTCGCAATCCTTTTTGGACTTATGAAACAAATCAAAGAAGAGAACATTATTCCAGAGTCTTCTTTGAAAATCATCATTTCAACTTATGAAGAAGTCGGTCACGGCGCAGCTTCCGTTCCCGAACTCGACGAATTTATCGCAGTCGACATGGGTTGCATCGGAGATGATCTCTCTTGTACAGAAGAAATGGTTTCCATTTGCGCAAAAGATTCAAGCGGACCTTATGATTACCAAATCATCACCAATCTTGTCGACCTGGCAAAAAAAGGAAATCTTGATTATGCAACTGATATCTATCCTTTCTATGGGTCGGACGTTTCTGCAGCCTACCGTGGAGGAAATGATTTCAAGGGTGGTTTGATTGGACCCGGGGTCCACGCTTCTCATGGAATGGAAAGAACGCACGCAAGTGCTGTAGAAAACACTTTAAAGCTTCTTCTTGCGTATATTCAAAAAAAATAACATATCCTATTGAATTATTTAAAATTCTAAAATATAATGTAATAAAATAAGAAATAATCAAGGGGGAAACAATGAAAAAATTCTACAACGGCCTCGGCCAACTGTTCGGATTCTTAACTATTTTGCTTTATGCTTTTCTATTTGCGAATACTATTTTTAATTTCGGTGTTGACACTCAAATTCTAAACATTCTTGAAACCGTTAAGGTTTATGCAATCTTTGCTGTATGTGGACTTGCAGGTTTGGAATTCGTCGCTGGCAAAAAGATTATCGCACTTGTCTATTTCATACTGCTAGCATTTGTCGTCATCTTCAGCTTCTTCCCAGAAATTCAAAATCAAATTCTTCAATACGTTCCACAAGACTAATCCTCAAACTTTCATAAAAACACCAACAATTTTAAAATTGCTGGTGTTTTTTTTATATAGGACTGTCAATGATTAATATTAGAAATGCTCATTACAAAACCCTCTTTAAAAAGGCTTTTGTCCGTTCTTCCTTCGGGTTTGTAAAGATTGATATGGGATCATTTTCTTCCAGTACAATTCCTTGATCCATGAAAATGACTTTGGTAGATACGTCTCTCGCAAAATTCATCTCATGTGTGACGACGACCATTGTCATCCCCAAGTTTGCGAGTTGCTTCATCACTTCAAGAACTTCTCCAACCATTTCAGGGTCCAGTGCAGAAGTTGGTTCATCAAAAAGCAAGATTTCAGGATTCATGCATAAAGCCCTGGCAATCGCAACACGCTGTTTTTGACCTCCAGACAATTGTTTCGGATTTTGATAGGCAAATTCTTTCATTCCAACTGCTTCTAGATTCGCAAGTCCTGTTTGAATCGCCTCTTCTTTCGAAACACCAAGCACTTTCATCGGCGCGAGCATGCAGTTTTGTAGGACATTTAAGTTGTTGAACAAATTGAATGATTGAAATACCATCCCCATTTTCGCTCTTAAACGATTGAGATTGACCTTATTGTCAACGAGGTTCTCATTTTCAAACCAAATCTCACCCGAATCGCTTTGTTCGAGCAGATTCATACACCTTAACAATGTTGACTTCCCCGATCCGCTTGATCCGATAATCGAAAGAACTTCACCTGGGTTGATTTCTAAATTGATTCCTTTCAAGACTTCATTGTTCGAGAAGGATTTTCTGAGGTTTTTAATTAGAATAACGGGTTCCATTTCTTCCTCCTAGTTTGAACTTTTCAGTTCTTGAATCGGCATATCGAGTTTTTTTTCAATTCCTTGCAGTACTTTTGTCACGGTATAAGTCAAAAACAAATAAATGAGCGCTACCACAAAATACGCTTCTAATTGTCTGTAATGCATTCCCGCAATCTTTCGTGTCTGGTTAAACAGTTCAAATATTCCGATAATCGACAGAACCGATGTATCTTTGATATTGATGACGAACTCATTTCCAATCGCAGGCATTGAATTTTTGATGGCCTGCGGGAATATGACATAACGCATCGTCTGAAGTCCAGACATTCCAAGACTTCTTGCGGCTTCCATCTGTCCTGAATCAACAGATTGAATGCCTCCTCTTAGAATTTCTGCAATATACGCCGTGGTATTGATACTAACCACAAACAGACCGCAAAGTAAGGCGTCTCCAAACAAGCCAAGTCCATACCAGAAAAATGCCGCCTGGACAATCATCGGCGTTCCCCTAAAAACAGTAACGTATACTTTTGCAAAAGTTGATAGCGCGGTTTTAAACCCTTTAATAAATCTGTTATCACCTTGATTGGATTTCAACAAGCGCAACATCACGAGAACCATCGCAAGAGCGAATCCAATCACTGTACCGACAAGCGACAATAACAATGTTGTCGTAACGCCTTCTACGAACAGTGAGAAATAGCGAAAGAAAGTAAAAAAGGCACCTTCCCAAAATCCATCCGGCATAATCGGAACCAATTGTCCTGTATAAACCGCTGACGCACTTTCCTCTCCAAAAAAGAGCGTCGCGGTCAATACGAAGGGTTCATTGCCTTGAAAGGCACTTGGAAGGGACACGATATGAGCCTCTACGACTTCAATCTCAGTATCCCCACTGATACTACTCACTGTAATCAAAGTCGCTACGTCGGCAAGTATAATGCGACTACTATCGACCTGCCAAGTTAAGGTAACGTCTCCATAAGTTAAAGGTAGATAAAAATCCGTAGATAGCTGATTCAATTTCGTCTCATTGAGCGTTTGATTATTAAAAGTGCTGTAAATTCGAATGTTCTCGATGGCATCAAGTAAAATGGGATGATCCGTTTCATCGCCCAACGCATTGACTTGCTCTAAGGAAGAAAAGATTGAAAAGGTTCCAGGGAATAAGGTGTTAACGATTCCGAGCAAGAGTGCGAAGAGTATTAATTTTAATACCCATTTCTTGAGTTTCATCATGGTTGTCCCTTTCTAAATGACGGATTTATGGTTGTCTGTCGATGGCATCTACCATCCATGCTTCTCTTTGTTCACTCGTAATGGTTGAAAGGATCGTATTAATGTTCGAAAGTAACGTCACGTCTCCTTGACGGACTGCGATTGCCACAGCACTGTCTTCATAGGATACGTCAAATCCATCTCCTTCTTCAAAGGTAATGTACGTTAATTCGGAGTTGGATGCACAAATCGCAATGGCAACAGGCAATTCCAAGATTGTTGCATCATAGGTACCTGCATTGATTGCGGTTACAATCGTAGGGACGTCTCCAAGCGGGTTGGCATGTACTGCATCTGTCATTTGAACAATCAAGTCGTCATATATCGTTGACATCTGTCCAACAACGTTCGCACCAGAAAAATTCATCAATTGAAGTTGCATTTGCATATACAGAATCACTTCTCAAAACGATCACATGCGTCGAATGGTAATATTCATCTGAAAAACTAACCGTTTGCGCTCTTTCTGAAGTCGGACTCATACCTGCAATAATCATATCGATTTGTGCCGATTCAGCAAGTGAAGGAATGAGTCCATCCCATTCAATTGCACGAACGACTAAATTAAGTCCAAGTCCATCCGCAATCGCCGTTGCGACTTGAATATCATATCCATCGCAGTAATTGGCGGTTCCATCAATCATTACCGCCGTATTTGAAGCGTTGGACGCTTCTACAGTCCAGTTAAAAGGTGCGTACGCGCATTCCAAACCCACTACAATTGTTCCGCGTTCCTGAATCGCATCATAATTGTCTTGGTCCACTGAAATGTTTCCGCCATTTGTGCATCCTGCAAGTAACAGGAACAATAAACCGCTAAAACCAATCATTAGTACTTTTTTCATTAAATTTCTCCTTAGAATTTGATTTTTTAGCGAAAAAAAAGCGTCACATCAGACGCTTTCAAATCAAATTCAGGAATTTGTTTCGTTATAGCGCCTCTATCTTTCGATAGGAGTGTCCTAGGTGTTCCCTAAGACCCCATGAAGCAACATGTCTGTTGATTCATTCGGCGATGGTTACCTTTCAAAAGGATCATAGACTACCGTCTCCCCAGTTTACTCTTTTGCATCGCTACCTCTAAACTAATATGAAGTTTTTTCGCATGTCGTTATTATACAAGACATTTTAAGGATGTCAACCTAATATGCAAGAATATTTTCAAATCAACGAATGAAAACGTTTTAGTCCGATAATGCATCGAGCATGGACAAGACATTTGTTCTTTTCGTATTGATATACCATTCAATGTTTCTAAGACTGAATACTTGGTTACCCAAATGATTCTCACTGACCAAGATATCTTGATATGTTTCCTTGGCAGTAATGAAATCGGTATAAAAAGCATCGAAAGTAAAGATGTTTGTCGAAAAATCTAATAAATATTGATGATAAAGGTTCACATTGTCTTCAATTTCAAAGATTCTTTTCACGAGTGTTGCTTGGTCGTCTGAACTAGAAGCCAGTGGGTAGTTTACACCATACAAATACGTGAGATCCTGATGTTTTCCAAATCCCAATGAATTATCCAAATCAAACGGAATATAGATGACCTTATTCGTATAAATGTTGAAATAAAGATAATAGTTGTTACTATTGTATCGGTAATCATCGGTATTACCGATTAAAAATCCCATAGCCAAAGCCCGTATGAACAAATCGACATCAATCAATTCATCTTGATGAAGGCTAAAGAACGCCGAGTTATCCAAGTTATTTATTAACCCTGTGAGCGAGTCAAAATGTGTGCGAGTACCGTCTAGTGTATTGTTCTTTAAGGCGTATGAATAACGTTCATTGAGTTCATTTTCGTTGATTCCAATCAATCCATTCATCGAAGTGCTCAAATCTGCCGGACCGGAAGTATCTGTGCATTTATACAAATCTCCAAAGTCACCCAAAAGGTCACTATCGAAGTTTTTCTTCAAAAAGGAATTATCAATGGGCTCAATAATGGTGTAAAAGCCAAATCCAACGAAGGTTTCATCAATTTTGAAATAAACAATTCCATAAGATGCATTCGAAACGATAACACCTGCCTGTTCATATAAAAAATAAGAATAGGCTTCTGAAATCATGGCTTCATCGTATTCACTGTCAAAGGTTTTGCAAAACTCGAAGTTGAGTTGTTTCAAATTGAATGCTTCCCTAGACTTGAGAATTTCATATTCATTCGAATTGACAGAATAATCAAAAGTGGCGTCAAACTGAAGTTGAAACGATGTCTGGTGAAAAACTTCTCTGTTTCTCCAGTCAAGTGTCATTGGTAAATTTCTCGAAGTGTTACTTTTTGTTCTGAATCCGACTTCCTGAATGCTGAAATCATTGGAATTGCCGTCACTATAAGTAAGCGTCACCTTATGCATGGTATTGTCCTGATAGGTACCATATTCATCAAAATAAGCTTGCATTGAGTCTAACAAAGATTGAAATTCAGTACTTGAAAACTCAATCGTAAAGGATTTGAACAATCCGTCGTTAAACAGATTGTCATAATCTTTCTTCTGCTTTCTGCTGTTCATCAATCTTACAATCGAAGGCTCATCGGTATTGGCATAGACCAGTTGATAATAAGAAAGAGTGGCAATACTTGCCACAAGCAGAAAGATTAAGATGATTCTTTTCATCACCAGCCCGCTCATAGTACCACTCCTAATGATTTAGATAATAGATTGCGTCAACTCTTGAGTTTGTTGTTTTTTGTGTGTAATAGTAATCAACGCTATAAGTTCTGTCAGCGACTGAGAAATAAGTCACACCAAGATGCATTGCAGAGTTCATTTCTGACTCATATAGGCCTTTAATGAGATTATGTCTATCAATGTAGTTTTGAACATCAAAAATACCATTTGTTGGATCTGTAAACTCAAGAACATAGTTCAGATAAGCATCTTTATAAGTTTCGATTTCAAGAATGTTATAAGCCATCGGCAAATCAGATTGATCACCAATATAACCTTGAGCTGGCGCATAACTTAAAACGTCGAGGTCAAGTCCGTGATTTCCAAAAGGATCCCAGCCATAGCCCATGGATTGATCCATGTCAAATGGAATATAGATTGCCTGGCCTTCATAGAAATAAAGGTAATAGTTATTGGCATCACTTCGATAGTCGTCGGGACTTCCAATCAAAAATCCGATTGCATAAGCTCTCAACAATGAATCAATATCTAATATTTGTTCAAGGACGTTTTGATAATTGATGACTGTAGTATCATTCAAGCGATCTACAAATGTAGTAAAACTTGAAAAATTAGAAGTATCTTTATTGGTTTTAAGTTGGTAAGTCTTTCTATACCCGTCATTGTAGTCAGAAACGCCAAGACTGTATTCCATATAATTCGGTTTTAGAGTTGCAGGTTCAGTTTGCCAGACGCATTTGTACAAATCTCCGACACTACCATCCTGATTTCTACCAAAGTACCGTTTGACGAAGACATCATCAATGGGTTCTTGTAATAAAAACAATCCATAAGGTACTTCTGTTCCATCGACATCAAAATAGATAATCGCATAGGAAGTAGCTGACGTTAATACTCCAGCTTCTCTATATAGATCATAAGCAATCGATTCAGTCACAATCCCAAAGTCCCAAGAATTGACATATTTGAAGTTCAATTGTTCTAAATCGAACCCTCTTCTTTCTTTCAATTCTTTATATTGGGTCGAGTTTTCCAAATAATCAAAAGTATCATTGAATTCAAGTTGGAAGGAAACCTGTTGATAGCCAACGATATTGCCTTGGTTATCTTTTACAACGGGAAGCCTACGAGAAAAAATGTTACCTTTGGTTCTAAATCCTACTTCATTCATTACAATTATATTCCCAAGAGAGTCAGTATATTCAATATCAACTTCTTGAATCGTATTGTCCCTATAGGAACCGTAGATGTCATTGTAATTTTCCATATCGTCAATCAGCTTTAAGAAGTTTGCTTCTGAGAAGTGAATGACGAATTTCTTATATACTTGGTTATCAAACAAATTTACATAACTTAAATCAATGACTTCTTGCGTGGTTAAATCAGTACTGCCTTCAGATGTTGTTGTAGTTGTGGAAGTTGAAGTCCCCAATGTATTTGTCGTTGTTGTTTGAGAAAACAAGTCGCATCCCGTCAAAAACAATAACAAAAAGAACATTGAGAACAAAATTGCTTTCTTTGTCATGAATTATGCGCCATTTTCCTTCATGAATTTTTTAAAGGACTCAGGCAACTCAAGTTCAACGTCGATTTCCTGATCCAAAATTGGATGCATCATTTTTATCTTATAGCTAAATAGCAACATCTGATGTATGGAATAACGACTCTTGTTATAAAGTTCATCGCCTACGATTGGAAATGAAAAGTGAGAGAAATGAACTCTAATTTGATGCGTTCTTCCAGTTTCGGAAAGAACTTTTACAAGCGAATATCTTTTGAATTCTTTGATGACTTGATACGTCGTGGAACATTCCTCGCCATGCATTTGAACTTCTCTTTTAATCGAGTTTTCAATCCGCCCAATCGGGAGTTCAATACAGTTCTTCTTCACATCAAGGATTCCATCAATGATTGCATAGTATTCTCTAACAATGTCAGTCTCCGACTTGCCACTCAATAAATACTTGATAAAACGGGATTTCGCAAGCATAATCAACCCGGAACTTTCCTTGTCCAGACGGTTGACAAAATGAATCTCGCTCTTAATTCCTTTTTCTCTGTAGTACGCTTGTATTCCATTAGCCAAGGTACCCATTAGATGTGCTTTCGTGACCATGATTTGCTGATCAGCAGGTTTGTTGACAATGATGATATAATCATCTTCATAAGCGATTTCCAATTCCATTTTTTCAGGTCTAATCTTTGCATCATACTCTTCGTCATTGATAAAAACATGAAGATGTTCGCCTTTTTTGACGGTATCTTTCAATGATTTAAGGGTTTGATTTACAAAAATCTGATGCTTTCCATCCAAAACACTTATAATTTTGAAAGGAACATTGCTTTCTTTGAGAAATCTTTGAATCGCTTCTGGCTTTTTAATACGGTAAATTAGTTCCAAAATGACCACTTCCTTCGTTAAATATTATACCATAAAAATGAAAAAAGATTAATGTCAAAATTAATCTTTTCCCTGAGTAGTTTAAGTGCTATTTCCTCATTCCGAGAAAGATGTCATACCATCTCAAAATACAACCCGGGAGGAATGGTACCTCTTTATTTTCAATTCTTCTTTGGAGGTCTTCAATCTCGTTTTCCAAGATATTGCAAATGCTTTCAGGATAGTTCATGATTTTCTGATGCTTTTTGTATTCATTGCGGTCAAGGATGGAAATTGTTCCATCCACGACAACCTTGACATCTAAATCATAATCGATATATTTAATTGCTTCATCGTCTACGAGCGTAGGTGAACTCATATTGCAATAATAGGAAACGCCAGTCGGCTTGATGATTCCGATGACGTTATACCAATGGTTCTTAAAGAAATAGGAAACGGATGGCTCCTTCGTATACCAGAAGCGTCCATTAGATTCAATGACCTTGGTCCTCTTGTTCGCAACGATGATGAATTCGTCATTATCTTCAAGGACAGTGGCTTGTTCCCAAATCCGATGAAGAGAGTGGTCATGCTTGTAACTTTGCAAAACGATCTTGGTACCGACTGATAATCTCATAAACATCATTCCTTTATGGGTTCTTACATCTATTATAACAGAATAAATGTTGAATTGCTTGTCTTTTTTGAATAGAAAAGAAAAACCCTCTAGGGCGAGGGTTATTCATTAATATCATCTTTTAACAACCAGTCAGGGCCTTTCAGACTTTGGGGTTCTGTTTTCGATAAGTTTTCATAATGCCGTTGCCTTAAAGCTTCGTAAAGCACAGTACAAACGACATTACTCAAGTTTAAACTTCGAACGAATTCATTCATCGGCAAACGGATACAATCTTCTAGATGATCTCTTAGAATTTCTTTTGGAATTCCAGTCGATTCTTTTCCGAAGATGAGATAATATTCTGTCTGGATTTCTGAAAAATCAAACTCATCTGGAGTCATCTTACCATACCGTGTTAAAAACGCATATTTTCCAGGACATTTCGATGTAAAATCTTCCCAATTTTTGTAAACAGCATACTGGACATGCTCAAGATAATTCACACCTGCTCGTTTAAGGTACTTCATGTCTAGTTTGAACCCAAATGGTTCAATCAAATGCAATAAAGTGTTTGTCCCTGCACATGTTCTCATGATATTACCTGTATTTTGAGGAATTTCAGGGCCGTATAGTACAACATTTAAAGCCATATTACTTTCCTCCTTCATAAAAGGAGAGGATATCTTCTATTAAATGAGGGTTGAAAGCTTTTGCTTTGATCATTTCAATTTCATGTAAATAAGGTGGATAGGCGTTTCTCACATTGGTTTTAGAAGGAATATAAGGCGTTTCCAAAATCTTTGGTATATGAGCTAATTTCGGATGATAAATGACTTGAATCAGGCTATCGAACCCAATCGTTCCAAATCCGATATTTTCATGTCTGTCTTTATGAGATTCAAAGGGGTTTTTAGAATCATTGACGTGGATAACTTTTAAGTAATGTAACCCGACCGTTTGATCAAACAACTCCAGAACACCATCAAAATCATTTTTGACATCATAACCGCTATCATTTGAATGGCAGGTATCAAGGCAAACTCCGATTCTGGATTGATCATCAATTAAATCAATAATCATCGCTAATTCATTAAAATTACGTCCGACTTCAGTTCCTTTGCCGGCCATTCCTTCTAAAGCGATGACTACTTTGCTATCTTGTGTTGCTTTGATGATTCTATTCACACCTTTTGCAATTCTTATAACACCCGCTTCTGCGCCTTCTTTCATATGAGCGCCAGGATGAAGAACCATGATTTTAGAACCGAGTGCATCTGTCCTTCGAACTTCTTCTGAAAGGAATTCAACTGCGAAGTCTTGTTTTTCAGGATCTGGGTTTGCAAGATTGACGATATAGGGAGCGTGAACTATCACATGTTCAGGTAAGATACCAACAGATTTCATCAAATCGAAAGCTTCATCGATTCTTAACTCTGCAATCGGTTTTCTTAGCGTGTTTTGAGGTGCGCCAGTGTATACCATTAAAGCATTTGCTCCATAGGACTGAGCTTCCAACACACTACCTAGAAACTGGTCATTTCCGCCAAGCGATACATGTGATCCGATCAACAACATTATTTACCTCTCCTTTTTGACTTTTTCAAAAGGGAAATCATTTCTTCTTTGTATTTCTTCTTATATCCAGGTTTTACAGTCTTTGATTTTGGATTTTTAATTTTTATCTGAGTGAGTTCTTTACTGTCAATTCGAACTCTTTTACTTCGTTCGTCCCTTGTTTTTGCTGGAACAATTGTTTTACTCTTGATTTCGATGTAACTGCAAGATAATCCGAGTCCTTCTAGAACGTTAAGATAAGCCTCGTCTTTGAAATCATATAAAGAAATTGCAATTCCATCATAAGCCATTCTACCAGTTCTGCCTGTCCTATGAACATAAAATGATGTATCCTTAGGCAATTCAAAATTAATGATGTGGCTGACACCGTCAATATCGATTCCACGTGATAATAGGTCTGTTGCGACTAAATACTGAAACTCAAGATTTTCGAGTCTTTTGAGTAATTGTCTTCTTTTTCTAAAGTCGATATCTCCATGAAGAAGCGTCGCATTGACTTTCTTATTCTTCAAGTACTCATAAACCGCATTTGCAGAATCTTTTGTATTACAGAAAATGATACCGATATAAGGGTTGATTGCGGTTAATACTGAAGACAGCACCTCAAAACGGTCTTTTTCTTTTGTCTTAACAAAATAATGTTTGATATTTAAATTCGAAACATCTTCTTTATGAATTTGAATAAATTTGGGAGAAGTAAGATACTTCTTTAAAAACGGTTGTAACCGCTCAGGAATCGTTGCTGAAAGAACCACCATTTGGGTGTTTTTATCAAATACTGATGCAATTCCGTCAATCTCATCTAGAAATGCATTCTCTAGTGCCATGTCAGCTTCATCGATGATGAAAGATTTTGCAGTATATGCTTTTAAAATATTTTCTTTACGAATCAAGTCGAAAAGCCGTCCAGGTGTACCAATCACAATTTGGGGTTGAGATTTAGTAAGCCGTGTCATTTCATTCTCACGATCTGAACTGCCAACAAATAATCTTACATCGATTGGTTTTGGGGACTTTTGGGTCATTTGTCTCACAAATGAATAAATTTGACTTGCAAGTTCTCTGGTTGGGGCACAAATGACAGATTGGATTTCAGGCAAATCCTCGTCAAGACGTTCTAAAATTGGAATTAAGTAACTATGCGTTTTTCCAGAACCAGTCTTGGCTTCAATAATCAGACTTTCTTTATTTAGAAAAAGAGGAATTACAGCTTCCTGTACTTCAGTATATTGAGTGAAAGAAATTTCTTTCAACGCTTCTTCTATGTATTTCTTTGTTAGATTCATCTATATCACGCTTTCTTTTTGTAAATCAATTCAATTTATTATATAATAATCATAGAGATAAGTAAATGAATAAGCGAGGAAGCTATGAAAGTCATCCCAATCAGGCCAAGAGGGTTTTGCCCCGGTGTCGTCAAAGCCATTCAAATCGTCGAAGACGTCATAAAAGATCCATCCTACCCAAGACCGATTCAGATTCTGGGCATGATCGTACATAATCGCCATGTTGTTGAAGATTTTCAATCTCGCGGCGTAATCTCAATTGAAGGATTTCATGAATCTAGACTTGAAATGATCTCAAAAGTGGTTCCTGGGACTGTAATCATCACCGCTCATGGGATCAGTGACTTCGTCCGGCAACAATTGAAAGATTTGCATGTCGTCCTCGTTGATGCAACTTGTCGAGACGTATCACGAACTCAAAATCTCGTCAAATCGCATTTAAGTCAAAATGATGAGATTCTTTACATTGGAAAACGAAACCATCCAGAAACGGAAAGCGTACAAGAGCTTAGCTCGAAGGTTCATGTGATTGAATCCATCAGTGACTTTAAAAACCTAAAATTACATACAGAGAAACTTTTTGTCACAAATCAAACCACTTTTTCAATTCGTGATATTGAACCCATCCTTCATGAAATAAGAGAAACGTACCCCTTCGCAGTCATCTCTGACGAAATCTGCGATTCTACAAGAATTCGCCAGGAGGCAATCCTCGAAACAAACAAAAATATTGATGTTTGCTTTATCGTAGGAGATCCCCGGAGCAATAACACCAAAAACTTGGTAAAAATCAGTATTGAAGAAACGAAAACACCTACATATCTTATTGAAACCGAAAATGACATTACAGAAATGATGCTAAAGGGTGTAAATTCTGTCAGCGTTTCAAGTGGAGCGTCCACTCCAAATCAAATCACAAAAAGAGTGATTGAATACTTGAATCTTTACAGAGAGATAGAATAGAGTCTTTTTTCATTCTTTCGCCAAAAAATCCTTTATTTTTTCTTCAAATTGTTTTATAATATACGAAGTAGCGAATTAAGAGGTGAATACGATGGCAAATACAAAAGCGAAACCAAGATACAATGATGATGAAAAAGAAATCAAGACTTACAATCCTACCAAAAGCAAAGTTGGTAGAATTATCATTGTCTTATTAATTGCTGGAATGACCTTGGGTATCATTATTTCCGCAATTTTCCAAATGATCCAAGTATTATCATAAACACCAACTAAATTGTTTTTCACACGATTTTAAATGAAAGAACTTCGAAAGTTCTTTTTTTTTATTTAA
>CAZNOO010000007.1:0-85664 GCA_964574705.1 uncultured Candidatus Izemoplasmatales bacterium
TATTGGTCTTCTTCCCAACCTTCACACAAACATCAAAAAAGCACCTCCAATATTGAAAGTGCCAAAAAATAGATCAATTAATATTTAACCGTTTTTTTTCTTCACCTATTCAACACCACCACATAGATATGATATAATGACCTATAACGTACTAAAATTAAGAACTTTAGGAGTGTGCAAATTATGAATGAGCGTGTTCAAAATTCTAGTTGGAAATTCATTCTAGTTGCCATATTCACTACCGTTCTTTTTTTATCGTCTTTGACTTTATATATTGTAAGTAACCGAATATATAGACAAGATTTAACTACCATCGAACAGAATCGTATTGAGGATCATTACAATAATGTCTTAAACTTGTATTTTGATAAACTAAATCAAATTGAAGTATTTTACCTTACCGTCGGCCCAGAAAATCTCAATGATACTAATTTTAATGATTTCGGTGAAAGCAATGATTTCGAAGGGATTGGCTTTGTAAGTTTCTCAATTGCTCCTGAAGGAATTATGCAGTATTACTTTTCATATGACTATGGTGATTCATTGATTGGACTCGACCTTGTTCATGACGAAAGAGATTACGTAAGAGAAGCTGTGGAGTACGCTATTGAAAATAAAGTCATCGTTGTCAATGGACCTTATACTCTTCTTCAAGGTGGAAATGGATTTGTTTTTAGAAAGCCAGTATTTATTGAAGATGAATTTATCGGCTTAATCAACTTGGTTGTTCAATACGAAGTATTAAATACTTTATTAAACGAATCAAATTCAGAAATCGTTGATGTCGGCATCTATAATAGTGATAATGAACTTATTTTTGGCGATTTAGTATACTCTCAAGATTTGTCGTTTTCAGATGCACTAAAAGCAAACAGTACAGATTGGTTAATTGGCACAGAGGTTTCAGTTTCTTACTCATCAAGAATGCTAAAAACCAGTATACTGATAATCTCAATCGCACTTATTCTATATTCGATAGCGCTATTCGTTGTCACTCGTTTTTATCGTAGAATAGCCCATCTGCTTATTGATAAAGATAATTTAATTTATTATGACAAACTCACTTTATTACCAAATAGACGGCTACTCACTCAAGACATTAATGATGCAATAAGAGAAAACCTTACTTTCTATCTAGGCTTTGGAGACCTTGATAACTTCAAAAACTTGAACGATATTATGGGCCATTCAATTGGAGATTTATATCTAAAGAATATTGCCGACAGATTCATTACAATGATTTCCCCTTCATTAAAGATCTATCGGTGGGGAGGAGATGAATTCATCTTCCTCATCAAACAAAGCGAGAAAGAAAAAGTTGTTGAAATCATGGACTCCATCTATCATCGATTTGAAGAACCTATCACCATTCAAGATACCGATTATAGCGTTTCCATCAGTGTCGGAATTGTCAGTTACCCAGAAAATGGAAGTAGCGTTGATTCTCTTATCAGAAGAGCAGACATTGTTATGTATGACGTCAAATCACAAAAAAACAATAATTATGGATTCTTTGAAGATAAATATTTAGCGGACTTGACAAGAAAAGTCGATTTTGAAAACAAAGTCAACCGCCACACCCTTGATGATTTTGAAGTATATCTACAACCGATTGTCATGGCAAATAATGGTGAAATCTATGGGTTTGAAGGCTTAACTCGCCTTTTCGATGAAAAAGAATTGCTAAATACATATGAAGTGGTAAAACTATATGAACGTAAAGGTGAAATTTCAAAAATTGACAGATCTGTTTTTGAAAAAGTCTGTAAATATCATGTCATGCTTAAAGAAAAATATGACAAAGAGTATAGTTTCTCATTCAATATATCCCCTTTGACTCTATCGGAGGACTTTGTAGAATTTGCAAATAAATTAATGAATGACCACGATATTCAAAGCAACCACTTTATCATTGAAATCATAGAAACCCTCGGTTTTAAAGATATGAAGGATTCGTTAAGACTTCTGACGAAACTTCGTGATTTGGGATTTCATATTGCAATGGATGATTTTGGAATGGGGTATTCGTCATTAAGCTATATTACTAAACTTCCTTTGAGTATGATAAAGATTGACCGGACCTTCATCAATAACTACAGAACCAATGAATTCGATCGATTGTTAATTTTGACAATCAAAGACATTAGTGTTTCTCTCAACATTGATATCATCGTCGAAGGAATTGAAACACAAGAGCAACTGGATTATATCAAACAAATCAATGCGAAATATTACCAGGGCTATTTTCATAGTAGACCAGCGAGCATTGGTGATACCTTCAAGTACATGGATAAATTGCTCAAAGTTAAGAAATCCAACATATCTAAATTGAGTTAGAATAAAAAATAGTTCGCATTTTTGCGAACTTTTTTTTATTTAATGGGACGATTTTTGCTTTCAAGTTTTCAGTTGAAGTAGTATAATCAAATTTGAGTTGTTGTTTATGAAGGAGCATCTTATGGGAAAGTACACTAATTTCATTTTCAAGTTTAAAAAGCCCTTAATTATCTTTGTTGCTGTATACACTTTATTCTCTATCGTTGGTTTGTTTCAACTGAAGTTGAATACAGATTTTGCTATTTTTTCAAAAACAGAATCTGTTTATGAAGAAAGGCTAATTCAATTGGAGGAAACTTTCGGTTCCTTCAATCAAATTGTCATCGTCGTTGAAAGTTATTCTTTTGACGAGACCACTATTGCGGAACTTAGATCCATTCAATCGGATTTGGCTGGATATGAAAATGTGATTTCTGTTCAAGGCGTTGCTCCTGAACAAATTACAATCAATAACGTGCCAACTGACATTTTGACATTATCAACAGATCAACTCCAAGCCTACTATGATCAATTTGGTGATTTCTCACCTCTTGTTATAAAAGAAGGAATTTATTATTCCATTTATAACGTCTTTATCAATGACCAATTTGGAAGACCGGATATCAAGGAAATCGAAACAATGCTTGAAGCTCATGATTTGCCATCATATATTTCCGGAGATATCTATAATCAAACCAAAATTGTAGACTATATATTAAGGATATTGCTCATATTGCCTCCGCTTGCATTACTGGTCATATTACTAGTATTTCGTTGGCAAATGGGAGCTTTCAAACCAACCCTTTTAAGTGTTCTTCCTGCTGGAATAGGATCGGTGTGGACGCTTGGATTCATTGGATGGCTGGGAAATGAAGTATCGATTTTAACTGCAATTGTTCCGATATTCATCATTGTTATCGGTAGTGCAGACGGACTTCACTTCTTATCTCATTTTCAAGATTCTATTTCATCTGGAAAAGATCACAAAACAGCACTTACGGAGACCTTGTCGATTGTAGGTGTTCCGATGATTGTGACAACTTTAACGACAATAGCAGGATTCTTAAGTCTTCTATCGATGAATACAGCAAGCACTTATGATTTATCGATATTCAGTTCCTTGGGTATTCTGCTCGCAGGAATAGCGACCTGGTTGATTCTTCCGTTGATTCTTTCAGGAGATATCGATGTTCTTCCTAAAAAGGCAAGAAAATTTCATATTGATTTTTCAAAGCCTTTAAGAAAATTGAGAGGCACATTTGCCTTTGTCTTCATTGGAATCATTGTTGGGCTTTCTATTTTAATGATTCCGAAGATTAGCAACGAATTCAACATGCTAATGATATATAAAGATAGCACGATTGTTGCCAAAAACTCTGAAAAAGTACAAGAAATCAATGGAGGGTCTATCCCTGTATATGTTACTGTAGATTTAGGCAATACTCCAATCAGTTTGGCTTCAATGAATGAAATCAATCAAATTTCAGAAGATTTGAAAAACTTAACTGAGGTATCGAAAGTTATCAATCCATATGAACTAATGCAAATGTTTTATAATATGCATTACCTTGGGGCAATTCCAGATGATTCTACACTTGCATTCATATACTCTTCTGTATCCTCTGATGACAATAGTACGATTAACAATCTAATTTCAACTTCATCAAACGAAGTAAGGCTATTGGTATTCCCAAGTAATTTAAATAATAGCACTCTTGAGACCATCGAAACCACGGCTGTGAATGCCAATCCTGATGCTTTAGTTACTGGAGTTCAGTACTTGATGAAAGATTTGAATGTCAACATTGCGCAGATGCAGTTATACAGTATATTGCTTGCGATAGGCTCTGTATTCGTGATGCTTGTCATTACGCTTCGTAGCTTTAAAATTGCGCTAGCGAGCATTATTCCCATCGTTGTGACCGTTTTGGCACTCTATGGTTTCCTCGGAGCGACCGGCATTTCTCTCAATGTCACTACAGTAATGATTTTCAGCATTACTATAGGTGTTGGAATTGACTACGCTGTACACTTTAGTAGCGTTTATAAGTATTATTTAAAAGAAGGCATGTCAAAAGACGAGTCTGTCGAAAAAGCATACCAAAATACTTCAAGACCGATTATTACAAATGCATTAGGAATTTCTTTAGGATTAAGTATCATGATGCTTTCTCCACTTAACATTCATTTCAATGTATCCATATTAATGTGGGTCAGCATGGTGGTTAGTGTCATCGTGACGCTTACGCTCCTTCCAACCCTATTTAGAGGTAAAAAGAAAAATATATAAGATAAAATTCTATTAATTATGTGAAAATTAATAGATATATTACTTTATTTTATGTATAATGAATTAGAAATATAAAATTATCGTTATATGTCTTTCACTTCAAAGGAGAGTTCATGGAGCCCAACAACAAATATAATCTTGAAGAAAAATCAAAAGCAAGAAAGATATTTAGAAAATTTGGTCCAATCATCCTCATTGTAGGTATTCTCATTACAGTTATTTCAATTGCCACCTTTTTTGAAGGTGACATGTCGTCGCCATTTTTGCCCTTCATCAGTTTTCCTATGATGTTCATAGGAGCGGTCATGAGCATGCTAGGATATATGGGTGACATGTCCAGATACTCGGCATCACAAACGGCCCCGGTCGTCAAAGATGTAACAAACTATATCTTGGACAATACAAAAGAATCGATTGGAGGCGTTGCAAAAGAGATCAGTGAGAATCTTCATTCTTCGAGCACAGTCAAATTTTGCCCTGTTTGCAAAGAAGAGACAAATGACTTCGCAAAATTCTGCGATCATTGCGGTACTGCTCTTTATAAAAAATGCCAAGTCTGTAATGCGGAAAATGATATAGATGCAGAGTATTGTCAAGCTTGTGGACATAAGTTGGTCGATTAACAATTTGATTAGTAATTAAAAAAAACACATCCGATGGTAGGGTGTGTTTTTAGTTTCCTGACAAAGCTGCCAAAAGGTCGTAAGCTACTTCCATTATTGCGAGTTCCTCTTCTGTGGGCGGATCTGGAACTATCACAACGAAAGCGGATTCAACTCCTGAATATGATGATCCCGAGTAAAGACTATTTCCGGTGATCGTCGTTGTATATTCAACCAGAGATGATCTGGGGTAATACAGTTGCAAAAGCTCTAGTGCATCTATTTCTTCTTGGGTTAATGTTCGATCTAGTCTCAATTCGATATAGTCGATTTTACCAATACTATATGCTTGAGACGAAATGTTCGATTGGAGCTCTGAAATAAATAGTTTCATTTCATTGAACGCAACGATTTGGGTTAAGGTTAGTGTAATCGATTTTGAGATAGCGAGCGAATTCAGTTCTTCGGAAGAACGATTGAATAAGGATGTAAAACTATATCCTGATTCTTCATTTAAATATGTAAGAACGGGTAAAATTTCATTTACAATTTCACTTTTTTCAACTGGCATTTGTTCCCCTTCTGTGGCTAAATAAAAGATAGAAAAATCATCCATGGGGTTTCCAATTTTGTATAAAATATCTATGGGTTCCGTATTAGTATACGTCATTGAAGAATAGTTGAAAATAAGCGAATCATAGATTGATGTGTCCTCAAGGTATGTCGTAACTTGCGCGGAGCATCCAATCAGATAGAACAATAACAAAAACAAGAAAATAAATATCTTCTTTTTCATGATAGGACCTCCTTTTCTCTTATAGTATATGAGTTGGTTTTGACAAATTAGTGACAAATCAAAGAATAATTTCTTTTATTTCGACTTTTGCAACGACAAATCCGTTGTCATTGAATATTTTATATCCGCATCCGTAAATTTCACATATTTGCTTCACGATAAACAGTCCAAGACCAGTGCCTTTTGGATTTGAAGCAATCTGGTTCACTCTATAATAGGGTTCAAAGATTCTACCAAGATCTTCGCTCGGAATTTCACCCTTGTTTTTAACGATGAGCGTCCAAACATGGTTGTTCAGTTCAGAATCAATTTGGATTTCACTTGCGGTCGTGTAAGTGATTGCGTTTTTGATTAAATTCGAAGAAAGCATAATGAATAATTCTTCGCTGAATGAAATATTGCATGGGAGAATGTTGGAATGGACTTTGACTTTTTGAAGCTTGCCATATTCTTCTAAAGCAGCCATCTTTTCTTTTAGTACAATGGTGTTGCATAAATCATCATGTTTGGCTAAATCTTCAAGTTTTAGGGAATACGTTAAATCTTTTGTAATCAGTTCGATTGAATCAAGTTGTTCGAGAACTTCTTTCAAATATTTTTCTTTGTTTTTGTATCTTCCAACGCCATCTAGCATTCCTTCCACCATTCCCTTAATGACTGCCACTGGCGTCTTTAGTTCATGATTGATGGTCATAATTAATGCTTTCTTTTTACTTTCTTGATTTTTTTCGAAATCAATGTCTTTTGAAAGTTTCATATTTGCTTCATTAAGTTCGGCATAAGATTTTTTTAAATTGAATGTCATTTCATTCAAACTTGAGATTAATTCTTGAAACTCGTCTTGTCTTTTCAACCGCAAAGTGGAAGTAAAGTCAAGGGAGCTAATTTTTTTTGCATATTTATTAATTTTTTTGATGGGCCTTGCAATATTAAATGAAATCGCCACCGAAATCAATGCAATTGTTAGAAACAAATAGACTAAAGATCTTTGCCCTAGTTCTGTCATAACAATATCAACATTCGTCAAAGATTGAATCCTAGTTCGAATAAGCATAAAATCGCTATTAGAAAATTTATAAATATAACTAATCTGGTAAATGTCATCAACAAGTCCAATATGATATATGAGATCGCCTTCAACGACAATGTCTTCGCTATCATAGATTCCAATTACAAGTTGAATGATTTGTGAATCGGTCAAATTTTCGGGTCCGATTCTTTCTGTAACTACATTATCAACCACCCTAATAAATGTGGTCTCGCTTGATAAATCGTCTAGGGGCGTATCCTCTAGGTTTGAACCCGATTCAAGCATTGGAACCGACAGGAGGATGGACTCTTTAACCGCTTCAATGTTCTTATCGACATACATTGGAGAAAAACTTCTGTAAAATAGAAAAATCCCCAAGAAAAAGAGCAAGGAGAATGATATCAGCAATGTAAAAAACGTTTTGAATAGTATGCTGACTCTCATGCTTTTCCTCCTTACTTATTTTTCGAATAAATATCCCGTTTTATAAATGGTTTTTATGTAGGATGCTGCAGATTTCAATTTTTGTCTTAATCTTTTAATGTGTGTATCGAGCGTTCTTTCGTCTCCAAAATAATCATATCCCCACACCTTGTTAAGTAAAGTTTCACGCGCGAGTATATGCCCGATATTTTGAATGAAGATTTCAAATAAATCCCATTCCTTTTTATTTAGTACAATCTCTTCTTCCTCAATGCGGATGTGGTGTGTTCCAAGATTGTATGAAAGGACTCCATAATTTAAGTCTTCATCCTCAATCAACTTTTGGTACCTTGATAGTACGGCTTTTATCTTCTTAATGACAATTTTGGGGCTATATGGTTTTTTTACAAATTCATCGATTCCTAAATCGTAGCCTTTAATTTGATTTTCTTCATCACTAAGTGCAGAAAGCATAATGACAGGCGTATTTGAAGTTAATTTAATTTCTTTGCAAATTTCAAATCCATTGACCTTTGGTAGCATTACGTCAAGCAAAATCAAATCGTATTCATTTTCCTCTATTTTTTCCAAAGCTTTTTCTCCAGAAAAAACCTGATCGATTTGACATTTAAGAAACGCATCAGAGACATAGTCATACAAGATGTCATTCAAATGACGTTCATCTTCTACAATCAAAAACTTCATTAAAATCCCTTCTTTCCGTTTCCTAGGATTAAGAATATCATAAAAAGGCCCTTTTTTAAATATTTAAATCGAAAATTTTGTTTTGTCAGAAAACTGTCAGAACTTTGTCAGAAGTTTGTCACATCAATCCTCTATGATATAGGTGAAACTTTAGGAGAGGAATGAATAAAATGAGAAAAATCATTGCGTTATTTTTGTTTAGTGCAATATTGGCTTTATCTGGATGCTCTTCAGCAGTAACCACTTACTATAATCAATCATTAGCAGATGAATCTTGGTACGCGGGTCTATATGGAGTGCCTGCGGGAGGGGAAGACACAACAGACACGTTGAACGAGCAATATAGTGAATATATTGAAAATGCTTATTTTTCAACACTTGACATGCCCGTTTCAACATTTTCAACTGATGTTGATACGGCAAGTTATTCAAATATTAGAAGAATGCTAAATGATGGGACGCTTCCCACTGCATATGCCGTTCGAATCGAAGAGATGATTAATTATTTTACATATGACTTGGAAGGCCCAGACGGAGACGATCCCGTAAAAATCACAACGGAGTTAAGTGTTGCACCATGGAATGAAGATCATCAACTTTTGATGGTTGGACTTAAAACTTCAGAAATCGAATATGATGAAACCACTGGCAACAATTTAGTGTTTTTGCTTGATGTATCTGGTAGCATGTCTTCAAGCGACAAGCTTCCCTTACTAAAAAGTGCCATCAAACTTTTAGTTGATGTCATTCGTCCAAGCGACAGAATTTCGATTGTTGTCTACGCAGGTTCATCAGGAGTTGTATTAGAAGCCGCAGATAGCAACAACAAAGATGATATTATTGAAGCTTTAGACAATTTGCAAGCCGGCGGTTCTACTGCTGGTGGTGCAGGAATTGAATTGGCTTATCAAATAGCAGAAAAATATTACATCGAAGGAGGAAATAACCGCATTATCCTCGGAACAGATGGAGATTTCAATGTTGGAATTTCTAATACTTCAGATTTGGAAGACTTCATCGCAGAAAAGAAAGAATCTGGCGTATTTCTAAGTGTTTTAGGGTTTGGCACAGGAAATATCCGCGATGATATTATGGAAACCTTGGCCGACAAAGGAAATGGTGTGTATTATTATATTGATACTTATCAAGAAGCACAAAAAGTTTTTGTAAATGAATTGGGTGGAACAATGGTTACGTTGGCTAAGGATGTTAAACTCCAAATTGAATTCAATCCTTTAAACGTAAAAGGATATCGATTAATCGGTTACGAAAATAGAGTATTGAATTATGAAGACTTTAATGATGATACGAAAGATGCTGGAGATCTTGGTTCAGGGCATGAAGTTATTGCGTTTTATGAATTGATTCCAGCAGGATCGGACGAAGAGATTAATCCACAAGATTATGAAGTCTTAGAGGATTTAAAATACGATGGAGAAAATTATTCAAACGAATTAACGACCATCTCCATCCGGTACAAAGAACCGACCACTGAAACGTCTGAACTTATCCAAGACGTCGTGTTAACAAGTGATTACACAGATTCTCCAAGCGAAACATACCGCTTTGCATCCGCAGTCGCAGAATTTGGAATGTTGCTAATCCAATCTCAGTATAAAGGTGCATCTACTTACAACCAAGTGATACAAAGAGCAGAAAATGCACTTGGCACAGATGAATTCGGTTATCGTGACGAATTCCTTGATTTAGTTTCAATTGCATTCAGTCTGTCAGATTAATACAATCGAAATCTCAAAATAAGTTCCTCTCCTTGGAACTTATTTTTTTCTATATCAGTATAAGTCATTCATCGTGACTTGCTGAAAAGGTCTATGGTATAATAACGATATAAAGAATTAATTAGTCATTCATATGGAGGTATTCCAATGCCAGTAGGAAATATTATTGATTTAGTCAGCAAAGAAATAAAGTCAAGTGATGCTCAACAAGCTTCAATGAAGGTTTTAGTTTCGCCCAAGGAAGGTTGGGATAACTACGTCATGAGAGTTATTGAGGTTCAAAAAGATGGTTTTACCCCAAAACACGCTCATCCTTGGCCACACATCAACTACATTCTTGAAGGAACCGGCGAATTGTCGATTGATGGAGTCATCCATCCTGTAACATCTGGGTCCTATGCGTATGTGCCAATGAATGCATTGCACCAGTTCAAAAATGCCGGAGAACAACCATTTAAATTCATTTGCATCGTTCCAAAAGAAGGACATATCTACTAATATAATTTAAAAGGTAATCCAGTTCATCGGATTACCTTTTCATTTTATTTTGTTAAATTAGATAATGCCCTCAATATGGCCGCATATCCTTTATGAATATCATGAATTTCGAGAACGGAGCTCTCAATTGGACATCTTCCATCCTTATTTCTATTGACAATAAAAGGCACAAGTTTGTCATAATGTACAATCAAATGATACTCTTTTGCTAAATCTAATGCCGCTTCAGATATAATTGGTGTAAACAGTTCTGTCGCGTTAATTAATATTGCTAGCAACACGGCACCTCTGCCCATGATTTTATCAATGACGGTCAAGTTCTTCTTAGATGAATCATATAATTTATAAAAATCAAGTAAAGGCTTGACTCCGCTAGATTCTGAAGTAAAAATAACATCATGATCTTCTAAAACAATACACGTCATTTTTGGGTTTTCATGCAATTTACTCATATAATTAATCATAAACTCGCCTACTTTTTTCAATTAGTTTAACTGATAAAGGTACAACCACAATTTGAAGTGCAATTCCTGGAAGACCGATAATGAACATTCCTAAGGTTCCAAATAGTGGAGGAAAAGACAAATCAAAAAGACGAATCATCAACTGAATCACGAGTAATGCCACACCCATTCCCAAAAGCTTCGCCATCAGAAAAGATACATAGATATTCATTTTCTTGTTGTGGTATAAGAACCCAGAAACAAGCCCATATACAGCAAGTTCAAATATCATATATGTGGCAATCAATAATGGCGGCATACCGATAAATACCCCTACGACAACAGAGACTAATGCGATCAGCAGCCCACTCAATGGCCCGAGTAACATCGCCCCAATAAACACAGGCAAATGCATCGGTAGCAACATGCTTCCCAAACTGCTTCCTCCGATAAGATGAACTGCTTGAGGCAAAACAATCCCTATAGCCACAAATAGACCGGTTAAAATCATTTTTCTAGTTGTCATTATTATCTTCCTCCGTCAAAAGTCTGTAATAACTATAACCGATTTATTGGAATAAATCAACTTAGAAACATCTTAACTTTAGTGCTAGATTCGCAAACAATGAAAGGTAAAAACAGTAAAAGATGAAAAAAAACTCCTATTCTTGTAAAAATCAGTCTATTGATTGTATGGGATTTTTTCGCGTGGTATAATACACTCAACAATTCAATTTAAGGTGGAGTGAAAAATGCCATTTTCTTTTAATCAAAAACCAAATAAAAAATTGCATCTCGATCCATTCTTTGTACCATTAGCGCTTGCGAACAAAGAATATCTATCTGCAGTTAATAATTCAGAAAATCCTACTACGGTTCTTATAGCAATTGAACGTAGCAATGGATTCATCTCAACATTTAATACATCTGTGTTTGGAGAAGAATCTCAAGCGGATGCAAATTTCATCTTCATCGAACGTTTGGTAAAAACATTGGTTTGGATTAAGGGCGGATGGAAAGTGTATTACTGCGGGCCAAAAGACCTGGGATTACGGTTGCAAATTGCATATATTAAAAATGGAATTAGGGATTTCGACTCGGAATTTATGTCTTCGATTTATGGAGAAAGCTTCGAAGTTGTGATTGTTGGAATAGATGAATTTCCGAAACCATTTGAATCCTCTACGCCCGTTGGAAGACATTTAGACGGTTATCGAATCGGATTCGATGCTGGAGGAAGCGACCGAAAGGTTTCTGCAGTTGTCAATGGTAAAGCAATATTCAGCGAAGAGGTAATATGGCATCCAAAACTTCAATCTAATCCAGAATATCATTATCAAGAAATTCTGAGTTCAATGAAAAAAGCTGCTTCGTATCTTCCAAAAGTAGATGCCATTGGCGTAAGCGCAGCAGGAATCTACATTGACAACCAAGTACGTGCAGCATCTCTTTTCATCAAAGTACCAAAAACAGAATTCGAATTGAAAGTTAAAAATATGTTTTTAGATATTGCCCACGAGATGGGTGATGTTCCAATAGAAGTCGCAAATGATGGCGATGTCACCGCTCTTGCAGGAGCGATGAGTTTGGGAACAAATAAAGTGCTAGGGATTGCGATGGGAACCAGTCAGGCAGCAGGATACGTTGACGAAGCTGGCAACATCACAGGTTGGCTGAATGAACTTGCATTTGTACCTGTTGATTACAATCTAATGTCCGCAATCGACGATTGGTCAAAGGACTATGGATGCGGAGTCAATTATTTTTCACAAGATGCGGTCATTCGATTGGCAAAGAACGCAGAAATTGAGATTGACGAAACACTCACTCCTGCAGAAAAACTTTCCAACATACAGAATCTGCTCGAAGAAGGAAATCCAAAAGCTAAAGAAATTTTCGATACAATCGGTGTATACTTGGGCTATAGTATTGCATATTATTCTCAATTCTATGACATTGACACCGTTTTGATTTTAGGAAGGGTTTCCTCAAAAACAGCAGGAACAAGAATACTAAAACTTGCGAAGTCGATTCTAAAGGATGAATTCCCCATCATAAGTCAAAAGATCAGATTGATTTTACCAGATGAAAAAAGCAGACGAGTGGGTCAATCAATCGCCGCAGCTAGCCTACCCATGATTAGAAAGGTGGATTAACATGTTATTCTACAAACCGAAAGCAGAATTATTTATTCCAGATCATTCAAAAGAATCTGATGCCTTGAAAAGAGCCACCCACATGTCAATTGCCGCTCATCAAGACGATATCGAAATCATGGCATACGATGGCATCATCAAATGTTATGATAAACAAGACAAATGGTTCTCGGGCGTCGTAGTTACCAATGGATCCGGAAGTGCTCGGGAAGGTCTCTATAAAAACTTCACAGATGAAGAAATGATGAATGTAAGAAGAGAAGAACAAAAGAAAGCATCCGTTATCGGAAAATTTGGGTCACTTGTTCTACTTGATTATTCCAGCAAAGAGACCAAAAATCCCTCGCAAGATATTTTAGTGAAGGAACTTGCAGAAATTCTTCGTATGACGAAGCCCGAAGTCTTGTACACTCATAACCTTGCTGATAAACATGATACTCATATAGCTGTTGCGACAAAGACGATTCAAGCTGTAAGATTGCTTCCAAAAGAAGATCGTCCGAAACAGTTCTATGGGTGTGAAGTATGGAGAGGTCTTGACTGGATGATGGATTCTGATAAGATTTTATTTGATGTCTCGCAAAATCCTGAATTGGCAGCTGAATTACTCTCTGTGTTTGAATCTCAAATCATCGGTGGAAAAAGATATGATTTAGCTACGCTAGGAAGAAGACTTGCAAATGCAACCTATACTTCTTCTCATACTGTGGATCAAGCAAAAGCAATTATCTATGCTATGGATTTATTACCATTGATTGAAGATGATTCGTTAGATATCTCCGATTACATTGAATCTTTCATTACCCGCTTCAAAAACGACGTAATAGATAAGTTAAGAAAAAACATTAAATAAAATTTCTAAGCGGTTGTCTATCATTTTCTGATAGCATTCGCTTTTTTTATGATTCAAATTACCTCGAAACTTCAAACGAATTTGATATACTATTCTTAAAGGGAAGGATGTGCGTTGAATGAGACTATGGCATAAAGATTTGATTCCAATTTTACCTCGCCAACAATTGTTGGGACAATGGAGAGAACTGTTCGCGATCTATCACGACTTGTTGAAAGAAAAAAAGGGAGAAAAAAAGAAAACTGCTTTTGCACACAGACATCCACTTGTCAACTATGTGAATAATTATGGTATAGATCATCTTTTGAGTTATGGCTTATTAATTCTTTCTGAATTTGAAATCAGAGGTTATAAAGCGAGTCAAAATCTGATTAATGAAATCCAAACAAACTCGCCAGTCAAACTTAATTTGATTTTCGATTTAGATCATACGGATGAGTACCTTGAAATCTGTTACTACAATTTAAAAGAAAAATACATGAGGGGTTTGATTGTTCCTGAGGCTTGGAAAAAGATTGAAAATAAATGGAATATACTGAAAGAAAAGACCGCTTAAAATGAAAAACATCAATACGCTTGTATATCGTATTGGAAGTGATATAATGAAATCAAAAGAAAAGGAGATGAATTATATATGTATATCATTAAAGGTAAAGGATCGCTTGCTAGATTAATCGCTGGTGTTCTTGTTATCGCAAGTGTTGCTTTAGGTTATTGGGTTAGTCCTTTCTTCTTCTTGCTTACACTATTCGTTGGAACCATGCTTATACTGAGCTTCGTTGTTGGATATTGTCCATCAGAACTTCTGTTGAAAGCATTAAAAGTTGAAGAAAGAGTACCAACAAAAAAATAAGACTAGTTCATCTAGTCTTTTTTTTTGAATTGAAACAAACAAAATAATAATAGATAAATCGATAAGAATATAAAATGGATGGTATAATATTGTTGATATGAAATGAGGTGAAACGTATGAAACAAATTGAACTTCTTGCCCCTGCGGGTGACAGGTTATCCTTTATTGGAGCAATCAACGCAGGAGCAAATGCGGTGTACTTGTCAGGCAAGAAATTTGGAGCAAGATCATACGCTTCCAACTTCGAGACTGATGAAATCATCGCTTCAATTGAATACGCTCATTTAAGAAATGTGGCAGTGTACGTTACAATTAACACGGTCGTTTATGATTATGAAATTCAATCATTATTAGCTTATACTGACGAGCTTGTTAAGCATCAGGTTGACGCAATCATCATACAAGATTTAGGACTGCTTGAGTTATTTACTCAACGCTATCCAGATACAGATATTCATGCTTCAACACAAATGAACACACTAAATGTTAATCAAGCAAAGTTCTTAAAATCGATGGGCGTAAAAAGAATTATTCTAGCAAGAGAAACATCGATTGAAATGATTAAAAAAATTAAGAAGGAAGTCGACATTGAACTTGAAGTTTTTGTTCATGGAGCGCTCTGTATATCCTATTCAGGCAATTGTTTATTCAGTTCTATGATTGGAGGCCGTTCTGGAAATCGTGGAGAATGCGCCCAATCCTGCCGTCTCCCGTATCAACTATTGAAGGATGGAGTCCTAATCGAGCCTAATTCGTACCTTCTTTCTGCAAAAGACCTCATAACAATCGACAAAATATCTGAACTAGTTGAGTCCGGAGTTGATGCTTTAAAAATAGAAGGTAGGATGAGAAAACCTGAATATGTTATTCAAACAGTACTCTCATACAAAAATGCAATAAATAAAATTTATCTGGACACCACTTTAGATGTAGACCAAGAAATAGACAAATTAGTTAGAGTATTCAATCGTGGCCAAACTAGGGGATATCTTTTTTTTGAGACTCCTAAAAATATAGTAAACTCAGACCGTCCAAATCATATTGGTATCCCTGTTGGAAAAGTGATTGATTGCTTCAGAGGAAAGGTCACTGTTACCCTGACAGACACCCTTCGAGTGAATGACGGAATTCGCTTCCTAGGACATAAAGATATAGGGATGGGCGTATCTCGAATTCTTTCTAACGGACATACCGTTTCTCAAGCTTTTGCCGGCGAAACCATTATAATAGACTCACCTGAGTATATTGATCCTGAATCGCAAGTTCTTAAAACGTTAGATATCGAATTGGAAAATTCACTACAGATATACACCGATGAGTTTAGTAAGCACATCTACTTAAATGGTACGATTACAGCTTATTTGAACTGCAATTTAAAAATGAACGCATCTGACTTATTCGGTCATAACTGGGAAGTATTTTCAGATTTTATTATTCCCAATGCCTCCAGTCATCCTGTTACTATCAATGATTTAAAAACTCATTTTTCAAAACTTGGAAACTCTCCATTTGAGTGGGATAACTTGCTTATTGAGACAGACGAACAAGGATTCATTCCTGTGAAAATCATGAATGAGTTGAGAAGAGATTTGGTTGATAAAATCACTGAAACAATACTATCTAGAAAATCTAAGACCATTCAAGAGTTCATACCAATACCTGCAATTCAAATTGAAGTTTCTGGTCCATCAATTATTGTGTCAGTTCAGAGTGAACAGCAATTTGATGCAGCTATCGAGATGGGTATCAAGGATATCTATGTTACTGACAACTTGACTCCAAATCAAATGTTATATCCCGAAATTTGCATTTACAATCGTAAGAGAAGAATTTGGTCGAAAGACGATTCAACACACTTCGGTCATTCAGTTATCTCTGAGATTGGTCACCTCTATAAACATAATACAACAGATACCATCGTTACAGATGAATTCTTAAATGTTACTAATATTCACGCACTGCATTTTCTTCTACACCATGGAGCGAAGAGAGTTACTCTTTCTCCAGAAGCCAATAGAGAAACTGCTGAGTCTATCTTCAAAAACTATGTTGCATACTACAATGAAATTCCAAATATTGAAAAAGTCGTCTATGGCCGCGAAGAGTTAATGATAAGCAAATATTGTCCAATCGCAAAAACATATGATACCAATTTAGGATGTAATCTATGTTATGAAAATCAATACTCATTAAGAGATCGAAAAGGGGCAGAGTACCCTTTGATTAACGACGGGGTTTGCAACATTAAAATAATGCACTCTAAACCTTTGGTGTTGATTGACTATCTTCATCTCTTTATCCAAAATGGAATTAACACCTTAAGATTAAATTTTACAATTGAAGACAAGCAAACTACTTTGGACGTCATCGCTGCCTATAAAAATGCGATGAATCATCTTCCTTATTCTCTTTCAAGAGAGAATGTGACTACAGGAAGATTTAATTCAAACATTGCAGGTTCATTATGAAAAACATCTACCAAAAATTAAAATGGTTCATTGTCGAAGAGTGGAAAATGTATATCCCCATGCTCTTCCTTTTGATTGCAATCTCCTTTATCTCCTTATTGCCTGCAAAGCTTTTAGGAAGCGCCATTGATACTATCATCACTGGCGGAATCACTACTAAATCTTTAACCTTCTTGGTTGGAGGACTTATTCTTCTCCCTCTAGGCAGATATGTATTATCAATGATTTACAACTATATGATGAACTATGAAGGTCAAAAACTGACATACAAGCTTAGAAGCAGATATCTCGATCATCTATTTCATATGGATTCTAAGTTTTACGAATCTTATAAAAAAGGCGATTTAATTGCAAGAGTAACTAATGACCTGGATGCAATAACTGCTGCTGCAACTTCGATGTTGGAAGCTATCATTTTTAACTTTGGCGTTATCGTTATCGCAATCGTCATCATGGGAACCACAATTTCTTGGAGTTTAACTTTGGTATCTTTGACGATTATGCCAATTGGGCTTACCATTTTAAACATCATTCGATTCCATAAAAGAAAATACACCAGAATCCATCGCGAGATCTATGCAGAAATGACTGAAAAAGTTCTTGAATCTGTCGAGGGCATGAAAGTAATACGCGCTTATGTTCAAGAAGAAAACGATTTAAAGAAACTGTATACCGCCATTGATAGAGACATTGAATCATGGCGATACATTGTCAACTATGAAAACTGGTTTAACCCATTGTTTGAGGTCATTTATGGAATCTCATATCTACTAGCATTTGGATATGGATCCTATTTAATTATCAACCAAGCCATTACAGTCGGAAACTTAATAACGTTTGTATCCTACATTGGTATGCTCTTTGGCCCTATCATATCCATATCAACTATTTTCTCTCAAATCAACAACGCAACCATTTCCGTTGACAGATATGATGAAATAATGAAGGCACAAGCGGAAGTCCATGATGACTTGGATTCGATTCCAATTCTTAAATTCCAAAAAATAGATTTCAAAAATGTTACCTTTAAATATCCTTTTGACAAAGAGCCGGTGATTAAGAATATTGATTTTTCGATTTCTTTAGGTCAAACAATCGGCATTGTCGGTCCAACCGGATCAGGTAAATCAACTTTAATTCGTCAATTGCTCAGAGAATTTAATTTCACTGACGGAGACATTTTCATTGATGGTTTACCCATTGAAGAATACAAGATTGATGACGTAAGAGGTCTTGTTGGGTACGTCCCTCAAGAACACATGTTATTCAAAAAAACTGTTGATGGAAACATCTTGATTGGAAATCCGAGAGCTAGACTAGAAGATCTAGATAAAGCGGTTAAAATTGCTGATTTTGAGAAGGACGTCATGTATTTGACCGACGGAATGAGAACCATGGTTGGAGAAGCGGGTTCCACCTTATCCGGTGGTCAGAAGCAAAGACTTTCAATTGCTCGAGCGTTGGTTAAAGACCCTCAAATCTTGATATTGGACGATTCATTAAGCGCTGTAGATGCAAAAACTGAAGAAAATATCATTGCACATTTGAAAGAATCTCGAGAAGGCAAAACCAATATTATTATTGCTCATCGCTTTTCTGCGATTCGGCATGCAGATCAAATATACGTCCTTGAAAAGGGCATCATTACTCAGACGGGCACCCACACTGAACTTTTAAAACAAGATGGTTGGTATAAAGATCAATATATCCAACAGATTACGATGAAGTAGGTGCGGATATGAAAACTATGAAAAAGGTTTGGAGATACATCTCCAAATATAAAAAACTTCTTTGGATCACACTTTCCGCAATGGTTATCGTTCAATTCCTCGGATTACTGTCCCCACTGATTGTCAAATCGATTTTGGACAACTATCTCGTTGGAATTTCAAATCCATGGTATGAAGTAGATGCCCCAACTTCAAAAACCGTGACTATCTTCAACCGTAATTTCACTCAGGAAACGAGTAATAACCGCGGCGCTTCAGTCGTTATATATCAAGGTGGATATTATTTTGTCGATGAAATCGTAAAAGAGGGTAGCAAATCCCTTGATGGCACGACACTTGAAGTAATATCTCAGGATGGTATTCCTTCCGAGTATTTCGCAACGAAACTTTCTACAGCTGAAGTCTTAACTTTTTATCAGCCGTTTATTCATCCATTAGAAATTATGATTCTTCTGTTATTTCTACGTTTCATAGCACAAGTGCTATTTACTTACATTCAGAGATACACAACGTCAATGATAAATGTTAATATTGTCAGAGATGCCAGAAAAAATGCCATCTCGAGCCTCCAAAGAATGCCTATGTCATACTTTGAGACAGAACCTGCGGGGAAAATTGCAAATCGAATTATCAGTGACGTCGGAGGAATGATGAGTCTGTTTTCGACCATCATCAATTTACTCGTTAATGCTTCTTTGGCAGTCGTATTTGCTTATATCGGTATGTTTTACCTAAATGCCAAACTTGCTTTAATTACTTTCGTCATATTCCCAGTTGTTTATATCTGGCTTCGATTCTTTATCAAAAAGCTCTCGACCATCGCTGAGAAAGTCAACGAACAAAACTCTATGATTACTGCTCAACTGAATGAGATTATCAATGGAATCTCTATTCTACAAATTTTTAATTTTAAAAAACAAACGGAACAGAATTTTAACCAACTATCGAGCGAATTCATGCAGGAAAAACTAAAAGAGTCACGCTTGCATCTTACCATTGGTTGGAATATGATTAGATTGATTGGTGCTTTAGTGACAGCCGCAATCGTTTTATACTTCGGAAACGGGTATTTAACAATTCCTGGATTTGTCGTCACTGCTGGTTTAATCTATGCATACAATGACTATTTATCGAGGCTAGTCGAGCCTGTAGGAACCTTATTCAGAGAAATTGGTAACCTTCAGCATGCTATCGTAAGAACTGAGCGTATCTTCAAAATTATCGATGGCGACCAAGAAGATGACACTTTTGAAGTCATTCCGCGATATATTGGAAAAATCGAATTTCAAAATGTTTGGTTTTCATACCGAGAAGGTAATCCAGTATTGAAAGGAATCAATATGGTCATCGAGCCAGGTCAAATGGTTGGGTTGGTTGGCCACACTGGGTCAGGTAAATCTTCTCTAATGAGTCTTCTTCTGCGTTTTTATGATTTCAAAGAAGGGGACATGGGAACCATCACAATTGACGACTTGGACATCACTACTTATCCTAAAAGAACCTATCGGAAAAACATAGGAATCATTTTGCAAGACCCTGTTTTATTCAAAGGAACCTTAGCTGATAACATCCGATTTGGGAAAGAGGATGTCTCAGACAATCAAATTGAATCCATACTAGTTCAAATTGGCGGTGCCAAGTTGCTTGAAAAACTAGAAAATGGCGTACTCACAAATGTCTCTAGAGGGGGAACGAACTTCTCTGTTGGAGAAAAGCAAATCATTTCATTTGCGAGAGCCGTCGTACATGATCCAGCCATTTTAATTATGGATGAAGCCACTGCAAACATTGATACCGAAACTGAAGAAATGATTCAGACTGCACTTGAAACTGTAGCGAAAGACAGAACGATGATTGTCATCGCTCATCGCTTATCTACAATTAAAAACGCCAATAAAATCATCGTACTTGAAAATGGAATCAAGGTTGAAGAAGGACGCCATAAGGATTTGGTTGAAAAAAATGGAGTTTATGCAAATATCTACCGTTCTCAAGTTAAGATTGAAGAGTTTCAGGGATGAAACTCTTTTTTTTTGAAGATAGCCAAGGAAATTTAGCAAAAATCGTGGTAAAATGAAATTACCAAAATAGAGGAGATCTCATATGAAAAATAAAATTAATAAACTCATAGACTGGTTTGAAAGCCACTTTAACTTCATTATAGACATGTTCGCATTAGCGGGAGGCGTATTCCTCATTCTGCTTGGAGTTTTCTATTTCTTTGGACTCATTTTAAACGCCAATGTCTTATCAATCGATTTGCAAATCATATTTGTTCCTGGAGTGATGGGGTTTTTAGGAATTCTAATGTTATTTGCACTTCGAATCACGAGACATTTAACAAAAAACAAAGAATAAGATTCATCCAAGTTTGTTGAAGGAGAGTTTTTTTATATGAATGAAACTGTTCAAACAATCATAAACCGCTGCTCGTTACGCAAATTTAACGACCAAGCGATTAGCAAAGAACATATGGAGATAATCATTGAAAGCATGAAACGTGCTCCTACAGCAGGAAATCAGATGCTTTACTCGATTATTTTAGTAACAGATAAAGATAAATTGAATCAGCTATCCATCAGTTGTGATAACCAACCATTTATTAAAGACGCACCACTTGCGATGATTATCCTGGCAGATCAACAAAAATGGTTCGATTATTACCTTCAAAATAATATACTGGATTATTGTGACAAAACGGGTCTTGAGTATAAGTCCCCACAATTTGGGGATTTGTTCATCGCAATTGAAGACGCAATGGTAGCGGCCCAAAATGCCGTTATTGCAGCAGAGTCTTTAGGAATAGGAAGTTGTTACATCGGTGACATTCTTGAAAATTATGAATTTCATAAGGAATTATTGAAACTACCAGATTTTGTCTTTCCCATTTCGATGCTGTTATTTGGATATTATCCAGAAAATCATAAGAAAGTGTTCCGACCACGCTTTGACAACAAGTATTTTGTTTTTGAAAACGAATATAATTCACTTGACAAGGAACAAATTAAGGAGATGTTCGGTTTAGCGGATCAATCATTTCGTCCAAACAACTCTTACCAAGCAGAAAACTTCGCACAGATGTTTTATGCTCGAAAAACAAACTCCGTATTTATGAAAGAGATGAATCGCAGTATCCTAAGGATGCTTGAAAACTGGTCCGGTACTAAAAAATAAAGAAAAAAGCCCATTGATTTTGGGCTTTTATTTTGCTCTGGGATGTGTGTTTTGATAGACTTCCTTCAATTTTTCTTTCGAAACCTTTGTATAGATTTGCGTTGTGGATAAACTGACGTGTCCAAGTAGTTCCTGAACGCTTCTTAAGTCAACTCCATGATCCAACAAATGAGTCGCGAAAGAGTGCCTAAAGGAATGTGGAGATATATGTAAGGTCGAAGCTTGATGATCAAGTTCTCTGTTTAAGATGTCCCTCACTCCTCGAGCGGTTAATGGAGTTCCTTTAAAATTCAAAAACAGGTAATGATGATCTGTTCGTTCAGTTCTAGCCAGAAAAACACTCCTTACAAACACCAGATAATCTTTGATTTTTTGAATTGCGATTTCGTGAATTGGAACAACCCTGTCTTTTGATCCTTTACCATGGACCAAAACAGTCTTAAAAACATAATCGATATCAGTAATTTTGATTGAGACCAACTCGCTAACCCGTAGACCACATCCATACAAAAGTTCAAATATCGCAAGATCTCTCTTTCCTTTTAAACTCGTCGTATCAATATGATTCAAAAAATCCATCATCTCATTTTCGTAGATGAATTTAGGTAATTTCTTTCCTTCTTTGGGTAAAGTGACATTATGAAAAGGATTGATTGTCAAATGTTCTTCGCTCACTAAATATTCGTAGAACGAGCGCAAACTGCTGATTTTTCTACGAATCGATCTTGGTGAATATTGATTATGAAGAAATGATATGTAAAATTTGGAAACTCTTTCGCTCGCATGAAATAAGTCGCCGAGTTCTTCTTGATTTAAAAACGTGACAAAAGTTCGGATATCTCCCAAATAAGAAATCACAGTATTAATTGCGTAATTCTTTTGAGTTGATAGATAATTCTCAAACTCATAAATCATTTCGTCATTATTCAATATCATTCATCTCCATAAAGGAACGTAATGCTTCAATACTTCTTTGCGCGTACATTTCTTTTCTTGCCTTCTTGAAATGTTGTTCCTCAAGAGGCGGAAAAATCCCGAAATTTGCATTCATTGGTTGGAAATATATTGGATCTGACTCAGCGAGATAATGAGCTTGAGATCCCATTGCTGTTTCTATCGGGAAAGCCAATTTGGGCATACCCTTAATCATCCGCGCCATGTTTATGGAAGCAATCATTGCTGATCCAATTGATTCTACATATCCTTCTACTCCGCTTAATTGACCGGCGATGAATATGTTTGGTAACTTTTTCAGTTGATAAGTATCATTTATTAGTTTTGGAGCATTGATATAAGAATTTCTATGCATCACGCCATATCTAACAATATTGGCTTGTTCAAGACCTGGAATCATTCTTATGATTCTTAATTGCTCTCCGAATTTCATGTGCGTTTGAAAGCCAACAATATTATATAGACTTTTTGACAGATTATCCTGTCTTAATTGTACCATGGCATATGCTCTTGTTCCATCTGGCTTTCTTAGTCCCACAGGCTTCATCGGTCCATAGGTCAAAGTTTGAGGACCGCGCTTTGCCATTTCTTCAATTGGCATGCATCCCTCGAATACTTTCATTTCGAAGTCTTTTGGAATGACACACTCAGCATGTATCAATTCATTGTACCAAACATCATATTCTTCTTTCGACATTGGGCAATTTATATATGTTGCCTCTCCTTTGTCGTACCTACTTTTCATGAAAGCAATATCCATATTGATCGAGTCCGCTTCAATGATGGGTGCAGCAGCGTCAAAAAAATAGAGAGTATCTTCTCCAGTGATTTTCTTGATTTCTTCAAACAGAGCATCACTCGTTAAAGGTCCAGTCGCAACCAATACATTTCCTTCTGGTAAAGAAGTGACTTCTTCGTCAATGACTTCAATAAGAGGGTGGTTTAAAATTGCTTGTGTACACGCCTCTGAAAAAAGATCTCTATCCACAGCTAGTGCACTTCCTGCAGGAACTCTGGTTTTATCTGCACAGCGAATGACCAAAGAGTCTAGCATTCGAAGTTCTTCTTTTAGCAAACCTGCTGCGTTTTGTATGGAATCGCTCCGAAATGAATTCGAACACACTAGTTCAGCAAAAGTATTCATGGTATGAGCGGGTGATTTCTTGATTTTCTTCATTTCATGGAGAAAGACATGAATCCCTCTTTTTGCGAGCTGATAACTCGCTTCCACTCCAGCAAGCCCCGCGCCTATCACGTGAACAATGGGTCTGTTTTCCAAACTAACACTTCCTCTTCATAATATTATATCAAAAAAAACAGCAAAGCATTCAAAAAGCCACAAAATCGTGGCTTTAATGTTATATATAGTTCAAAACATTTAATTAAAAATAAAGGCTGAAGCTATTCTTTTTCTGCTTTTTTAAGATGAATAACAATAGGATATAATCCTAGTTTAATCTGACTATTTTCAACTTTAACTGTCTTTCCATTCATTAAATTTCTATAGATGCCATCACTGAATTGCACTTTCATTTCCCCTGATACTTGCCCAACATTGAATATTCCAATGAATAGATCAGAATCATCTTCAAAAGACTGGTAGGCAACGCCATCCACTTCAGGAATATGAACGATATATTTTCCTTGTGAGAACACTTTCTTCGATTTTAACTTGGTGAGTTTTGCTATAAATTTCGAAATATCTGCATTTCTAACGAAGACATCTTTTTCAAACAAATCCGGTCTAACGTTTGAAACAAATTCTTGCCCTGCATAAAGCATTACTGCTCCTTTTTGGAAAAACAGGAATCCGGTCCAATTGAGTACCTTATCCATATCTAGATTTACAAGATCGGCAATTCTGCGTGTATCATGATTTTCCAGATTTTTCATTTTCACATAATTTGCAGGATAAATTTCATCTTGTCTTTTGATGGCTTCCAAAAATCCTTTGAGCGGAGCATCACCTTTTAAATAGGCTTCCATAAATGGATATGCATCATAGTCGTAAGCCATATCGAATACTTGGTAGATTTCAGATTCTGAAGCGCCTTCAAATCCTTGATCTCTAATATACTTTAAAAAGTCTCCGTGTATTGATTCACTCAACCATATTGTGTTGCGATTGATTTTAGAAACTTCTTTCCTTGCATATTCCCAAAAATCAAGAGGAACAAGACTCGCTACATCCATTCGAAATCCATCGACGCCAAGACGAGCATAAAATTTCAGAGTGTCAGCTAACTCAAACCATAAGGCTTTATCGCTACGATAGTTCAAATCGACAACATCCCACCATTCGCCGACTTTGTTGGCAATCTCGCCATTTTTATTGCGATAGAAATATTCAGGGTGCTCCTTCAATAATTTAGAATCTCTAGATGTATGATTTAAGACTTCATCAATCATAATCTTCATCTTTCTAGCATGCACTTCGTGAATCAGTTCTTTAAAAGTATCTATTGTTCCTAGTCTGGGATTTATAAGTCTATAATCCTGAATGGAATAGGGGCTTCCAAGCGTCCCTTTTTTGTTTTTTTCGCCGATTGGATGTATTGGAAGTAGGTAAACAATGTCGACTCCCAAGGACTTGATTCGATCCAAATCGGTAATTAAAGCTTTAAATGTTCCTTCAGTCGTATGATTTCTAACAAATACTTGGTATATCACTTTATTTCTTAATGTAATTTTCGTTTTTTTCATAAATAATAACCTCTTTGAAGTTAAGTCGTTAATAAAAGTTTATCGCATTTGAACTCAAAAGTCCATCTTTATAACCAAAATAATATGAAATGGATGAATGGATATAACTGTTATGTAATTTTTGTTACATAACCATATATTAGTATATTAAATATGTGTAATTGTTTACATGTTTTTCTTTTCATTTGAAATCATTCATTGTATAATGTGATTATCACTTACAGAAATCATGAGAAGGATGTGAAATAAATGCCCACAATTAAGGATGTAGCAAAACTAGCCCACGTCAGTGTTGCAACTGTTTCCAGGGTAATAAACAATAAAGGATATGTCAATGAATCAACTAAAGAATTGGTACTTGATGCAATCAACGAACTTCAGTATGTTCCTAACGAATTAGCTAGAAGTTTATTTAAAAAACAGTCAAGAATCATCGGTATCATTGTTCCACACCTTACGTCTTATTATTTTGCTGAACTGTTAGAAATTATTGAAGATATCACAATTAACTTCAATTATCGATTAATGGTTTGTAATTCCCAAGATAACAAAGAAAGAGAAACAAAATATCTAAAAGTGTTTCAACAATATAACATCGATGGAATCATTTTGATATCAAATACAACCAGAATTCAAGATTACAAGAGTTTAAACATTCCCATCATCGCGATTGATCATAAACTTACAGAGGATGTTCCTTCAGTTACTTCCAATAATATTTTGGGGGGTAAATTAGCTGCGGAAAAACTATTGTCTTCAGGATGTAAAAAATTGATTCATTTCAGAGGGCCCTCTGTCTTGCTTCCAGTTCGAGATCGAACGGTTGGATTCAAGTCTGTTCTAGAGAAGCACAAGATATACAACTTTAGTTTTGATTTAGATTTTAAAAATCCATCACAAGAAGACATCCAAAACGTCATTAACTCAAATCTTGACTGTGATGGAATTTTCTGTGATAGCGACATCATAGCACTTCATGTTCTTCAGTGCCTTAAAAAGGCTGGAAAGAGGGTTCCTGAGGATGTTCAAGTCATCGGATTCGATAACATTGAACTTTCAAGAATATTCTCCCCAAAACTGACTACGATTTCACAATCCACTGAAAAAATAGGCCATTACGCAGTTGAAACCTTGATGAAACTAATGAATGGTGAAGAAATCGATAAGTTCCATCAACAGATTGATGTAACCTTGATTGAAAGAGAGACCACAATATAAAAAAAGTCCTGAATTTTCAGGACTCTTTTTTTTGAAGTTCATTCATTAATTTTTCTAACTTTGTTGCCGTATCTTCGCTGATATTATGTTCAATGCCACACGCTTCGTGATCCGCAACCTCTGGATTCACTTTCAAAACATCTATTAAAAAGTTCTTAATTAGTAAATGTTTTTTGAGTACTCGCTCAGAATTTTTTTGACCCAAAGCCGTTAATGAAACATCCCCATACAATTCTTTAGAAACTAACCCCTTTTCAATCAAAGTATTGATTGCTTTATTCACGCTCGCCTTAGAAAGGTGAAGTTGATTTGCAATGTCTACACTTCGAACATGACTTCCTCCGAGCATAAAAATGGCTTCAAGGTAGTCTTCCAAAGATTCGCTGTATTTGCTATTTCTCTGAGTCATTTTGATTCTCCTTATCTGAATAATATTTTTCTCTTTGTGGAAGGTGGCAAGATGAAATCGAACTACATCCGTCACAATGACTGCATGTAACTCCTTTTCTTCTAACAACTTTCACAATCATCGAAACAACGAAGATGATGACCAAAACCCCGAATATAAGTGAAAACGCACCGCCTATTCCCATGGATCCAATTTGGAAGATAAGCAAGGACGCAAGGTACGCTACAGCAAGTTCATACACTAATATGAATGTAAACCATTTCCAAGAGGCCAACTCTCGTTTCATAGCCGCAACCGCTGCTACGCAAGGGGTTGCGAGCAAAGCGAACGTCATAAACGAATACGCCTGTAATGCTGTAAAGTGAGCTTGGATATCTGCATAAAGCAGATTTCCATTTTCAATGACGTTTCCTGTTACTCCATATAGAATTCCAAGTGTTCCGACAACGGATTCTTTTGCGACAAAACCTGAGAGCATTGCGACAGTTGACTGCCAATCTACAAATCCAATCGGTTGAAATAACGGTAATAACCATTTGCCTATGATTGCAAGCATTGAGGATCCGATTTCGTTTTCACTCAATAATCTAAATGATCCGTCTACGAATCCGAAATAACTTAAAAACCAAATGATGATAAACGCACCAAGAAGAATTGTTCCAGCTTTAATTAAAAATCCTTTTGACCGGTCCCAAGTATGCCTCCACATGTTTTGAATCGAAGGTGCACGATATTCTGGAAGTTCCATAATATAATTAGCGCTTGCACCTTTTAAAATGGTTTTCTTGAATAATGCAGCGCTTAATATTGAGACTAAAATACCTAAAGCGTACATTGAAAACACGACAAGGTACGAGTTGGAAGCGAACAACGCTCCGGCAAACACTCCAAAGATTGGAGCTTTGGCGCCACAAGAGATAAAGGGGATGACCATCGTAGTCATTCTTCTATCCTCCACTTTATCAAGTGTTCTTGAAGCTGAAATTGCAGGAACACTACAACCAAATCCTATTATCATTGGAATAAATGACTTTCCGGACAATCCGAATCTTCTTAGAACTCGATCCATGATAAACGCTGCTCTTGACATATAACCTGAGTCTTCAAGCAAGGCTAGGAAAAAGAAGAGAATCATAAGTTGAGGTAAGAACCCAATAACCGATGCTAGTCCTCCGAAAACGCCGTTCGTTATTAAAGAGATAACCCATGGAGACATTCCAATGTTTTGCGCGCCTGATTGAATGTAACTGAAAAGAATATGTATGACACTAACAAACTGACTTGTGATAAAAGATCCTACTGGACCAAAAGCCATGAAAAACACAAACATCATAATTAAAGCAAATAGGGGGAGTCCAAGCCATTTGTGTGTTAAAATCTTGTCGATTTTATCAGAACTGGAAAGGCGAGTCACATCACCTTTTTTTAATACTTTTGAGCATACCTCTATGATTTCATCATATCTTGCACTAGGAAGAATCATATCAAAATCCATTATATACTTTTTGGACTCAATTTCAACCGTCCTTACATAATTCGATTTGAATTCTTCATTTTGATCTAATTGAAAGGTTCCCTTTAATCCGTCTTCAAACAATCTAATTGCCTCAAAACGATTAGGAAGTAATTTCTGAAAAGATTCAATTGTAGACTCTATTTTAGTTTCGTAAGTATGAGAGATAGCAAGCGGCAGGACATCATGACTTTCCAAAAAGGTAATCAAATCTTGAACACCGTGTTTTTTACTAGCGATAATAGGCACTACCGGTACTTTCAAAAATCTTTGTAATTCTAAAACATCTATTTCATCTAGTTTTTTGGCAACCAAATCCATGCAATTTAAGGCGACGACGACAGGTATTTCTGAATCAAGCAACTGCATAGTCAAAAAAAGATTCCGCTCAAGATTTGAAGCATCCACAACATTGATTATAAAATCCATGTCTTTGCTTAAAATGTACTTTGCGGAAATCTCTTCTTCTAACGAAACAGTAGATAATGAATATATCCCTGGCAAGTCGATAATTTCAGCCTTAAGGATATCTGATTTTAATGTACCCGACTTTTTTTCAACAGTCACACCTGGCCAATTTCCGACAGATTGATTGGATCCTGTAAGTCCATTGAAAACTGTGGTTTTTCCACTGTTAGGATTCCCCACTAACGCGATTTTAATCATTCTGTTACCACGCTTTCCACTTCAATCGTCTTTGCTTCGGCTTTACGAAGCGTTAAGACATAGCCGCGGACAACAATTTCCATTGGATCTCCAAGCGGAGCGAGCTTTTTAACAAATATCCTTGTTCCTGATATCAATCCCATATCAATGATTCTTTTTCTGAGATTGTTAGTGTGTATATTTTTAATCACACAGGTTTGACCTGGCGATACGTCTTTCAGCGTCATCTTATTCCTCCGTTGTTAGCTGTGACTAACTTCTTTTTGAAAATAAAAAGCAACGAGTTAGCTTCGGTTAACATTATAGAGTGATTTTAGATAAAAGTCAATCGATTTCATAAAAAAGCAGTGAAGAATTCACTGCCTCTCATGTAATATTAACATTGCTTTAAATTCAGGGCTTCCACCATATTTTCCAAAACTTCCATCCTGATTGATTACACGATGACATGGAAGCAAAAATGGAAAAACATTTTTTCTACAAACACTTCCTACAGCCCGTTGTGCATTTGGGTATCCTGCTTTCCTCGCAAGTTCTTGATAGGACATTGTTTGTCCATAAGGAATATTAGACATTGCGATATACACATCTCTTTGAAAAGGTGTCCCCTCAATCGAAAATGGGATATCAAATGAAGTTCGTTTGTGTGAAAAATATTCGTCCAATTGCTTGGTAAAACGATCTGCTAACCTAGAAATCTGTAAAGATGATGAATCTTCGCTCACATATTGAATTGATTTAATTTCGAGTCCGTCATCTTCAATCCGCAAAGTTCCGACCTTTGTCTTTACAACTGAGACGTTCATTTCTTTTTCACTTCCTTTGTGGCAACTAGGTCTACACCTAATCCGCACACATTCTTAACCAATATGTCTCCAACCGATATGGGTGCTTCAACTCTATACCCTTTTAATGATTTCACACAGTCCTGTATGGAAGGTTTCGGGATGGGTTTACTTGTCTTGACTGAAACCATGATTTCATCCCCACCAATAACTGGAATAACTGTGGTAATCATTCGAAGAGGATTGGTTATTTCTTTTTGGGCATAATCTTTCCCAATATTACAAGCATACCCTTCAATTTTAAGAATTTTCTCTTTATCAACTTCGACAATTAGTTCGCAACCCATGGGGCATCCGATGCAAGTTATCGTTCTGATTTCGCTCATCCTATGCCCTCTTTTCTATAATTATTTTGATTTGTTTCGTGTCCGGATGATCAATGTACCATTTTTTTAGAATGAGTACTTGTTCCATCTCCCCAGGTGTCATGATTTTCTTTTTTTGTGTGTAGACCAGTTGGTCATCAAAGTAGACACAAATGGAATGTTCTTTATACACTCCTGACACTCTGAACCTTACGGTCTCAAATTTTTCAATGTTAGAAAAATCAATGGTAACCGGAACAGTATATCGAATTCCAAATCCAGAAATTAAATCTATTTTCTTTGAATGCTTCAATAACCCGTTAACATATTTTGCAGCATTTTTACCCGCAGACTCTGCTTCTTCAGACACATAGTCGACCAAGTCATGGACATGTAATACGTTTCCGCAGGAAAAGATTCCTTCAATGTTCGTTTCAAAACTTTCGTCTACAAGCGCCCCATTTGTTGCTGGATTCATTTTCACTTTTGCACGTTTCGATAATTCATTTTCTGGAATCAACCCAACCGACAAGAGTAAAGTATCACAAGAAATATCTTCTTCTGTTCCTGGTATCGGATTCATTGCTTCGTCCACTTTTGAAATTGTCACACCTTCAAGGCGACTAGTTCCATGAATAGCCGTAACAGTATGGGATAGTTTCAAAGGAATTCCAAAATCATCAAGACACTGAACGATGTTTCTTTTGAGCCCACCGGAATAGGGAAGAATTTCACAAACCATTTTGACATGTGCCCCTTCCAGGGTCATCCTTCTTGCCATAATCAGGCCGATGTCTCCAGAGCCTAAAACGACAACTTCTTTTCCAGGCATGAAACCTTCAATGTTGACATAGAATTGTGCACTACCTGCAGAGTAAATACCGGAAGGTCTATTTCCGGGTATATTTAAAGCTCCTCTTGGCCTTTCGCGACATCCCATTGCTAATATAATCGATTTTGCCTTGATGTTCATTAGCCCGTCTTCTTCATTCATTGCATAAACATGCAAATGTTCATTCACGTCAAAAACCATTGTCGACAGTTTATATTCGATACCATACTCTTTAATTTTCTCGATGTATCGATGTGCATATTCTGGACCCGTGAGTTCTTCTTTAAACTTGTGAAGTCCGAACCCATTATGAATGCATTGGTTTAAAATACCGCCTAATTTATTATCTCTTTCTAAAATTAATATATCTCTAAGTCCAGCTTCATACGCTCCTACTGCAGCTGCAAGTCCGGCAGGGCCTCCACCGATGATGATTAGATCTTTTTTCATCAGAATGACCCTCCCTTCAGTTCTTTATCAAGCCCAAGTAAAAATGTTGATTTTTTGCTTGATTTAGCGATTTCCAGTGGACTTAAATTAAGTTCTTCCGAAAGAATTTCTAATACCTTAGGAGCACAAAATCCGCCTTGACATCTTCCTGATCCCGCACGAGTTCTGCGTTTGATTCCATCGACAGTTTTCGCTCCAACCGGTCTGTGAATCGCTTGTTTAATTTCGGATAAAGTAACCATCTCACAACGACAAACAATTTTACCGTATTCCTTGTCATGTGCAATTAGCTTCTTTTTTTGATGCATGCTTGCTGGTTCGAATCGAGAGATATTTTTTCTTTTCTTGACTGCATTTTTTCTTTTTAAAAAGCGATGCTTTAACTGTATCATATCTGCAAGGTCTTTTGCAATGGCAGGAGCAGCGGTCAACCCCGGTGATTCTATTCCGGAAGCATTGAAGAAATCTGCTACATCAGTTTGTTCTCCTACAATGAAGTCTTTCTTTTCTTCAGAGGCTCTTAGACCCGCAAAACCTGTAATAATGAAATTCAAAGGAATGCTCGGAACTGAAATCTTTGCCGTCTCAAGAACGTACTTAATTCCTTCCAATGTTGTTTCTTTATCTTCCTTGTCATCAACAAAAAACGAACTTGGTCCAACGAGTAGATTCCCTTCCGCGGTTGGCGTTACAAGCACCCCTTTACCCATTGAAGTTGGGAGTTGAAAAATGGTGGATGTAACCAATGTTCCTATCTGTTTGTCAAATAAACAGTATTCGCCTTTCCGCGGACGAATGTTTTGTTTGTTAGCACTTAAAAAATTATTGATATGATCGGAGTAGCAACCTGCCGCATTTACAAGAATTTTTGATTTAAAATCACCTTTATCTGTATGAACAACAAAAACACCATCGATCTTTTCAACACTTTGAACCAGTGTTTCCATTTGAAATATAGCTGAATTCATCTCTGCAACTTCCGCCGAAGCTATCGTCAATTGAAATGGGTCAACGACACCTCCGGTCGGCGCATAAAGCGCTGAGTAAATTTGTGGATTGAGGTTAGGCTCTTTTTTCAAAACTTCTTCTTTTGATATTATTTCTAATCCTTTAACTCCGTTGCGGATTCCTTGCTGTTCCAATACTCTTAATTCTTCTTCGTCTTTTTCAGAAAAACCAATGATGAGTGATCCGTTTTGAACAAAAGGAACATCCAAATCATTGCATATTGATTTCATCATTTGGTTTCCGGTAACATTGTATTTTGCCTTCAAAGTACCCGGAAGTGCATCATACCCGCTGTGAACAATTCCGCTGTTCGCCTTTGAAGTCTCCTCGCATACATCCGTGTTCCGGTCTATTACCATGATTGAAATATCATAATAGGACAATTCTCTTGCAATATTTGTGCCAATGACTCCAGCACCGATGATGATAACATCCATCATGATTTCACCTCTTGTTTAATCTCTTCAACTGGTAGAACAGTTTCAATAAATGATTTTAATGCTTCGTAATATTGGGCTTCATTTTTTCTTGCTGTGCCTGCATGTTTGGAGTTGTTTTCTCCCCAAAAGAGTACTTTATATGTACTCGTGGCGTCAAATAATAATTGAGTATGCGTCGGAAGAATGTATTTGTCTTCAAGTCCGTGTGCATAGAAAATAGGAACTGTGGATTTCTTGACAGATTCTATTGGGCTAATCTGCTTGAACGACAGACCTGTAAACAGTCGAAAATAAAAATTTGCCAAAGGTATAAACGGCCATTTTGGCAATTTAATTTTACGGTGTATCAAATAAGTCGCAAGCGTTTCTAAATCAGAAAATGAACAATCAGATCCTACAAAATGAACCCTCTTGTCAATTTCAGACTCCATTAAAACGGTTGCGGCTCCCATCGACTCTCCAAAAGTTCCAAGGTAGATATTATCAGTATATCTTGCAAATATTTCAGTAATTACGTCATACAAATCTGTTTTTTCATATCCACCTAAGGTGCAATTTTTTCCTTCTGATGCCCCGTGAAATCTTTGGTCAAACATAATGACATGAAACCCTAAATTCATAAACATCTTAGCGTATTTGATAGCACCGTGATGCGTATAGGTATATCCATGGACAATAACGACAAATTTATTTGTTGCAATGTATGGTGTAACATCATAAATTTGGATCTCCGTTTTGTTTGATGTCTTGATTCTATATCGATCAACACTCCAAGAATCATACAAATCCATCAGTCCGGGACTAACTTCATTTTCATTGTTGCGTGTATCTTCCAAACTTCTGGCATAAGGATGAAAAATGTTTTTAGCAATTACATATCCCAATATTTGAACCCCAAATAATAATGCAAGAAAAAAGACAATTACAATCCACTCAAAATCGGTCATGAAATCCCTTCTTTCTCTATCAATCTGTTAGTACTATTTTATCATAAATTAGACTGAATGGCTTACATAAATCGCAAAAAAAGAATAAGCCATAAAGACTTATTCTGGGTTATATTTGTAATAACATTCTCTATATTGCTAGAATTTCCTCATAAAGCTCTGGGTCAATTGGAACCATCTGCTTGTTCCTAATTTTATGAACGACTTTCATTAGAATCAAAGTTCCAAAAACCATGACCATTCCTTTTAGGAAGGTTGATATATTGACTGCCCACCAAATACCCTCTTCTGCCAAAGTCTTCGTCAAAAAGATGGCAAGCGGAATTCTCAGCAGATTGAAAAAGATTCCAGAAATGGATGGTACAATTGTTTTTCCAACCCCATTAAAAAAGCCGAATCCAATTGCTTCTAACATCATGAATACCTGCGAAGCACTAATAATTTTCAGATATCTTACACCATACGCAGTCGCTATCGGATCATCGATAAAGATTTTGTATAAAAATGCTGGAGCAAAATAGAGCAAAACAGTGACTAACAATGCATAAGGAATTAACAGTAATGAGATCATACCAATTCCTTTTTTAATTCGATCAAATTGTTTCGCACCGAAGTTCTGCCCAACAAATACTGTCAACGCAGTCTGAAAGCCCCCAGCAATCATCCAAGTAAACTGTTCAATCTGGGTTCCAATCCTCTGCGCAGTCACGACTTCGAACCCGTAGACATAAACCATACGAGCTATGTAGATTGAAATGGAAGTAAACAACAGACTCTGAATTCCTGCTGGTAATCCAACTTGTATAATGTCTCCGAAAGCGCCTAAATCAAAGGCTTTAAAGGAAATTGCATGAATCTTTCGGTTGTTCTTGAAATAGTATATGATGAAAGCAATCATCGTAACTGCTTGCGAAATGACGGTTGCTGTTGCTGCGCCGACAACACCCATTTTAAATACAAGGATAAACAATGGATCCAAAATGATATTAAGTGCCAAACCAATCAACATTATCTGAAAATTAGTTTTGGTTTTTCCTAATCCTTCGTTGATTGCCGCAAATCCATTGGAGATAAACTGAAATACAATGAGTCCTCCAACAATAGAAAGATACTGTATCGCGTACGCGGTCACTTGTGCTGACTGAATGTTGAATAAGGATATAATTTGTGCTTTAAAAATAAAGACCAAAGCAGAAAAAAGCACGCCTATAACGAGTTGAAGAATCAAGCCGTTCGATGCATACAAATGAATCTCTTTTGCGTTATTGTGCCCTACCGCATGAGAAATCTTGACTCCGGTCCCAATTTTGGATATGATAATTAACCCAAAAGAAAACCAAACAAGCATTCCTGCGGTTCCAATTGCAGAGATAGCTTCGCTCTCATTTATACCAATGGAATCGACCCTTCCTATCCAAAACATATCAGTAAGATTATATGCCATTTGGGATATGGAAGTTAATAAAACAGGTAGGGCAATATTAAATAGTTTTTTGAAAATAGACCCTTCGGTCAAATTATATACTGTCGACATATCATCACCACTAATGGATATAATTATACCATATCAAAGGGTACGCACCTAAAAAAAAGTGAAACTTTTTATCGAAGTTTCACTCTAAATCTTGATTGTCTTTTTCCATCAGAAACGTCGCTTCCATATCAGCGGTTGAAAGGCAAAACGCTAATGGAAATTTTGAAAATGCCTGGCCAACATTCATCTTGTCCTCAGTGTTTGAAAATCCCATATGATATCTTATTGCAAACGCTTCGTCACGTTTCAATTTCATAAATCCTGAGATGATATATACTGATTTTTCACCATGACCATAGGGTAGTTCATCCCTATACTCATAGGTTGGTACACTAACCCATTTACCTGTCGAATCCTTCTTATTTCGAGTTGAAGGTTTATAGACATTCATTTTGCACAAATCATGCAAGAGCGCGCAAATAGCAATAGATTCATCAGATATCGTTCCAATCAGTTGTTCAATTTCAGGTCTTCTCACATAATTTCTCAGAGCATTGTATACATTCAGTGAATGTTCAACAAGTCCCCCTTCATAACACAAATGAAACCTTGTGGAGGCGGGTGCAGTGAAAAAGTCGGACTGTTCGGACATCAAAAAGTGAAGCAAGTCCGAACTGCCTTCTCTGTGAATAAACTCATTGAATATTTGAATAAAGTCTTCTCTTTTTGACATTTTACAATACGCTGCACATTACCGCGGTAGCCAGCACTTCATGAACTTCATGGTTGTATTCAATCGGAACCGTAACTTCCAGCAAATCATTGATTTTATACTCTGCATTGTCACTCAAGTCAATTAATAACTTTCCTGCCGTGAATTCTTTATTATCGAGTTTCCCAAAAAATACGAATAAATCATCTTCATCGTATCTTTTTGCATGACGCGCACTTAGCTCGTCCAAAACGGTTAATTTCTTCGATTCAGAAACCACTACAAATCGGTAAGGGTTTTCTAGGTTGAACCTCTTTTTTAAATGTTCTTCCAAGATGGTGTTCTCAACATTGCTTTTGACATCATTGATTCCTTTTTTGGCTTTTTTGACAACTTTAATACCCAAATCTCTTAATTTACTTGGTAAATCTTTGTCGATTCCTTTCATAAAATCCTCCTAAAATAATCCGATGATTTTTTGATCTACAACGTCCATATTTTCATAAGCGCCATGTTTTGGTAACCCTGGCATCGTCATGACATCTCCTGTAAGTGCAACTAGAAATCCAGCTCCGATGGATGGCTTAAATTCTCTAACTGTAATTTCAAAGTCCCTTGGTCTTCCTAGCAACTTAGAATTATCTGTTAGCGATAAAGGTGTCTTCGCCATACAAATAGCAAGTTTGTCCCAACCTAAAGCGACATACTCTTTGATTTGTTCAAGGGCTTTATCGGTATAAATTACACCTTTGGCTCCATAGATTCTTTTTGCTATTGTTGAAATTTTATCTTCAATGGTTAAGTTCAAATCATAAAGTGGTTTTGATAAGGAATAGTCATAATTCTCAATTTCGTGAACTACTTTTCGAGCTAGATCGACGCCACCCTCGCTACCTTTCGCAAACACTTCAGAAAGGGAGATTGGATGATTATGTTCTTCGGCCCAGTTCATGATAAGATTCAATTCGGCTTCGGTATCACTTGCAAACTTATTCAGTGCCAAGACATAAGGAACATGAAATTCTTGAACACTTTCAATATGTTTTTCAAGGTTTTCAATTCCTAAACGAAGTGCTTTCAGGTTTTCTTCTTTCATTAGCTTCTTGTCTTGTCCGCCGTGCAACTTCAATGCTCTGATCGATACGACTAATACAACGGCTGCAGGCATGATATCCATTAATCGAGCTTTGATGTCCATGAACTTCTCCATACCTAAATCAGCACCAAATCCAGCTTCGGTAACGGTATATTCACTCGCATTTCTTGCAAAAGAAGTTGCGATAATGGAGTTGCATCCATGAGCGATATTTGCAAAAGGACCTCCATGAATCAAAACTGGTGTATTTTCAAGGGTTTGAACCAAATTGGGTTTGATTGCATCCTTTAAAAGCATTGCGACCGCTCCAGTGACTTTCAAGTCTCCAACAGTTACAGGCGTTCCTTCAGTGTTGTAAGCAACGACCATCCTTGACACTCTTTGCTTTAAATCTTCAATGTTATTAGCTAAACACAAAACTGCCATAACTTCTGAAGCGACAGTAATGTCAAATCCATCATCACGTATGACTTCTTTTTCACTAGACAATCCCACTTGAATTTTACGAAGAGCACGGTCATTCATGTCCATTGCTCTTTTCCATATGATTTTATTTGGATCTATTTTCAATTCATTTTCACGATATAGATGATTGTCAATAACCGCACTAATTAAATTATTAGCAGCAGTAATTGCATGAATATCACCAGTGAAGTGTAAATTGATATCTTCCATTGGAACCACTTGCGCATATCCTCCGCCTGCCGCTCCGCCTTTCACGCCAAACACAGGCCCTAAGGATGGCTCTCTTAAGGTAATCATAGTTTTATATCCCAGTTTACTTAGAGAATCTCCAAGTCCGATTGTCGTAGTGGATTTTCCTTCACCTGCGGGAGTCGGATTAATTGCGCTGACCAAAATAACCTTTCCTGGATTTTCAGGATGAAATCTGTTAATGGCATCGAAACTGATTTTAGCCTTATGAGTACCATATAATTCAATTTCTGATGGTTTTACGCCAATCATTTTTGCGATTTGAGTAATGTTTTTCATTTTTGCTTTCTGAGCAATTTCTAAATCTGTCAACATATCTAAGCTCCTATATCTGTATTTTTTTTATTTTAGTTTAAGAAGGGTGACGCTTTCAACACTTGATGTATGAGGAAACATATCGATGGGTTGGATGTATTCAACTTCATACATTGTGCTTAAATCTGCTAAATTCTTTGCTAGTGTGGACGGATTGCATGAGACGTAAATGAGCCGTTTAATTTTAGCTTCCATCAATGCATTGATGACGGAATGATCAAGTCCGCTCCGAGGAGGGTCAAATATGATTATATCTGGCTTATCTCCAGAGAGCAATATTCTTGGAAGTGCACCTTCCACATGTTCCGCAACCATTTCTACATTTTTGATTCCATTGATTTTAGCATTTTCTTTTGCGTCTTTAATAGATGGAACGGAGTAGTCTATACCGTATACAAATCTAGCTTTTTTGGCAAGTTTCAAAGAAGTAATGCCAATTCCGCTATAGCAATCAATAATGGTCTCAATTCCTGTTAAATTCGCAGCTTTTTCAATTTCGCGATACAGTATTTCCATCTGTCTCGAATTTAGTTGGTGAAATGCATCAGGAGAAATTTTGATTTTCAATCCTTCAAATTCATCCGTGATGTGTTTCTCACCTGCAATAAAGTCGACTGTTTTTCCAAATATCAATGTCGAATTTTTGCGATTGACACTATAAGATACAGATCTAATTTCAGGATGAATTTCCATGATTTCTTTAGCAACTTGAAGCAAAACTTTATCGTATTTAGCCACGATAAAAGTGACGCTCGCTTCATTTGTTTTTTCTAGGTATCTCGTAACCAAGTGAAGCAAAATTCCTTCTTTATTTAAATGATCGTTGGCTACAACTTGGTGTTTTCTCATTGCGGATAAAACTGACTTGTTGATGGAATTAACCATAGGGTGTTGGACGATGCACTCGTCTACATACACAAAGTGGTTCGTTCCAGGTTCATACAACCCGAGACAAAGTCCGAAATTTAAATTTCTAAAGGGCATTTGAGATTTGTTTCTGTAACCAAAATGGTTTTCCATTCCCAAAGTCTTTTTAATAAGTGAATCCGTATTTTTTAGATCAGTATATCTTGCCAAAGATTGTCTTAATATGCTTTTCTTTATTTTCAATTGTTCAACGTAATCAATGTGCTGCATTTGACATCCGCCACATTTATCAAAAAACTTACATGGAGGAACAACTCTCTTGGTGGAGACTCTATCGACGGAATCCAATTTTGCGATTGCATATCCGGTTTTCATATCGGTGATTTCACAATTGACAACTTCTTTTAAGATTGCGCCGGAAACAAAAATGGCCAATTTGTTATAATAGCCAATCCCCTCTCCATTTATTCCTTGTTTTCTGATTTCAAGTTTGATTTTGTCGCCTGTGTTCAGAGTGTACATTCTCAATCACCACCAGTTTAATTATACCACAAAAAAAAGAAATGCATGAGAGGCTCATGCATTTTATTTCTTGATTGTGTATGTCGGTACCAGCTTTTGAATCATATCTTTGATTTCATCATTCTTCAATTTTTCAAAGGTTTGACGAACTTGTTCCACTTCATCATCTAGATCAATGTCATCATGAGTGGCTTCAATAAATATCTTCTTGTTTTCAGTCTTGATGTTATTATTGTTCTCGTCTACGAGAAGCTCTTCAAATAGTTTTTCTCCCGGCCTTAAACCAGTAATCTCAATGTTGATATCAATATACGGTCTTAAACCACATAACAAAATCATCTTCTCAGCTAAATCGATGATTTTAACGGGTTCACCCATATCAAGGATAAAGATTTCTCCGCCTTTGGCATACGCAGAAGACTGCAATATTAATCCAACCGCTTCGGGAATAGTCATAAAATAACGAATGATATTCTTATCAGTAACTGTTACGGGTCCGCCATGTTCTATTTGTTTTTTGAATAGAGGAACGACAGAACCGTTGCTTCCCAAGACGTTTCCAAATCTGACTGCGGAATAATTTGTTTTGGAAATTCGATCAAAATACTGCATGGTCATTTCTGCGAATCTTTTTGTAGCTCCCATGACATTCGTTGGTCTTACTGCTTTATCTGAAGAAACGAGAACCATTTTATCAACATTGTGCTCACTTGAAAGCTTACAGATGTTATACGTTCCGATAACATTTGTTCTAACGGCTTCAATAGCTGAATCTTCCATCAAAGGAACATGCTTATATGCCGCGGCGTGAAATACTAAATTCGGTTTGAAACTAGAAAAAATCTCATTCATACGATCATAATTATAGACGGATCCAATCAATACTTTTCGTTTAGGAGTTCCGCCTTTTTCATTGAAACAAACCCTATTCAGCTCCATCTGCAAATCGTATATTCCATTTTCGTAGATATCTACCATCAAAATTTCGGATGGGTTGTATCTGCAAATTTGTCTTACAAGTTCAGACCCAATAGAGCCTCCAGCACCTGTAATTAAGACTTTTTTACCGACGATAAACTGATGAATTCCTTGATCATCCAATTCAATAATATCTCTAGATAGCAGATCTTCAACATTGACTTCAAGTAACTGTTTTGGTGCATCTTTTTTGATATTCTTAAATTTAGGAATTCTTTTAATCTTAACGGGTTTTTCAGCAATGATTTGTATGATTTCCTGAAAACGGTCTGATTCAATGCTGGCGATAGTGATGATGACCTCTTCAATGTTAAACTTGTCAATCAATTCAGGGATTGTAGATATCGGTCCATATACTTTATATCCCGACATGAATTTTCCTATTTTCATCGGATCGTCATCTACAAATGCAACGACATGATTCGACAGTTCAGGGTTATTAATAATTTCATCCAAAACAAGTTTTCCACCTGCGCCTGCACCAACCAACAAAGTTCTTTTCCCATTTTGCTGCTTTGTGAACTGAGACAAGTACTTCAATATTCGTTTTAACATCCTTGGAATGGAAATTACAATCAATTCGACAAAGGTTGTAAATATTAAATATATTTCAGGAATAAATTGAAAATTGCCAATTGCGAGAAAAAAAATTGCGATTACAAGATTAGTAAGAACTACACCAACGGCAATTCTAAATACTTCGTCGAGTCCGACATTATCCAAAACCATTTGATACAGTTTCAAAAAGAAATATACAACTATCTTAAATATCACGACAAATGGGAGAATTATGAAGGCTTGCTTTAAATTGAAATTTGCTACATCCATCATGTATAACGCCATAATTGCCAAGGCATAAGTCACGCTTATTCCTATAATATCAATCAATATGAATTGATAAACTCTAGCATTCGTCATGGATTTAGATTTAGTCTTGGCTTTCATTTTTCCCATAAGTACAAATCTCCCAAAGAATATTTAATATAATCTGTATCAATTCTATCACAATCCAAGACTTATTTCAATAAACTAGCAAGGAATTCAACAAATCATTAAAAGGTAAAAAAAGAGCTGAAAATATCAGCTCTTTTCAATCTTTGGTATGTCAAAATAAAATATAGTGCCCTCTTCAGCGTTCTTTACACCAAATGGATAACCAAGTGCCTCAAGAATGTTCTTTACGATGCTTAATCCCAGGCCTTGTCCGCCATAACTTCTGGTTCTTGCTTTGTCTACTTTGTAGAAACTGTCCCAAATGTGCTCAACATCTTTTTGAGGGATATGCTTGCCAGAATTATAGACTTCTACATGAATATCTTTATTTGGATTTTCTGAAACTGAAATTGAAATTATCTTTTTATCGTTAACGTGATTTAATGCATTACTTATAAAGTTTGACATTACTGTTTGCAAGTGGTCATAGTCGGAACGAATGATTCTGTCGTCAATAAATCTCTCAACAACAACGCCCGCCTCATCAAACTTCATCTTGAACAAGTGAATAGTGTCATCGATTAATCGAGAAATTGAGAACTCAGACAAGTTCACATCAAGCGCGCCGCTTTCCAACTGACTCAGCTTCAACATACCCATTACCAGTTTGTTCATCTTGTTTGATTCATCCATGATGATTTCAAGATACTCATCGATTGTATGCTGATCAAGGCCTGATAGCTTCAAGGCTTCAGAATATCCAAGAATCAATGAAATCGGAGTCTTGAGTTCATGAGAAGCGCTAGCGATAAACTCTTTTCTCATATTGTCAATCTTGGTTTTAAGTTCAATGTCTGCAGAAAGTTGTTTGTTTGCCGTCTGCAAGTCGGAAATCGACTTCTCAAGTTGAGTACTCATTTTATTAATACTATCACCTAGAACACCAAGTTCATCACTGGAAGTAATGTCGACCTTTTTCGAAAAGTCAAGGCTTGCCATGTTCTTTGTGACTTCTGTAATTTCAAGTATGGGGTTCGTAAATTTGTAACTTGCAAAATAAACAATAATAGCTGCTAAAAGCATAAAGGCAATTCCAACAAAAATCGTAAAGGAATTGAATACACCTACGCTATCTTGAATCGATTGAATCGTCACAGCGAAAATATAGTATAGATTTAGACCGTCAGGTTCTTCCTTTTCAACCAAAAGACTTAGCAATTGAATATCATCACTGTTCTGCCCTGGATTTGGAGTCAGATTCGCAGAATATAAGGTGTATCCCTCAATGGCATAACTCTCTTGGTTATCCACCAAGGTCATAAATGATTCTTCATTTTCCGTAGAGAAGTCCCTTAAGATTAGCGCAATTACACTGTCACGAATCGAGAATTGGTTTCCGTATACTCGCTCATAAGGAACAGGAAGAAGTTCAAAATTATTTCCTCCACCAAACGGATTTTCAATTACACCATCTTCTAAACTTGCTTGTTTCAATATTTGAATACTGATGTTGTATTTGTTTTCAACATCGAGTACATCGCTAAATAGATCAGTGTCTTCAATATCAATACTTTTGACTTCTTTGAATGCGGATAACAAGGAATCCTGTCTTTGATGGATATAATAAGATTCCAAATAAGTATTGCTGAGAATGATTAAAGCAACGATGAAGGATAAAAAAATACTGTATGTTACAAAGAAAAGATTGCTTTTAATCGATGTTTTCATTTTCTATATCGAGACGATACCCTACGCTTCTGACTGTAGAAATATAAGAACCAGTCTGCCCTAGCTTGGCGCGAAGCTGCTTAATGTGCGTGTCTACAGTCCTCAAATCGCCAAAATAGTCGTAATTCCAAACAGCATTTAATATTTTATCCCTCGATAAAGCAATTCCTTTATTGTCTATGAAGTATTTCAATAATTCAAATTCTTTTGGAGTCAATTCTATTTTATTACCGTCAACAAAAACTTCTCTTGCAGAAAGAGATACTTTAATTTTACCAAATACAAGTTCTTCAAACTCATTCAGTTCTTTCTTAAGTAAGTTTTTGACTCTCGCCATCAGTACGGTCGGTGAGAAAGGTTTCGTTACATAATCGTTAGCGCCAAGTTTGAATCCCTTCAATTGATCATACTCGTCACTTCTTGCTGTAAGCATGACGACTGGCACTGAAGAAAACTCTCTAATTCGTTCCAAAACAAACCATCCGTCATATTTTGGCATCATGACATCCAAAATAACTAAATCCACTTTTACTTTGGATTCAAACAGAATGTCAATGGCCTCTTCTCCGTCTTCGGCTTCTAACACTTTATAACCTTCACGGTGTAAAAAATCTGACAACAATTTGCGGATTCTATACTCGTCATCCGCTACTAATACATGAATATTCTTCATAAATACATCACACATCCTTCGAAAATAAAAGACTTTAGTAAGCCTTAAATCATAGTTATTTAAATCTATTTTAAGCATTAATTGCATAATTTGCAAGGAAAGGTGTGAAATCACACACCTTGTTATATTCCTAGTAAAGGATTCAAACAATCATAGGGGGGAATGTAATGACTTTACCATAATGGAATATTACAAAACCATTATAATCAAGAATTATGTTGGATTTGTGATAAAGAAAAAAATCAAGCACGAATATATCATGCTTGATTTAAAATAATTGAATTATGAAATAGGTGTTCTGCTGTTGCTTTCCCGAACTTTTTTTGAACATAGAGATATGCATCTAACATATAGTTTGTACGAAAGGCATGAATGTCAGAAGAAATGAAATCTACCAACCCCGCCTTAATCAATTTAAGAGCGGTTTTTTTCAGTTGAGCGCCTCTCGCTCCAATGACCGAGGCAGCATTGACTTGAATCAAGGCTCCCATTTTTTTCATGATCTTATAATCATTGAAATCCTTTATGTACTGGTATCGTTCTATATGTGCAATGATTGGTGTATACCCCATAGAAGTCATATTGTGGATGGATTCAGCGAAGTCTTCTTCCTCTTCTTCGGTCGCAAATTCAATTAAAACCATTTTTGATTTTCCTAAAGGGATAACCGTATGATTTCTTAATTTGTCAATTGAAGAAAAATTATAGTATATTTCGTTTCCTAGATGCAAATGAATCGGCATCTGTCTTTTTTCAACTTCAGTCTTGAATAATTCAAATACTTTCAGGTTTTCTTCATGAGATGATAAGTAATTCCTCGATTTCATATAGTGAGGAGTTAAAAACACATCTGTCACACCAAACTTAATTTCTTCCTGCAATAGTTTTAGAGAAGTTTCTAAGTCCTCTGATCCGTCATCAACGAACGGAAGTATATGAGTGTGAATATCAATCACAAAAATCACCTACTCCGAGTCTGTTGTGGAATGATATCCGTAGTAATGATAATCTTTATAATAACCAATTCTAGACTTGCGAACATCGATGTTTGCCAATACGGCTCCAATGACATTTGCATTGTTAAATCTTAATTGATTCAAGCCTTCTTTCGCAGCATCTTTCTTTGTTTTGTTATAAGCCACTACATATACGACTCCATCAACATACTTGCTGATTAAGAGCGGATCCGTTACAGACAAAACGGGAGGAGAATCCACGACAATATAATCGTATTCTTTTCTTAAAGAGTCAATCAGAGCTGATGCTTTATGAGAATCCAAAATAATATTTGGGTAAGATAAATGCTTTCCGGTTAACAAAATATCAATTTTCGACTCATCATGAATGATTAACTCGTGAAAATCAACATCATTTGTGATGTAATCATAAAATCCCTTATCGTTAACTTGATGAAACGCTCTGTGAATCTTTGGTCTTCTTAAGTCAAAGTCGACAATAATTACTTTTTTTCCTTTTTCAGCATAAACCGCCGCAAGATTGATTGCAGTTGTTGTTTTTCCATCTTCCGGCGTAGCAGAAGTGCATTGTATCACTTGAAGAGGTTTATCAATGGATGTAATTGCAATGTTCAGTTCAAGTTTGCGGTACGCTTCGGCTTCTCTTGAATTCGGTGTTTCGATAACAACGTTTCTATATTCAAAAAATTCCATCTAGTCCACCAGCTTTCTTTCTTTGATTGTTCCTGGCACAGCTGCTATTACATTGACCTTCAGATGTTTTTCTAACTCTTGCGTGCTTTGGAATTTATTGTTGAATAATTCTTTAACAAAAACAATTCCCAAAGACAAAATGCCTCCAAGAAGAACACTGATCACAACGTTCAAAAACTTATTGGGAGAGGTTGGATTGTTATCGACAGTTGCAACGTCAAGAACTTTTAATTTGTTTTGAAGTAGAACATAACCATTCTCCTCGTCATTTGCAATCAGAATCGAATTTTCAACCAGTCGGTCCGCAATTTCGCTTGCCAAAGTTGGAGATGCGTTTTCAACTGAAATATAAATAATCAGAACACTCGTACTGCTAGATACTGAAATGCTGTTTTGCAACGATTGGATCGAATAACCTTCCGGTAAATCTGCTACATCAGCAAGTACTGTGCTTAAAACTTTTTCAGAAACAACAAACTCCTTATATGTTGCAATCAGGTTTTGTGCAACATAAATTGCGGATTGTTCTGAAGTTGTTTGCTGTGTGACATCCACTTGCACCATAATCGAAGTTTCTGCGGTGTATTGTGGAGTAACAATCACAAAGGTATATACAATACCAATGACGGTTACCCATAGTGTTACAAAAAACACCAGCAAAATATTGTTCCATATAATTCTGAACAAATCAGATAGTGTAATTCCTTCCTCTACAAAAGCTTCTTGTTGATTCATTTCATCCATAATAATTCTCCAATCTTATAAGAAATAAAAAGGTCTATTCAATATTTTACAATAGTTTCCGAAAAAACACAACGGAATCAATTCAGATCAATAACTGATTACAGCTGAAGCGAGAGCGATAAGCCCTAAAATCAAAGTATACACTGCAAAGTAAATTAGTTTTCCTTGTCTGAACCATTTAAATATATATTTCAATGAAAATCTGGTTGCTAAGATGCTAAAAACGAAGGCTGACCCGTATAAAATATATAATAGCGGGTTGGATGTATCGAAACCAATATCATAATGCGCCGGATCAATGAACCATGGGATTAGTTTATAGAAAAACGCCCCAATTGATATTGGAATATATAGCATCAGTGAAAACGTCAATGCCGTGTCCATCGATATCTTTCTTAACAAACCAGTAGAAGTGGTAATTCCGCTTCTGGAAAGCCCAGGAATCATTGAGAAAGGTTGAATCAATCCTATAACGATGGCGTCTCTAAATGATAAGTGTTGATTGACATGTTTTTGAGGAGCAAATCTAACAATATATAGAAAAGTCGACGTAATTAATAACCCAACTGCGACAACAAACAAAGAGTATTGCTGGTAAAATGCATCAAGCGGATTTTCAAATAGGACTCCCATAATTCCAAAAGGAATTGTAGCAATCACAATTTTCAATGCATAATAAAAATCCTCTTTAGACTCTGGCCTTGAACCCTTCCTAAAGATAAAACGAAATGAGTTCACAATCAATCTGGCTAATAATGTGCGGAAATAGTATGCAATTGCTATCAATGAGCCCAAATTGACTAAAATCAAAAACAAAATACCTGTATCTGCATTTATGTTCAACAATGCCTGTGACAATGCAACATGCCCACTGGAGGAAATCGGCAAGACTTCTGTCACCCCTTGGACAATGCCCAGAAAAATATATTTGAGTAACTCTACCACAAATGTCATATCATGTTCCTGCTTTCAATTGTGTTCTTTTTCCAAGATGTTAATATTTCATAGGTATTCTTGGAAAAATAAATTACTAAAAGATATACAACCCAATCGATAATAATCCGATTAAAATACAGTAGAACCCGAAATAATGGATCTTCCCGGATTTAAAAATGTTGAATATCAGCCGATAAGCAATATAAGTTGACACCATAGCAGCCATAAAAGCTAAAAAGTAATAAAAGAGAACAGCATTATTTGCGACTCCTAGCCCTTCAGAAAAAGAATCCTTAATCAGAATAATCACAGATCCAATGGAAGCTGGGATGTAAATCATAAAAGAAAAATTGAGAGCCGAATCAATTCCCATTCCTCTGCTGATTGCGGTTGAAGTCGTCATTCCAGATCTAGAAATACCCGGAACAATGGCAATTGCTTGCGCAAAGCCAATTAATACAGCATCTAAATAATTAATATGCGTATTTCCATTTAGTATTTTCTTATTGGCAATTAAAACCAAAATCGTTCCAGTGAATACAAGTCCTACCCCTGAAAGAAGCACGCTGTATTCAGTCGTAAGTTGCTCCAAAAGATTTTTAAACAAAAGTCCTACAATAACAATTGGAATTGTGGCAACAATGATTTTAAGTCCAAAGCTGAATCCCGCTTCAGTTTTAACTCGAGATTCTTTTTTGAAAATATAAAGGAAGAAATCCTTGTAAATTTTGACTAGTCTTTTGAAGTATATGATCAACATCGTTACCAAAGATCCTGTGTTGACCAAGATGAGAAACAATAACCCTTTATCTTCTTGCAGTCCTACTAATACTTTGGCAAGTTCAACATGTCCCGAAGATGAAATGGGTAAAATTTCTGTAATTCCTTGGACAAGACCTAAAATGAAATATTTTAATGCTTCAAGTACGCTCAATGTAATCCCCCCTTGGCAAGATGTTTAATTCCTTGAGAAAAAGCCGATGAATGGACCGGCTTAGTCATTTTAATTTAACTTATTATTCAACTTCTGTCATCCACAAGCCATGCAAGTTGCAGAATTCAAAAACCTTAATCGGTTTATCTTCGCAAACATGAAACTTCGCTTCTGGAGCATCATTTGGTTGGAATGTCTTAATTTGGTATTTATTTCCTTGTTCGACAAATAGCCATTGAATGAAATGCTCGGGCAGCATCGGATGTGGAACGCTTCCGACTTTAACCGAAATTAAACCTCCAGGCAGTCTTTCTACAACCGGTAAGTGTTTTTCATTTCCTTGATCGAGAGACTTTGGCTTGAGTAAAGTCATTTCATCTCCGCAGCAAACCAATGTTGAATCTTTCGGATATGTATAGCATATTCTTTTACAATGTTTACAGTAGTAAATATTCATAGTAAAATACCCTCCTTATTGATTATTTAAGTCAATTAATCATATCATATTACAACTAAAATGAAAAGCGGATAACTAAAAAATCGATTTCATTCTTCTTCTGCAGGTAGGGCTTCAAATGCAGCGATGACTTCATCAAACAAGTCGTCGTCTTCAATTGCGGAAACAAAGTACTCGTCGCTTTCATCATCATAGTCAAGTTCAAGCAGCACCAAGCCTTGTTCTTCTTCATTAACGAGGTTCCCATTGATCTTAACCAAATCCATTACAGCATAGATTACGCCATGAAGTGGAATGAGACCAAGCTCCTCCATTTCAAAATTAGAACCAAAATCGTCTGTCATAGTGAGGTTTTCTTTATTGTTCTCATCAAGTAAAAATTCGTAGATTTCTTTGTCTTTCATATGAATCCTCCTAATAGTGATTTGTAATTTTTTCTGCAAATCCCAGCATCTCTTTTATCATCAACTTTGAGCCGTCGTCTAGAACAACTGTTCCGCTAAACAACCCAAAAATTTGGTGTCCAATATTCTTAATTATTCCTAAATTCATTTGATCTGGTCTATCTAACAATGGTTTCAGAATCAAATCGACTCGGTTTTGATTATCTTTAAATGACCATTCTTGCATTAAATCCTTATCATCAAGTTGAAACTCTATTTTGTCTAGTTTGTGCGCTTTACCATCAAAAAACAACATATTTTCCGATGCGGAAGATGTATCGCCAAACCCATATCCTAAATTGAAGCCAAAACGCTTTCCATTAACAATTCCAGATAGAGAACTCCAGTACCAAGTGTTCTTGTATGTCCATACGCCTCGCCCCCAGTCTAAAACTGAGAAAGTATCAGACTTGTTAAATGTTATTTTCTCGCTTCCTAACTCAACAACCCCCGAAGATGGCATACAATTAATCTTTTGATTATAATAAAATGCTAATTTGTTTTCTTTCCAAGGCGTCGCAATGACCATAGACTCATCGTGAAGGTCCTCTAGTTCGAGAGAGACTTTCAAGTCCTTGTTATCTTCGAACCCTTTAACGAATGCTTTGATGATTCTTTTATCAGGTAATCTCAAAAATTCCAAATTGAAATCAGTAGAATGGTATACCGTGTCTCCCTCAAGTGAAGATGTAGGTAAATTCATCTTTCCAAATGGAAACCATAGTAATTTGGTTTTGTTATGCTTCTTTGGTTTCTCAAAGTCAAGCAATACCACAGTTACCATAGCGGAATATCCTAAGTCTGCAATTGTAAAAGTAATCCCTTGCCTCTGATTCAATACGGCATAGTAATCCCACTCTTTGATGCGCCAAATCGATGCCTTTATATCTTTACGAGAATAATTGAACACGGGGAGGGTTGCGTACCCTGGGTTAGAAAGTTGTCCAAACTTATTCAATAGATTCTGTTTTTCTGTTATGATTTTTTGCATACCTTCGCCTCCTTACCTCCATTATATAATTATATCGGTAAAATTAGGTTAAAAAAGATTAGTTTTTTCAACTAATCTTCAGTAAATGTTCTTTTAATTCTTAGAATGATCCTTCCAACTCCAAATGGAATAACGGGAAGGGTAAGTAGTATTCCTGCCAATATGACCATTGTCAATAAATATGGAAGTCTACCATAATTGGCCAAAATGAATTGAAGTGGTGATCCGCTTGCTGTATTTAAAAACATCATATCTGTATTGAAGATAAGATTCGTAATTGAAGCTAACCCAGCGAACAGAATCAATGAAATAAATACCTTGGGATATTCCTCAAACGAAGGTCTATATAACTTGGAAAGAACGAGATATAATGAGAAGAAAATCATCGTGCCATGATAGAAGAAACTGATTATCGGTACGATGTTATCTTTTAGCGGGAACCAGTTATACTCTCCACCAAGAACAGTAGCTGGATAGAAAAGCACAATAATTCCTGCAAGCAATCCAATGGAGTATGCAATTGGCATAAACTTCTTTGAAATCTCAGGTTTGGTAAATGCGACCAAAGGCATCAAATATAAAGAAAAGCTACATAATTGCATTGGAATGTACATAGCGGGGAACGTTCCGTGCATAATATAAAATTCTGTGTACTTTGCTAGTTCAAGAAAAATAAGAAATAAAGCAGTAATTTTCAGAACTTTTCTATGATTAACATTTCGAAATACCTTTAACAGCATAATCAATAATATCGCAATAATAACAAATATGAATATAGTTCCCAAAATATGCTTTTCGCCAAACACGGTTGGGCTCTGTAATTCGAAAATCATCGTATCAAAGTTCATAATAATACTCTCCAGTTACTTACTTAGAAGCATTTTTCTTGTTCGATCGAACAAACAGTATAATAAACATTACAACAACATAAGCTAGACATCCAAAGAGTGCAACATAATTGAATAACCCTTCAGACGGTTTTTCATAGAAGATAGACGGTAACATCAAAATTAAAAATAGTGGCAAAGCCATTGCAATTGCTGTTCCGCTTCCCAAAACCATTTCCTCTGCAACTGGAGTCTCTAAATTTTTATCGAGGCCTTTAAGCAAAGCAATTCCGGTAGATGCAACACCTGTCAGCATGCCAAACAGTCCGACAAAGTATTCATCTTTAAATTGTGGATAGACGCGTTTTGTAAGAAATCTGACATAGAACAATGTTGCGATTCCACCAATAGAAGCTATCACTAACAGCAATAACCAGTATTCACCGAGAAAATCGATGGTAATCGTTAGAATCGAACCGGTAATCATGATATTAAATGCTAATGAGCTGATATTAGAAAGAACATAATCGTTCTTCAAAAAACGAACTTCTTTTCCCTTGGCTTGAATCTTCTTCAAAATTGATTTATAGATTAATGCATAGAAGATACCGATAATGAAGTTAAATCCCTTCAATAGGCCAAAGATGGTTGGACCAATCGTGGATGGAAGATAGGCAAGCAAAATAGATAAAACGTATAATGTCAGCCATACCAAAGCATAGATGATTGCAATAATGACAACTTGAATCGTAAGTCCATCCAAAACGCTAACTTCTTTTACGGTATCAATTTGAATTGTAGTTGTTTCAATTGAAGAGTCTTCATAATGGCCGGGCTTCTTCTCTCCTTTACGCTTAGAAAGAATATTGATTGCAGCAACACCTACAGTTCCTCCGAAAACGAATCCGAGGAAAGCGTAAGATGCGCCTAAAGCAATTCCGTTTGTAACGCTTCCAAGCATCTCGCCCCATATACGTCCGAACTGGGTGGCAAGTCCTGGTCCCTGACCAAATCCAAGTGGCAATAACATTCCTGCTCCAACAAACTTGTCGCTAAAGAACATCAATACCAATAGGATTCCAATGAATCCTTGCAAAGCGTATGTGCTAGTGATAATCATTCCAGTAGACCATACTTTGCGTTTGTTTTTACTTTCTCCCTGTTTCAAAGTCAGGGAGATGAACCCGATGGCTAATGCATGATACACAATGATTGCCATGATGTTGACAAAATTACCTACGACAGCCTCATACTGATCTGGTGGAAGAATAAAATTAAAATAAATCTGGGCAATGATAAACCCGATGAATCCTCCAAGTAGTGCTGTAGGCAAAACAAATTTGGAAAAAATAGGAAATGTTGTTTTCATGAATTTTCCAACGAAAAGCAGTACTCCAATTGCTAAGAAAAAAAGTATAACACTCCATTCTTGCGTAAATGTATCCATGGAAATCCTCCTGTGAGTTACATAGCAAAAGCGTATTAAATTTCACACTTTGCATCCTCGATTATAACACATTTTAAACATATTCATTCTTCTTTCCACAAGAAAATTATGAATTTTCTGTAAAACGAGGCTATTCACAAAGTGGTTTTGTACATTATTCACTTGCATCCGTATTTCAAAGACTTCTTCTGTGATATAATACGGATATGAAATCATTTGGAGGAGTGCATTATGACTGAAGTTCCAAGACACATCATAAAACAAATTATCGCCAAGCAACGGGGTGAAATAACTGAATATCATATTTATCAAATCATTGCACGAAGAACAAAAAGCGTTGAGAACAAAAAAGTTTTAGAACGGATAGCAAATGATGAATTAAGGCACTATAAAATGTGGACTAGCTATCTCAAAAAAGATGTTAAACCAAATCGATTGAGGATCATTTACTACTCTATTCTTTCTATCATTTTAGGATATACTTTTGCTATAAAAATAATGGAGCGCGGAGAGGAAGGCGCAAAAGGAGACTACAATTCCTTGGCAAATTACGCTCCTCAAGCCTCTCAAATTGCAATTGAAGAGGATGAGCACGAGAAAGCATTAATCAAAATGCTTGATGAAGAACGGCTCTCGTATGTAGGGTCGATGGTTTTGGGCCTCAACGATGCTTTGGTGGAACTTTCTGGTACATTGGCAGGATTGACTTTTGCTTTTTCAAATTCAAAACTAATCAGTCTTTCCGGATTAATTACAGGAATCGCAGCAAGTCTTTCAATGGCGGCGAGTCAATATTTGAGTTCAAAAGCTGACGATAATCCAAATGCGTTAAAATCTTCTTTATACACTGGAGTTGCATACGTCATTACAGTTGCCATACTCATTCTACCTTATCTATTATTATCCAATCCTTTCATCGCTCTCGGAATTATGCTTTTTTCAGTAGTCTTAATTATCTTCTTTTTTAATTACTATATTTCAGTTGCTAAAGACTTGAATTTCAAAAAAAGATTTTTCCAAATGGCAATCATTTCGATTTCAGTTGCTGTGATTTCTTTTGGAATTGGAATACTAGTTAAAAAGTTCTTAGGAATCGATATATAAAAATCAAAAAGGCCAAAATTGGCCTTTTTTTTTACAATTTTTTAATTCAAAATCATCCTATTAAATCTAAAAAGCTTACAACTTCTCCTTCTTCAACAGAGGACAAATCAAATGGATCATAATTTTTAATTTTTGCACTTTGAGAAACAATAAAATCAAAATCATCAAAGAAATTGGCTTGCATAATTTGTACCTCTTCCGTTGATAATCCACTAATATCCAACATGTCTGGTAGCAACAAAGTACTAAAGACCATGTTCATGACATCTTCTACTCTTCCTCTGTTTGCGCTAGTGAGATAGTCTGAAAGGAATCCAGCAAATAATATTGCATGCGCATAATCACTCGTGTTGTCACTAAAATATGCGAAAGATTCAAGATAATCTGCACCAAAGTCATGCACAGCATAACTGTGGATTTCAATTTCCAAGTCATATAAATCATCAAATAATGCATCAGAGTTTGCTTTACCAAAGAATAAATTCATTAGCGTAATAAGCGTCATCATTTCAGACTCAACATTATCTCTGACGTCCGTGTATAAGTTTTCAATGTCTGCATCACTATATAATGAAGTATCATACATTGAATCTTCTCCTAGCAATAATGATGAAACAAGGATTCCTGAAAGTCCAACCGCAACATCGTCATCTGCCTCGCCTGTAACTAATGCCAGCAGCTGCGACATGTATTTCATGATTTCAACATTATTCAAAGTCTGATTGTACTGAGATAAAGTATAATTATCAATCTTTGCATTTTCGCTCTGCGTATAAAGCAACCTAAGAATCTCACCATCGGTATAGTCGAACCACTCGAGAACAGGATCCATTAAATTATATCCAAACTCGCTAATGGCATATACGTCTTGGTAATCAAATAAGTCAATGAAACTGGTAGAAATTGAAACTTCTGATCCAGAAGCTCCTGATACTGCGGTCAAATAACTATCAAATAAATCTTTTTGTTGATCATAAGATAGTACATCTCTCATTTCTTTAATCAACCCGTCATTTTCAATCTGGAAAGTATTGAAATATTTAATCGCAAGAATCATCGTTTCAACTTGATAAGTATCAGGATCTGCGGTGTAGAAGCCTTTAATTGAATCGATGAACGCTGCATCGATGGTATCGAGCATTTTTGCAAAAGCTTCAATCGATAATAGGGCTTGAGCTGCATTTTCTGTCGGATAACTGACCATCGATGTATCTCCAGATGCTGAAACTGACATCGCTGTAATCAGTTCAAACATAACCACCATATCTTGAATGGAGGGCAAATTGTCAAGCATTGCCTGCGAAAGTTCTTCTTTGACTAAAATGATTTCAGATGTTTCCAAATCTGATGGATTGTCAGCACTGACTAAATTCTCGATATTTGAGAAGAAAGCTGAATCAAGCTGTGTCAAAATTGATACAAAATATTGTGTTGTATGTAGAGCAGACAACAATACATCCTCCCTTGAAGACGTGATTGCTGCTTCCAACTGTTCATACATTTGAATTTGAGAATTGTATTCATCAATCTGAGATTGATAATAGCCACCATAGTCACCGTATGTCTCGATATAGTACTCGTAATCATCAATACTTTCCTGAATAGAATCAATGTTTGAACTAACCATTCCAGGAACATACAGCAAAAAGGCATTAATCAATGCTTCATAATTGATATTTGTGGCAAGGAGCGTTTGTAACGCCTCACCTATAGCGATAATATCTCCATCTGCATTATTGATGTCATCAATAAATGTTGCCATGTTTGTGGCCAATGCATCGAAGTCGGAAGCAACCATTCCTTTGTCAACCAAAGCTGCAGCAAAACCTGCTGGAATATCCCCAAAGGCATCTTCTGCCAAATTCTGCATCGAAGCAATTTCAGTGGTCCTGTTTGATACATATGCAATGCTTGCCGAAAGTCCGGAGTTTTGATATCCTCGTTTGCCATCAGTCTGAACTTGAAATATTAAAACGGTTCCTGTAAGCGAACTGAAGTCATATGAGTTATTAGAAACCGTTGTTTGCTGAGCCCCATTGACATAAATGATATATTTGTCTGCTTCTGGAACTGCATCCCAACTAAGAACTTTATTTGTAATAACAAGATTCATTGGAGTTCCTGCGATTTCGGTATAATCGATATCCAAATCAGAACCGCCGTTATTACATCCTACAAGTATCACCGCGAAAAGTAAGATTGTAAAAATTAAAAATAATTTTTTCATTGTTTTTCCCCCTTAATATTTTTTTGTTTCATCTATCAATTTCAAATTTCTGATTTTAAGAAAATAATAGGCATATGCGCCACCCAAAATAACTGCTTCAAACAGGAAGGTCTTTACCAAAACGTCCCATGTTGGCACAATGCTTTTGTAATAATGAAATACGAGCATGATTTTTGGAAAATACTTGACGAAGACAAAAGTCTCGCCGATGCATAAAATAACTAGTATCGTAAAAATCAATAAAGCCTCCTTTAGAAGCATCACAAAAAAATCTTTTCCATTTTGTCCTAAGATAATCATTTTAGCGTAGTCCGACTTCATCGAGTAAAAAATCAAAAGAATATTGTTTACCATAACAACTACAAAACAAATAATCAAGACTGTGCACAAAAATATAAACATGCTATTGATGCTTAAAATATAGTCATTGTAGTCATCCATAAAACTCTGCATTGAAATGACATAATACATGTCAAGAGAATATCTGTGAATTAAGTCAGTATATACTTCAGGGTTATTCGATTGAATGAATATTGTATTTGTAGAGACAATGTCCTGATAGCTTTCATTTTCGTAGATATTAGTGTAGACAATGTTATCGAAGTTTGTAACGAAAAATCCGACAATTACGAATGGGACATTGAGAATATCTCGACTCATATCCATGTGTATGGTATCACCGATTTCAACCCCGTAGATAAACCCCATGCTTTGAGGGATAATAATCGCTGGAAGATTACCACTCAGAGAAAAGTCGATTTCTTCTGTCGTTTCAAATGCATAATTCTCCAAAAACGCTTCATATTCCATAGATACATTGAAATGAGTTCTTCTAATTTCATCTCCAAAGTGCATCAAGGACTCTTGATAAACAATTCCATCATCGACCTTATCGACGTCAAAATCATTTAAAATATCGTCTTTCATTGTCGCTTGATAGTCAAAGATGCCAAAGATTGCATAATCGACTTGAAGTTGTTCGCTGAAAGCATCGAATTCAGTATCAATGAATTGGTTGATTGAGAAAACGGAGATTGTAAGTAAAAAGATTACAAACAATACTTTAAACGAATGATTGAAAAATGGATTGTCTTTCATCTGTCTAATGCTAATAGAAGAGAACAAACTCGGTTTGTTTCTTTTTTTCATTAAAGTATATAGCCAAACAATCATCCATTCAAACAACTGAAATAAAACGATGATTGACAAGACAACTTGTATGATTGCTTCAATTCCTACAGAAAACGGGTGTATAAACTCAAAAAACAAGTACAACAAGGAAGATATGATTCCCAATGAGTAACGTCTAACGGTTTTAGAATATCGAAAACTTGTAGACAATTCAACGCTTGAACTTCTTTTTACTCTATTTTGCATTAATGCCATCTCAAAAAAGAGATATATACTGCAAAATGCTGTTGCAATCAATACATCGATGACGGGAAAGTCAATAAAGTGATGTATTCCGTAAAAATATCCCCCTATATTTATCAACATATAGGTCATCAACCAAGAAATAACAGATCCCAACAGAACGAATATTCCGAGTTCAATCCCCCATACGTGAAAAGTATAGTTCGCGTCTCCTCCTAAAGAGGAGATAACTCCATTTTCAATTCGATAGTCTTTGAAAAAGAGAATAAAGAGAGAGTGCAATACTAATATGATTGCGAACAACATCAGCACTCCGATTCCTAAAAATGTTGATGAACTGTACGTGGCTTGCCTGTCGATTTCATTTGAATCGACAGCAAGTATCATTAGAAAATCCTGATAATCTGAATCCAATTTCAACGTTTGGATGAACTCTTCTGCTGACACTGTGGATCGCAAATCAATATAGATTGTATTCCCTATATTTTCCAAATGAGGTAACCCAAACAAGTCTTCCATCAAAACTTCTTTTTGAATGAAAACTTTTTCTCCAGAAAATATTCCGAAATCATCAACAATCTGGACAATTTGATAGGAATACTCGGTATCTTTGACAAAAAAACTGAGCTCTTCACCAGTAATCAACTGATGATTCTCTGCGAACGACTTCGTGACAATCATGCTTCTATCACTCATGTTGGAAACGTCTTGATTAATTAAACGCTCAAGCTCATAGGGCTCTGCAGACATGATTTGTGCATAAAATTCACTTGATTCATATCCAAGCAAAGTGTAGATATTCATGAAAACAGATGCGTAACTTAAATCAGATGCGTAATTAAGTTCTAAATTTCTTTTGTTGATAATTCTTACCTGAGAATTCTCATCATACGTTAAAATAACATCAGCTGTCTGGTATACTTCTTTAGCTTCATAATAGAAGACCTGTTGAAATACAGGGTACATCGTCAGGGAGAGTAATATCAATGTCATCAAAATGCTAAGTGTAAAAACAACAATGATTGAACTTCCAATTTTAGAGCGAATGTTTCTTAACGCATGATTCAGTTTAAACCGGAACGGAGTCATCAGACTGTATCCTTCCGTCTAGCAGTTTTATTGTCCTTGTGCAATGTTTCAAGTTTTCAGGATTATGAGTAACCATTAAAATAGTAACCTTTTGTTCAGTATGGATTTTTTGAAGAAGGTCCATAATCTCTTGGCCACTCTGATGGTCAAGATTTCCGGTGGGTTCATCTGCAAAAATGATTTTAGGCCGATTGATCAAAGCTCTGGCAATAGCAACTCGTTGCTGCATGCCTCCAGACAATTGATTTGGAAAATACTGTTGAAATGAGTCCATTCCGACCCATTTAAGAACTTCGTCAATTCTTGAAAAATCAGTCTCTTTTGCAAGAATCATTGGTAACTGTATATTTTCGTAAACCGTAAGGTTTGGTAAAAGATTGTAAAACTGAAAAATAAAGGAAATTTCTTTTTTTCGGATGTTTTGAATTTGGGAAGATGTCATCTCACTCCATTTGTTTCCGAGAATCCTAACATCTCCTTCGCTCGCTGCTTCAAGTCCGGACAAAACATACATTAGCGTGGTCTTTCCAGAACCGGACGGCCCAATGATTCCACAAAAATCTAACTCATTAATGACTAAATTGATATCATGCAGAACAGGAATCAATCGATTCTCAATCTGATAATTCTTATTTAACTTCATTGCATCTAGAAGAGCCATCTTATCAGTCCAATCTATTCGAATGATATCTATTTCATGTTAATTATATCATTGTTTATATATGCACGCAATATGACCCCAATATCAAAAAAAAATAAAACAGCCTAAGCTGCTTCATTTTCATCTTTTGCTGGAATTTTGCATTTAACGTGATTGATTTCATAGCGAAGCCAAATAAAACCCAAACCAATCAATAAAACAGATATCAATTTATAGGGTAATCCTGCCAGTGGAAGAACTGCAATTGATAAAGTGATTCCAATGGTCGCAAAGAAAGCAATGACGCAAGGAGTACATCCATAAGTAAGCATTCCAAAGAATACAGCAATGCCACTTAGAAAAGTTCCTTTGCCTTCTTTTCCAGTTAGTTTTACAAGCGAGGTACTTAAATTCATCATAAACGCACTTGCAAGCGACATGAGAATATTAATAAAAATATTAAGCACGACAAGATATATTCCGTAGTTTTCAGCCATCAAGGCGTAGCCACCATTTAACTGATCCAGCATGAAATAAATCACGAGAAAGAAAGTTAAAAAGATGAGCCCTTGAATGATAAATTTCTTTTGTTTTTGCATCGCCATAACTGAACTAAACATTTGATTTCTCCTTGAATAGGTGTAAAAATTCTTTGTATCCTCTTTTTTCCATTTCCTCAATGGGAATGAATTCAAGTGAAGCAGAGTTGATGCAATATCTCATTCCACCAAGTTCTTCAGGACCATCATCAAAAAGATGACCAAGATGAGAATCTGCATCAAGTGATCTGACTTCGGTTCGATGCATTCCAAATGTACGATCCATTTTAGTATTGATTTGTGCCAAAGGTTTTGAGAAACTTGGCCATCCGCATCCGGAGTCGAATTTGTCATTCGATGAAAACAAGGGCTCCTTTGAAACGATGTCAACGTAGATTCCATCTCTATGATGGTTCCAAAATTCATTTGAAAATGCTCTTTCGGTCGCATTGTTCTGAGTAACTTGATATTGAATATCAGTTAGCTGAGATAAAGCAGATTTCTTTTTACTTTTGTCCATAGTATCACCGAGTTCATTATAACACAATGAATAACGACTAGATTGGATGTTGCTTATAGAAAAGAAGTTCGGCTAGAACTTCTCGTCTTAATCGATCATATTTATTCTCTATAAAGAGGCATACTCATGCATCTAGGGCCACCTCTGCCTCTAGACAACTCGCTAGATGGAATTGTATGACAAATAATCCCGTGCTTTTTTAAGATATTATTTGTAATATGATTTCGTTCATAAACGATGACTTCTCCCGGTCTCACGGCGATGGTGTTTGCCCCATCATTCCACTGTTCTCTGTCGCTTGAAACAATGTCGTCTCCACCACAGGGAATCAAAGTAATCTTATGATGTAAATATTTTTCCAATATTATATCCAAAGTTCCTTCAATTGGAACAACGGTCAATTTATTTTTTTTGTGAAGGTTGCGCGTCAATTCATATGCCTTGATTGCATTTCGAAGTTCGTTATGAATCAAAAATTTATCTTTGTCAACCTGCGTGAAAACAGTATCTAAGTGCATGAAGGATCTGCTCTTTGGAATGTCAAATGCTAATACTGTATCAAATGTCGTTTCATATTGATAGAATAAACTTTTTGCCAATTTTTCAATTGCTGCAGGGTGAGTGCGTTGTGACACTCCAACAGCGATGACTTTCTCATTCAATATCAGGATGTCTCCGCCCTCAATCGAAGACTGAAAATTCCGATCGTAAAACAACGGAATGGTTTTGTTGGCATATTCAGGATGATATTTAAAAATATATTCAGAATAGATGGTTTCTCTACTTCTAGTTGTTGTATACATTTTGCTGATAGCAATTCCATTACCAATTGTGGAAAATGGGTCTCTCGTAAAATAGAGATTAGGCATCGGGTCCGTCACAAAAGGATAATCTCTGATATAATCCGAAAGTGTCCTTTTTGTAAAATTAGGCACTTCAGATTTTCTGATTCCCGCCATTGTAACTTCAATCATTTCCTTTGTCGATTTGAACGAAGAAAGGTATTCCGTCATTATAGCTTTTAGCGTATCACTTGTAATGTTCGATTCTTCAATGAATTGAAATATAAATGCATTTCTGACGTCTGGGCTTGTGTCCAAAGCCTCTGTCGTCAAATCTGCAAGATAAACAACTTCGACACCGCACTCTCTAAAGGTATCCGCAAATTTATCGTGTTCTTCTCTTGCGAGTTCTAGCCAAGGAATGTCATCAAATAGCAATTGCTCAAGCCATTTTGGCGTCAAGTTTTCAAGTTCTCTTCCTGGCCGATGCAATAACACTTTTTTTAAGGGCCCAATTTCTGAAAAAACATTCAATTCTTTCATATCTGTTCTCCTAAATACCCGGAATTTATTCTACGGGTTTGAATCTGGCTGTAAAATGTCTTAAGATTGGCGATTCATAGACAAATTCTACACCTTTAATTGCGTTTCTTCGTTGATAAACTTTGATTACAGATTCCGCAACATATCTTAAATGCTCAAAAGTATAAGTTCTTCTTGGAATCGTAAGTCTCATGAATTCGACATCCGATTTCAAGTTTTTTCCAGTATCTGGGTCTCTTCCTAAGAGCAACGATCCGATTTCAACTGCACGAATGCCACTTTCAAGATATAGTTCATTACAAACAGCTTGAGCTGGAAACTGATCGAATGGAATCTGAGGACACATGGATCCACAATCAACAAACACAGCGTGTCCACCTGTAGGAAATTGAATGGGAACCCCTGCATCTTTCAGCAAGTCTCCTAAATATTTGATTTCATCCAATCGATAAGCTAGATAATCTTCTTCAAGAGCTTCATGTAATCCAACCGCCAATGCATCCATGTCTCTTCCAGCAAGTCCCCCATAGGTTGGGAATCCTTCCATAGGTACAATCCTAATTTGGCATTGTTTGAAGAACGCTTCGTCATCTTTGATTGCGATGAGCCCACCAATGTTGACGAGTCCGTCTTTTTTAGAGCTCATTAAGAAAATGTCCGCAAGTTCAAATGCTTCCTTTGCAATTTCCTTTACGCTCCTATTTTCATATCCTGGTTCTCTTAATTTAACGAAATAGGCGTTTTCTGCATATCTCGCTCCATCAATTAGAACAGGGATGTTGTTCTTTTTCGCTATTTTTGAAACCATCCTCATGTTTTCCATGCTAACAGGTTGTCCACCGGCGGAATTGTTCGTGATGGTCATAATGATTCCTGCAATGTTTTCTTTTGAATGTTCTTCAATCAATTGTTCCAAACGGATGACATCGAAATTTCCTTTAAATGGGTGGTAATTCGAAATGTCAAAGCATTCTTCCGTAACACAGTCGACCGCTCTTGCTCCGGCGAGTTCTACGTGAGCTCTAGTCGTGTCAAAATGAATGTTACTGATGAAAATCATTCCAGGTCGTTTGACAAGCAATGGAATTACAACTTGCTCAGCCCCTCTTCCTTGATGTGCAGGCATCATGTAACGATATCCTGTTATTTCTTTCACCGCTTTTTCCAATCGGTAGAAACTTGAAGACCCTGCATAGGATTCGTCTCCCATCATGAGAGCAGCCCACTGAAAATGACTCATTGCTCCGGTTCCTGAGTCTGTCAATAAATCAATGAATACATCCTCGCTCCTCAGTTTAAAAGGATTATACCCGGCTTCTTCCAATCTTTTAACTCTGAGGGCTTTGTCAATCAAGTGAATTGGTTCTACCATTTTGATTTTATATGGGGGCAAGGAATAGGTGTTTTTCATAATTTTCTCCTAGAGATTATTTGAAGTTGCTTGATAAACACTTACGATAAGTGCTTTCATTGGTTTCGATGGATCAACGAGAACAGATACTTGAGTGCCTGCAGAAAGCTTAATTGATTTTGAGTTTCTCAAAAGAAAATTACTGTTACTGTATGATGCGGATTCGAATGTATAATCAAATTTTAAGGTTGCTCTACTTCGATAAAAAAAGACTTTGACTATTTTCGCTTCAACCTCAATGCCGATTTTGAACATTTTGAAGATATAAATTAGTCGAACAATGGCTCTTACGAGTGATAGAAAGGCAATGCCGACAAAGACAAATCCCCAATAGTCCTTAATACTACCATAAACTAGGTACAGACCGATGCCGCCACCGATGATGATCGCAAATGCGCTAAAAAAAACAATGTAATCTGTCATGAGTATCTCAATTAACTTTGGTGCTTTTCTCATATTTCCTCCTCGATTTCATTTATTATGAATTTGATTCGCGTATAAATTAACAGTATAAAACGCAAAAACGATGAATAATGGTCTATTCATCGATGATGAGTTAGATTAAATTTGAAAGTTCCTTTCCTGCTTCACTTCGATCATGCCTTCCCTTTTAAAACTAATAGGCTTACACTTTCTATATGAGTAGTTTGTGGAAACATGTCAACCGGGGTCACTTCGATTAACTGATATCCTCCTGCCGATAAAAGAGCGATATCCCTTGTCAATGTTGCAGGGTCACAAGAAATGTAGACGATCTTCGGTATTTTCATGCCAATTAAGGAATCGATAAAGTCCTTGTCGCAGCCTTTTCTTGGAGGGTCAACGAATACAACATCAAATTTGTATTTTTTCCATTTTTTAATGACGGTCTCTGCGGTTCCAATTTCAAAAAATGCATTTTCAATGTGATTGTGCTCTGCATTTTTCTTTGCATCTGCAATGGCTTGCCTTACGACTTCGATACCAAACACCTTATATGCATGTTTTGCAGCCGACAAACCAATGGTTCCAATTCCGCAATAAGCGTCGATAATTTTTTCTTTTCCTGACAAACTAGCATAATCAATTGCTTTTTCAAATAGTTTTTCTGTTTGCAAGGTATTTGTTTGGAAGAAAGAGCGGAATCCAATTTCGAAAGTCAAATCTTTGATTTTATCCGTCAAAAAGTCTTTTCCGAAAATGATTTCGATTTCATCTGAAGATAGAAGCGATTCATCAGTTGCTTTGCTGATACCGATTCCTTTGATTTCAGAAATTTTAGCAGTCAATTTCTTAACGAATATATCTTGTTTTTCAATCTCGTATTTAGTTGTATGTAGCAAAATGACAATCTCTTTTGTCGAGAAAGACTCTCTTATCAACGCAGATCTCAACACACCAGTCTTGGTATGTGTATCATAAGCTTTTATTCCTAATTCGTTGCATACATTCTTAATTAAAGTAATAACTTCAAACGTTCTTTTGGGCATAATGTAACATTCTTCAAGATTCACTAGATGGTGTGATTTGCTTTGAAAGAATCCTGCTTCAATCCCTTTTTCGCCTTGATGGAATTTAATTTCCACCTTGTTTCGGTAATAATAAGGATTCATCATGCTTACGGTATCTTTCATGACAAAATCTTCGATTCCTTTTCTGTTGAGAAGAGATTCGATTCTATATTTTTTAAAATGAACTTGGAGGTCATAATCCATGTGCATCAAAGTGCATCCACCGCATTCATTAAAATGCTTGCATTTGGGCGCAACGCGATAAGGACTTCTTTCAAGCCGTTCAACGACTTTCCCTAACCCGTAATTCTTTTTTCTCTCCGTAATTACGATCTGGGCCTTTTCACCTTTTAGCATGTCCTCGACGAAAACGGTGTATCCGTCTTCCAATTTGCATACTCCTAGGGCATCATGGGTGAAATCTATGGCTTCTACTATCGCGGTTGTAATGAACTCTTCCATAATACATCCTTTCTTACCCTTGAATGGAGCAATGTTCTCGCCAAGAATAATATATCTGTCTATACTATTATAACACAGCCGGTAGAAATATATAAGTCATGATTTCGAAAGAAAAAAGACCGCAAATAGGATTGAGGTCTTTTTTTGGGGAAAAATATGTTATTCAACGACGATTTTAACTACGTCTCCATCAGCTGATTTAATATTAACAATTTCGCCGATTGCTCCAGCGTTGATCATTTGAATCAAAGCATCTACGTCGATGTCCATGTCATCCAAATTCCCAACATTCAATTTTTTGCTTTTGAGCAATTTTGCAAACTCGATTGGCAATTCAACTCGGACAACATCTCCGTCGGCTGAATCAACATTGATTTTCAGCATTCTGAACGCACCTTTTTTCTGCGATACGGGGAATGGCTCGGGTTGACTAGTGTCACCAAGTGCCGATAGAAGCTTTTCAGCTTCGTCTGCAGAAATAACACCTTTTGTCAATAATTCCAATATTTTCATTCTTTCTTCTTTCAATTCATCTTTACTCATGAGATGGTCCTCCTTATTTAATGTTTTTTAAAAGCTTGGCTGCTTCGTCTACCGTTAGCTCGCCATTGTTGATTTTACTTAAAATTTCTACTCTTGATTGTTTCGGTTGAGCTGGTTCTTCTTGTTTTGGCTCTTCAGCGTTTTGATCTAGTGAATAGCCTAGTTGAGTTATGACTTCATCAAGCATTTTTTTGATGGTTGGGTATGAAAAATCCATTTCTTTTTCAATTGCTTTGATGTTTCCTCTGTTTTTAACAAATACTTCAATAAAATACAGTTTTTCAGTGTCTAAGTAGTTGAATTTGGAAAGTGTGAATTTGCCTTCCATGTTTGTTCCGCAATTCTCGCAATGTAATCTTTCCACAACTAAATCATGATGGCATACCGGACACTCCGATATGACTGGATATTTCGCTTTGTCTCTTGTGATGTCAGTGAGAATACTAACACCTTTTCCTAATTTTACTCGATCCATTTCAATTCTCCTTCTTAAAATGTCTTAATGGAGATGTGCTCTCCAGACGTTGTTTTAACTTCAATTTTGATTCCTCGGTAAGATATCAACTGGTAAATCTCCTGTTTTGTAAGTGGTATGGAATCTGTTTGCTCATCCTTCATAAATCTAAGAAAGAATTTTACAAAGAATAGGGGCGCTGGAAGTAAGAACAAGATTCTCATCAGTCGATTTGCTGTTTTATCTTCCGGCACTCTGATTCTAATTTTAACAAAATGTGCTCTTCTTAGTGCTTGAATCTTTTGTTTGGGGTAAAGCTCTTTGTACGCTGCTTTTGGGGTGATGGACTGATCTCTCAACCCTAGCAAAATTTCATTTGACATAGAATCACCTTTCTATAATTGGTTAATATTCAATAGATCTGTTTTTATAAAGAACAATTTTCCGTCAGCTGAACGAATGCCTTCGTTAGTCATTTGCACTTCACTTGTTTCTTGGTACGGTTTGTCTGTCTTATCAAGGAACATGATTCTAGGAGCAAACTGAGAAGACTTCGTTATCAACTTAGATGATCTGTGTCTGTTTTTAAATAGATTCATAATTGTTTCCTCCTTTTTGGAATTTTTATCAATTTACTTTATGTTTTTTTTAACTTTAAGTTATTTAATCGTTATATTTATTAACATTATCAACTTGCACCTTAATTATATTAATATTTTAATTTAAAGTCAAGCGTTTTTTGCAAATATTTTAAAAAAAATTAAAAAGTCTCTTATAAAGAGACTTTATTTTTTAGAAAAGGTATTTTTCGAATTAAAAAGTGACCCATCAGATAGCTTGTATAATCAAAAAGTAAAATATCAATGATGCTTGGGCCTCTGTCAGGAGTTAATAATTGAATACCTTCATCGATACATGCAATCAAAATACCAATCAATAAAGCATAGTTCATCGGAACGCGGAATTTGATAATTGTAATCAACCAGAATACACCTAGAAAAAAGTATTCCGTGATATGGGCAAGTTTACGTATCCAAGTATGAAATGTTTCAAACGATGTATTTGAGCCTTTAAATAAAGATATAAAGATATTATAAAGTGTCAAGCTGAAAGATTCGCTGATTCCAGAAGAAACTTCTCCGGTTTGGAACGACATTGCAAAAGCGAAAAGCGTAAGTGCAATTGAAATAGATAGATAAAGATACTTCATTTAAGCTGGCCTCGAAGTTCGATAATGATGTCTCTTAGTTCCGCAGCTCTTTCAAAATCAAGTTCCTTAGCACTCGCAAGCATTTGCTTTTCCAATATGTCGATGCTCTTCCTAATTTCTTTGTCAGAGAGGTGACCGAAGTCTTTTGCAGATTCTCCTTCTTCCGATTTGATGCTTATGGAGTCGTAAACCTTTTTAATAATTGTTTTAGGAATAATGTGATGTTCTTCATTGTGTAAGACTTGAATCGCTCTTCTTCGGTTTGTTTCTCGAATCGCATATTGCATTGAATCCGTCATTCTGTCGGCATATAAGACAACTTTCCCGTTGACGTTTCTTGCGGCCCTACCAATGATTTGAACCAAAGATCTTGCACTTCTTAAGAACCCTTCCTTGTCCGCATCCAAAATACCTATAAAGGATACTTCTGGCAAATCGAGCCCCTCTCTTAATAGGTTGATTCCTACGAGGATATCATAGGTTCCGATTCGAAGGTCTCGAATGATTTCTAGCCGTTCCAACGATTTAATTTCAGAGTGGAGATAAGCAACCTTATACCCTAGCCCCTTTAAGTATTCTGTTAAGTCTTCACTCATTTTTATTGTGAGAGTGGTAATTAATACTCTTTCATTACGTTTGATTGTGGCTTCGATTTCGTTGATGATATCATCAATTTGACCCGCACTTTTTCTCACAAGAACCAACGGATCAATCAAGCCAGTAGGACGAATAATTTGTTCAACGATGGCATCCGATCTTTCCATTTCAAAATCACCAGGTGTTGCAGAGCAATAAATAACTTGATTGATTTTAGACAAGAATTCCTCGAAATTTAAGGGTCGATTGTCAAGCGCGGACGGAAGTCGAAAACCATAGTCTACTAAAGTCTGCTTCCGAGACCGGTCTCCATTGAACATTCCACGGACCTGCGGAAGTGTAACGTGCGATTCATCAACGACCAACAAAAAGTCTTTTGGGAAAAAGTCTATCAACACAGCAGGTGTTTCTCCAGGGCCGCGCAGCGAGAGGTGCCTGGAATAGTTTTCGACGCCCCCACAAGTCCCCATTTCTTTTAACATTTCTAAATCGTACATTGTTCTTTGTTCGATTCTCTCAGCTTCTAGAGGAAGATTTTTCCTTTTGAAATAAGCGATTCGCTCAACAAGTTCCGCTTTGATTCTTTCGATGGCTTCTTCTAAAGTATCGCGATTAGTCAAAAAATGAGATGCTGGAAACAAAGATATGACTTCGTAGTCTTGAATAATCTCGCCGCTAACGATGTTGAATTCGCGAATTCTGTATATTTCATCGAAATTAAATTCAATCCGAATTCCATTATGTGCCTCATATGGTGGCAAGACTTCAACTACGTCTCCTCGAACTCTGAAACTACCTCTTTGAAAATCGATATCGTTTCTAACGTATAGAATATTGACAAGTCTTTCCAAAAGTGCATCTCTTCCAGATGTATCTTTTACCCTGATGGTAACCATTCCTTTTTTGTACTCTTCTGGATCTCCAATGCCGTAGATGCATGAAACGCTCGCGACGACGATGGTATCTCTTCTTTCCAAAAGAGATGAAGTTGCCGCATGTCTCATTTCATCGATTTCTTCATTCGTTTTTGCATCTTTTTCAATGTATAAATCCCGTCCAGGAACGTAAGCTTCTGGTTGATAATAATCATAATAAGAAATAAAATACTCTACTCGGTTTTCAGGAAACAACGATTTAAGTTCAGAGTAAAGTTGCCCCGCAAGCGTCTTATTGTGTGCTAAGACCAAAGTGGGGCGATTAAGTTGTTCAATCACGTTTCCGATGGTGTAAGTTTTTCCAGTTCCAGTTGCACCTAAAAGAACTTGTTCTCGAAAACCGTAGTTCAGGTTTTCCACAAGCTCGTGGATTGCTTTTGGTTGATCTCCCGTTGGAGAGTATTCAGATACTAGTTTGAAATCACCCATTTTATCACCTGGTAATAGTATATCATATTCGTTCATTTGATTGCGTAATAATTCTTATCTGTTAAAATAGAGTTGGTGATTTAATTGAAAACAATTCTATGCGGCATTGATTCAAAATACATCCATGCCAACCTTGCCATTCGTTACCTGAAAGCCAATACTTCATATGAAACCACGTTGATGGAATATACGATTAAAGATCGTGTTTTTGACATTGTCGAGGAAATATTAAAAGCAGAACCCGAGATTATCGGATTCAGCACTTACATTTGGAATATCGAAATGGTTAAACAAATCACGATAAATTTGAAAGAAAAGAAAGAGATCATCGTGATTTGGGGCGGACCTGAAAGCAGCTTTGATGAAGTGTTTTTCATGAAAGAAAATCCGGTTGACTTTATCATTAGAGGTGAAGGAGAACTCTCGTTTCACGAATTGTTGGAAGCATTGCATCACAATACAACTTATGAAAACATCTCTGGACTGACTTACCGATTAAATCACAAAATTGTATCAAATCCATTTAAGGATATCAAAGACTTAAATGCACTCAAATCTCCTTATTTGGAGATTGAAGATCCTTTGTTTGTTTCTTCGAAAATCAACTATGTGGAAACTTCAAGAGGGTGTCCATTTCACTGCTCCTACTGTTTAGCTTCTTTAGATAATTCCGTTCGATTTTTCAATATCGAAAGGGTCCAAGAAGAGTTGTTGCACTTGATGTCGCTTGGAGCCAAAACATTCAAATTTCTGGATAGAACGTTTAATGCTTCTCCAAAATATGCGATATCTGTTTTCGATTTTATCATTAATAATCATAAAAAGGGAATGAGCTTCCAGTTTGAAATTACAGGAGATATCTTAAAAAAGGAAATTATTACTCATGTGAATAAAGTTGCTCCTCCTCATCTCTTTCGATTTGAAATCGGAGTTCAGTCAACGAACTCGGAAACGAATCTCGCTGTGAATCGAATTCAAAACAATGAAGTCTTGTTTGAAAACATCAAAGCGATAAAGGATGGCAGCGTCATCGACATGCATCTTGACTTAATTGCAGGTCTTCCTTTGGAAGATTTAAATCGATTCAAAGATACTTTTAACGATGTCTTTGCTCTATATGCAAAAGAGTTACAGCTTGGTTTTTTGAAAATGTTGAGAGGGACACCAATCCGTTTACAGGCACAAAAGTATGGCTATCAATTTAACGAAACTCCTCCATATGAAATTATAAGAAACAATTCCTTGTCTGAAAAAGATATCCAAGAAATTCATAAAGTGGAGGAAATGGTCGAAATCTATTGGAATAAAGGTTTCATGAACTCAACCATCGAAGCAATAACAAAAAAACAAAATTCAACATTTGATTTTTTTCTCGATTTATACTGCTTTCTTGAAGAAAAAGAATTTGATCCCCATCGTTACCAGCTTCATGACTTGTTTCTTTTGTTCCACGAGTTCATTCAATCAAACCATCCAAGCGAAGTATATTCTATTTTTTCAATGTTAAAAAAGGATTATTTGATTTATCATAAAATTAAGCCAAAAATATGGTGGGCTTCTGAATTTGAAAACAAGAATCAAATCCTTAGAAACATTCATGAAATGCATCCTGATTATCCCATCGATGATTATTACAAATACGGCGTAATCACACGGTATTTTGATAAGATTCTTCTAATCTTATATTTCCCAAATCAAACAAAATTAATTGAATTTGTTCAATAAAAAAAAGCTCATCGAGCTTTTTTTTAATTCAATTTGGTTAGATAACCGTATAAATCTGTAATTTGGTTTTTAGATTGACTTAGTGCATCAAGTATATTGCAATGACTGATGTTCAATCCTTTTGAAGTGACAGCCTGTCCTCCAAGACCTTGCCTTAACAGTTCTACCGCATATGATCCCATCTTGCTTGCAAGAATGCGATCAAAAGCGCTTGGAGTTCCTCCACGCTGTATATAGCCAAGAACCGTAGCTCTCGCCTCATACCCAGAGTTTTCTTCGACATCTTTTGCTAATTCAAATACATCCGTGATATGCTCGGCAACGACAATAATCAAATGGCGTTTTCCAACGGAGTTTGCATGAGAGACTTGACGAAGAATGTCCTCTCTGTTAAATCCTGTTTCTTTCGTAATGACAATTTCCGCTCCGCAGGCAATTCCGGCATAAACCGAAAGGTCCCCACATTCTCTACCCATAACTTCAACAACGGTACATCTTTGATGAGAAAAAGAGGTATCTCGCAACTTATCGATTGCGCCAATCGCGGTGTCGAGTGCAGTAAAAAATCCAATTGTATACTCTGTCGAAGCAATATCATTATCAATGGTTCCCGGAAGTGCGATGCAATTGATTCCCATATCCGTTAAAGCTTGTGCTCCGCGGTAGGTACCATCTCCACCGATGACCACAAGAGCGTCAATTCCATGCTCCTTCAAATTGTTCACTGCGATTTCTCTGACATATAACTCTTTGAATTCTTTCAATCTGGAAGATCCTAAAATCGTTCCACCTCGATTTAAAATTTGACCAACGTCATTGTGGTCAAGTTTTTTTATCTTCCCTTCTACCAAGCCTTTATATCCATCATAAATGCCATAGGCATCCATACCATAATGTAGCGCAGTCCTAACAACGGCTCTAACTGCCGCATTCATTCCAGGAGCGTCTCCTCCGGATGTCAATACACCAATTTTCATAATTCGTCTCCTTTCCATAATTGAAGTGATTCAATCACGACTTGCGTCTTGTGATTTCTCTCTTCTTTTCTTCCTTTAATTAAATATAATTGCTCTTTTTCCAGAATGCTTTTGTACCTTGTGAAATCATTGTTGAAAAGAACGCATTCTATCTGAGTGAATTGATCTTCAAATGTGAGAAAAGCCATTTCATCGCCATTTTTTGTATTGATGACTTTCAATCTCAATAATGCCCCAAGAAACTTCATATTTCCATCTTTTCGATTCCACGCATCCGTTACAGTGTCAATGTTGTTGTTTTCCAACAGTGGCAGATATTGAGTCATCGGGTGGAACCTTAAGTTGAATCCAATCAGTTCTTTCTCGGCTTTCTGGAGGGTTTCAAAATCGTATTCATCATATTTCAAAAATACGAAATCTTCTTCTTTCGCCATTTGTGGAATGCTTAAAAAAGCGGTAATTTGTTTGATGTTTTCAATCATCGTTCGTTTCGTCAAATTGAATTGATCGAACATACCAATCATAACCATTGATTCGACAACTCTGGAATTGACATCTGTTGCACGACGCATGAAATCTAAGAAGCTTGTGAATGGCCTATCGCCTTTGGAAACTTCTAATTTGTCTGCGACAATTGATCCAATATTCTTAACCCCAAGATATGGATATCTTATATTTTTGTTTTCAAAACGATAGTGTTTTTCGGAGAGGTTGATGTCGGGTGGCAACACCGTGATACCAAGCTTTCTGCATTCTTTAATGTAATCATTCGTCGCTCTTTGAGAGCCGATAGATGAATCTAATAGTTCCGCCATAAAAAAAGTCGGATAATTTGCTTTCAAATAAGCCATCCAATAAGCTACCAAACTGTAGACAACAGAGTGGCTTTTATTGAATCCATAATTTGCGAACTTCACAATCAAGTCATAGATTTGATTACTGACGACTTCATCTCGGTGATTTTTTAGACAGGAAGCAATAAATTTTGCACGTTCTTCTTGCAAGACCGCCTCTTTTTTCTTTGAAACTGCACGTCTTAAAACATCTGCCTCACCTAATGAGTATCCAGCAAATACATTTGCGATTTTCATGATTTGTTCCTGATAGACAATGATTCCTTCCGTTGATTCCAATATTGGTTTTAAATCTTCATGAAGGAATGAAACTTTTTCTTTTTTATTTCTTCTGCTTAAGAAAGACGGTATACTCTCCATGGGGCCCGGTCGGAAAAGCGCGATACAAGTTGAGATGTCTTCAAACTCTTCGATTTGCATCTCTCTCAGCAGATTCATCATTCCAGTTGACTCCAATTGGAATACTCCGAGTGTATCTACATGTTTTAATAATTCAAAAGTTTTGGGGTCGTCATACGGGATTTTATAAATATCAATTTCTTCTTTTGTATTTTCTTGAATCAAATTCAATACATTTTGAATGGTCGAGAGATTCCTTAATCCCAAAAAGTCTATTTTTAAAAGACCAATATTTTCCAAATCAGACGCTTCATACTGGGTTTGATACATTCCAGCAAGTCCAGACTGAATCGGCGAGTATTTCGTGATTGGTTGATCCGTAATAATAATTCCTGCTGGATGAGTGGAGACAAGTCTTGGTAGCCCAACAAACTTTGAAGCTATTTCAAACAGAAAAGCTATTTCTTTGTTTTGCATTAAATTGGAGTATTGTTTTTCATGGGTATTAACAAATTCATCGATTGAATTATTAGCTTCTCCGATATACGACGTAATCTCAGAAACAACCGTTTCTGGCACATTCAAGATTCTAGCGGTGTCCCTTAAAGCAGATTTACCTTGAAATGTACCAAAGGTAATAATGGATACCACATGATCGTGTCCGTATTTTGATGCAACGTATTGAATGACTTCTTCCCTTCGATCGTCCGGAAAATCCAAATCGATGTCTGGCATCGTTATCCTTTCCGGATTCAGAAACCTTTCAAAGTACAAATCAAAATCCAGCGGGTCAATGTCAACAATTCCAAGTACATAAGCTACGAGACTACCCGCAGCGGACCCTCTACCTGGTCCAACAAGGATTTTCTTCTTTTTTGCATAGAGAACAAAGTCCCATACAATCAGGAAGTAGTCTTCATATCCCATTTTGTTAATTATGTTTAATTCCTCTTCAAGACGATGAATATACGATTTTTTATCGACTTTGAGTTTTCGTTTATTCCGAAGTCTAATCTCAAGTCCTTTTGTCGCAAGTGCCTTTAAATAATCTTTGGCAGTATAATCTTTTTCAATTGGAAATTTAGGAAGATAAATAGAAGAAAAATCTATGTTTACATTACACTCTTTAATCAGGTTCAAAGTATTATCGATTGCAGAAGTGTAAGTTGAATAGAGCTTGTTTAGTGTCTCAGATGATTTGAATTCATAATCATTGTCCTCGCCGTTGAACAACCCATCATCAATCTTTTTTTGTTCGCTCAGAATGCTTCTTAAGATTTTGGATGCATGACGATCCGTCTTGTCCATATAATTAACTTGATTCATGATAATCGTTTTGCCAACGGATTCCAAATGAGGAATAACCTTCATTTCCACGCCGAAATCATTGGCGTCAAGTCCTAAATATACATTTTTCAAAAGTCGTTTGCACTGAAGGTGAATTCCAGTCGCGAGTGAGAAATCTTCGTCCATCAATGCACTGTAAATGGGGCCGTGCGTTGTTAACAATACGAAAGCGACTCCCTCTTGAAATGGTGATAAGTCTTTCATTTTGAGAGGTTCTTTTTCAATGGCTTGTTTAGAACTGATTTGAATTAAATTGGAGTACCCTTGATTTGAGAGTGCATACATCACGATGGGCAATCCGGAAAAATCTTCCGAGTCAACAAAACACTGAAGTCCCAACAGTGGTATAATTTCTTCTTTTTTGCATGCTTGATAAAATTTAATAGCCCCATACATATTATTTAAATCAGCTATCCCAAGCGCGCTGAAGCCCTCTTTTTTTGCTACTGCAACCAAACGTTCAATGTCAATCATGCTTCCATTGAAAGAAAAACCAGTTTGGATGAATAATTCAAAATTGACCATATTATCACCGGTTCAATTATATCATATCAAACATAATGTGTCGCTACTTCTTACGTATTATCAAGAACAAACCTATTAGAGCCAACACTCCAAGAAAAATGAAATACACATAGTTGTTTAAGTCATTGCTTGGAATTTCAGAATGCTCATCGGAGGGATGTTGCACTGAAAAAAAGAGTGTTTCGACAATTTCATCTTGATAATACAATTCAATCATGTAATCTCCAGATTCTGAAATTGTCATTTTTGAACCCATAAGACTACCGTTGAGATAAGCTTCCCCATTCACAGAAATGGTTACCTGTTGCTCGTAAATTCCTTGGTTTTCCACTCCAAATACACTGGGGAGGATTGTAAATCCAATCAACTCGGTCAGGTTGTTTTGCCCCCCTAACACAAGCAGATAATCTCCGGGGCTCGTTACCGGACTAGAGAGATATTCTTCCCCATTTAACGTCATCCAGGTCGCATTTGAATGGATTGTTACCGAATCTTTCGTTGTTTCTCCATCCACAATTCCTTCTACTATCGGAAGAATGACAAAATGATACTCTTCGTTGTATCCACCTTCTCCAGAAATTCTTAGTGCATAATTCCCTGGAATTAAGATTTCGGTTCCGCTCATATAACTTTCATCATTAATTGATAGTTCGCCTGAAGAAACAATGACAATTGGTTCATCAGTCATCATCTCATCAACAATTCCTAAAACAATGGGCTTTAACGTAACGTTCAATTCCATATAAAATAAATAGTCCTGAATCTCAATAAAGTAATTCCCCGGTTCAGTCAATGCAATGTGATTAACAGACTGTAGGTTAATCCGCGCGTTTCCACGGAAGGACAACTCAAATGATTCGACTGCGATAATCGATTCCGACTCATAAACCTGCGTATCCATACTTTCGTCAATAAAATAAACCATTTCAAGATGCTTCATAAAAAGCCTATTTCCAAAGTTTCCGTAACCAGAAAAGTCAGTGGAGTAAGTCTCTTTATCTAAAAAGAATCCATCGCTTGTAAACAGTAAAATTTGTATACTTTCAAATTTTCTATAAGAATATATAGGTACTACAGAGGTGTTTCGTGTTACAACTGCAAAACAGTCGTTTCCAAGAATTCCGATGTATACAAATTCCTCATCTAGCCCAACATCATATGAGAACACAAACTGGGTTTTGTTATTTATCTTGTCATATCCTATTAAGACTGCATTTGTCTCTCCTGTTTCCAAAACCCTTTCATAACCAGCAAAGTATTGAAAAATCCCTAACTCGGTCGAATCCTTGAAGTAATAAGACATACCCGGAGGAGGACTGAATATCGGGATCTCACTCGCTTGATTGCTTATATTGAAAGGAAGGATTAACGTGTAAAGAAAAGTAATTAAGTATTTTTTCATAAAAAAACACCTCCATCAAGTTAATGTTACGCTGATGGAGGAGAACTCTATGAAATTATTGGTGAATCAGTTTCATTGTGTCGCGAGCAATCATGACTTCTTCGTTGGTTGGAACTACAAAGACTTTGATTTTGGAATCGTCTGTAGAAATTAATCTTTCTACACCACGGCAGTTATTTCTTTCTAGATCGATTTTTGCGCCTAAAACACCTAAACGATTAATGATGTTCTCTCTGGTTGGAGCTGCGTTTTCACCAATTCCAGCCGTGAATACAATGGCATCAACTCCACCCATGTATACATAGTAACTTGCGATGTAATCGACGATTCTTTTTGCTTGAATGTCAATTGCAAGTTGTGCTCTGTGATTTCCTTTTGCACTTGCCTCAACCAAATCACGAGAATCAGATGATAATCCGGAAACGCCAAGGTATCCTGATTGTTTATTCAAAATATTGGTAATCTCTTTTGAAGATTTGTTCTTCTTGTTCATCATATATTCGATTAATGCTGGATCAACCGAACCAGAACGTGTTCCCATTGGAATACCTTCAAGCGGCGTGAAACCCATTGAGGTATCAACCGATTTACCTTGTTTGACAGCGCAGATGGAAGCCCCGTTTCCAATATGGCAAACGATAATATTGACTTCTTCTGGTTTTTTTCCTAAAATTTGAGCAGTTCTTTCAGAAACATATTTGTGCGATGTTCCGTGAAAACCGTATTTGCGAACTTGATATCTTTCATACCATTCGTAAGGAACAGCATACAAGAAAGCTTCTTCTGGCATCGTTTGATGAAAGGCTGTATCAAAAACACCAACTTGTTTCACATGTGGCAATACTTCTCTAAATGCTTTGATTCCTGTAAGGTTTGGAATCAAGTGAAGCGGGCCCAAATCAACGATACTTTCAAGAATATGGATTTCTCTTTCATTAATAATACAAGAATCCGTAATGACATTCGCTCCATGAACGACTCTGTGTCCAACGCCTTCAATTTCATCGAATGAAGAGATAATGTTAAGATCAATCAACTTCTCTAAAAGCATTTTAACAGCTTCGTTGTGATTTGCAATGTCTTTCGTTTCTTCCAGTTTTTCTCCATTCAGTTTAATCATAAAGATGGAGTCTTTCATTCCAATTCTTTCCACAATTCCTGAAGTGATTAATTTTTCACTAGGCATATCCAACAATTGAAATTTCAGTGATGAACTACCTGCGTTTACCGCCATGATTTTAGCCATTTTATTCTCCTAATTTCCTTTTTCTATTTTCAAACCATAGGTTGATTTTTAATAATGCGTTCTGAAACGGAATTTCTTCTTCAAAAGAAGGGATGTTTGCAAGTAAAAACTGCTTTTCCTCATCATCAGAAGGAATTCTTTTTTGAAGTAATAACAAACTTTTACCAAGACCTTTGAACAAATTGTCAGGTAATTTTATAAGTCCTAAAATATCAAACGTCTCCATCAATTCTTCTCTAAACTGAGTGCTGGTTGACTTTTCAAAGAAGTCATTGTAGATGACTCCAAGAAAATATCCGTTTTGTTTTAGGTTATGCTGATGGTGCCTTATGATTTCATATGGGAAATAACCGTCTTCAGACTCTTCATCCATCGAGAAATCACAAACGATAAGATCTGCTTCCAAATTCCAAAATGTCTTACTGTCTTGAAAATACAATTCGTCACCATAATCCATCATGTCAAACATCGCTCGAGCAATCTCATATTGGTCTGGATGATTCTCGATTCCAACCAATGTTGTCAATTTATCAATGTTATTTGCAATGGTAGTTAAGTAATTTCCGGTACCTACCAAAGGATCCAAAATGAGTAACTCTTTTTCTTTTGGAAATAATCGATCAACCAGATATGCAGTAAAGATGCCTATCGTATCAGGGGTCATCTCCTGATTTCCGATTTTTGCATGCTTGAATCCCTTCAAAATGCAAAGTTGCATCGCTTTTCTGATTTCTTCTTTCTCAAATGAAACGTTCTTGACCTTTTGCAAAAGTTCAAGAAGCGATAACATTACATCATCAGGAACATCTTGAGTCACTTCTTGAGACAAGATGTTTTCACAAGTGAAAACGATTCCTTTGAGATATGGAGTTTTGTTTGTCTCGTATAAGAGCATTGCTGAATCGTTTAAAACATCATAAACGATTTCGACGTTCTTTGGATTTATCATATCTTCACCGATATTATATTTTAACACATTTATACTAAATTATCAACCAAATTATACTGAAGAAAACGAAGAAAAGTAGGGTCAATACTGCAGATTGAATATGGTTTAATCTGAACAATTATTCACATCGAAAATCTTCACTTTTATTTGCGTATCTATTGTTATTTTTCATAAGAATTGATAGAATGAAGTAGGTGAAAAATATGAAAAAACTAGCAATTCGATTAATCCACTGGTACCAGCACGTAACTGCCGGAAGAACCCCAACTTGTAGATACAAGCCTACGTGTTCTAATTATGCAATCGAAGCATATGAAAATTACAATATATTTTATGCGACTATTCTAACCATTTGGAGGATTCTTAGATGCAACCCATTTTCCAAAGGTGGATACGACCCCATTCCTAAGTATAAAAAAGAACTAAAACGTCAGCTCAAAGAAGAAAAACTGAAAGAAGCCGCACTAAAAGACGAATGAATCGTCTTTTTTTTCAAACAAAAAGTCAACCGCTTGGTTGACTAATGAATCATCTATCATAAAAATAACTGGTGCGGGTAACAGGACTTGAACCTGCACTCACTGGGAACTAGATCCTAAGTCTAGCGCGTCTGCCAATTTCGCCATACCCGCAGTTTAATGATAAATAAAGATGGTGACCCGCAGGCGATTCGAACGCCTGACCCTTTGATTAAAAGTCAAATGCTCTACCAGCTGAGCTAGCGGGTCAAAAAAAAGATTGGCTGGGCTAGTTAGAGTTGAACTAACGATCTCGGAGTCAAAGTCCGATGCCTTAACCACTTGGCCATAGCCCAATGTCCTTTTTTTGATGGGGCGATTGATGGGAATCGAACCCACGAGTGTCGGAGCCACAATCCGATGCGTTAACCCCTTCGCCACAACCGCCGTGTAGTTTTTCGCATATATAAGTTTACTAAATAGGCACCTAATTGTCAAGCATTATTTACCATATCTTGGATGCAAATGATAAAAAGATTTGTGGGGCCTTCCACAAATCTTTTGTCATTATAGGGCTACTACTGCAATTCCGAAACCGACATCTCCCAAATGGACTGCAAACACTGGTGACACATAGTGAGTTATGCTAGTGATAATCGATGGAAATCTTGTTTTTGCTTCTTCTAAAAAGCGGTCAGCAAACTCTTGTTTATTTAGTTCAATAAAATCAACGTAGACTGTTTTGTATTTGGAAACATACTCATCGATTTTTGCTATGAAGTAATCATAACAAGCGACATTTGTTCTTTCTTTTTTTGTAAGTTCCAGTTTTCCGTCAATCATTTCTACAACTGGTTTTATCCTAAGCACTGTTCCAAGTAAGGCTGATACCATGCTGAGTCTTCCGCCTCTAAAGAGATTCATTAAATTCTGCAAAGTAAACATGACGGTTGCATTTTCGTATATGTCGTGCGATTTTTTTGTGATTGTTTCAAAAGCAACACCATCTTCAATCATTTTTTGAATCAGTGTGATTCCCAACGCGACTCCGAAAGATGCAACTTTAGGTGCATGAATACTGATTTCCAACGGAAAATCAATCATCGCTTTTGCTAGCAAAGCGGATTGAAACGTTCCGCTGATCTTCTCGGACAGCGTAATAACCAACACATTTGTATATCCTTCATCGAAGAATTGTTGATATAATTCTAAGAACAATCCTGGTGACGGTTGACTTGTGAGCATCTTTTTTGCATGATGAATATGGTAGTTCATCTTTTCAACTGATAAGTCAAATTCAGAATAGTTTACACCATCAATTGTAACTCCGAGCGGCGCCACCTTCATATAGGGCGCTTTTTTGATATCTTCCCTAGTCAAAGTCGTACTGTCAATCAATAAACCTATTTTTTCCATATTTTACTCCTATCAATAGATGGATTACTCTATCACACATAATACTTTATCAAAATCATCATATCGTGTCAAGAAGTAAGAAATACTTTTTTAGTATATAGCGGAACAGGATTCGTTTCGAAAACCAAATATGAAGAATCGAATAAATCGGTTCGCTAATAAAAACGAAATAAAAAAGCGTTCTCAATATAGGTATAAAAAACCTTTTAAAATGTCGAAATGCCTTTACAAAATTCCCATAATTGCCTATAATATATGATAGATTAACAAATAGGAGGATTTAAAATGAAAAAAGCTTTTTGGTTATTAGTTGTTGCCGTTTTAACTGTTGGCGCATTAATAGCATGTACTGGTGCAACATATGAAATCGCTCTAGTCACTGACATCGGAAACATCGATGACAAATCATTCAACGAAGGCGCTTGGAATGGCGTTGTTGAATATGCGGTTGCTAATGACATCTCTTATGCATATTATCGTCCTTTAGAAGATAGCAAAGATGCACGCGTTGAAACAATTCAAAACGCGATTGCAAAAGGTGCTAAAGTTGTAGTTTGCCCTGGATACATGTTCGAAGTGGCAATTTACGAAGTTCAAAATGATTATCCAGATGTAAGCTTCTTGATCCTTGATGGAGAACCTCAACTTGGTGATTATTCAACTTATGAAACTGCATCAAATACTCACAGCATTCTTTATAAAGAAGAACAAGCTGGATACTTAGCTGGATACGCTGCTGTTCAAGATGGATACAGAGAACTTGGATTCGTTGGTGGACAAGCCGTTCCTGCTGTTATACGTTATGGATACGGATTCGTTCAAGGCGCTGAAGCTGCTGCTGTTGAACTAGAACTTACTGACGTATACATTAAATATTATTATGCAGACGTATTTTGGCCAGACACCGCTCTTGAAACAAAGATGGACGGATGGTATGCTGATGCTACTCATCCAACAGAAGTAGTATTTGCTTGTGGTGGTGGATTATACGCGAGTGTTGTCGCTGCTGCTGAAGCTACAACTGATGGTAAAGTAATCGGTGTAGACGTAGACCAAGTTGCTCAAAGTGCTGAAGGAAGAATCATTACTTCCGCAATGAAAGGTTTGACTTCTTCTGTTGTTGACGCATTAACTGCTCTTTATGCTAACGGTGGAACATGGCCAGCTACTTTAGGTGGACATACATCAGTTCTTGGCGCTGCAGAAGATGGAATCGGATTACCAACAGCAACCGCTTCTTGGAAATTCGCTACCTTCACAGTTGCAGAATACGATGCAATCTTTGCAAAACTAGTTGATGGAACTGTAGTTGTATCTAATTCAACTGCTGCTGCTCCAACAGTTACAGAAGTTACTGTTAATTACGAGGCTTAATCAACTCGACTGACTTACACTAGAAAGGGCCCAGCCCTTTCTTTTTATTAAAAGCCTACCCATTTATGGTATTTAAGGAGTCAATATGGAAAATTACATCATCGAAATGGTGGACATTACAAAAAAATTTCCTGGAATTATCGCCAACGACAATATTACTCTTCAGTTAAAAAAAGGCGAAATTCATTCTTTGCTTGGTGAAAACGGGGCAGGAAAATCAACCTTGATGAGCGTTCTCTTCGGTCTTTATACCCCTGAAAACGGAATCATAAAAAAGAATGGTGAAATTGTTAAAATCTCAAATCCAAATGATGCAAACGCACTTGGAATTGGGATGGTTCACCAACACTTTAAATTGGTTGAAGTATTTAATGTACTAGATAACATCATTCTTGGAGTTGAACCTCACAAATTCGGCTTTCTTACAAAAAAAGAAGCCAGAGAAAAAGTTATTAAACTGAGCGAACAATACGGTTTGAAAGTAGATGTTGATGCAAAGATTGAAGATATCTCAGTCGGTATGCAACAACGTGTTGAAATTCTAAAAATGCTTTACAGAGAAAATGAAATTTTAATCTTCGACGAACCCACAGCGGTCTTGACCCCCCAAGAAATTGATGAACTTATAAGTATTATGAAAAGTCTCGTGAAAGAAGGCAAGTCAATCCTCTTTATATCACATAAACTTAACGAGATTATGGAAGTTTCTGACCGGGTTACCGTTTTGAGAAAAGGAAAATGCATTGGTACTGTTGATGTTGGCAAGACAAGCAAAGAAGAATTGTCTAAAATGATGGTCGGACGAGAGGTTGAATTCATTCTCAAAAAAAAGAAACCAAAAGTTGGCGAAACTATTCTAGAAGTCAAAGGTTTGACCGTTGCCAGCAATCGTCATAAAAACAACGCAGTTAAGAATGTTTCTTTTGAAGTACATGCAGGTGAGATTCTTTGCGTCGCAGGTATTGAAGGAAATGGACAGTCTGAGCTGGTTTATGCCATCTCCGGATTAGAAAAATGTGCTTCAGGACAGTTGATCATGAATGGGTTAGACATAACCTCATTAAAAATACGAAATCGCAGTAAAAACGGGATGAGTCATATTCCTGAAGACAGACATAAATATGGGTTAATCCTCGATTTCACTTTAGAAAACAATTTGGTATTGCAAAGATACTGGGAAAGTGATTTCCAAAATCGAGGATTCATCAAAAAAGAAGCCATTAGAAAATACTCTGACGAACTTATCAAACAATATGATATTAGAAGTGGACAAGGTTCATCTACTCCCGTAAGAAGTATGAGCGGTGGTAACCAGCAAAAGGCAATTATAGCCAGAGAAATAGAAAAAAATCCAAATCTAATTATTGCTGTTCAGCCAACTCGAGGGCTCGATATTGGAGCAATTGAATACATTCATAAACAACTCTTGAAAGAACGAGATAATGGAAAAGCTGTCTTGTTAGTCAGTTTGGAATTGGAAGAAGTTATGAATTTAAGCGACAGAATCCTTGTCATTTATGAAGGAGAACTCGTCGCCGAACTCAACCCTAAGAAAACAACCGTTCAAGAATTAGGCTTGTATATGGCCGGAGCGAAAAGAAATCTAACCTCCGCGGAAAAGGGGGTTGAATCAATTGAACAAAATTAATAAGTTTATTGAAAAACTACACATGAAGAGAAAACTGAAATCTCCTTCTGCTGTCTCACTCTATGCTTCAGTTATTGCAATAATAATTGGTTTGACTTTAGGATTCCTCTTGCTTCTATTCATCGATGCAGGTAATGCCGGATACGGAATGGGCAATTTGCTCACAACAGCCTTCAGTTCGAGTTCCTATTTTGCAAAAATGCTATATAAAGCAGCTCCGTTACTAATGACGGGTCTTGCTGTTGGATTTGCGTTCAAAACCGGATTATTTAACATCGGAGCAGCTGGACAATACACGATGGGCGCTTTTTGGGCCTTGTATGCAGCTTTGATTTGGCAAATGCCTTGGTGGGTCTGTATCATTGTCGCAATGCTTGCTGGAGCCTTTTGGGGCTTCATACCAGGACTATTTAAAGCAATCTTCAATGTAAACGAAGTTATTACTTCGATTATGTTCAACTGGATTGCAGTTTATTTGGCGAATCTACTTTTATATAATTTCCCAGCAATGCTTGGAACCCCAGCGAATAAGACTGAAGACATCATCTCAATCAACCCTTCTGCGCTTCTGCCGAAACTAGGTTTAGATCAATTGTTCAATTCTAGTTTCATCAATATTGGAATCTTCATCGCAATCTTTTTTGCAATTCTAGCATATATTATCATGAATAAAACAACATTTGGCTATGAACTCAAAGCTTGCGGATTCAATAAAAACGCCAGTGTATACGCTGGAATCAATGCAAAAAGAAATATCATTTTATCAATGACGATTGCAGGAAGTTTTGCAGGAATCGGTGGAGCAATTACATATTTATCAGGTACCGTTCCACTATCCATTCAAAATACACTTCTTCCGATGGGCTTTAACGGAATACCAGTCGCACTGCTCGCTTCATCGAGTCCGATTGGCGTAATCTTCTCGGCCATATTCCTTGGATTCTTACAAGTTGGTGGAGAAGCGATGCAACCCGAGTTTTCGTCAGAAGTTGTTAATATCATCCTTGCAGTCATCATTTATTTCAGTGCATTTGCACTCTTAATGAGGATTGCAATATCCAAATATCTATCTCGTAAAAAGAATAAAAAGAATGAATTGGATGAAACCGCCGAAGCTCCAGTGGACATCAAAAAGGAGGTTGATGAATAAATGAGTATTTTAGCAATCATTATTTCAACAACCATCGCTTTCGCCGTTCCACTTATGTTAGTGGCACTCGGTGGAATGTTCAGTGAAAGAAGCGGTGTTGTAAACATCGCTTTGGAAGGAATCATGATCTTCTCCGCATTGTTCGGTGCACTCTTCCTTCGTTTCACTCTTGACGCTTCCTATGCAGCAGGGTATCCTGGCATTAGTTCATTCTACGCCGCACATCCAGCTTTGCAAACTTGGTTCCTTACCCACGTTCAGTGGACCGTTCTTTTAGGAATCATTTTATCAGCTTTGATGGGTAGTTTATTCTCTGTGTTACTTGCATTCGCTTCAATTAATCTAAAAGCCGACCAGGTCATTGGTGGTACAGCTCTCAATATTTTCGCCCCTGCATTTGCTGTCGTACTTGCGTGGGCTATTCAGGGACAAGGTCTAACCGATATTACGATTCCAAATGTCATTACGTTTTCAAGCGAATCGTTCGGTATTGACCCTGCGACCATCCCAGCTTGGCTTGACACGTTGCTATCGAAGAAGTTGTATTTGACAACATTCATTTCAATTATCGTTTTAATTGCAAGTTTCATCGTATTGTATAAAACAAAATTTGGCTTGCGTCTACGTGCTTGCGGTGAGCATCCTCAAGCCGCAGACAGTGTTGGAATCAACGTTTACAGAATGAGATATGCAGGAGTTCTGATTTCTGGAGCGCTTGGAGGAATGGGTGGTATTGCCTACGTCTTCGCATCCAGTAATTCTAGATTTATCGCAGATGTTGCCGGATACGGATTCCTTGCACTCGCCGTAATGATTTTCGGTAACTGGAAGCCGTTTAGAATTCTAGCGGCCGCACTCTTCTTTTCATTCTTTAAAACACTATCCGCTCTCGCAACGGATCCTGCCATTACTTTCCTGCCCCACTTCAATATCATTAAAGAAGAATACTTGTACATGATCCTTCCTTATTTGCTTACAATGATTGTACTAGCATTTACTTCCAAGAAATCAAGGGCTCCGAAAGCTGAAGGAATACCTTACGACGCCGGAAAACGCTAATAAAAAAGGCACTTCGCTT
>CAZNOO010000008.1:0-12096 GCA_964574705.1 uncultured Candidatus Izemoplasmatales bacterium
AATGGTGCCGAAAACAGGAATTGAACCCGTAACCTACTGATTACAAGTCAGTTGCTCTACCAGATTGAGCTATTTCGGCATGGTGGAGGTTGACGGGATCGAACCGCCGACCCTCTGCTTGTAAGGCAGATGCTCTCCCAGCTGAGCTAAACCTCCATGGGTATATTGTGTTATTATAAACCTATTTTGTCATTTGTCTTGCATTACAATTTTACTAAATAGGCAATATAAAGTCAAGAAAAAGATTCAAAAAAAGCGATTTTCAAATCGATTGTTTTTTGTTTCTTTTTTTAGGGTTTCATTTTAACTAAAGAAGCGTTAAATTTAAGTTCTATTTTACTTGTCTTGTGAAGTAAAAAATAGTTTCTTAACTTTACATAGATATACAGAAACAACGAGTAAATCAGCGCTTCCACCAAAGGTAAGATTGTTCTTGATGCAGTAAGTTGTTACAGCATTGACTTCATCAATGTCTGATACATCTAATCTTGAAAAAATATCCTTAATCAAATAGATTGTATTAATGTCTGTTCTCTTGAGTAATGTTGTATCTTCTGTCATAACAATTAATTGTACTAAAGCCTGATATAATTCTTTTTGATGAATATCAGTTAAGTTTCTAAGTGTTTGTTGAACAGAGGGGAGTCCAAGAGACATCTCTTTTCTTGCACCACCAATTCCGTATTTATGAAAAGCTTCCATACCAAAAGAAACAGGGATAGACTCGAGTTCTCCTAACAAAGGTTTCGACATTAATTTAAGTTCATCAAAGATGGCCTCAAATGGTAAATGAAGTCTTAGAACACGTCCTAATGCCGTCACAACAAATCCGAGATTAAATATTAACCCTTTGTAGGCATTCACACCATGAGTCGCCTCAAGCATTGCGTTTTCCGCTTCAAGACCAATGATGCGTATTGAATTCATTAGTTCTTCAGGAGAACCATTGAAATGGATTCCTAGTTCAAACATTTGAATAAAGAATGGAGTGATTGCTTCCTTTGCATGAATCATTAATGCATAATCCATATCTTTGTGACTGCCCGAACTGGTCGGAGTGACGAGTCCAAATTTAGGATCTAAGTTCAGTTCACAAAGGATGCTGTCATCGATCAGTTGATCGATAGTATATTTTAAATATTCAATGGTTTTTTGTTTTATAACTTGGATCACTTCTTCTGCCGTATGCTTATCTGTCTTTTGACAAATTCGAGCGTCTGATTCACCGCAGATAACGCACGTTCTCGGAGTACTGCGATGATGATCTTTATCTTTGGAATAGACATCAATATCGACAAATCTTCCAATTGGCGTTGATTCTTCGAGACTTATGCATTCGTTCTTAATATAATCTCCCTTCCCCGCGCTTAAAGCAATGAGCATAAACGGCCCATCATTCGATTCCTTTAGCTCTCTTGAAACTTCACTTTGATTCTTTATAAGGTTAGAAAAAAGACGAACCAATAGATGGGCTGGAAATCTGTTTTTATCCTGCCCCGGAATGTTCGCCTTAATGGATATAATAATAGGATGCTTTACTAGTAACTGTTCAATTTCTTGTGATCTGGTTTCACGGTCATGTAAAATATCAGACATGGGATTCAACCTGATACAAGGAATCAATAATCGTTCCGTCACGATATTCTACAACACCAATTCTTTTTGTGTTCTTAGGTAACTTTTTAGGAACACCTGTCACCCAATGTGCTTCTTCCAATAATTCTTTCATTGTGAAGATTGGAACCTTTTTGCGATTCAATTGATCAATTAAGTCTTTTCTTAATGGATTAACCGCAATTCCTCTTTCACAGACAAAGACATCAACGTTTTCACCTGGTGTTGAAATTGTTTGTAATTCTTCTTTGATGATTGGGAGTCGCGACTTAATTAGTTGTGAAACAATGACAGTACAAAAAGCACCGTGAGCAATATCGCTATGTCCGCCACTTCCGCCAATGATTCTTCCGAAAGAGTCTGTAGTCACATTGACATTGAAATCAAGATCGATTTCAGTCGCACCCAAAATAACAAAATCAAGTTGTTCGCAAATTGGTAAATCTTCATATGGATTTCCATATTTGGATGCTGAAATTGCGATATGGTTTTGATTTCGATCTACAGATTTCACGGCGTCTAAATCAAAGCACTGAACATCATAAAGATTTTCAAACAAACCTTCTTCAAGCATTTTTACATAATAAGAAGTGATGCCTCCTGAAGCGAATCTACCTTTGATGTTTCTTTTCTTCATAATCGCTCTGACATAATCAACGACAGCCAAAGAGGTGCCTCCGGCACCAGTTTGCATTGAAAATCCATTTTTAATCAACCCGAGTTTATCTAGTAATACTGAAGTATCTTTTGCGATTTTAAGACCAATGGGGTCTCTCGTAATTTTAGTCGTTCCTGAAACAATGCCCTCTGGATTTCCTATCTTATCGACAACGATGACTGCGTCAACGTAGTCTTTGGATAATTGGATATGATCTAATGCATCTACTAGATGATCCGTGACTAAAATAACGATATCTGCATATTCTAAATCACTCACTGCGTATCCAAGTACTCCACACGCACTTTCTCCAGTTGCGCCGTATCCGTTTCCAAGTTTGTCTACGGTAGGCGTCGCAAGAAAGGCTACATCGATGTGAATTTCGCCGCTTTCAATCGAGCGAGCTCTTCCGCCGTGTGTTTGCATAACGAGTTCGCCTTTTAATAATCCTTTTTGAACCGCAATAGAAACCGGACCGTTCATATATGAAGTATGAATAGATGTAATATTGCCATTTTCAATACAAGGGACGAGTTCGGTGTAACTTTCAAAAATCGAACTTGGAGCGATGTGAATGTTTTTCAGTTTCTTTTTTTGGATGACTTTCGCCACTTCATTAATGACCCAGTCTCCACTTCTTAAATGATGATGGAACGAGAAAGTCATCCCTGACCTCAATTTAAAATAGTCGAATGCCTCTTTGTAAGAAGAGAAGAATTCGACTTTTTTTGGTTTTATTTTTTTTGAGATGGTTGTTCTAGAATGGGATTTATAGTCATCGCTTGAAACAAACGGTTTAAACCCGTCCGGAACAAACCTGTCTAGACTATTCTTCATCATTTTTCACCAGATTAAATTTCTTTGCTTTTTCGATGACTTTCATTGCTCTTTCAACAATCGGTTTGTCAACCATTTTACCGTCAACGGTAAAAGAGCCTTTCCCTTCACTGTCAGCCTTTTCTTTCGCTTCCAATACTTTATAGGCGTGCTCAATGTCTTCAACGGATGGAGAAAAGGATTGATTGATGAATTCAATATGTCTTGGATGAATTGCACATTTCGCCTTCATTCCAAGAGAAACAGCATTCAAGGTATCCTTTTCAAATCCGGCATCGTCATACACGTCTGTATAAGGCGTGTCAATCGAAATGATTTGAAAAGCGGCGCAGGCAATAATGATTCTGCTTCTAGAATAGAGGAGTTCATGGGCTTCAGACGTGCGTTTCACTTCCAAGTCTTTCGTTAAATCTTCTCCGCCTAAAATCAACCCGATGACTCTTGGAAGTGAAGCAATTTGATCAACTTGAAGCATCGAAATGGCTTGTTCGATGATTGGGATAATTTTAATCGTCTTTTCCATGTTGTTCGTTTGTTCTATGACGGTTAACGCTTCTTCCAATGCATGCACAGAAGAAACTTTTGCTTTCGGTAAAACGATTGCGTCAATATTGTCAGATACAATCATCATTAAATCGTCTTCAAAGAAGTCGCTGCCGACTTCGTTGACTCTGACGAGATTTAGGACTTTACTTTTAGAAGCGTTCTTCGTTAAAAACTCTTTAATTAAATTTCTGGCATTATCTTTTTCGCTTGGAAGAACGGCGTCTTCCAAATCGAAAATAATCGCATCCGCATCAAATAAATACGCATTTTGAATCATATTAGGAAGATTTCCCGGGATGAATAACAGACTTCTCATCATAAGGCATTCATCCTTTCAACCGCAGTAATCAATCTGGCTTTGATGGTTGAATCCAAAGCGCCTCGATCTAAGACTTCCACTTTGACGTTTTCTGCTTTTAACTCTTTTAAAGTGTTTTCGATTAATAGTTTGATTTGGTCATGGAAAAAAGCGCCGACAACACTGTCAATCAATATTTCTTGATGATCCTGTTTGGTGACTGTAATAATGCAATCACTTGATTCTTTGGATCCTGCCGTGCCTTTCATCATAATGACCTCCTATTTATTCGCTCTTGCGAGTACGCGGTTCATTTCGTTTTTAACAATCATCAGTCCTGCATCAACACCCATTCCTGGTTTTGCAAGGCATTGCTTAGCGTTGCATGCAATTGCAATGTTTGTTGTGACTTCAGCTGAAATGTTGGTTTCATTGCAAGTTCCACCGCAATATGACCCAACGCCATATTGGTTACAGTAAAGAATCGATTCGATAATATTATTGACTCCACCTAAATCTGGCGTTTTGATTTGAAGCATATGCCCTGCTTGATTTTCCGCAAAGTATTTAACGTCTTCAAGGGTATTGCACCATTCGTCAGCAACCATTTCAACGGTAGATCCAGCTTGGTTCAATCTAGATGTTAAGTCCTTTAAGAATTGCATCGTCGTTTCTCTGTTTCCGGTATCAATCGGTCCTTCGATTCGAAGAATGAAAGGATAAGCTACTTGTTCAAGTACCAGTAAATAATCAATCATTTTATTGATATCATTATCAAATGCAACTGCAATCGTTCCATAGACATCAATGTGCAACGTTGGGAAATAATCATCTTTTACTTTATGAGATAAGATTCGATCATGAAGCCATTTGACATACTCAATCAGCTTCTCGCCTTTTCTTCCAAGTTTGGTATCGACGTTGTTGATTAAAGCATGAGGAAGCACATCTGCTTCTTTCATGATCATCTTATCGACGTTGGTATAACGGTCATCTCCACTTTGGGTGAAAACTGGGACGGGTAGATAAACAGTATCTTCAATATGATATTCTTTTCGAACGATTTCAGCCATTGTAACTTTGTATAAATTAGCGGTAACACTCAAAATAGCTTGCGTGATCCCATAACGAATTGCTGTGTGAAGACGTGTTCCATTGATTAGGATCCGGTCGTATTTTTCAGCTAAAGATTTGAATTCCGTCAAGTTTTCTTTTAGTAATAAAGGAACAATTTCTTTTTCCAAAAACGGAATATATTCAGAAGCTAAAAACAATGGATCTCTTCCGCCCATTCCTGAATATTGTACTGCTGCGCAGTCTCCGTATCCTACGGTTCCATCTTCTAAGATGATTTGAATTGAAATGGCTTCGCCTTTTTGACGAATGGCGGTGAACCCTTCTAAAACAGGTTTTCCAAGATAGAACAATCCGTCGTTGAGTGCACCGTTTTTGATGGCTTGTTGATCATCAAAGAAAAAGCCGGTATATGATTCGGTGAGTAATACTTTTTTTATTTTCATGTTATTCTCCAGTTTATTTTTTGTGACCGATTAATTTTCCAAGAGAGACGGAATAGACATCGTCAACCGTCATTTGGAAAGAGATGGGACGTTTTTGGAATTCTGCACGCTCTTGTATTTTTTGACGATGAAATTCTTTGATTTCATCGGAATAACAAGTGTGTCCAAATTCCAAAATGCGAATGTTTCCTTCTAAATCTCTTGCGGGCAATATTTTTCCAGCATTGTATTTACTGGGTGCAAACGGAACGTCAATCAATCCTTGTTCAAAAGCTCTAACAACGCCTTTTGCCAAATCGCCGTCTCCGACTTTATAAATGCAATTCATCAAACAATCAACTTCGACTTCGATTTGATGCATTTCTTGTCTTAATTTTACACTGTCGACCATTTGTTGGTCTTTTAACATCGTGATGACATATTTTGATTCCTTAACGCCGTATCCGTTGGCTTCCATCGTTGGAATGCCTACGGATTCTTGCGGAGATTTTGTAATCATTTTTGAAGCCTTTGAAAGTGCGGCGACGGTAGAACTAAAAGCGATCAATCCTGCAGCTTCTGCTTCATTATCTGGGAATCCACCCATCCATTGATGGAATACGGTGGAGACAAATACATCAAGGTATCCTTTTTCTTTCAAATACTTTTCAGTCAGGGTTTGGAGTGTTTTAATTGCAGCAACGTCTTGAACAATATTGCCACCCATTCCATATCCTACTGTAATATTCTTAACTCCTTGTTCTGCCGCAAGCAATGCTTCGCAGATGGCAACTGTACTTGATATTGAAGGAGGTACCAATGTTCCGGTTAGAGGACCAAACGGTTCTCTGTTAATATGAACACTGTGTTCTTCATAATAACCCACCAAACGATCGCAATATTGCCAGTTTCGAATCGAAGTTTCAAGTGGAACGCTTTTTGCGTAAGGAATGTTATAAGAGATTCCTCCGCCTTCATTCGAAGTCCAACCGGATGCCAGAATGATTTCAGTCAAAAGTCTTGCGTCTGGAGTGCCGTGTCTTGCCTGTAAGGGCACATTGACGGATTCTTGCACTTTTCTGCATCCTTCAACACCATGATTGACGGCTGGAAATCCATTTAGAAGAGCTCTGCCGATTTCTTTGCTTTCTTTGATTCCCTTTTCAGCTTCGATGTATCTGTTTTGTCTTGTGTAGCTGTCAATTGTGGAAGGGAGAACATCCGCTCCGCTACTTTCAAGATGTTTCAATAATTTAATGTGTTCTTCTAGGACTGGAACGCCGGCTCTTGGTTGAACTAAAGTTCTTCCTTCTGCTTTGGCTTTAATCAAAAGTAATGCCAGATTTTTACTCTCAGGCAGATTTTTTGAATAAGCTACAGCCTTATCTAAATCTAATTCAGGGCTGGATCCAGTAATCCAATCGGATAATACTTTTTCTCTTTCTTTGAGAAATTGTTCAAGTGGAATTTTTTTATTTTCGAGTTCCATACGTTATCCTTTTTTATTCGACTGAAATGACATATTTTTTCATAATTTGCAGTGCAAGTAGTGGATCTCTTTGACTTAATAAACCCATTGCGGCAAGCAAATATGTTTTATCAAGTAAAAAATGTGGGTGTTGAGGACGAAGTTCTTGATGGTTATGAAGAATGTTGGTTGTTTTAGACAGAATCGAAATCGGTGTGTTTGAATGAATCACAACGCCGCCGGTTCCAATCACATATTCAACTTCACTCAAATCTTTTCCGATTTGATTGTAAATCAATCCCATCGGGGTAAATATCTGTTCAATTCGTCCAACGTGACGGTGCATGGCACGATAGGCACACATCTCCGCAAGCAATTGGTCGATGAATTCATCATGGGGGTTTTCAGGAAGTGAAGAGACGTTTTGATACCTGTAAGCCACTTCTTCTTCAATGTTAACGCCATGTTCGTTGTTTAAAAATTGAATTTCTTCTTTTGTCAATGCTTTCAGAATTCCAGGGGCAGAATATCGCATTCCTAGATCGCCTTCAACGGTTCTTTTTGCGAAGGGTTCTTCCATTCCGTGGATGATGACATCACTTCTGTTCGATGCATTGCAAATGGAATACATATCTGTAGTCGCTCCGCCGATATCGACAACGACAATGTCTCCCAATCCTTTTTCGTGCAGGTATCCCTTTGACAACAATTCAGAAGCTAAAAGGACTGCTTCGGGAGTTGGCAATAGGATTTCATCGATTTCAGCTTCAATCTTCTTGATTCCTTTGGCGACGATGATATTCTTTAAAAAGATGTCTCTGATTTTATTTCTAGCGCACTTAACGTTCAATACATTGATTTTTGGCATGACGTTGTCGCAAAGAACATAATTCAAATCATATTTGATGAAGATGTCTTCGATTTCATCAAGACAGGATTTATTTCCGGCGTATACAATCGGAATTTTAACTTTCATCTCTCCAAGGAGTTTTGCGTTGAAAAGGACACATTCGGAATTTCCGCCGTCCGCGCCTCCAGCAAGTAAAATGATATCTATCTTCTGACGATTGATTTCTTCAACTTCTTTATGATTCAAATGATGCGAAAAAATCAGATCAACCTTAGCGCCTGCGCCAAGACAAACTCGTTTTGCCGCTTCAACGGTTAGCTCCTCAACTAGACCAATAGCGGCCATTTTCAGGCCGCCAGCTGCCGATGAACAGGCAATGACTTGATCGAATTGTACCACTTTTCCCATATTCTCATAAAGCCGTTCAAGTGCATTATGATACCCAATGGCAATATCTTCCGTCACGGTTGTAAAATGTGAAGAAGAGCCAATGACATCTCTTAATGCAGTATCAACAGCTGTTAATTTGGTAAAAGTGGATCCGAAATCTACAAGTAAGTAAGTACTCATTTTACTCTCCTAGGTCTTGATGGATGTCTCCCAATGCTTGATCTATTGGAGTTCCGGGTGGATAGACCCGGTTAAAGCCCATTTTAGTGAAACGTTCTTTGACTTCGTCGAAATTTTGCTTTCCGACAACGATGTTTCCACCGACATAAAGTAATATGTCTTCAATACCCGCTTCGATGCATTTGTCTCTCATTCCGCGACAATCAAGTTCTCCATGTCCGTAAAGGCTTGAAACCATGATCAAGGATGCATCGGTCTCGATAGCGGCGTTGATGAAATCTTCTTGAGAGGAAAGGACACCGATGTTGATGACCTTATATCCCGCATTTTCCAAAGTGTACTCAATGATTTTATTTCCGACAGCGTGTACGTCAGAACCGATAACGCCAATTACGATTGATTTCAAAGTAGTCTCCTTTAGTCCTGTAAGCGTTTTTACACAAACATTATAACATACTGAAAACGAAGATTCAAAGGTTAATTTCTGTTTTACAACAATTCTGCTTTTTGGCTTTTTTAGGGCAAAAAGTCGATTATTTGTTATTGATTTTCACTGAGGTATCTTGCTAGTACAAAGAGGTAGTCGCTTAATCTATTTATATACTTCATTACCGTCGTTAAATCGTCTCTTTTTGTCTCTTTAACAAAGTGGACTAAAGTGCGTTCTGCTTTCCTTGTGATGCTTCTTGCAACGTCAATATACGCTCCGCCAAGTGATGTTTCGCTTCCTGGAAGACAGAACTTGGGTTCGAGTGGACAGATTTTCAATAAAGCTGCCATCTCTTTTTCGATTTGATCAATCGGTTCATCCGATAGTTTCTTAATCTTTTTGTATAGAATGTGATTAGGGTTCGTTGCGACAATCGTATTGATTTCTTGAAGCGTTCTTTGGATTACCAGCAGGTCTTCTCTTTTTACATAATGATATGCAAGGCCAAGAAAAGATGAAAGTTCATCCATGGTTCCTAAAACTTCAAACAATGTATCGTCTTTTTCAAAAGTTTCATTGACGAAATTCTTGGATTTTCCCTCGTCTCCAGCTTTAGTGGAGATTTGATTCACTTCTGTAATTGGCATAAAATCCTCCTAATAAAATCCATTATTTTTTTTCTAAAAGCCGTTCAACCGCAAAAGCAGCAACGTCTTCAGCGTATTTTCTTGGACCGAATCCACCGTCATATCCGAGTTCTTTTGCAAGCTCGTTTGTGATTCTAGCTCCGCCCGCAATCAGTATAACATCTTTTCTCATATTTTCTGCTTCTAGAAGTTCAACAAGGTTGACTAGATTCTTAATATGAACGTCTTTTTGCGTGACGGTTTGACTGACGAGTAAGACATCGGCTTTCACTTTTCTGGCAAATCGGACAAACTCTTCATTCTCAACTTGAGACCCTAGATTATAGGCTTGAATTCCCTTGTATCGTTCTAATCCGTAATGGCCAGCATAACCCTTCATATTCATAATCGCATCGATTCCAACGGTATGTGCGTCGCTTCCAGTGGATGCGCCGACAAAGACGAGATTGCGATTAAAATTCTTTGAAATCATTTCTTCGATTTCTTCTTTCGAAAGAGATACATTTTCGATTTCTTCGTCTTTTAGTGTATCGGTTTCAATTTCATAAGGAACACTTCCATAAACGACAAAGAAACGGTATCCTTCATGGATGTCTTCAACATGGACAACTTGTGGGTTCACAAGTCCCATCTTCTTTGCCAATTCCTTTGCGGCGCTGATTCCTAATCCATCCGTTGAAATTGGAAGTGTAAAACTGACTTGAACTTTTCCGTCATGAGACGTATCTCCATAAGGTCTAATTTTCATTGAATTTCACCTCCAGAGCGTCAAATACGACATTGACGTAGTCTTTGGATTTCACAAAGACTCCACCGAGTCCCTTTCCGCCTTCATAAGGTCTTTTGACTCCGGCAAAAATACCGTCTTCCAATGCTTTAAATAAGGAGTTTGAAGCGATTTGCCCAAGCAGTTCATGTGCTTTTTCCAAGACTTCAGAGGCTCTATTTTGAATGATTCCGTCTTTTTTGAAGATAAATTCTTCTCGAATCGAAGCCATCGATTTTTGAATCATCTTCGCATTCGAAATGGCTAAATATCGGTCAGACAAAAATGGCGTATGAATCGCTTCAGTCATCATTCCAAGCAGATGAATTGATTGCCCTGTCAGATGCGTGGCGATATTGAAAAGTGTATTCTGTTGATAAGCTTTAAAAATGTTACCTGAGATATGTTTGGTTGGAGGCATATATTTGAGCGGTGCATTCGGAAAAATCTCTCTTGCCATTTCCGCTTGAGCAACTTCATAGAGAAAACTATCCTTGATTTCGGGATCGATTTCAAAAGCGTGTCCAAGTCCCATTAATTCCTCTTTGAGATGTGCTCGAAACGCAAATTCTTCATTGATGAATTGACTTGCAAGAACAGTATGAGCTTCACTATAGGCATCGCTTGTGGTTAGATAATTGTCTTCTCCAGTATTGATGATGATTCCTGCATATGCATTAATCATTCTCGAGAAATGTTGGTCAATAAAGGTTCTTTGCATGTTGATGTCTCGAAAGATAATTCCATACATACTGTCATTTAAAAGTACATCGAGTCGTTCAAGCGCTGCCATGGCTGCGATTTCAGGCATGCAAAGTCCTGAAGCATAATTAACAAGTTTGATATATCTTTTTTCTTCCAAACCTACTTCATCCAACGCTTTTCTCATGATTTTAAAGTTTTCTTGTGTCGCAAAGGTTCCGCCAAATCCTTCTGTCGTTGCGCCAAATGGGACATAATCCAAAAGGGATTGTCCTGTGGATCTGATGACCGCAATGATGTCCGCTCCCGCTTTGGCAGCGGCTTTGGCTTGAATTACGTCTTCGTAGATGTTTCCGGTTGCGACGATGACATATAAATCGGTCAGGTTTTTTCCGTAGTTATGAATCAAAGTTTCTCTCAGTACTTTATTCTTCGATATTTTTTCAAAAGATTGATTGATGTAGGGCGCAAGAACAACTCGCACTTTCTTTGAGTCAATCAAAGGAATTTGTGTCAAATTTACTTCGGATTTTTTATATTGATCAATGAAGTCTGCAAGTGACAATTTAGTATGATAGAGTGCGCTCGCAATATACGTCGAGATTCCCTTGGAAATATCTCCGTTATGCACTACTTCATCCACCATTTGATTTGGAATCGGTTCATCAAATTGATTGATGCCGTCTACACCGAGCAATCTTAACACGGTTCTCTCAACCGTCAAGGTTGAGCGAACTTTGATTACCTTCTCGACTTCATCTGTAATTTTTTTTGCAAAGGTTCTGCACTCCTCAATCATCGTTTGATTGAGCATTAATTTATTTTCCAAGTCATTCACCTTCTTCCAACACATTGAGTATCGGTAACTGAATGTGTTCACTTAATTTCTTTTTCATTAACTCCTTGTCGAATGGAACTCGATAAGGAGAGGTGGGGTTCATACAAACTGCGATAACGTTATAAGGATAAAGCACAGATAGGTCACTCGTAAATTTAACCAATTGTTTTAAAGTCGGTTCTTTTACGATAATGGCCGAAGGCGATTTTAAAATCAGTTTAAAGGAAAATTCCTTTTTCCTTTTCATCCATTCCTTTGCGAACTCATCACTTAAAGCATAGGGAATATAAACACTCTTGGTTTCTTTGGGCAGAAGGTCAAAGAGATGATGTTCATCCAGCAATGAAGTCATTGGAATTTTATGAATGGTAAA
>CAZNOO010000008.1:12196-77427 GCA_964574705.1 uncultured Candidatus Izemoplasmatales bacterium
ACATACTCAAAAAATGCCATTTTCAGCGTGCTTAATGCGGTTAATACAAGCATTCCTGGATAAACGCTGATTCTTGGTTTAGGAAGAAAAGTAATTTGATCCAACTCTTCTCCGTCCAAACCAATTGATGTAATGGCGAGGGTTCCAAACTTTAATTCTTCAATCAAATGGTTCAAGACTGTTGTTTTACCTGCATTTTTGGCATTGCCAATAATGCTGATAACTTTATAGTCTTGTATGATGCTTGCTAATTCTTTAATCTTCTTTGCCTTCTTTCCAAACCTGCTGGTTCGATAGAGACGATGTCTCCGTTCAATAATCCAGATACACCTTTGTATTCCACCTCTTCGCAATCCTTGCAATGGCATTTGTTTTCATAACTTTCGGGTTCGGTATAACTAGTGATGACGCCTTCGTAGTTACGTAAAACCATTCTGTTCGGAGACATTGATACGATATAGTTTGGCATTAGAGGAATCTTTCCTCCTCCTCCAGGAGCGTCGACAACATAGGTTGGTACGCAATATCCGCTTACATGTCCTCTCAACCCTTCAATGATTTCAATTCCTTTTGAAATCGGTGTTCTGAAATGCTCAATTCCTAAAGAAAGGTCGCATTGATAGATGTAATAAGGGCGGACTCTGATTTGTGCCAAGCGTGTTACTAGTTTCTTCATGACATGAAGACAATCATTAACGCCTCTTAATAGAACGCTTTGATTTCCAAGTGGAATTCCTGCATCCGCCAGCAAATCAATTGCGTGTTTGCTTTCAGGTGTAATCTCATCATAATGATTAAAATGAGTGTTAACCCAAATCGGATGATATTTTTTCAACATCGTTACGAGGGCTTCTGTAATTCTTTGAGGCATAACAACGGGTGTTCTCGTTCCAATTCTGATGATTTCAACGTGATCAATTTCACGTAGCCTTCTAATGATGTCTTCTAAGAGTTCGTTGCTCATCAAAAGTGCGTCTCCACCGGATAACAACACATCACGAACCGCTGGTGTGTTTTTAATATATTCAATCGCTTTGTCAATTCTTTCCTTTGGTGCCATATGATCTTTTTGACCAGCAAATCTTCTTCTGGTGCAATGACGACAATAGACGCTGCACATATCTGTAATCAAAAAAAGCACACGGTCTGGATATCTGTGAGTGAGTCCAGGAACAGGAGAATCAGCGTCTTCAGAAAGTGGGTCCAACAAATCGTTTTCTCCAATGTGAAGTTCGCTGTGTGAAGGAATAGCTTGTTGGCGAATAGGACAGAAAGGGTTCTCTGGGTCGATTAAAGAAAGATAATAAGGTGTGATTGCCATTCTAAATCTAGTCAGAACGCTTTCAATCTCTACTTTTTCTTTTTCGGAAAGCGGAATGTATTTATTCAACATTTCAACGCTTGTGATTCTATTTTTAACTTGCCAGTGCCAATTGTTCCAATCCTCGTCACTTACGTTTGGAAAATATAGTTCTTTTCTTTTCAGATAACTCGTATTGAGTTCGATCATGGTTATTCCTCTTTTCCATAACGTTCTTTGAATAGATCATACAACTGCTTTGACTCTCTTAAAAGATTCAAAGTCAAATCTGCGTGTCCTTTGGTATATCCATTTCCAATCATCATGGTGCATCCTTTTTTGATTCCTTCTGCGCCAAGAGCGGCTTTGGTAAAGGAAGTTGCCATCGAGAAGAAATAGACGATTCCTGAATCTTTGGTTGGCAAAATGGAAGACATTTCTGTGTTTTCCACATTGACGACATTAATCGTCACGTCAACCAATTCTCCATTGTTAACGGCTTTTACTTTTTCTAAAACTTCAAGTGGATTTCTGGCGTCCGCAACGATAATCTCGTCGAAAATTCCAAGAGACTTCATTTCTTCATAATGAGATTGAGCATGGATGATTCCTATGATGCATCCATTTTTCCCTGCGCTAATTCTAGCTTGATACGCACACAGCGTTCCGCTTTTTCCAGATGCGCCAAGAATCAAAACGGTGTCGTTTTCTTTAACGAGTCTTTTGACCTGAGCCGGAGCTCCCGCAACGTCAAGTGCAGATAAAACGATATTTTCTGGCAAATCGCTTGGAATCTTTGCATAGATTCCACTTTCAAAAAGAATCGCTTCTCCGATGATATCGACTTGATCTTTATGCATATCAATATGGGTTATCTTTTCAATCTTAAGTGGTGTTAAAGACAAAGAAACGAGCGATGCAATTTTGTCTCCAGGCTTTAAATCGATATTCAAGTCTTTTCCGATTTCTTTGACGGTACCCAAAAACATTCCGCCACTTCCGGTAACTGGGTTCTGCATTTTTCCTTTTTCGCTGACGATTCCAAGAATCATCTCTTTCATTTTTTCAGGATCTTCTGAAGTCGCTCTTTTAATTTGTGTGAAAGAAGCCGAATCGATATTCAATCTTTCAACGGAAACTAAAATCTCGTTTTCTCTACAGATCATCGTATTGTCAATCTTCGTAGCAGCTTGTGGGAGAACCCCTTGCGGGTGAATCACTCTGTGAATTCCATAAATTGATGGTTTGTTCATATTATTTTCCTCATTCCTAGTATTTTTCTTGTCTCTTCCACAGTCGCTACTGACCGGCCGTTTTCGAGAATCATCATTTTTACTTTTTTGACCAAATCTTTATTTGAAGTTGCTAAAACGCCTTTTTCAACATAGAGGTTATCTTCGAGTCCTACTCTGACGTGACCGCCGTGTTGAATAGATAATTTCGCTAATGGAAACTCATACCTTCCTACTCCGGCAACGCTGAAGGTTGACCCTTCAGGAATGCTGTCTTTCAAGAATAAAAAGTCTCTTTCTTCTCCCATCATTCCACCGTTTACACCTAGAACAAAGCTGAAATGCATCGGTGGTTTGACAATGCCTTGCTTGTGTAACTTTAAAGCGGTATCGATATGTCCTTTTTCAAAACATTCAAGTTCGTATTTGATAATACTATCGTTCATTCTGTTTGCGAAATAGGTAATGTCATTCACTGTATTGACAAAGTAATCATCTCCGCCAAAGTTGACAGTTCCACAGTCAAGCGTAGCCATTTCAACTGGCAAATCTAAAACTTGACCTCGCTCCATTCGAGACATCCCAAGTGCGCCGCCGGTGGAAACTTGGATGATAACATCTCCACACTTCTGTTTTATGGCTTGAATCAATTCTTGGAATCTTGCTTTATCCTGTGTTGGTGTTCCATCGTCTCTACGTGCATGTAAATGTATGATGGAGGCTCCTTCTTGCATTGCTAAATACGCTTCTGTGGCAATCTCTTCAGCCGTATACGGAACCGCAGGATTTTGTTGTTTTGTCACTTCTGCGCCGGTGATGGCACAAGTGATGATACATGGGTTCATGCTTTTCTTTGGAGATGCTTTTGAACAATGCACGTACCTGTCGCAGAAGCGACAAGAATCTTTTGTTTCAAAACATCTGCGCTGCTTGGAGAGATATCTTTTCGGGTTTCAATTACCTTGTAACATTCAAAGGTCATTTTTCTTGAAGTGTTTCCTGCAGAAATAATTTCTGCATGGACCTCTACGAAATCCCCCGCATAGACTGGTGCTAAAAAATCAACTTGGTCGTAAGATCTAAACAATCCTTCGTCTCCATCGTTCATAATCAATAGTTCTGTAGCTGCATCACCGAACAAGCCCATGATCTTAGCTCCATCGACAAGTTCTCCACCATAATGTGCATCTTGTAAGGACATTCTTTGTTTTAAAATAGTTTTCATCTTATATTCCTTTCATAGGTAAGACTTTATCTACAATCAAATGTGCTTCCGTTGCGTTCTTGACGTCTTCAATCGTAAAATCCGGATGAACTTCAATTAAATGAAGACCATCATCATGAACTTCAATCACGCACATTTCAGTTACAATTAGATTTGCTTGCTTGAAGGCTGTTAATGGCAACGTACATTTTTCTACAATCTTTGCTTTTCCTCTGTTTGTATGCGTCATTGCAATAATGACTTTTTTCGATCCCATGACCAAATCCATGGCTCCGCCCATCCCGGGGACTTTCTTTCCGGGGATAATCCAGGAAGCAATGGATCCGTCTTCGTCGACTTCCAACGCTCCAAGAACGGTCACATCGATATGTCCCCCTCGAATCAACGAAAAGGATGTTAATGAATCGATGAAGGCCCCGCCTTCAACGATAGACGCTTTTAATCCTGAGGCATTAACTGTTAAGGTATCTTCTGTTTCAAAAGGTCCGAGTCCAACAATTCCATTTTCAGCTTGAAACGTAATGAATTTGTCTTTATCAACGTATTCTGAAACCATTGATGGAATTCCAATTCCCAAATTGACTAAGTTCCCTGGGTTTAATTCAAGTGCGACTCTTGACGCAATGACTTGTTTTTCATCCATGAAATTCACCTACCACAATATAATCTACCAAAGGATGCGGTGTAATGATGATTTCCGGATCCAAATAGTCTTTGATTTCGTATACTTCTGCGACGACTGTAGTTGCTGCCAAAGCCATCACAGGATTGAAGTTTCTGGTTGTCGCGACATACCTGAGGTTTCCAAATTGATCAGTAATCGCTCCGCCAATCAATGAAATATCAGCAGTAAGAGGTTCTTCCAACAGATAAGTTTTTCCTTTGACTTCAATTAATCTTTTATTGTTTTCGACAACGGTCCCTTTTCCGGTTTCTGTCAAGATTCCACCGAGCCCAGCTCCGCCAGCTCTAATTTGTTCGACCAGCGTTCCTTGAGGAACAAGTATAACTTCCATTTGCCCGTTTTGCATGAGTTCTCCAGCGGTCGGATTCGTTCCGATGTGAGAAGCAATCAGTTTGGTTACTCGTCCCGCTTGAATCAACTTGCCAACGCCTTTGTCAGGATATCCTCCGTCATTGCAAATAATCGTTAGATTCTTTTTTCCACTATCCATTGTCCAATCAATCAGCGTTTCAGGGGTACCATTCGTTAAAAACCCACCAACCATTAGTGTCATTCCGTCTTCAATCAATGACATGAATTTTTGTTTGTCAATTCTCTTCTTCATATGGACGCCTCTACTCTCTAGGAGGCATGATTTCTGCCTGTCCCTCAATGACAATCTCTCCAAGTTGATTCGTAGCGGTACATTCAAATATAACCCGATTCCGATCTAATAAAATTTCTGAAACAACAACTTTGGCTGTGATTTCATCTCCAAAGTAGACAGGTTTTTTGAATTTAAGAGACTGTTTTGTATAAATACTTCCAACACCAGGTAGTTTCATTCCAAAAATGGTAGAAAACATACTTGAAACAAACATTCCATGGACAATCCTTTTTTTGAATATGCTTTTTGATGCATATTCTTCATCCATGTGGGCGGGGTTGAAATCTTCAGAGAGCACTGCGTAATTCTCCGTGTCCTCTTGTGTGAATTTTTTTGTGAAAGTTTCAAAATCAGCAATCGAAATCTCATGAATTGTTTTACTCATTATCTCTTTCTCCTCCATAAAAAAAAGCCGTTATATATAAAATATAACAGCTCTCCATCTCAAATGGCAGTAATTGAGCATTGACTCAAGTACCAAGTAGATGACTGTGAACGAATCATCTCTTTCGGCAAAATATTCCTTTTTTTATCGCATCTGAGGTTCATCTCATTAACATCGATAAAATACCAATACTTTGCGCCTCTGTGTGTATTAAGTTACTCCCATTATATCAAAGACTTGTAAGCGTTGTCAACACCGAGTTGGTAGAATCGAACAGAAAGAAAAAATAGGTAATTTCGCTCTAATAAAAGCAACAAATTACCTATTGAACTTGGTTAAAAAAAGATAAAAAAGCCGTTGGAATTGAATAAAGTGTATTAATGTCTTCTAAAGTAACAAAGTCATCTTTCAAATTTGTAGGAAGTTCTTCAACTTCAACTTGATAAGACTTCATGATCCATTCCTTGTGAGTGAATATGTGAACAGAATCAATTCCCTGAAGAATCGTGGCTTTTTTCAAGCCAAATTCAGATAACCAATATAGTACTTCTTCTTTGGATAAGTGACCCGTTAGATTCGGAAGTTCCCAAAGATTAGAAAGCAATCCTGTCTTGGGGCGCTTTCGAATCCAAACTCGATTTTTATACGTAACTAACAAGACTGTAAGTAATTCTTTCGTACGCTCTGCCGACTTTGATTTAAATGGAATTTCAGTTGTAAGCTGGTTGTTGAAGGCGAAGCACTCTTTTGATAAAGGACATTTTTCACAGAGTGGCTTTCCGTTAGGCAAACAAACGATTGCGCCAATCTCCATCAAGGCTTCTGTAAAATCGTTGATTCTCTTGGATGGATAGATTTTTTCAAGATTTGTTTTGATTTCTTTCTTTGTTGTCTCAAGTCGAATATCTTCTTTAATTCCAAAATATCTTGAAAAGACTCTTAAGACATTTCCGTCGATTGCGACGGTTTTAATCTGAAATGCAATCGCACCAATCGCACCCGCTGTATAGGGTCCGATTCCCGGAAGTGATTCTAATTCTTCAATGGAATTGGGTATCACTCCATGAAACTTGTCCATAACCATAATGGCTGCTTTTTTAAGGTTCTTGGCTCTGTTGTAATACCCGAGTCCTTGCCATAGTTTATAAAGCAGTTCGTCATCAACTTGGGCAAGAGAAGAAATATCAGGCAACGCCTTCATGAAACGTTCAAAATAAGGAATTACAGTATCAACGCGGGTTTGTTGCAACATAATCTCAGACACTAAAGTCTTATAGGGGCTTGGGTTATTTCTCCATGGAAGATCTCTTTTATGTTTGTCAAAAAAGAGTAAAATCTCGCTCGCAATCTTCAATTTAGCTCCCCGTGAGAAAGTTTGTTTAAGTATTGTATAGCTAATTGGAATATGGCTTTATCTGATTGAAATGTAATAAGACTCAACGCTTCATCTTCATCGAAAAAGCCAGCATCGGATAATTCTTCTGTTTGAATCTTCAACTGATTTGTATTTGCCTCTCCAACAAAAAAAACAACATCCTTCATTACGTTGGGATAAGGAGAATACGTAACGATTTCTCTGAAATCAGTATCAATAAGACACTCAAGATTGGTTTCTTCTTTGATCTCTCTCATTGCTGTTTCTTCTTCTGTTTCACCAATTTCAACGTGTCCCTTAGGAAAAGACCAATGGCCTTGGTTCATTTTGATCAAAAGATATTTAAATTTATCAGATTCTCTAATATAGACAATCGCTCCACATGATTTTTCTTTTCTCATAATTTCCTCGCTATATATAAAGGTATTATATTTCTTTATCTGCTTTTAATCAAGTAAGTTTCATGAATGGTTCTATGATATAATATTCATGAAAGAGGGTGAGAAGATGCTCTTGACACAAATTGACATTGAAACAAACCCCATCAATCAGTTTCCTTTTTTTCTGCCTCTTTTTCAAAATCCAATTCATTTGCCTGTTCATAAACCTGTAATGATTCTAGTCGGCGACAATGGGACTGGAAAATCGTCTTTAATGAAAACAATTCACCAAAAACTAAATCTCTATGAAATTGAAATGAAGGAATTTTCAAATAAGGAAAAAATAGATGTTTCAACCGTAAAACTCACAACTGGTATCTCCAAACCAAAGGGCTTCTTTTTCGAGTCATCCAAGTTCATCACTTATTTGGAATACATCAACAAGGAAAAGACTTCCGCTGAAGAGGAACTAAAAAGAGTTGAAAAAGAATACAAGAATTCTTCTGACTATGCAAAACAAATGGCATCTACCCCGTTTAAAAAAACCATCGGGGAACTCAACGGAATGTACAAAAAAGATCTTTCAAAATCGTCTCACGGTGAAAGTTATCTTGACTTCTTTTCGTCCCGGTTAAGACCCGGTCAGCTCTATTTATTAGATGAACCCGAGACCCCGCTTTCGGTTCAAAATCAACTCACTCTGCTTGCACTTATCCTTGATGGTGTAAAACAAAATTGTCAATTCATCATTGCAACGCATTCTCCGATTCTTTCCGCAATCCCTGGAGCTCAAATTTATGAAATTCGTAACAATTGTTTAATGGAAACAGAATACGATGCAATTGAAAGCATTCAACTACTAAAACAGTTTATCAATCACAAAGAACAGTTTCTCAAACACTTCGAATAAAAAAAAGAGAAAACAAATTTCTCTTTTTTTATTGTTTTTCTTGACATTGACGTTACGTAAAGGTTTATACTGTTTGTGAGGTAACGAATATGTATAATATTTTAGAACTCGCGAAGATGTCTGGAATATCAACTAGAACACTAAGACATTATGATCAAATTGGATTGTTGATTCCAGAAAAAAGAACGGACGCTAATTATCGAATTTATACAAGTAAAGATGTGGACACACTTCAACAAATCCTTCTTTATAAGGAACTGGGTTTTGAATTGAAAGAAATCAAAACCATTTTATCTGGGAAAGAATTCAGTAAATTGAATCATTCCGTTATCACCTTGATAAATTAAAGAAACAAAAAAAATATTATGATCATCTTATTACACAAGTAGAGGTGTCAATACAATCATTAGAGGGGAAAAGAAAAATGTCAGACAACGAAAAATTCAATTATTTGAAAAAAGAAATGATAGAGAAAAACGATCAACAGTATGGACGAGAAGTTGAAGAAAGATGGGGGAAAGACGTTTATAAAAAATCAAAACAAAAAGTCGCAAATATGACAAAAGCTGACTTAGATAGAGCCAACCATCTACAAACCGAAATTATTAAGTACTTAACGGAAGGGTTTGCCTTATCTGATCCTTCTTCAGAACCTGCACAGATTGCTTGTGCAATGCATAAAGAATGGTTAATGTACTTCTGGCCAAGTTATTCAAAAGAAGCTCATCTTGGACTTGTGGACATGTACTTGCAGGATGAACGATTCAAAGTCCATTATGATCAACATCAAGAAGGCCTAGCATTGTTTCTAAACAAAGCAATGCATTTATTCCTAAGCGAAAAGAAATCTTAATTTACATATTTAAAATAAAATGAGAAAGCACTTCGCTTCCTCGTTTTTTTTCTTGTTTAAATTGCCATTTTGGAGTACTATATGAATGAAGTAATTATCAAGAAGGAGGGTCACCATGATTTTTCAAGGAATACCCGTAAGCAATGGCTATGCCATTCAAAAAATTCATAAATGGGAAGGCCCCCACTACAATATATTTGCAAAGAGAGCTGACTCCGTTGAATCTGAAATCAAAAGACTTCAACAAGCCCTGGAATCGGTAAAAAAAGACTTAATTGCTCTTAGGAACCGTACCGAACTTGAAATCGATTTGGAACATGCAAAGATTATTGACGCGCATCTTCAAATTCTCGAAGATCCTGAAACCTACAATCTAACCATCGAAGCGCTTGGCGCCAATCATTTATGCGTCGAAAAAAATTACTTGGATGTCACAGAAAAATTCGCCATCCAATTAGAGAATGTTGACAATGAATATTTGAAAGAAAGAGTCACAGACATCAGGGATGTCTGTACAAGGGTCTTATCCTATTTGATGAAAGCTCCACTTACCATCTCGGGAGAAATTACGGAAGAAGTCATCATTGTCGCCCATCATTTGCCTCCAAGCATCATTGCAACCCTAAACAAACAAAATGTGAAAGGAATCGTCACTGAATCCGGTGGGAAAACCTCTCATAGCGCAATTATGATGAGAAGTGTAAATATCCCAGGAGTATTTGGAGTCAAAGATATATATGATTTGGTTCAAAATGATCAAACATTAATTATAGACGGTTTTTCAGGAACTGTCATTATTAGTCCTAATGAAGATCAAATCCATTCATACTCTCAAAAACGAAATGAATGGCTTGACTCAATTCGCAAGAGAAAAATGTCTTCAAAGAAAAGAACCGTTACAAAGGATCTTCACCGAATTGAAGTTGCAGCCAATATATTAACCCCTGAAGATATTGAAAAAGCAATACAATCTGGCGCAGAAGGAATCGGCCTTTACAGAACCGAGTTTCTATATATGAAAAGCCAGTATCTTCCTTCCGAAGACGAACAACTAGAGGCTTACAAATTTGCACTTCTTTCCTTTCCAAATCAGAAAGTTGTAATTAGGACTTTAGATGTCGGGGCTGACAAAGAAGTCGGTTCTATCCCTTTCAATAAAGAAATGAATCCTTTTTTAGGATACCGTTCCACGAGATTTCTTTTAGGTGAGCCAAAGTTATTTAAGACCCAGTTGAGAGCTTTATTAAGAGCGTCTGTTTATGGTAATTTATGCATTCTGTTCCCTATGGTATCCACCATGAGTGAACTAAATGCGGCTAAAGCATTGTTGGAAGAAGCCCGTCAAGAGTTACTGAACGAAAACGTTGCAATCCATCCTTATGAGGTTGGAATGATGATTGAAGTTCCTTCTGCCGCTTTGATGGCAGACCAATTTGCTTTGGAAGTAGACTTTTTCAGTATTGGAACGAACGATTTGATCCAATACACTTTCGCTGCAGATCGAATGAACGAAAATGTTTCCTATCTCTATGAGCCTTGTCACCCTGCCATTATTCGATTGATCAAACATGTCATTGAAAGTGCTCATCTTGAAAAGAAATGGGTTGGCATATGCGGTGAAATTGCAGGAGATGAAAATGCATCAATCTTCCTCTTGGGACTTGGAGTGGATGAACTCTCAATGTCTCCATCAAGAATCATTCCGATAAGAGAAAAAATATCAATGTCAAATTTCAAACAGATTTCATCATTAGTTCCATCCTTAATGAATGAACATTCAAGTGAAGGCGTTTGTAATAAAATTAGAGAGTTATTTTAAAAAGGAAATGAACGTTTGAGTTCAATTCCTTTTTTTGATAAGAATTACTTTTCATTAGGTATAAGCTTACTAAACAATATATTTAATATTCCACTACGATCTTTTCACACATTTAATAAAAAAGGATAAATCATTAACTTGCTTTTGTATTATTTCAAACCCAACTTCTTCACACAAGTTGGAAAGCATTAAATAATCAAGAAAATGACTTTCCCATTTAACACCATAAGCGGTTTGTAGGGTTCTCTTTGGAAGTTTTGCAAGAATAGGAACGGCAAACAGCGTTTCTTTTTGATTTGTCCTTTTTGGAATGCATGTGTCCCAAATATAGAATATTCCCTCAGGAGAAAGTGTTCTGTAAGCTTCCTGAATTACTAACAAATAGTCTTCGGGGTTTAGATACATAAAAAAGTAAAAAGCGGTGACACTATTAAAAGTATTCATCTCAAACGGTAAACTCCTGGCATCTGCGCAAACTTTCACCGGACCATTTGGAGCCTCATCTAGCTCATTCTGTCTTAGGTCGATTGCGGTGACATTCTTTTGATAAAGTTGCCCAATGACGCCTGCTCCTCCACCACCTAAATCTAAAATGGGAGACTTGGGCTCATTAAACTTCTCAAACGAGATTGTTTGAGGTTTAACTAAAAACATTTTTTTGGAGAATATGCTTTGTATTCTTAATAATATATGTAATAAATGAATTCTCAAATTGACACCTCTTCGCAAATTATATCCGATTTATTGAATATAATATAAATTTCTGACTACTCAACAAAAATATCACACTTTACGGTTAAAAGTGTAAAGACGTGTACTTTTATGAGATCTCCCTCAATTCTTCCGGACATTCTCATATTGGCTAAAAAAGCATTATTGAGTTCATCAACCAACTTTCCATCGATGAATAGTTTTACGTTTGTAATTTTATGAGCGACTTTTATGATATGACCTTTGTATTTTGCTTCAATTATAACGTTTTGAACAATAATGCTATAAATAGTGGTATATATTGGCAACATTATACTTGCGGATATTAAAATAATCAGATTAGACCAAATTATGGAAGAAGCAAATAATAATAAATAAATAATAACAGCAATCCAAAAAGACAACTTAAAGAATCTCGATGAATCTTTGGTAAATTTTGGTTCCAATTGACTTGTTGGCTCATCAATCGTCATGAATACGTTGATATTTGAAGAGACTAAATCATCAAGCGATTTTCCATAAAACAGCGCGATTTGATTTAACGCTTCAATGTCCGGTATCGATTCTCCTCTTTCCCATTTGCTAATCACTTTGTCTGAATAGTTCAATTTTTCAGACAATTCTTTTTGAGTTAAGCCTTTTTCTTTTCTTAGGTAAATTAAGTTCGATTTTAATATTTCAGAATTCATTTTATCACTCCCTATTTAATATTATACCTATTAACTAAATTTACACCAAGTGAAATTTGGTTAATAACCATCTCTATTTTATTAATGTATATTCTATGAATCATAGAATGAAAAAAAGATTTCAACTTGTAAGTTGAAATCTGGTATTGTAATGGCGGAGAAGAGGGGATTTGAACCCCTGCACCGGGTTAACGATCTACTAGCTTTCCAAGCCAGCCCCTTCAGCCACTTGGGTACTTCTCCAAATAGTGTTTCTTAAAGAAAAGGCGATTAAGGTCCTAATCGCCTCGACATTTTTCGCTGGCGGAGTAAGAGAGATTCGAACTCTCGCGCCGGTTCCCCGACCTACGCCCTTAGCAGGGGCGCCTCTTCGGCCTCTTGAGTATTACTCCATAAAGCAGTTAGCCATTTTATGATATACTATTTCAGGCTAACTGTCAATATTTTTTTAATTGACGTAAGTCTCTTCTTGCTTTTCCGCTTCCGGCTGAGGTTTTGGCAATTCCTTCTCAACTTTAGGTGTAGCAGAATCCTTCTTTCCTTCGTTCAAAGCTTTGGAAGTTTCTCTGTATTTTCTGTATCCGCCGTATCCGTCATATCCTAAGTATAGACCGCCGCCAACAGAGATGAATAGAACGAGCCATCCAAGGAAATGAATGATGTCTACGCCCATAATTGTAAGCACCAAAATAGAAGGAGCCAACATAATACATACCAAATGGAACCAGAATTTAATCGATTCTGATTTTTCTCCAAAATAGTAAAGTGAAATAAAGTAAATCAATCCTCTTACAAAGAAAAAGAACGCTAGAAGATATCCATATAAGTTAGTCCATAAAGGCGTTGTTACTGTGGGTCCTACTTTTCCTGAAAAAACAACAAAAAGCATGAATGCTCCAACGATAGTGTCAAATACAATTTCAAACAGATTAATCGTTCGAAGCACTTCTTTTTTCAAAGTTTTCAACAAGGGAACAACTCTGAAAATAGAGAAAATGATGATTGCAATACCCGTGACTGCATAGACTACCGTTTCATCGTAAATCCGCATTAGTATTCCTGCAGCGATCAAGATTGCCGCTAGAATCCACTTCAATAACCAACCATACCCAAATTTTAATTTTGCCATAAATTAATCCTCCTTTTTATGACCCGTATTATAGTCTTATTATATTACAAATATATAAAAAAAAGTAGTCGAGCTACCTTTTTTTCTTATTCTTTCAATGACACTTGGTTTTTGCCATTGTTCTTGGATACATAGAGAGCCTCATCTGCATCTTTCAAAAACTGCTCAAAAGATTTAGAAATCTGCTTTCCTGTTCCGCTAACTCCAAAACTCGCGGTTACCATAATTTTATGCTTTTCGTAGACAAATGGATGTTTTTCTATAAGCTTACGGATTTTATTAGCAACTTCATAGGCTTCTTCAGGAGTTGCGCCTTTTAAGGACAATACGAACTCTTCTCCTCCGTATCGTGCAAATAGGATATTTTCGTCAAGTTCTTTTGAAACGGTTTCTGCCATTTCAGAGAGAACATAATCGCCTGCAAGATGTCCATAAATGTCATTAACATCTTTGAAGTTATCCAAATCAAACATGACAAATGAAATCGGTGTTTTGTTAATGACGGATTCGTCGAAATCCTCTGTGGCTCGCACATAAAATATCCGTCGATTATATATTTTCGTCAAGTCATCATAGGTTGCCATGTGTTCCATCTTTTTCATTTCCATCTTATGATTTGTGATGTCTTGATAGGTCATCAGAAATCCTTTAAGTTTGGAGTTTCGATATAGTTCTTCCACTATGATTGAATAATAGGCCTTTTTTCCACCTTTAGTGAAGACCATTTCAAGATTTCTGTGTTCGAATAGATCATTAACAAACTGTTTATTGTTATCGTAAACGGCATCAATGCTAAATGGATCTCGAATGTTGAATTTAAAATTATAAAGATTTCTTGCGGCATCATTCATTGAAAGAACAAACCTATCTTTATCGAGAATAAATACTGGAAATGAGGCTTCCTCGTAAACTTGCCTATAAGCGAGGGGGGTTAAGTCGAAAAGTTCAAATTTAAACAATGCATAAAATGCAATTAAGACGCCGATACTGGAAAACAAAGGAGCTATATTAATGACGGTGGTTAAATTACTCATCAAACTTAACGCGGAAATGAAAGCAAAGAACAAAGATGTAAAGACCATCAAACAAGCATTTGTTTTTGATGACATTTGTTTCTTCTTATATGAAATGAAATAATTTCTTGCGGAAAGCACAAACATTAAAATACTGAAAGAAATCATAGCGTAATATAAAATTCCTTTTGAAAAGGCGATCCCAACAAAACCTTCAGAGATATTTGGATCTAAGACAATTTCATGCCCTTGATAAAATAGTGTTTGAAGAAACCCCAAGGACCCTGTTATTGGAACCCAAGGATAGATTAGTTCAGATAAAAATAAAATCAATGGTAATGCGAAAAGAATTGCCAATCCGTGTTTTGTAATTTTGACTGTTTTGTTCTTCTGTTGTGAAGAAACCAGATTCCATAATACTGGAATGAAGATAATTCCACAAACACTAAGGTGAGCATAGATTAAAATATACATTTCTTGGTCGCTTAAGATTACTGCAGCGTGTCCAAAAAGGTAGAAAATATTGGCTACAGCCAGTAATCCTACAATTTTGATGCCGATTAACAATTCTCTTCTTGTAAAAATATATACTGCAGCGAATATTAAAAAAGAGGATAAGCTGAAATAAAGCGTTGCGATAAAGAAATCATATCTCATTTAGAAATCACCTTCTTTTTTTTAAGGGTTGTTTCCTTCTTTTGGATCCAACATCGTGAGTTGAAGTCTTTTTCTTTGTAAATCTGCGTTGATGACCCATACTTTTACGATGTCTCCAACACTAACGACCTCAAGTGGGTGTTTAATATATTTTCTGCTTAATTTTGATATGTGTACAAGTCCGTCTTCCTTGATTCCACAGTCTACGAAAGCGCCAAAATCAACGACGTTTCTAACCGTTCCCTGAAGCTCCATTCCTGGCCTCAAATCCTCTAGTTTTAATAGTTCGCTTTTCAACAAAGGTTGAGGATATTCATCTCTTAAGTCTCTTGTTGGTGAGACAAATGCCTCAAGAAGATCATCGAGAGTAATTGGATTGATGTCAAGTTCTTTGGCCAAGTGGACCTTGTCCATAAACGCGATTTTTAATTTTGCTGTGTCCGTTCCAATTTGAGTTTTATCGAGACCAATTTTTGATAAAACTTGTTCAGCCAGTTCATAACTTTCAGGATGAATGGGAGTTTTATCCAATGGATTTTTAGAATCGATGATTCTTAAAAATCCTACCGCTTGTTCAAAGGTCTTAGGCCCAAATTTCGGCACTTTATTAATTGCGCTTCTAGATTTGAAAGGGCCGACAGTCTCTCGATATTCAACGATATTATTTGCGACTGTTGGAGATAAACCGGAAACATACTTAAGAAGTGATGCCGAGGCTGTATTGACATTGACTCCGACTTGGTTCACTGCGGTCGATACCACAAAATCTAGAGAATCAGTCAATTTGGCTTGACTAACGTCATGTTGATACTGTCCAACACCAATTGACTTTGGATCTATTTTAACAAGTTCAGATAATGGGTCTTGCATTCTTCTTGCAATCGATATTGCCGAACGTTCTTCAACATGAAATTCAGGGAATTCTGATCTGGCTTGATCGCTTGCAGAATAAACTGAGGCTCCCGCTTCATTGACAATGACATATTTTACATCCAGTTTAAATTCTTTAATCAAGTCAACGATAAAACTTTCAGTTTCTCTGGATGCCGTTCCATTTCCAATGGCAATGACTTCTATGTGATATTTACTGATGAAACCAAGCAATATCTTTTTTGATACTTCTACTTTTTTAGGGTCTGCAACAGCACCTATTTTTGCTTCATGAGGATAAATGACAGACTTATCGATGAATTTTCCAAAAGAGTCGATGACAGCGATTTTACATCCTGTTCTAAATGCGGGGTCAACGCCCAAAACCATCTTTCCTCTAAGGGGCGGTTGCAACAAAAGACTTCTCAAGTTTTCGGAGAATATATGAATGGCTTGGTCTTCTGCTTTCTCGGTGTATTCCGCTCTGATTTCTCGTTCGATGGAACCGGAAATCAATCTTTTATACGCATCTTCAATGGCTTCCTCAATCAAAGCATTGACAAAAGATACTTTGAACCCGACTACTTGTCGATTCAAATATGCAATGATTTCATCTTTTGGAACATCGATTTTTACAGTGATGACTTTTTCGTTTTCAGCACGATTAATCGCAAGAATTCGATGCAGTTTAATGGTTTTAAATGATTCTTCATAATCGTAGTAATTTTGGTAAGTCGAATACTCATCAACGACATCCTTTTTAATGGCAGTAATTACTTTTCCGCTACGAGTGGTATAGTCTCTAATCCACTTTCGATAGTTGGCGTTATCAGATACAGTTTCAGCAATAATGTATTTTGCGCCTTGGAAGGCTTCTTCTATGGTTGGAACATCTTCTTTAAGGAACGGTTGTGCTAAATCTGCAAGGCTACCTGAAGTTGGAAATGAAAGCATCAACTTTGCAAGAGGCTCTAATCCTTTTTTGATAGCTTCTGTTGCTTTTGTTTTCTTTTTTTCTTTAAACGGACGATAAATATCTTCAATGTCGACCAGTTTTTCAGCTTTCATGATTTCGGCTCGAAGTTCTTCTGTCAACATTCCTTTTTCGTCAATCAGTCTTATGATGTCTTCTTTTCTCTTTTCAAGGTTTTTTCCATACTCATATTCCTTCTCAACAGCACGGATTTGTTCTTCATCCAAAGATCCCGTCATTTCTTTACGGTATCTCGCAATAAACGGAACAGTATTTCCATCTTCTAAAAGACTCAGGACTACTTCGACCTGAGATTTTTTTATTTGTTGGCTTTCAGCCACTTGTTTAATTAATAACTCGTTCATAAATGCATCACCTTTCATCTTGTACAATATATTTATATCACAAAATCAGAAAAAGATAAATAAAAAAACCCTTTCGGGTTTGTTTATTGTTTGTTTTAGTTAAAAGGAGCGTACGTTCCAGATTCAACTTCGTTCAGCACTAGAAGAACATCATCAGTACCGACAAATTTCTCTTCATACTGTCCGTTTACAACCGAAATAACCATCGGAGTTCTCATTGAAGCTTCATTAACCTCAATTAAGAAAGCATCTTTGAACGTGTCGTCGTCTGTCATATTTGCGGTATCAACGAAGAAGATGACTGATCCGTTCTTTTCGGCTTTATCAATCAATTTCAAAGCGTCTTGTTTAACGGATTCGCAACTTGTACAGGTGTCACTGTAAAAATAGACCAAATAATCTGGAATTTGGACAGATGATTCGTCTTGTTGAGTAAAGATGTTTTCGTATGCGTCAATTTTCGTAAAATCGTCATAAGATCTTGAAACTGTGAATTGATCGTAAATGAATGCGACAAGCACAATTGCTAGAACCGCAAGGATGATTCCGACAATGACTTTAAGTAATAATTGTTCTGGAGTTTGCTTTTTAAAACCTTTTCTATATGTAGCCATATTTTCACCTCAGCATGTATCATTTTACATAATTTTCTCTTTTTTTGCAAGTATTATTTATTTAATCCCCAAAACTTCATAATTCCTTTTTTTCGAGGACACAAAAGCCAATTGCGTATTCTCGTTCATGAGAGATTGAAAGGTGAACTTGCTTGTCCAGATATACAGGAGATTTCAAGTAAGGTCTTCCCGACTCATCGTTGAGTATGACAAGTTCATCCATTCCTTTAAAACCATCATATGACTGAAAAGCTTTCTTAATTGCTTCTTTGACCGCAAAGCGACCAGCCAAGTACTCTTGTTGCCTTTTATCTGATTGATAAGAACTTCTTTGAATGATTTCTTCTGAACTAAGAATTTTAGGAATAAGACTCTCAGAAACTCTAGAAATTTCGACAATATCGACTCCGATACCTATAATCATGAGACGACCTCCTCTTCAATCAATAATTTCTGTGCCAAATCTTTGATTGCACGATAACGATGGTTAAGCGCCGATTTCGAGATTTGCTCATCGTAATGTTCCAATGAAGCAAATGACAGTTCGTGTAATGTCGATTCCGGGTAAGTTTTCCTTAAGAAAATAGCTTCTTTCATGCTTTTAGGAATTTGATCATGAAGGTGCTTCTCTATAATTTCAATATACTCGAGTTGCTTAATTCCTGCATCAATTGCTTTTCTTTCGTTTGCAATATCACAATTAATAACTCGATTGATTGAATTTTTGAAATCTCTTTTAATTCGCGAATCTTCATATTCAAACAATGAATTCGTCGCGCCAACCACTTTTAAGAAGTCCGCAATTTTTTCCGCTTCCTTAATATAAGCAATGTATCCTCTCTTGTTTTTGGATACTTTCGCATTTAAAGCAAATTCTTTAGAAATAGTTTGAATGACTTCAGCTTGAGGAAGAGAGAAGGTTTGAATTTCAAGATGATAAGATGAAGTTTCCGGACTATTCAAAGATCCACCTGCTAGAAATGCGCCTCTTAAATATGCTTTCTTGCAGCAATCTTTTTCGACCAATTCCGGACTGGTTTCCTGAAAAAACATGGCGTTCTTTCCTAAAAGAGACAAATCATTGATGATAAAATCAACTTTGTCATGAACTGATAACAAAAACAAATCGTGTTTTTGAAATTTAGTCTGTTTTTTGCTTAAGATTGTCAATTCTACCTTGTAAATGTCTTTCAACAGTTTTGTAACTTTTCGTATCACTGCATTATTGGTTGATTGAAATACAAGTTGAATTCCGGAACTTGAAAGTTCGATGGATCCACCAATGTGAAATAAAGCCGATAATTCGGCTTTATTGCAGCACTCCAAATGATGGAGACTAGAAAGTTCAGTTTTTACTGTGGTGGAAAAAGACATGAAATCACTCCGTTAATTTAAATGATCGATATATTTCACAGCCGAAAGTGCCGCGATGGCACCGTCGGATATGGCTGTAACGATAAAACGATAATCTTTTTTTGTGACATCTCCGCAAGCGAATACGCCAGGAATCTGAGTTGCCATTTCTTGATTCACTTTGATATATCCTGTTTGATCGGTTTTCATGAAGCTGGATAAAAATGTCGTATCAGCATTGTTTCCAACATAGACAAATGCTCCAGCACAAGGTATCAATTCGCTCAGATCGGTTTTTTTATCTAAAACCCACACGCCTTCGAGACTTTCGTGTCCTTCAAACTTGATGACTGAAGTGTTTAGAAGAACGTCAATTCTATCATGTTTCAAAACTTTTTCAACAATCGACTCGGATGCCGTGAAACGCTCCATCTCATGGATGATCGTTACCCTTTTTGCAAGTTCAACCAAGTATAAACACTCTTCAAGCGCGGAGTCGCCTCCGCCTATCATGACGACATTTTCGCCTTCAAAGAATCGTCCATCACAAACGGCACAATAAGAAATTCCTTTTGCGGTGTACATCTCTTCATTTTCTACACCTAAAAGCTTAGGTTTCGTACCTGTCGCAAGGATGATTGCTTTTGAGTAATACACTGTTTTTTCACAGTGAACCACAAATGAAGAATCTATTCTTTCTATTTTTGTTACAAGTGCTTTTTCAATTCGAATGTTCGAATCGGTAATATGGTTAATCATCTTCTGAACAAGTTCTTCTGCATTAACCTGCCCAAATCCCAAATAGTTATCAATTTGATAGGTGGAACGAATTCTTCCTCCGGGCATGCTTTTATCTAGAATGAGAACATTCTTGTTTGCTTTTTTCGCATAAAGAGCTGCCATCATTCCAGCTGGCCCGGCTCCGACAATCAAAACATCCTCAATTATCATGATTCTATTTCTGCAACTTCTTCCTTTTTATAGCCAAAGTACCCAGGAACAGTCTCGTAAGTCATTCCTTTTCTTTTCGTCCTGATTAAAAGTGATAATAGAATTCCCCCGATAATCATGATGACGCTTGTAACGATTGCTGATTTGAATGTCATTCCAAGGAATTGGAATACAAGCGGATCGGTTCTCATTGTTTCGATAAATATTCTTACGGATCCGTACCAAATCAAATACAGGCTCAGCAATTCTCCGAAATGAATCTTCTTGACTCTTCTAAGAACCAACATCAAGGCGAATCCAATTAAATTCAAAGAGGATTCATAGAAAAAGGTAGGATGATAGTATCCCGTTAAAGGCTCTACACCGATTCCGTGTAGCCCTCTGATAATATACATGTTGTTCACAATAAACTGGGGTAGATGAAGCGTATAACGAAGATAATTGAATTGCTCCTCCAAAGAAAGATTCGCAACACCTCCTGTCATTCCTCCAACCAACCCACCGTGAGCTTCTTGGTTGAAGAAATTTCCCCAACGTCCAAAAGCTTGAGCAACGATGAATCCAACGGCAATAATGTCGATAACCTTAAATATATCGATTTTTTTCTTTTTCGTATAGAAATATGCACATATAACTGCGGTCACAAACGCACCGTGAATTGCAAGTCCGGATAACCCGAAGCTTGAAAAGTCTAAGGTACCACTTGAAAATCCGATGGCTCGCAAGAGAGATGGGAAAAAATCTCCATAGAAGAAAGAATCCCATTCAAAAACAACGTACCATAGTCTAGCACCTAGAATTGAAACTGGCACAATCCATAAGAACCCATCAATCAAATCATCTTGTTTGATTCCGGTTCTTTTAGCTTCACGAAGCCCGATTGTTAGTGCAACTGCGATTCCAGTCATGATAAATACAGAATAAAAGACAATCGATCTACCAAAGATTGTTAATGCTCTATTGTCCAAAGTATAAATTGCTTTAATCACGGTATCTTGTTTAATCGTAGAATATTGGCTTTCAAAGACACTCCATCTTGTGAAATAGGCATTGTCTTTATTGTCGGGTTCTGAAGGGGGCGTGATGTCACAAGTCACTCCTACGACACAGGTTACAGTTTTTAAAACAGTCTCGTCATAATCAACAAATGTAACTGTATATTGGTCTCCAGCATTAAGAGTAACGTCATTGACACAACCAGATAACCCTAGAAGCGATATTGCTAATAATAAGAGCGTTAGTATTTTAATTGGATTTTTCATTCTTCATCCTTCTCTTTCGTCCGGTTTTCCTCTATCTTGCGGATCAGATTATCATTAAACTCTTTAGCGGAATGATAACCTAATGCTTTCGATTTGAAATCAATAGCTGCGGCTTCAACCAAAGTTGCGGTGTTTCTAGCCTCAGTAATCGGAATTTGAACTCTTGTGACTTCGGTTTCGAAAATAAGTTGTTTTTCTTCTTCAAGTCCAAGTCTGTCAAATTTCTTAAACGAATCCCAAGTTTCTAGTTGAACGAGCATAGAAATTCTTTTGCTTTCTCGATAAGCTTTCGCTCCGAATAAGTATACAACATTTACAATTCCTATTCCGCGAATTTCAAGATTTTTCTTTAGTAATTCGGGTGCTTCGCCAATCAATATTCCTTTTTCAATTTGATATATTTCAACCACGTCATCCGCGACGAGCATATATCCTCTGCGGATTAATTCAAGTGCAACTTCGCTTTTTCCAAGTCCGCTTGCCCCTGTTATAAGTACTCCAACACCATTGATATCCATGAGAACTCCATGCATCGTTGTTTTCTCGGCCAGTTTTGCTTGAAGGAATGCGAAACATTCACTAAAAAGCGATGAAGTACTATATTGACTTTTTAACACTGGAATGTTGAACTCACTTCCGAGTCTCAAGAATATTTCCGGAACTACAACATTCTTTGAAAAAATGAATGCTGGTGGTTGTTTTTCAAATAGCATTCGAACTCTGATGTTTTGATCCGTTTCACTTAGCCAATGAAAAAAAGTTCCTTCTTTTGAGCCAATGATTTGGATTCTGTCGTTTTCATAGAAGTCGAACAACCCTGCCAGTTCAAGCCCAGGCTTGGAAAGGCTTGGATTCTTAACGCTTCTGTTGATTCCCTCTTCGCCGGACAATATTTCCAGTTTTAATGCAATAATAACTTCTTTGATAGTTAATTTTCTTGCCACAAAAATCACCTTCTGTTTTTTTGTTTAATGAAATGCATTGTAATGGCTTTAACGCCTCTAACATAAGCGTTTTTGATGAATAATCTGCTTACTTGCAGAAGTATCACTAAGAACAGCGGGTAAAGAACACTAATAAATGTGATGTAGTCTCCAAGAATATATAAATCCATCAAGTAAAAAAACACAACATTAATCAAGAAAAATATCAACCCGGATGAATACAATACGATTTTAATGTATTTTTTCATCAAAAACGTTTTATATGCTTCTTCAAATACAGTAAAAGCGGCTGCGAGTATCAGAAACACATAACTGTTTTGTACCGTCGCGAGATGGAATATCAAATTTATGAGATAAATCAATATTGCATTGATTAAGAAGCTGACAATAAGATTAACGACAAAACTTGAAGAATATCGGCTTGCAAGATCAATTCGAATAACATTGTTTCCTGATGGTTTGCCGTTTTTCTTCGTCTCTTTTTTTTCTTCTTTTTGCTTGTTTTTTACTTCCTCAATCAATTTTTCAAGATCTTCGATGTCTTTTCTGAGATCTTTATCGAATTTATCCATGAGTTTCAATCCTCAATTCGTAAATCTACTACTATCATATCATAAAATGTGTGAATAATCTTCAAAAAAATCGGGATTACTTGTTAAAAAACAAGTAGCCGGAGCTACTTGTCCTTCGAAAGAATTGGCTTTAAATATTGACCCGTGTAACTTCTTTTTTCCTTGACGATGGCTTCGGGAGTGCCGACAGCGAGGATTTCTCCTCCCCTGTCTCCTCCTTCGGGTCCAAGATCAATGATATAGTCAGCAACCTTGATAACGTCAAGATTATGTTCGATGACAACTACGGTAGCGCCTTTGGACACAATGTTGTGTAAGACGTCAAGCAAGTTCACAATGTCATGACTATGTAATCCGGTTGTCGGTTCATCCAGGATGTAAATTGATTTGTCGGTAATTCTTTTATACAGTTCGCTTGCAAGTTTCACTCTTTGAGCTTCACCGCCGGAAAGTGTAGTAGAAGACTGTCCGAGTCTGATGTATCCCAAGCCTACGTCGTTAATGGTTTTCAATTTGTTATAGATTTTAGGAATGTTCTGAAAGAAGTCACATGCCTCTTCAACTGTCATGTGTAAAACTTCCGCAATTGACTTACCTTTGTATTTAACCTGGAGTGTTTCCTGATTGTATCGTTTCCCGTGACACTCTTCACACTCAACGTAAATGTCAGGCATAAAGTGCATCTCGATTTTAATTAATCCATCTCCAGAACAATGTTCGCATCTTCCGCCTTTGACATTGAAAGAGAAACGGCCTTTATTGTATCCTCTTAGTTTCGCTTCCTTCGTTTCGGAATATAGATCTCGAATATCATTGAATACTCCGGTATAAGTAGCTGGATTACTTCTGGGGGTTCTTCCAATCGGAGATTGGTCAATGTCGATGATTTTATCAAAGACTTCGTAACCTGTAATATCCTTGCAGGCACCTGCCACTTCATTTCTTCTAGTAATACGATTAATCAGTCCTTTAAACAGCACTTCATTCACAAGACTTGATTTCCCAGATCCCGAAACGCCTGTCACAACCGTTAAACAGCCAATTGGAATGTGAACGTCAATGTTCTTGAGATTGTTTTGGCTCGCCCCCAAAATGGATAGATAGCCTCTTTCTGGTGTTCTTCTAGAGGATGGAATCTCTATTCTCATTCTGCCGCTCAAATAGGCTCCAGTTATTGACTTTTCTTCAAAGACAATCTGATCGGGTGTTCCAGCAAACACGACTTCGCCGCCGTGCTCTCCAGCACCAGGCCCAATGTCTACTAAGAAATCACTTGATTCAATCATTTCAGTATCATGTTCAACAACAATCATTGTGTTTCCTAAATCTCGCATGCCCTTCAAAGTGTCGATGAGACGGCGATTGTCTTTTTGATGAAGGCCAATGCTTGGTTCGTCAAGAACATAGAGGACTCCGGTTAATCGAGAGCCAATTTGAGTCGCTAGACGGATTCGCTGTGCTTCTCCTCCAGAAAGAGAACCTGAGGATCTGCTTAATGTTAAGTAATCGAGTCCGACATTGTTAAGAAAAGACAATCTTTCTTTAATTTCCTTTAAAATCGGTCTGGCAATTTCCTTTTCCTTTGAAGAAAGCTTTAATTTATCAAGAAACTCAAGTAAATGGAGAATTGAAAATGCAGTGAAATCAAAAATGTTGATTCCGCCCACGCGAACAGATAAAGCCTCTTCGCTTAATCTTTTTCCATGACAAACTTCGCAAGGAATATCGTTCATCATCGTTTCTATCCAGTCACGAATCATTCTAGAGGTCGTTTCTCTATACCTTCTTTCAAGGCTATTGATGATACCTTCATAACTTCTTTTTGATTGATGTAGGTAACTTCCGGTTTTTGATTGGAAGGTATAGTCAACAACCTGATTCGAACCATATAATAAGAGTGATTTTTGATTTTCTGATAGTTTTACAAAAGGTGTGTAAATGTCTATTTTATGCGCTTTACACGTTTGAATGACCTGTTGAAGATAGATGGACTCCGTATTAGCGTATTTATCGAATACGCCTTCCATAATTGATTTCTCTGGATGCGGTATTAACAAGGCTTCATCAATTTTTCTTTTGAACCCCAAACCTGAACATTCTGGGCAAGCTCCATAAGGGGAATTGAATGAAAACAACCTTGGTTCCAACGCTTGAACCGTGAATCCACAATGAGGGCAACTTAGATGTTCGCTGAACAGTTCTTCTTTATCATCAATTAACACCTTTGCCAAACCTTCTGACAGTTTCGTAGCGGTTTCTAATGAGTCATATACTCTGGATCTAATTCCGTCCTTAATAACAACGCGATCAATGATGACGTCAATATCGTATCTTTTTGTTTTTTCGAGCACGATTTCTTCATCTAGCTCATGGTATTCTCCATTAAGTCTGATTCTTGTATATCCATCTTTTCTTAAACCTTCAATGGTCTTTTCATGAGTTCCTTTTTTTCCTCTTACCACAGGAGACATGATGATGACTTTGGAATCCTCATTGGAGAGAACGCGGTTTGTCATCTCTTGAATTGATTGAGAAGTGATTTCTATCCCGTGTTCAGGGCAATATGCTTTTCCAATTCTCGCATAGAGTAAGCGTACATAGTCATAAATTTCCGTGACGGTTCCCACAGTAGATCTCGGGTTGTTTGAGGTGGTTTTCTGATCAATCGAAATGGCTGGAGATAAACCTTCAATTGAATCAACATCCGGTTTTTCCATGTTGCCAAGAAATTGTCTTGCATAGGCGCTTAACGACTCAACATAGCGTCTTCTGCCCTCTTCATATATCGTATCAAATGCCAAACTGGTCTTTCCGGAACCGGAAAGACCTGTCATAACAATTAATTTATTTTTTGGAAGTGTCAGATTGATAGATTTTAAATTATTCTCTCTGGCGCCTCTAATGATTATTGAATCATTCATCATTTATCACCTTTTCTCATTATATCACAGGAAGCAAGCTCTGATGAATCTGACGACCATCGTTAAAATTGTTCTGAAACGATTTGAATGAACTCTTCTTCTGATAAAATTGTGATTCCAAGCTTTAATCCTTTTTCAAGTTTTGATCCCGCTTCTTGTCCAGCAATGATGAAATCAGTATTATTTGAAACGCTGGACGATGCTTTTCCACCCAAATCTTCTATCAATTTAGTTGCTTCGGATCTTGAATACTTTTCCAAAGAGCCTGTTAAAACGACTGTTTTTCCCGTAAAAGGTGTTTCTTTATCCAAGCGGGTTGACTCGTATGTCATAAGACATCTCGCTTCTTCAAGACGGTTCAAAACTGTGATGTTTTCCGGTTTATCAAAATACTCTTCAACACTTTTCGCGATTGAAGGTCCAATATCAGAAATCATTTCCATCTCTTCAGCCTTCGCGCTTTTTAATGAATCAATGGATCTATAGTGATTGGCAAGTATTTTAGCTATTTTGGCACCGACATGACGAATTCCTAGCCCAAATATTAGTTTATCGACCGAGTTCATTTTGGAATTATTTATTGCTTCTAGCAAGTTCGTGACGCTTTTTTCTCCAAACCGCTCTTTTTGTACCAAATCATCGTAATATTGACTCAAATTGAAGATATCAGCAACATCCTTGACATATCCATCATTGTAAAGCTCAGTCAAAATCCGCTCTCCAAGTCCATCAATGTTATAGGCTTCCCTAGAGGCGAAATGGATTAGTCCTTCCAAATGTTTTGCTTCACAGCTTGGGTTCAAACAATAATAATCAGATTCTCCTACTTTTCTCTCCAGCACAGAGTTGCAGAAAGGACAATTTGAGAGCATTTTAAATGGCACTTCAGAACCTTTACGATCTTCCTTTACAACTCTTAAAACTTCCGGAATGATTTCTCCTGCTTTTCTGACAATCACAGCGTCTAAGATGTGAATATCTCTTTCTTTGCAGAAATCTTCATTGTGAAGTGTTGCCCTTGAAACAAGCGAACCCGAAATCATGACTGGAGTCAATTCTGCAACAGGTTTGATGACTCCTGTTCTTCCAATTTGAAAACGAATATCTTCAATTCGAGTTTTGACTTCTTCTGCTGGGAATTTATATGCTATTGCCCATTTAGGATATTTTGCGGTATATCCGATTCTCTCATATAGTGCAAATTCATTCACTTTAATCACGATTCCATCAATCTCATAAGGAAGCGAATGTCTAATTTCGGTAATGTTTTTGACAAAATTGATGACTTCTTCAATGTTTTTGCAATTTTTAGTCCTTGGATTGACAGAAAAATGCCAAGAAGTTAACTTCTGAAGAGCATCATAATGATTATCACAGATTGTCCTGTCCATCAAATAATAGACAAATACATCCAAGTTTCTTTTCGCCACAATCTTAGAATCCAGTTGGCGAACGGACCCCGCAGCTGCGTTTCTTGGATTTTTAAACGGTTCTTCATTACATTTTTCTTTTTCTTTGTTTGCGTTGGCGAAGGCTTGCTTACTCATGTAGATTTCGCCACGAACTTCAACTTCTTCCAAATAAGGAATCTTTAAAGGAACAGAATTAATGGTCCGGACATTTTCGGTAATGTCTTCTCCAACAAGTCCATCTCCTCTGGTAGCGGCTTGAACCAAGACTCCATTTTTATATTTCAAAGAAACACTGAGTCCGTCAATCTTCAATTCGGCAGTGTATGTGTAGTTTTTAACTTCTTTTCTTATTTTTTGGTCAAAGTCTCTAAGTTCTTCATCAGAAAATACATTACCAAGTGAGAGAACTTGTGTTGTGTGGATAACCTTTTCAAATTTGTCCAGAATCACGCCCCCGACTCTTTGGGTCGGAGAATCTGATGTTCTAAATTCGGGGTACTGATTTTCAAGATCAATCAATTCGTTCAACAAACGGTCAAATTCCTGATCGCTGACAGAAGGATTATCTAACGCATAGTACTCATAACTGTATCGATTGAGTAAGGACTTCAATTCTTCGATTCTAAAATACGGATTCATAAAATCAGCCTACTTTCTCTATGCTGGGATGATCTTTCATCAAGACTTTGATACCAACTGGCGCCTGGAACGCGATTGTTGCCTTTTCTGCTTGAATTGAAACCACAACTCCACTTCCAAAAATCTTGTGTTTAACACGATCCCCAACTGCAAGAATCAAATTTGTCTTTTCATAGTTATCTTGGACAGATGGATTATAGTGCGTTTCGGTATTGAATTTAGGTTTTTCAAAAACAACTTCCCTTGGTCTTGAAAGGCCAAGTTTTTCGACAACGGACTCATCGGTTTCAACGAGAAACTGAGAGTCTTGATTTTCCATATATCTTCCATACATGTATCTCGATCTTGCGTTGGTCAGAAAAGCAAGTTGCTTTGCTCTTGTTAAAGCAACATAGTATAATCTTCTTTCCTCTTCGACATCCGCCTTTTCAAACAGGCTTTGACTGGAGGGGAAAAGGGTCTGCTCGAGACAAGTGACAAATACAACATTGAACTCCAGCCCTTTTGCAGAATGAATGGTCATCAATGAGACATACTCGCTTTGTTCTAAAAGATTTTCTGTCTCTTCTCGAAGAGCTAACTCTTCTAAAACACTGACTAATTTTTCGTAATTTGACACATTGACATCATAGTCTTTAATTTTATCTAGCAGAACTGTTTTGAACTCTTGAAGGTTCTCGATTCTTCGCTCTGATTCAAATCGTTTTTCGTTTGAAGCTTCGTTATCTTCAAGCATCGCCATATAACCAGTTTTGCTTAATATTTGATCATATGTAACCAACAAGTTTTGATTTTCAAGGTTCTTCTTGATCTCCATTAAATCTTTCTTTAACTGAATCAATCTAGACAACGTCTTGCTTGGAAGAAATTCGGCTTCATCATCGATCAAGTCCATCATTTTTAGGTTTGACTCAAATGCGAGATCTTTCATTTTTTGGAATGAAACAAGTCCTACGCCCCTTTTCGGTTCGTTGTAGATTCTTTCAAAAGCAAAGTCATCTCCAAGATTAATAATCAACCTGAGGTAAGCAATGATATCTTTGATTTCTTTTCTCTTGTAGAAACTGGTGTTCCCGATGACTTTATAAGGAATGTTGTACTTGAGAAGAATATCTTCAAATCGTCTGGACATGGAATTATTTCGATAGAAAATAGCCATATCACGATATGAAATACCTTCTTTATGAAGAGACTTAATTTTGGTATACACAAAGTAAGCTTCTTCTTCATCGGTTTCAGCTTTGAAATGAACAACTTTTTCGCCTTCTCCCAATTGGGAAAAAAGCTCCTTTGGAATGCGATTCTTATTCATTTTGATAACGGAATTGGCTGCGTCCAAGATGTTTGTGACAGAACGATAATTCTGATTTAAAATGACGGTTTTATACTCAGGAAAATCTTTGGTAAATTTACGGATGTTCTCGATATTGGATCCACGAAATGCGTAGATGCTTTGGTCTTCATCTCCGACAATAAAGAGGTTGTGGTGTTCACTGGACATTAAACTTACAATGTCATATTGTAAGTCATTAGTGTCTTGGAACTCATCAACCAGAATATATTTAAACAGTTGTCGATAATATGACAAGACCTCTTTTTCCTGGCGAAATAATTTTAAAACCAATACCAACAAATCTTGAAAATCAACCAAATTATTTCTTTTTAGATAATCTTGATACCGTTCAAAAGTCTGTGCAAGCACAGAACGGAATGGTTCTTGATGTACTTTCAACACAAAAGGATCTGCTTTAGCGTCTTCAATCAAACTGCAGATGGCCTTCGGAGAAAATTTCTTGATATCGTAATTCAATTCCTTCAAAATACTCTTGGTTATATTTTCAGAATCATTGTCGTCAATGATTTGAAAATCACTTTCATATCCCAGATAGTGAATATCTCTTCTTAGAATCTTCGCGCCCATCGAGTGGAATGTTGAAATCCAGATTCCTTTTACAGGGATGTCAATCAACCTAAAAACACGATTCCGCATTTCTTCTGCTGCCCTATTTGTAAATGTTATTGCGAGGATATTGCTTGCAGGAATCCCTATATTATCAATTAAATATGCAATCCGATTTGTCAAAACTCGCGTCTTTCCAGAGCCAGCTCCGGCGACGGCCATAACGGGACCATCTACAATTTTGACGGCCTCGATTTGCTTTTCATTCAGTTTGTCAAAAATCCCGTTTTTCACTTCCATCACCTACTAATATTATACCATAAAACACTCATTGATTGAGGCTTATATTAGAAAAAAATCAATGCTTTTGACATTGATTTTTACTTGTTTTCCTTATTGATTTTAGTGTCTTTTAAAATTCTTAATAACCAAATAACAAAGAAAAATAATGAGATTAAAAAGATGATTCCCAAAACAACTGTGAAGACAATGACTTGAATCTGCTCACGAGTCGTTTCAAATGTTGCGCCGATCAGAGTGGCAATATTCAAGATTACCATGAATAAACTAATCGTCGCAAATAAGAGATACCCGAAAAGATACAATAGTCGTTTTCTCATCATTAGTTGTAGCTCGATTTCAATTCTACAATGCGATTGAAAATCAAGTTTCCTTCTTTTGAGTCATAGTCTGTGACGAAATAACCCTCTCTTACAAACTGGAATTTTTCTCCTGGATATGTATTTCCTACGGCGGGTTCAATGAATCCTTGTGTAGTCTTCCATGAATTTGGATTGAGCCTCTCAATCATATCTCGATCAGAATCGCTGTCAACCATTAAGGGCTCAAATAAATTGAACGTCGCTTTTAGTGCAGAATTGACTTCAACAAAGTGAATGTTACCATTCGGTTTTCTTTCGTTGAATCCGGATCCGGATTTGGTATGAATGTCATATGTTGCGTGCAATTCCTTGATGGAACCATCTTCGCTATAAATTACTTCGTTGCATTTGATAAAATAGGCATGCATCAGACGAACTTCGATACCAAGGGAAAGCCTCTTCCAATGTTTGTTGGGCTTTTCTTCGATAAAATCAGACCGTTCGATATATACTTCTTTTCCAAACGGAATGATTCTTGAACCAAGATCTTCATTATCAGGATTATATCCGAGTTCGATTCCTTCTGTTTCATCTGGATAGTTGGTGATGACAAGCTTAATGGGATCGATAATTGCATAGACTCTTTTTGTAATTCCAACAAGATCATTTCGAAGTGAATTTTCAAGCATCTCTGAAGAAACGGTTGAATTGATTCTTGAAAGTCCCGTGCTTAAAATGAAATTTTTGATGGCGTCAGCTGTGTATCCTCTTCTTCTTAATCCTGCAAGTGTCGGCATTCTTGGGTCATCGTATCCTTTGACAACACCTTTTTCAACCAATTGCTTCAGATACCTCTTTGACATGATGGTATTGGTAATATTTAATCTTCCAAACTCATATTGATGAGGAATGTGAGGCATTTCGCATTGTTCGACAAACCAATCATAAAGGACTCTATGATCTACATATTCCAAGGAACAAAGAGAATGTGTTACACCTTCGATTGAATCTTGTAAAGGGTGTGCAAAATCATACATTGGGTAAATGCACCATTTGTCGCCTGTATTGTGATGTGTAATATGAATGATTCGATAGATGATTGGATCTCGCATGTTGATATTCGGGGAGGACATGTCGATTTTCGCTCTTAATGTTTTTTCACCGTCTTTATAAAGACCTTCTCGCATCTCTTTAAACAACTTGAGATTCTCTTCAACCGAACGATTTCTAAAAGGAGATTCCTTGCCCGCTTCTGTCAAAGAACCTCTATATTTGGACACTTCTTCTTGAGACAAGTCACAAACGTAGGCGACACCTTTTCGAATCAATTTAATGGCCAGTTCGTATGTTTGTTCGAAGTAATCACTTCCAAATAGAATATTCTTTGGTGTATAACCCAACCATTTGATATCCTCTTTGATTGCTTCAACAAAAGAAGAATCCTCTTTAACCGGATTCGTATCGTCGAATCTTAAGTTTGTATATCCGTCAAATTGCTTTGCAAGCTCAAAGTTCGTCACAATAGCTCTGGCGTGTCCAATATGTAAATACGCATTGGGTTCAGGAGGAAACCTAGTAATGATTTCATCTACTTTTTTACTTCGCAAATCCTCTTCCATGATAGTTTTTATAAAATTAGATTGTATTTCCATATAAATCACTCTCCAGCATTCAGATCTAATCTAGAAGATCCGTTAAGATAATAGTTATCAGCATGTTTTTGTTTTTGAAACTTGAAAGTTCCACTAACCGCAATCATCGCTGCGTTGTCTGTACAATATTGAATGTGCGGAAAATATACCGGAACCGAGGTGATTTCTGCCATCATCTTTGCGCGCAAACCTCTGTTTGCCGCAACGCCTCCGGCTACGATTACCTGCTTCACATTATATTTTTTTAATACATTTTTTGTTTTCGAAACCAATACATCGGTTACTGCTTCTTGAAAGCTTCTGCAGAAATCCTCAACCTTATAAGCTTCATTTCTCTGTTCAAGATTATGGTGCAAATTTATCACGTGACTTTTTAATCCTGAAAAACTGAAATTAAAGTCTTGAGAGTCAATCATTGGCCGCGGAAAGTGATATATATCCTGTCCGAAAGCAGACAGTTTGTCCACTTGTGGACCACCAGGATAGGGTAGCCCTAATACTCTAGCGACCTTGTCATAAGCTTCTCCTACGGCATCATCTTGAGTTTCGCCGAGTTTTTGAAAATCGTAGTGTTCTTTCATCAATATCAACTCTGTGTGTCCGCCGGAAACTACAAGTGCAATCAATGGAAACTCCATCTCATGCTCGATATTGTTTGCGTAGATGTGTCCGGTGATATGATGAACTCCGATAATCGGAATATGATAATTAAGACTGATGATTTTTGCTGCATTGACACCGATTAATAAAGACCCTATCAATCCCGGTCCTTCGGTGACTGCAATCAAATCAATGTCTTCATAGTTAATTCCAGACTTTTGCATAGCCTGGTCAAATACGTAAGTAATTCCTTTGACGTGCTCCCTAGAAGCAATTTCCGGAACAACGCCACCATACGCTTTGTGGATATCTATTTGCGATAATACAACATTCGATAAAACCATCTTTCCGTCTTTTACGACACTAACGCTGGTTTCATCGCAACTTGTTTCAATTCCTAAAACAATCAAATCAATCACTTCACATTCTTTTTAACATTAGAAAGGCATCTTCGCCGTTGTCATAATACTGTCGTCTGATTGCGGCTTGGACAAATCCGTATTTTTCATAAAGACGAATGGCTCGTATATTGGATTGTCTAACTTCCAAAGTGATTTCTTTCACCTCGTAAGACTTTAGGTAATCCATCATGAAATCCATCAGTACAATGGAATAATTTTGACCTTGATATTCTGGCATAATTAGAAGATTGATAATTTGTGCTTGAGGTGTATCAATCCAAAGACTGATAACTCCTATTAATTTTTGGTTTTCTTGATTTTCCAACAAAAAATAATGAGCGAATGGATTTTCATCCAATTCCTTTTGTAATGTAGGTTCGCCTAAAGTATGGCCTAAAACGAGTTTTTCTGCTTCGGCTACCATTGGAATATCTTCGTGATTCATATATCTGATGACTGGATTCATGATGACCTCAAATGACGCTCCGCCTCAGTGATTTGAAGATAATTCGGAACTAAATCGTGGATATTTTCAACAGGGCATAATACGTCGCTTGACAATATCTTTACAATATTTGGTTTTCCTTTTTCAATCACTACGGCATCATTTCCCGCACTATCAATAAATTCTGCCGCATTCATCAATACGTCTTCTTTTATAATTGTCAATTGATTATTTCGTTGTTCAATCAAGGACATAAATGCATTTCCTCTTCGCGCGTCGATATAAGGAATAATCTTTTGTTGCTCACTGGACGATGCCAACAATAACAATGAAGATACGGTCATTACTTGGACCTTGTTCAAATATCCAATCATCTTTGCAATCGACACACCGATTCTGACGCCAGTGTAACTTCCGGGGCCAATCCCTACAATAATTTGGTCCAACTGTTTCAACTCTAGCTTGTTATCCATTAGTAACTCATTCATCAAAGGAATAATCGTGACTGAATGGTTATGATCTCCTTCTTGGTAGATACTTCCTACTTCAATGTCGTCTATAATCAAAGAAAGGTAAAGGTAAGGAGTTGCTGTGTCAATGACTAAGCGCTTGAATGCATAATTCATATACTCCACTTCCTTTCACGGTAATGATTCTTTCATTGTCAAAATTACCGGAAATTTGTATTTCCAGTATATCCTTTGGAAGCATCTCTTTGATATAGGATACCCACTCTATGACACTCACTCCATCTCCATAGATAAAGTCGTCAAGTTCGTAATCGTATCCGATTCCTTCCAGGCGATAAACATCCATATGATATAGAGGCAACTTTCCTGGATAGACTTTCAAAATTGTAAAAGTCGGAGAGCTAACCGTATCTAAAATATTCAAATGTGCAGCAAGAAATTTCGTAAAAGTCGTCTTTCCGCTTCCTAGTTCTCCCATCAAACCGATGATAGCCCCCGGGAAAACAAACTCGCTGATCATTTTTGCAAAGTGATCCATTTCCTTGAGGGACGTTACTCTAATCGTCGTTTCCATACTTCATTCACCTATCATAATATCTATAAGAAATTATACCATATAATCAGATTTTATCCCCATAATTCTAAAGGAAAGCATTAAATTGTAACAACTTTTTTATCGAACTATCTATATACGTTCCTGATATGATATAATGTTTTCAAGGAGTGTGGCAAACGAAGAGAATACCCGCCACAATGTTGTTAAGATGTTTTTAATAGTTCACAATCCTTTATCAAATAACAAAAAATCAAAAAAGACAACAAACAAGTGGGTCAAGTTCTTCAAACGTCATGATGTCCCAATTACCGTTAGATCAACACTTAAAATCGATGACTTGAATGCCTATCTCGATAAGCATCCAAAGATTACCGATATTTTGTATTTGGGCGGAGACGGGTCTATCAATTATTTAATCAATAATGTGGATGTCTCAAAAATCAAACAAAATCTGTATTTATCAAAAAGCGGATCCGGAAACGATTTTCTTAGAACATTGAAACAACATAAAAGAGGAAATATCAATATCGGAAAAGCCGCAACAAATTCAGGAACAGTTTCTTTCATCAATGGGTGTGGTGTAGGATTTGATGCACTTGTTGGTTATTATGTAAACAATGACACTAAAAAAAACAAGTTGTCTTACTTTATGAATGTATTCCGAGCCGTATTTCATTATGAACGCTCGGACATGACCGTCATCGTTGACGGAAAAGAACACCTGTTCCATAAAACATATTTCATCGCAATTCAAAACGGAAGATATTTTGGTGGCGGAATGAAAATCACACCAAAAGGAGACCCCACAAAGGACACATTCAGAATATGTGTTGCCCACAACTTGAATACAACGATTCTTTTAGCGTTATTCCCGACAATATATATGGGGATACATACTTGGGTTAAGAAAAGAATCCAAATGCTAGAAGGAAAAGAAATCATCGTTAAATTCCCATCAAGTCGGTATTTTCAAGCTGATGGAGAAGTACTCGAAGGTGTTTCGGAGATGACCGTGACAAAGTCAATCCAAAGAGAATTTATCGCATTTAACAAGAGAAGATTCTTAAAGTCCATTAAATAATACAAAAGGCGGAAATCATCCGCCTTTTTTTTATAATTTCGCTTCTAATTTCTTTTTTAACTCTTCATATCCTGGTTTGCCTAGCAACGCAAACATATTTTTCTTGTACGCTTCTACTCCAGGTTGATTGAACGGATTGACGCCAAGAACATAGCCACTGATTCCACAAGACAATTCAAAGAAATATACCAGATAGCCAAATACATAAGGGTCAATTCTGTCGATATTGATTACGATGTTTGGAACGGATCCTTCTTGATGAGCCAGCAAGGTTCCTTCAAACGCGCGTTTGTTTACGAAATCAACCGATTTTCCTGACAAGTAGTTGAGTCCATCCAAATCATTGTCATTTTTTTCGATAAATACTTCTTTTTGCGGATGATTCACATTCAATACGGTTTCAAATAAGTTTCTTCTTCCGTCTTGAATGTATTGTCCTAAAGAATGAAGGTCTGTGGAAAATGAAGCAGATGACACAAACAATCCTTCATGATCTTTTCCTTCAGATTCTCCGAACAGTTGTTTCCACCATTCTGTAAAATAATGGAATTTCGCTTCATAGTCCACAAGCATCTCAATCGATTTGTTGCTGCGATAGAGAAGGTTTCTGATGGCGACATAAAGATGAACGTCATTTTCTTGAATGCTCATTTTTTTTGTATCTTTTCTGCATGCTTTTGCACCATTCATAATTTCACGAATGTTGATATTTGCTGCGGCAATTGGCAATAAACCTACCGGAGTTAACACAGAGTATCTTCCACCAATATTGTCTGGAACTACAAAAGAAGTATAACCTTCTTCATCTGATAATGTACGCAATGCGCCACGTTCTTTATCGGTTGTGACGTAAATTCTTTCTTTTGCTTCAACTTTACCATATTTATCTTCAAGTAATTTTTTGAACAATCTAAATGCAATCGCGGGTTCTGTAGTTATCCCCGATTTTGAAATCACATTGATAGAAAATTCTTTATCTTTGACATACTCAAGCAATTCGTTTAGATAGGTAGATGACATATTCTGTCCAGCAAATAGGACTTCCATCTTTTTCTTTTTGATAAAATAAGGGCTTAGAAGATCAACGGCTGCTTTTGCCCCTAGATAAGAACCTCCAATGCCGATGACAATCAATACTTTGGACTGCTTTTTAATTTTCTTTGCCGCAGCCATGATTTTGTTGAACTCATCTTTATCGTAATTGGCTGGCAAATCAACCCATCCTAAAAACTGAGATCCGTCTCCGCTTTGATTTTTAAGAATTTTTCTCGCAGCCGTAACTTCTTTTTGTATTTTCGTCAAGTCTTCCGGGTTGATAAAAGGAAGAGCGTGTGAGATATCAACACTTAATATTTTTTCCATAGTTTCCTCCAAAATGATAAACAAGCAATATTATATCACATATTCTATTTCTTAAAAAGATTGAAAGAACGCTTTCAGTTCAAAAAAAGAAAAAACGGCTAGGAATTCTCGCCGTTTTTGTGGTATTTTTCAATCCACTCCGGTAGCATGGTCTCAAACGGTTTAAATCCCGCTTTCAGTTCCACTTCTACGTATTTCTTGCGTCTTTTCTTGTTAAGCTTCTTATAACTTAGACTCACTTTGCCGTCTTCGCTTACACTTAGCACTTCCAAAGACACATTTTCGCCAACAGTAATATAGTCATCAATACTTCGAACAAATCCGTCGCTGATTTCGGAAATATGGATTAATCCATCCATCTCATTTTCCAGTTTAACAAAAGCTCCATATGATTTTATTCCTGTAATCCGACCATTGACGATGTCTCCTGTTTTCATAATAAACACCTCATATAGATTACTGTCTACATTATACCATATGAGGGGCTATTTCGAAAGCAGAAAACAAAAAGATATGATGGCATCATATCTTTGGTTCATTATCATTTATTGCGCTGCGTTATGTGCTACGCTGCTTGCGGCAGCTGCAGCAATCGCCCCAACGATGTCATCAAGGAAGGTGTGGCATCTGTCAGTTTGTTTGCCTTCCAGGTCTAATCTTCCGATAATTCCTGGTTTTACTTTGTCGACATATCCAAAATTAGTCAGTCCAATCGAACCATATACATTGCAGATGGACAAGACCAGTATTTCATCGATTCCATAGAGTGGATTGTCTGAATTGATTAGTGTCTGAAGGGGCTCAGACAACATTTTCTTTTCAGCCAAAACATCGAGTTCGATTCCAGTAAGAATGGCGTTATGTACTTCTCTTTTTGAAAGTACTCTATCAACGGCTTCGAAACAGGTTTCCATCGTTAAGTCGGGAACGTATTTTTTTTGAAGATCATATACAATTTCAGTAATGTCGCTGAGTTTTACACCGCGAATTTCCAAAGTCTTGATGCAAATTTCTTTCATTTCTGTGGTTTTGATACCCATGTTTCCTCCTACCAGGATTGTTCGACGCCAATGACGCCTGGAACCCTTTCAAGCAAAGTGTCTTCTACCAGTTCTCTTAAAGTGCCTTCAATGGCACCACAACCAACGCACGCTCCCGATAACTTCACATAGACGATTCCGTCATCGAAGCTAACGAAATCGATGTCTCCACCGTCGCGTCTAATATAGGGTCTAATCAAATTGATTACTTCTTTGATTTCGATGATAATTTCCTCGTAAGTCACAATTATCCCTCCTTACTCGTCTCTTTTGATGTTTGGATTAAAGTTAGGATTTTTTAAGATGTAATATGCACAATTCATCGGACAACTTTCGACAAGATAATCAGGAATGGTTCTATAATGATTTCCTTTCCCTTTATCAGAAAAGCCCTTCAATCTTAAAAGGCCGGCAGAATAATCTCCGACGATATAAGGATAAATTCCAAGCGCTTCTAAAGTATATCGTTTATTGAAGTCATCAAGTACAAACGCATCGCGATAATCTTTGATAAGTTCAAATTCTCCATGAATGGTTTCAATCATATTTTCATCTCCTAGCAATACTATTTTAACACATTACTTTTATTTTCAATCAAATAATGATTTTAGAAAGAAAAAGGGCTCTGAGAGTCCTTTTACAAGTACAGTAATTCATGTTCGAGAAGACAAACCGCTTCACATATAATCGCTTTTTCTTCTCCAACGATACCCAATCCTTCAAATGTCGTCGCTTTGATTGATATTCGTTCAATGTTCACTGACATGACTCCCGCAATTCTTTCTCTCATTTGATCAATGTAATCACGGAGTTTTGGTTTTTCCAATGATACCATGCAATCAAGGTTAATCAGTTCATATCCCTTGCCTCTTGCATAATCAAACACTTCTTTTAGAATGAGTGCGGAATCATAGCCTTTATATCTTGGGTCGGTATCTGGGAAAAACTTTCCCAAATCCCCTAGAGCTAAAGCGCCTAAAATAGACTCTGATATCGCATGAAGCAAACAATCGCCATCAGAATGGCCGAGCATTCCTTTGTGGTGATCGATTTGTATTCCGCCAAGAATGAAAGGTCTTCCTTCAACCAACGGATGAACATCTTTTGAGAATCCTATTTTGTACATAATATTTCCTCCAAGATTAATAAGTCAACCATGGTAGTTGCCTTAATATTGTATTCGTCACCAGTAATCACAGTTACATCTTTACCAAGCTCGGTCGCATAAAGCGTCGCGTCATCCGTATAAGTATGTTTTTCTTTCAAAGCAAATTCATGAGCCAACAAAATCTCTGAAGTATAGAAAACTTGAGGGGTTTGAAGTTTGACCGTAGATTCTCTGTCAATCGTGGAGCCCATGATGTCAAATTTGACCGCCTTTAAGGTGTCTTTTACGGGAATAGCAAGTGTGATTGCTTTTAGCTTTGGAATCGATTCCTTGCATTTTTCAATGTATAAGTGATGAATGTTCGGTCTCGCACCATCATGGATAAAGACAATTTCAGTTGTAACTTTTTTTAATCCAGCGAAGACGCTCTCTTGTCTAGATGCCCCTCCAATGACTATTTTCACCTTTTCGTCATGAACCAAATTCTTCGTTTGGATCAAATCAGATTCAGATACAACTAGGAAAATCTCCTTGCAATCCGCGTCTTCTAAAAAAGGTTGAATCGTGTATAAAATCAATTGTTTTCCATTAATTAAGTAAAAGATTTTGTTGAAGGAGAGGTTGGTTCTCTTTCCCGCTCCTGCACCACAAATGACCGTGCTATACATAGGTATCCTCCGAAGTAATCACCATTGAAAGTTTGATGTCCTGACTCTCGTGAGGAAGCTCGTCAATCACCTGGAAATCATATGCAATTCCAACGGTGGGCTTTTCATAATTCTTCAGGTACTTGTCATAGAACCCTTTTCCATACCCGATACGATACTTATCTTTTGAAAAGACAAGTCCCGGTACCAAAATCAGATCGATGCTTTCCTTAGCAACATAGTTTCCTTCTGGCTCACCGATACCATATATGCTATCAATGAACCCTCTTCCAACTTCAAAAAAATCCATGTCCGCATTGGGTAAACTGATGATTTTTGGGAAACAGAACGTTTTATCATCATTCATGAGTTCCAGTAAATCGACCTCATTAAAAATCGGATGATATAAAGCAACCGTTTTGCTGTTCTGGTAGACTTCAAGGCTGCGAATCTTTTCAACAATGATTTTAGATTTACGCTTGCATTCGTCTAAGGATTGATTCAGCCTTTTTGTTTTAAACTCATCTCTTAAAATGTGCTTTGATTCTTCCATATCATTCTCCAAAAATAGAATAATTCCTCTTTATATTTGTAATGGCTTCGTTTAAAGCCTTGTTGGAAAGATTGAATAATTCGTTCATTGAATACGTAGACCATGGATCATGTTTGATAATTCCGAGGTTTGGATATACGATTTGTTGAATTCCTCCGATATTAAGCGCAAGATTGACTAATTCTCCACCGCTTTGCAACGCGCGGTATAGAATATCGTATTTTCGTTGCTCTTTGATGATAAGAGCAAATTGAATTCCGGTTATTCTAAAAATGCTATTGACGTCTTTTGCAAAGTGGTATCTCATTTTCTTGATATATTCTGCAATCATCAAATTCCCAACTTCTCGACCAAAGCGACTGTTTATATCGGGAACGTTTGTCAAATGGATCATAATAAGATAGAACGGTTCGGTCTCTTTCATGATTTGATTCAAATATTGATATAATTGAGGTTCTTGTGGAAGTGAATCAATTTCATGAATCGCAGTGTCTGGAAACAGTTTAATGTCAATTCCTCTGACGACTCCGATGATTTGATTCTTTTTGTCGAACTCAAATACTTTCCCTTTTTCTTCGACCCAAACATATCCACCATTTCTTTGAATTCTGTATTTCATTTCATAGGTTGGATTCTTCTTGTTGGCCTTTTTAAGAATTTGCAAAAAGGATTGTTGATCGTCTTTATGAATCTGAGAAACATAATTCTCCATTGAAATCGTATTTTCTTTCGAATTCGTTATCTGAAGAAATTGCTCTGTAACAAAGAGACCGCTTAAGTCTTCATCATAGAATATCAAGCCTTCTGAAAGTAATGAAATCGTAGAAATATATCTAAGTCTCAATAATTCTGAAGTGGACTTCGTTTCATCAAGCTCTTTTTCGAGTTCGAAGAAATCATAATCAGTCAAATTCTGAGTTACTTTAATTTTGTTTTTAAATGTAATTCCATATAGAACTACAAAGAAATAAAGCGCGTACGGAAAATAGGATTTCACAACATCTACAGGTAAAAATGTCAGCCACTGATCAAAATAGTAAAGCAGCCCATACGAAATCCCAATGAAAATAAAAATAATAAGTTTCCAAATTCTAAATTTATGGTAGAAAATGGAACTTAGTACCATCAGTAGCAACAATAAACCAAGTGAAATATAGATAAGCAAGTCGTTCACATGCCCCACCCTTTCAATTTTTTATTTTTTAATGTTTGTTTTTACATATAAAATTGGATAATAGTAATTTAAAAATATCCCTAGAAAGACGAGGTTGTACAGAACCGATACATATCTTGCTCCAGCAACGTAGGTCATAATCAATATACCGAGGAAGACGATGACCCATATAAAGGTTAGACCATTATTGATGACCCGGAACAAGTAAGACGATGCATAGTCGGTACGATAATCATGTTTATGAAATTCGTACACGATTGGCCTATTGGCTATCCATGAAATAAAGAACGTCAATCCCATGATTGTTAAATAGATGTCGTCGCTTCTCCACTTGCTAAAATCGGGGATAAAGATGGAGAGAATCACCGCAACAAACAATACAGCGTTGATGAAATATTCGAACCATGAAGGTTTTCCAAATACTTTCATTTTAAAGTACATGGTCGCTCCTGTTAGGACAAGCGCAAAAGGCATAATCCAAAGAGTCTCGATGAAATTCGAAAGAAATGCGGCTGTGGAATATATCAATAGATACAAGAACATGAATTTGATTCCAGAAAACTTAATTTTCGATTTAATCGGGTTCTTATTCTCAAATACTTGAAAATCATCCAGCCCAAATGCGTTAATCACATTGTATAGCATGTCTTTATTCCCAAGATATTTAAATCCGCCTGTTTTTAAAACTTCTTCAAACGTTGTCTGTTTCAGTAAAAGATTAGATAGTTTGTCGTTTGTCGAAAAGATTGTCAAATCAGGATTGGAATAATTTCCTCTGTGAATTGTAATATTTTTTCTCTTCGTTCTAGTGAAATAATTGCTTTTTCCAATCTGGAAATTAACATGAGTTTCTTGTTCACCCAAGTATCCTAATTTATAATTATGGCGAATCATCATCATGATTTCATCGTTGGTTAAATAGTAGAAAGTGTCGTCATCTTCTCCGTAATATAATTTTTCTTCAATTTTGTCTCCAAGCACAATTCCAGAATGAATCTGGCCAAAAATAGATGCTTCTGGACGCAGCCATTGGCCGGTTAAATATAGGTTATCCAGAATTTGAGTATGTTCTCCGGCTTCGATAGCTATCTGGTCATTAATAGATAAGCCTTTACGAACAGATTCATCACTCAGCATGGAAAGATATTGCTTGGGTTTTCCGATTTTGATTCCGACGATATTCTTTTTTAATTTTGGGAACGTTTGAGTAATTCTTTTTAAAATGTCATCTTCAGTATAAGGGTCTTCTTCCAAATAAGTGAAATCGATACAAATGGCCCCATTGGATGATTCGCAAACTTCTTTATCAAATTTTTGATAGTTGAAAAGTCGAATCAACCTTTTCGGATTTTCAAGGTCATTCTTAAAATAATAATCCAAATCATTAAACCCGAGTGCCTGTGATTTCTTGCTTAATGCGAGATACAAAGTATTCATCATTTGATTGGAATTCAAATTGGGATAATATTTACAGACATGAGCAATATCATCAGCTCGATCGGCAAAGTATTTTTCATAAAATTCTTTCGGATTCTTGCTCACAATAAAATGCTTAGCAGAAAACTCATGATTCAAATGATCAATAAAACCAGTAATCTTATTGTTTTCATCAACAAAGAATTTCTTAATTTTGACCGTCTGAATGGGGTTCGGATTAACAATTTGAAGTTTCTTAATCAGAATTTTCCTCAAGTCGTCGGTGTTTTGCTTCATGTAAAAAATACCATCTTTCAATCCCATGAAAAAATTCATGAAAAAATGGTAACTATTTATTTTATCTGCATCAAGTCCATTGATTTGGTTATTCAAAAGAAATTCTTGAATTAAATCAAGATCTTGAAAGTACTTTTTAAGCAGCGCTTCAAGCGAATAATCTCCCCATTCAATCATAAGGGAAGTTAGGGTGTAGTCCATGTTGGTCAACATGGCTTTATATTGTGTAGAAAAGTTCAAATAATGTCTTTCTAAGTCTTTGAAAAAACGATGGATTTGGTCTCTTTGTCTAGGAAAATAGCGAATCAAGTAAACTCTAAATTGGTCGAAAGAAAGAATTCTTTCTGTAAGTGTGCTATCTTCGTCGACAACAACATCTCCAGTATATGGTTCAAGAATCAGCTCATCATTAAGCCCAATTGTCTCAAGATATTTATCCAAAAGACTATCTTTTTTAATACCGTAAATCATATTATCTTTTTGATACTCAAAATGAAATTTATGATTTTCTGGGTCCGTGAATGACATGACTTCCAAGTCCAGGCTTTTATATTTCGATTCTTGAACGATAAGAACGTTTCTCATTTTTCTGGAAAGGAACAATGCGGTAATCAAAGACGTGATATCATTCCCGATGATAATTGTGTCAAACTGTTCCAAGAAGCCACCTCCAATCCATCTTGACTAAATCAAATTATATCACACTTAGAAAAAAAATACTATGATGGAAAAAAGAAAAAGTGCCTTGGCACTTTACTTTATTTTAAGGTATTTTTCGAAGTATAGAGCCATCGTTTCCTTCGAAACATTGTAGTCAATCTGGCGGTTGATGGTCACACTCACATATCCCGTTTCTTCAGAAACAACAATCGTTAATGCATCGCTTTGTTCGCTGATTCCGATGGCGGCTCTGTGTCTTGTACCAAAATGAAGCGGTAAGTCTGTTCTTTCGGTTGATGGATAATAAGCCTTTGCACACAATATCATGTTTCCTCTGATGATAACTGCACCATCGTGCAATGGTGTCGTTGGGATAAAGATGGAAGCTAACAGTTCACCAGTAACAGGGGCATTGATCATAAGTGCTTTTGAAATAAACGCTGAGAGGTTTGTGTTTCTTTCAATCGTAATCAAAGCTCCAATTTTGCGATTCGAAAGAAATTCAACCGTTTCAAGTAATACGTCGGCAAGGTCGTTGTCCGTCTTTGCTCTTTGACTTTTTTTGCCAAAAAATCCAAGCCTTTTCAAAATTGTCAGTATCTCGTTAAAGTAAGTTGCGAAGAGCATGTATATGGCTGGAATCAAAACGACAATTTGAGTAATTAATGTATAGGAAGTTCCCATATTGAAAATGAATAGAATCAAATCCCAGACGAATAGTGCAACAAGCAGCAATTTGAATAATCGAATGGATTTATGAGAAATTTTTGCACGCAAAACAATTAAATAGATTCCGTACAAGTATGTAACGATAATCGCTAAACTATAGTTGTCCATCATTCGACCTTCTTTCCAAATTGTGATTTTATTATACTTTAAAAGCCACCTGAAATAAAGAGTTTATCAAGCATTTTTATATTTTTTTGACATCTGTTTTTCTAAACACGAAATCAAGTGCGAAATATGCAATCGGAATTAATAAAGCAGATGCTAGGAATGGAGCTACAATCGAAAGGTATGTGTGAGCCACGTAATCTGCGTGAAGCCATTCAAGCATTGCATAGTCAAAGAAAGTCGTCAGAGATGTACTGATTCCCCATCGAGTGACAAAAACCAACATTACAATCGAAAATTGTACTGCGGATTTGTGTTTTGGTTTGAACGTAAAGATTGCGTTTGCGAAATAGGAAAAAATCGACGCACTGACAAAAGCGACCGTATTTGAAACAATCGCCCTAGGTATGTAGTAAGCGGCATCAAAGAAATAGTGATATATCACGTAGTAAACTGTCATATGAATCAATGTGTTTGCGACACCAATGATACCGAAAGTAAGAAATTTTTTTGTCAGAAAATGAGATTTAATAAATTGTAATATCTTATTCAAGTGGTGAATCCTCCGATGATTCCTCTATTAAGTAAATAGGTCTGTCCAAAACTTGTCTGCGCATCTGGTAGAGAAGATAGAATCCGGCATAACTTACGATTCCCAGCATGAAAATACCTATAAAAAGGTATATTCCAATTAAAAACTCTGCCAAAGTGAAGATTTGAAAAGCATAAAAAAGTGCATCTGATATCAATAATAAAAAACTAAAAATCAATACAACTACTGGAACAACCATCAATATCGTCGAAAATTGGTTCATTCCATTAAAAGCATATTTCAGCAAAGACTTGAAACTCCATGAACTTTTTCCGTTTACTCTCGGAATGAAATCATATTCTAAACATTTTCTTTTATATCCGACCCAGGAGAAAATTCCTTTTACAAATCTGTAGTTGTCCTTCAGTTTCAAAAAGGCGTCTACAACCACTTTGTCTAGAAGTTGAAAATCTTTAGCCCCATTGTCTAAAGGCATATCGGTATGAGTATTATAGATTCGATAAAACCAATTTGCAAAAAAGGTTCTTAGTTTTGGTTCCCCTTTTCTCGTTTTACCTTTGGTATATACAATTTTATATCCTTCTTCATAATTCTTAATCATCTCAGGAATTAAGGCGGGAGGTTGTTGAAGGTCACAATCAATAATAATGACTGCATCCGCTTCTTTTGCGTAGGTTAATCCCGCATGCATAGCACTTTCTTTTCCAAAGTTTCTAGAAAAGCTGATGTAGCGAACTTTCGAGTCTTGTTTTGAAAGTTTTTTGATTTCATCCAAAGTATTATCCTTGGATCCGTCGTTAACATATAACAAAGAAAATTCATATCCCGGAAGATTGATATAGTTCTTAACTTCTTTATAGAAAGGTAAAACATTTTTTTCTTCGTTATACGACGGAATGATGATTGTTATCTTCTTCATCAATATTCATCTCCAAATCTTCATTAATTTTTCTTTTTGATTTTTTTCGTTCAATGATTATGCTTGGAATAAAAATCAAAGCATACAACGCTGTCCCACCGAGTGTGCCGAGCAATCCTTTATCGAGTCCCTTCGGAGTAAACTGCATTTCCAAGTCAATTGAATCAACACCATAAGGCACCAAAATCCCCAAGAAACCTCCGCTAGCGCTAACGGTCTCATAGTTTTGACCGGATGTAATCTTCCATTCCTCAGAGTAAGCGACTGGAATTACAACAAGTTGATCGTATTCGGAATCGGAAGTTCTTTCATAACTTAGATGAATCTTTCCGCGTTCGATGGTTAAATATTGATTATCAGCAACTTGACTATGTGCGTTTTCTTCATAAAAACTGAGATCATCGTAAGCGTATTTTAAAGAGAGATTAAACAAATTGTCTTGTGAATACATATCTGCTGTTTTATATATGTACATCTTAATCGGAGGAGTATTGAAATAATGATATCCATTGAAACTCTCCGTTTCGTTTCCATCGGAATCAATCACAAATACACGTTCAAAGTCAATCGAAGTAGATAGATTGAAATACAACATGCCCTCATCCCTCGTATACGATATATTTGATAAATCATATACAAGATATGCGGCTCCGTCAATTGCGCATTCTAGACGATATTCTAACGTCTTGGCGGCCATAAAGTAAGGTGTTTGTTCAAAATAGATGGCGGTTGGCTCTTTCCAAAATTCACACTTGACTTGATGAGCTGTGTCATATGAAATGGTACAAGCACTTCTGGATTCATCCTCGAATTCCATGAAGACTTCTCCATATGATTCAGTCCCTAAATAGGCTGATTTTAAATACATAGCTCCAACGTTGAAACCGATATTAAAATCATCATTGCTGTATTTAAAGAAGTTTCTCTCAACTGGATTTGAAATCCCGGATGTCACAACCATTGATGCTTGATTGTTTGTTTGATAAGCGGTCACACTTCTCAGCCCAGAGTTTAAGGGAAGGGAATATTGCTCAAGATTGATATCTGTATAATCAAATCTTGAATCCTCTTCGTCAATTAATGCACTAACAAGCATAATCTTTTGAGCCGCTATCTGTGAATTCATCATACTGAAACTTCTGAACTCGTCATATGTAACGTATTGTTCATATACCGAGAAGGGTTCAGCTTCTACAATTTCATATAGTCTGAATCTTGTGTCAGCAAATTTTAATTGATAATATGCGCTTGGAAGATAAAAATCGTTCTCAGCGCTTACTAAAACGTATTTATAGCCTAGAAATTGATTTAAATAGATTGCTTGAACATCGATTTTACTTTTTGATTGATACTCATTAACCCCAAACAGCAAATACCCAATGGTGTTAGTCTCGCTATCCGTCCATGAATGGAAAATCTGGGTGTTGGTTGGGAACGTGCTCATCCGATTGAAATTCAATATTTCAACATCGAATCTGCTTAAATCGACATACACTCTATAAAATTCATCTTGATCTAAAACTTCATTTAAGTATGCGTCAATCGCATTCATTTCTTCAAATGTATCAATTTTATTTCGAATCGCAAATGGACCTGAATAAACATATCCAATCGCAATGACAAATTCTATCCAAAACATCCATTTGATTACTTTATACTTCTTAAGCCATCCAAATAGTAATAACAATAACAGAATTACAGCCGCAATCCCCATCAAGACCGTATCTGCTGTCATGACATCTCTAGAAATATAATTCGTGTCAGTTGATAATTTTCCAATATAGTATTGAAATAAATAGACATCCAGAAATACCATGAGTGCGATTGGAATGGATAAAAATTTCATTTTAACCTTTTCAAAACCATACTCATCGAAAACATATGCAAGAATCATTACTTCTACCAAAGGATAGCAGTTAATCCATCTTGTATAAGGTGAATCTGTCGTTCCAGAGAACACAAATGAGAAAATCGGGAAAAAGATCAGTAAAAGACTCAACGGCATTAAAATCTTGTATACACGAGCAATTCTTCCCTTCATAAAGAAGATATAATTCATGTACGCAAAACCAATTACAGTGATAAATAAAGAAACATGCTCTTGTCCATAGTTGTTTTCAAATCCGTAAAAGCCAATTCCTTTTTGCTCGGTAAAGATTTTTGCAAGAACACGTATATATATTGTGGGTTGGAACAACTTTAATTCATAGGATCCGATATTGACAATCCATGAGTCGAAATATCCATCTGGTCGATAAGTATCTTCAAGAATATATAGTATGGAAGGATATAGTATTACTAGTGACATCACCACTCCTATCAACAAGAGTGAGAGGAATATGATTCCTTCTTTCAATATTTTCCAAAAATTGAAGTTTGGTTCTTTAAAAAATTCAACCAGGAACATGATACTGATAAATGCAAGCGCCATATAACCCAAGTAAAAATCATAAAAAATGACCATTAGAGCATACAAAGGAACAATCCATCTCTTTTTATGGAAGAAGAAGTGGATTACAACCAGACTCAAGGGTAAGTAAAATGCTAATGAAAGAAATACCGGAAAGGCCATGAAACTGACAGAGCCTCCGCTGATGAAATAAATCACCGCCATCCAAAAAATCGTTCGATTCTTCATCCCTTTTAATGATAGATAGTAGGCAAATACCATAACACCAGCAAATATCTTGATTAATTCGGTTGCTGAATATGCAATTTCTATTGGCATTACGTATGATAATAAAAAAGTAATGAAAGTAAAGATGTCGAGAGGAACGTAATAAATATCTGAAAAGAATGATGCCCCAAGATAATTATTGAGATTAAACCACGAAATGGTGCCTTCTTTAATCTGAGTAATAAAATCAACCATAATTGAATAATACTGGATGATATCATCAGAGAAATTATTGTAAAAACTGTTGTTAATGATGATAACAAGCGCATCAATCACAAATAAGATGGTAAAAACAAAAAGAGCCAAAAAAATAAATGTCTTTTTTTTGCTAGAAAACACGTCTTCAACCCACAGATTAAATTTATTTGAACGAATCATGCGTTTCTCTTTGCGCATCAGTTTGGTTGTTTTCATTGCAACCCCTCTTACAGAAAAGTAGTCGTTATATTATATCATATTTTTAGCCACATTTATAAGAGCTTTTTGTGTAAATGTTATATAATATTAAGTGGTGATGATATGGAAAAAGCAATTTTAGTTGGATTGGATACAGGACAGGATGTAAATTTTACAGAATCAATGATAGAACTTCAAAATCTTGCGAGTGCATGCAACGTTGAGGTGTTGTATCAATTAACTCAGAAGGCTGATGCTCCAACAGCGAACTTTTATATCGGTTCCGGTAAGGTATCCGAACTAAAAGAAATGATAACCACGTTAGATGCCGATTTGGTTGTTTTTGATGATGAATTGTCGCCAAGTCACATTCGTAATTTGGAAAAGGCACTCGAGTGCAAGGTAATCGATAGAACAATATTAATTCTCGACATTTTCGCAAGAAGAGCAAAAACGAAAGAAGCGATGCTTCAAGTTGAACTTGCTCAAGCAGAGTATATGCTTCCTCGAGTAGTTGGTTTATACAAATCGTTGTCAAGACAAAAAAGCGGTACCGGATCAAAAGGACCCGGTGAACAACAGTTAGAACTTGACCGTAGAATATTAAGGAACAGGATAACAAAACTAAAACATGATTTAAAAGACATCGTTGAAATTAGAAGAACGCAAAGAGAAAAAAGGAAGAAATCAGAAATAAAAACCGTTGCCTTAATGGGTTACACTAATTCAGGAAAATCAACTTTAATGAATGCTCTGTTAACAACGTCTACTTCGAATCAAGAGAAATACGTATTTGAAAAAAATATGTTGTTCGCAACTTTAGAAACACAAACCAGAAGTCTAACACGAGAAAATAATCATTCGTTTCTTATAACTGATACAGTTGGGTTCATTTCTAAATTGCCTCATAATTTAGTTGAAGCGTTTAAATCAACTCTTGAAGAAATTACTGAATCATCATTAATACTTCATATAATTGATACAGCTAATCCTTACTACCTGGATCAAGTTCAAGTTGTGGAAAATGTGATTAAAGAAATCGGCGTACAAGAAATTCCAATTATCTATGTTTTTAACAAAATCGATTTGTTAACAGAAATTCCAATTATAGAATACTCGCCTTATGTTTTTATAAGTGCAACTGAAAAACAAAATATAAATCAATTATTAGAAAAAATAGAAAACGAATTATTCAAAGAAAACCATAAGGTTGAAATGTTGTTGCCTCACGAAAAAGGACAGATATACAATTACTTAAAAGAGAATGCAAACATAACGGATACGAAATATATTGACGAAGGAATTAAAATTATAGTAGAACTGTCAGAAGCACAATATAAGAAATACAAAGAATACATAACTTAAAAGATAAAGGACCGAATCAATAGGTCCTTTTCTATATATAATGGGCAAATAATTCAAGAAAAATAAGGAAATAAAAAAAGCTAGTAATTAAACAATTATATAGGCGAAAAAGAAGGGGTAAATAACAAACAATATAATATATGGCCATATTTAGCCATTTATATAGCACAAAACAAATTAGGGTAAAAATTAAACATGACATAAAAAAAAGCAAAATAAAATATAAATAAAATGCATTATAGTATACATTGATATTATATATTTCACCTTTATAGCTATACACGAAAATATATCAACAAAGTAATATCTTTGGTTTATGGCTATATTTGGGGTTTTCCGTAACTCTTTCCAAATAGTTTAATACATAATGAATATATATATAGAAAGTAAATATCACGAACATCCATCTAAATTATATAAATGAATATACCGTAATTGTTCTTTATGAAAGATAGGAAAAAAATGGGGCATTAGTAAGAAAGTGAAGATAGCTGGTATATTCTTGGGGTAAACAAAATTTCATTATATGAACTTTGTTTTACAGTCGTTTAATGGCTATATATGGCCATATCGATACTTTTGGGTATAATATTTTTGTAGAATATTACTATTTTTATCTAAATATTAAATTTGAGTCATTTTGTATATAATTCCATAATTAATTTCGTTATTTTATTATAAAACACCTAAGTCGTTGTCTTACACTTCATATAATTCTAAGTCATAGATTTAAAAGAATAATTCATCCTAAAACAATACTCTTTTTTCCTTGGCTCATAAGCACTCACGGCTTGGGCCCCTATAAATAAATAGATAAAAATAATAAGATTGATTAGTTAACTCGATCCATATATAAACGAATATCAACTAATTTAACCTTGGTTATTTAGTCTACTGAATTAATGAAATATCATAGAAATTATTTGAAAACTAGTTCTATTCTAACTATTTTGAATAGTCCAGCGACTTATATAATTCAATACAGATAAATTACTAAGTCATAGTATTTAAAAATTATCCCTTCCAAAGTAGTAATATAACATTAGGTTATTAAAATTTAGCTTATTTCCCGGATTCAATACTTAGAGTAAATTAATAATTTGTCTAATTGTTCAGATTGAAAATAATAAAAAATCAGAACATCAATAGATGCCCTGATCAGTAGATATCGAGGATATTATTATGGTATTCTTCAATTACTAAAGAAGTATTCTACGAAAGAAATTTACTAAAGTTCTAATATGCGTTCACTAATGAACAGAGAATTTATTGAGTAGAAACTTCTTCATAGTTGTCAAAGAAATCATTTAATATTTCATTAATTTCAGAAACGAGGACTGCGTTAGAAAGTAACTTTTTAGTGTGAGAAGCATTTTTTAGTCCTTTTAAATACCATGGTCCATGACTTCTCATCTCAAGGACTGCAATTTTATCACCTTTAAGGTCAATTAAGCGCGCTAAATGGCGATTCATAGTTTTTCTTATATCGATTAAAGGAACATTACCTGAATAGGATCCAGTTTCGAGGTACTCAATAGTATTTGTTACCAACCACGGGTTGCCCAAAAGACCTCTCCCGATCATCACAGCATCGCATCCAGTCTCATCGAGCATTCTCTTAGCGTCTTCAGGGCTCTGTATATCGCCATTTCCTATGACTGGTATTGATACATTTTCTTTCACTCTTTTTATTGCTGTCCAGTCAGAATGACCCATATACATCTGTGATCTAGTTCGTCCGTGAACTGCAATTGCACTTGCTCCGGCAGCTTCTATCGCCTTCGCAATCTGAATCACATCTTCGCCTTCACTACCCCATCCCATTCTTATCTTGACAGTCACCGGTTTTTCAACGTTTTCAACGACGTTTTTTACTATGTCGTATATTTTTGAGACATCTTGTAATAGGGCTGACCCAGCCCCAGATTTAGTTACTTTTGATACTGGACATCCCATATTAATATCAATAATATCACAATTTGTTCTTTTATCTAAATATTGTGCTGCCTCTATCATGCTGCCTACTTCACTACCAAACAACTGAAGTGATATTGGCTTCTCATCGGCACTTACTTCAAGCATTTCTAATGTTTTAGAGTTTTTATGCCATAACCCTTTATCGGATACCATTTCACTGTAAATTAGTCCTGCCCCAAATTCCTTTAGAATAGATCTGTATGCTATATTTGTTACTCCCGCCATTGGGGCAACAACAACTTGATTCATTATTGTAATGTCTTTGATTTTCCATTCCATATTGTCTATTACCTCTCATAACGATTATACATTAATGTCTGTTAAAATTCAAAACAATTCCATTATTAATTCTCTATGATATAATATCTTAGAAGGGTGTGATAAAATGAGTGATTACTTGGTTAAGGCATTTGCTTTTAATGGTACAGTACGAATTTACGCCGCATCAACAACTGTACTCGTTGAGGAGTCTAGAAAGATACATGACACTTGGCCGGCAGCTACTGCTGCGCTTGGAAGAGTTCTAACTGCAACCGTGATTATGGGTGCAATGTATAAAGAAGATCAAACAATCTCAGTTCAAATAGATGGTGGTGGTCCTATTGGAAAAATCATCTCTACAGCAAATTCTTTTGGGCAAGTAAGAGGTGTTGTCTCCAATCCTCAAATCCATATTTCTACAAACGATGGCAAACTTGCAGTGGGACATGTCGTTGGAAATAATGGATTTATTCATGTAACTAAAGATCTTAAAATCCGCGACACTTTTACTTCTTCTGCTGAATTACAAACCGGTGAGATTGCAGATGATTTTACATATTACTTTGCAAAGAGTGAACAAATTCCTTCTAGTGTTGGTTTAGGTGTTTTAGTCAATGATGACAACTCTGTACTAGCAAGTGGCGGATTCATATTACAAATCATGCCTGGATGCAAACAAGAAACCATCGATGAGATAGAAATTAATATTCGAGAAATGAAGCCCGTAAGTTCATTAATTCAAAACGGGTATTCACCAGAACAGATTGTAGACGTTATTACAAAAGGAAATCATAAGATCGTTCAAAAAATGGATTTGCATTATGAATGTGATTGCAGTAAGGAAAGATTCGCCAAAGGAATTATTTCACTTGGTCCAGTTGAAATTCAAGAAATGATTGACGACCAAAAAGAAATAGAAACAACTTGTCAGTTCTGTGGAAGACAATATCATTTCGACGTTGATGAACTGACTTCTATGATGCGAGAAATTCAAAGAACGGATGTAACAAAAAGCTAACCTGAGATGGTTAGCTTTTTTTAAATTCAATTATTTTTTCATTTTCCCCAAAACAATACTATAGCCATCGGCACCATAATGTAATGCTTTGTTAACCCTGCTAATGGTTGCCGTAGATGCATGGGTTTCATTGGATATGATTTGATACGGTATTTTTTCATCTAACATTTTTACTACATGAATACGTTGAGCCATATCTTGAATTTCTTTGATGGTGCACAAATCTTCAAAAAAACGATAACATTCTTCTTTGCTTTCAAGTGTTAAAATTGCATCAAATAACCTTTCGATATCATCGTTTGAAAACCTAGATTTATAAGACATATTTACCACCTCTTGTCTCCATTATAACACGAAATGTGAAATTAAAAAAGAATTCAAAAAAAGAAAGATGCACGCATCTTTCCTAAATTAATTTCATGTATTTTTTGATTTCCCATTCTGTTACTGTAGTTCTGAAATCATCCCACTCTTTGATCTTTAATTCAACAAACTTTTTATATATGTGTGGCCCTAAAGCGCTTTTGATTAATTCATCTTCGCCCAAAGCAACAACTGCTTCTTTCAAATTCTCTGGCAAGCTATAAACACCAAGGGCTTCTCTTTCTTTTGCAGTCTTTTCAAAGAGATTTTCATTAATTGGGGCAATTAATGGTAAGTCACTTTCGATTCCGTCTAAGCCGGCAGCTAAAATGACCGCCATTGCTAGATATGGATTGGCCGCTGTATCTACACTTCGAATTTCTGTGCGGGTTGTTTTCCCTCTTGTCGCAGGTATGCGAACCATAACGCTACGATTATGCTCTGACCAGGATACATAGCAAGGTGCTTCGTACCCAGGAACTAGTCGCTTATAGGAATTAACTGTAGGATTTGTGACAGCACAGAACCCTCTACTGTGAGTTAATATGCCTGTTAACCATTTTCTGCAGGACAAACTGAGTCCCATTGGATCTTCGGGGTCATAAAATGCATTTGCGCCATCCATATCGGCAAGCGAACAATTTGTATGCATTCCAGATCCGTTGATTCCTTTAATTGGCTTCGGCATAAACGTTGCATGAAGTCCATGACGTCTTGCAATGTTTTTTACAACCAATTTGAATGTTTGAACATTGTCACATGCTTCTACAATGTTTGAAAATTGGAAATTGATTTCATTTTGCCCAGGAGCTACTTCGTGGTGAGAAGCCTCCATCGTAAATCCAATTCGTTCAAGTTCAAGTACGATGTCTCTTCTGCAGTCACCAGCACCGTCAATAGGAGATAAATCAAAATATCCACCATCATCGGTCACATCCATTGTGATTTTTCCTTCTGCATCAATTTTGAACAAAAAGAATTCAGGTTCAAATCCAATATTTAGTGTCGAAAATCCTAGTTTTTGCATTTTTGTGGCGACGCGCTTTAAGTTTGACCTTGGATCAGCAAGACTTGGCTTGCCTTCTGGTGTGAAAACATCGCAAATCAGTCTGGCAACTTTGCCATAGGATGTTTCTTCCCAACTAAGAATAAGCCATGTATCGAAATCTGGTCTTAAATACATGTCCGCTTCCATGATTCTGACGAATCCTTCAATGGAAGAACCATCAAACATTACTTTACCATCAAGCGCGGTTTCAAGCCGGGTTACCGGTATTTCTACACTCTTGATTGTGCCGTTGATATCTGTAAACATCAAACGGATATAGCGAACGTTTTCTTCTTTCGCTATTTTTAAAATTGCTTCTTTTGTGTATTTTGCCATAATCTTTTTCTTATAACCCCCTTTGACAATGCAAAGCACTCAAAGCAAAGCTATAACCTTTCTTTTTTTTAAAAGACGCCATTGTCTTTTTAATAAATCACATTATACTTTTGATGCAAAAAATAATCAATGCCCTATTGCTTATTTTGAGATAAAATCAATAAACATGCTTCGTATTTCGTAATCTTGTTGTCCATTGCAACTTTTTGAATGTATTTATGAGCTTCTTCTTCTGTCTTTCCTGCATCCATTAAAATTCTTTTACATTTAGAAACAGCTTGCTCGGAAACCAATTTTGTAGAAAGCTCTCTATTCTCTGTCAGTAGAGTATCTATCTTTTGCTTGTTCTTTTGAAACATTGTCAACGCAAGAGGAAGTTCAGAATCCATTTTGACTTCATCTATGTGAACAAACCAATCATTTCCAGATAATCGTTGAAATTGATTGGACATTGTATTGAGAGACACATAAATGACTGGCAGGGGGTTATGAATCAATATGTTTTCGATAAAAGAATATAATCCAGGCAGTTTGTATGATGAATGGACAATGAAAATATCGTATCGCAGAAGATCTTCTTTGTTAATGGCGTTATTTACAATATCGTATGCCATCGCTTTTCCTGATAATATCCTACTGATTCGAATTCCTAATAGAGAGTCGCCAATACAAATTAAAGCCTTGCTCATAGTTGATATGGCAATGGATACTTCGTTGTTAATTTTAATACATCATTCTTAACAAGATCCAAAGCGTCTTCATCTTTCGGATTCATCAATGCTTTATCAATTAATCTTGCTATTAATCTAAAATCGTCTTCCTTTAGTCCTCTGGTTGTCATCGCGGGTGTTCCCAAACGAATACCACTGCTGATAAATGGCTTTTGTGTGTCATAAGGAATTGTATTTTTATTACATGTAATATTTACTGTGTCAAGAAGGTTTTCTGCTTTTTTACCAGTTAACCCTGTTTTTGAAAGGACATCCAAAAGCAAAAGATGGTTGTCGGTTCCGCCTGATACAACGTGATATCCAAGTTTTATAAATTCATCTGCAAATGCTGCAGCATTTTTAATGACTTGTCTTTGATATTCAATGAATTGCGGTTGCAAAGCTTCTTTAAAAGCTACTGCTTTTGCCGCAATAATGTGCATCAATGGTCCACCTTGAATTCCAGGAAAAATGACTTTATCGATCTTTTTAGCTATTTCTTCACTATTTGTAAGAATAACTCCTCCGCGAGGTCCTCTTAATGTCTTATGCGTCGTCGACGTGACGATATCTGCGTATTCACAAGGGTTTGGATGAAGTCTTGCAGCTACCAATCCAGCGATATGTGCCATATCAACCATTAAAAGTGCGCCGACGCTGTCAGCAATCTCTCTAAAACGCTTAAAATCCAATGTCCTAGGATAAGCAGAAGCTCCTGCGACGATTAATTTTGGTTTTACCTCTAAAGCAAGCCTTGCCAGCTCTTCATAATCAATCATTTCGGTCTCTTTATTCACAAAATACGGATGAAATTCATAATCAATTCCGCTGAAATTAAGAGGGTGGCCATGCGTTAAATGCCCGCCTTGATCCAATGCCATTCCCAAAACTTTGTCGCCCTTTTCAATGACAGCTCTATAAGCTCCCATGTTGGCTGTAGATCCAGAATGAGGTTGAACATTGCTGAATTTAACATCAAAAATCTTCTGCAAACGTTCTTTGGCGAGCGTTTCGACTTCATCGACGAATTCGCAGCCTCCATAGTATCGTTTTCCAGGATAGCCTTCTGCATATTTGTTCGTTAGAATCGATCCGTCAGCTTCCAGTACGGCCAATGAAACGAAATTTTCAGAGGCAATCAACTCTAGATGATCTTTTTGACGTATTGTTTCTCTTTCAATGATTTTCGCAAGTTCATGATCAACAAAATCCAATGTTTTCATAATTTATCCACCTTTTTATCTATGATTACTCCAGGGTCATCCCTGTATTTCAAATCAAAGTATTCATGCTTTATTTCAAATATTCCTTACACTCATTATATCATGAGTCGAAAGGAAAAGCCCACAGTTTTTTGTACAGTCAAGTATTGATTCTTGAGGCATGTTTTTTGCTATAAATAGGTTAATTCTCTTAAAAAAAGATGTTAGCATACACATTTTGTAACGTGTCTACTAACATCTTAGCTTTTATGAGAATAACATTTGATTTATATAGCGTTAGTTAAGTACTAATCATCGTTTCTAAAGGATCACTCAATTTGCCTGCATAATCTTCTGCTAAAATAACAATCATATTGTCAAAGTCTGCTTTCAAATTTGTAATCCTAACGCCAGGAACGCTTGTTGTTTTGATTGGAACTCCATTTAAGTAGACAAAGTATCTTGCGATGTTCATGTCGTCTTCAGCTTCATTCCAGATTAGATATGCTGTCGTTCCTGTTTGATATACAATGCGTGGGCTAGTAGGGTTATGAGGAATTTGTGAATCACCTGCGATGTAATCTTTTTGATAGACTCTAACATAATCAACTGTTAAAGTGGTTGGGAAAATCGTGTTGTCAACGCCTTGAGCTCCGCCCCAGTCTCCGCCAATTGCAAGATTTAAAATCAAATAGAATTTCATATTAAAAGGCCAATCAACTGTGGTATCATATAATGCTGATTGAGAAAAATATGCATCATATCCTACAGTTGCATATGGGTGATCATCGAAGAGCCAAGTGATCGTTGTTTCATCCCAAATGATTCCATAAGTGTGGAATTCTTCTGCTACGAGCATTTGTGGAACAACATCTTGAGTTACAAGAACCGATGCACTGCCCCCGCGTCCGTTCGAACCCCAAAATCTTTCAGTATGAATCGTTCCATGGATGTTATTCATGTCGTATCCGACATGTTCCATAATGTCAATTTCTCCACTCTTTGGCCAGCCTCCATATAGTTCAGATCCGGGCATCATCCAAAATGCAGGCCATGTTCCTCTGCCCGCAGGAAGTTTTGCTCTCATTTCAAACTTGCCATATTTCCAAGTTTCAGAATAACGGGTCCAAATCTTCGCTGAAGTGTAGTCATATCCATAATAGGACTCATTTAATGCGGTTATATTTAAGTATTCTCCGTCAACGTAAATATTATCGGGTCGATTTGTATAATTTTGAAGTTCGTTATTTCCATAACCTCCACCGCCGACAACATAACTCCATTTAGTCGTATCAACTCCGCCGGTATAATTAAACTCATCACACCAAACAGGAATCCATCCGTCATTAATGGAAATTGAAGAACATTCGTCTGGAATCAAGTTAATTAATGAAGTAGTACTGACTGTCGTTCCAGAAGTCGTTTCTGAAGTTGTTGTTGTTTCGGTTGTTGTTGTAGTTGTTGTATCTGTAGAAGTGGCAGTTGAAGTCGTTGTTGTTGATGCGGTATCACAACCTATCAACAGAAATACAAATAGAAACGCTACTCCAAACAGTATTAGTTTTTTTGTCATAATCAATCCTCTTTCACATATGTAAACTGTTACATACAAAATAATAACACAATCATTTCAAAAAGAAAAGAGAAATAGCCTCCGAAGGTGCTACTTCTCTTATTAATGAATTAAGGGATATAAAACGTCAGAAAGTCTCACAAACTCATTCACTGATAACGCTTCTGATCTAATTTGAGGATTAATCCCTTCAGTCTTTAAAATTGATTCAAGTTCAATCTTAGAAAGTTGTGGATAGTGATGAAAAATGTTATTGACTAAAGTTTTTCTTCTTTGCGAAAATCCCTGATGAATGAGTTGAAAGAAGAAATCTTCATATTTTGCTTGATTGGGAATTTGATCTTTAATTTTAACTTCAATGACTGCAGAATCCACGTTGGGTTCCGGTATGAATACACCCCTCGGGACCTTGAGAAGAATTTGTGCTTCAGCTCTATATTGAATCGCAATACTCAGCGCATTGTAGTCTTTTGTATTCGGTTCGGAAGTGATTCTTTTTGCGACTTCTAATTGAACCATAAAGATCATTTTCTTAACCAAGTGTGAGGTTTCGAGAAACTTCATCAATATTGGTGTTGTGATGTAATAAGGAAGATTGCTAACAACAATTGTCTCTAAATTATCGCCCAAAAGTTCTTTGATTTCTTTGTCAATATCGACTTTTAAGATATCTTTGTTGACCAAGAGTAACTTTTTTTGGTTTTTAAAATTCTTCTTCAATATTGGAATGAGATCCTTGTCAATTTCATAAGCTAAGACTTTATTTGCCTTTTCTAGCAACAATTCGGTTAAGGACCCAAAGCCTGGGCCCACTTCAATAACATTGATATCTTCAGTAATATTAGATTTTTCTACAATTTGAGTCAATATGCTCTGATCCACAATGAAATTTTGACCAAAATGCTTTTTGATTCTAAATTTATTTTCATGAATCGTTCCTTTTACGGAGGAATTGGTTCCTATTTTATTCATTTCATCACTTCGTCCAATTTTGATAAAGATATATGCATCATTTGAAGATATTTTAACAGTGTTTTTCCGTTTGAAGGCGGAATGTGTAATTTGTTTGCAATGAGTTCTCTGTTTTTCTTTGCTAGTGGATTTCTGACAAGTTTCCTTTGAATCAAATCATTTAATACGACTTGATTCTCATACTGAGTTGTATCAAGTGTTACCACGTTATTAAGAGCTTCTACAATATCCTCTTTGTTCACGTGTTCAATTCCAACTTTTTTTCTATTCTTACTGATTGCCTTTGATTTTTCAATTGTCGCAATTTTGATTTGACCCCCATCACAATAGGATAGAATCTTGTTTGTAATCTGCTTCCCGGGAAAATCGGGGTCCAAAAACAAGATAATCCCTCTTGAAAAGGCTGCTTCTTTCAAAAACTCTAAAGTATCTGAGGAAACTGAACTTCCTCCGGTAATAATGGTTTCAACATCTGGATAGATGCTATTAAGTTTTTGGTGGTCGTGTATTCCTTCCACCACGATGATTTCTTTAAAACTCATGATTGAATCTGCTGATTTCCAAAGTGTTTTCTTTGGATTTTCTTTGGAATAACGATTGAAATAGCTTGTTTACAAACTTGAATGTCCTGATTTCCAATTCCTCCGGATTCGCCGTCGATGTTCCATCTTGATTTCGTATTTGTGACGATTTTCATCGATGAAGTTTTAAATCTTTTCACAAGAGGGGTTGACCAAAACGGTAATAAGAACGAAGTAAAATAGAGCAGAAAGTTAAATGGAAAAATATTTCTGTAAAGAACAACGTCGACCAAGCCATCATCTAATTTTGGCTTATATATCATATTGATTCCGGCAACTCTCTTTGAATTGATGATTAACATTAAGGAAAATTTACCTCTAAATTCTCCATTGTCATGCATCACTTTCATTCTCATCATCGGAATCGTTAATAGTTCTTTTGCGCCTTTAATGATGTATGCAAAATAGCCAATTTTCTTTTTCAATTTCGAATCGGTGACGTAACTGATGTCGATAAATGCTCCATTTCCGGACACATAACAAAAATAGCGGTCGTTCGATTTAACAACATCCATATTGGCTGGTTGATTTGAAAGGAATATGTTTATTGACTTGTCAACATTTTTGGATAATCCCAAAGTATGTCCAATATCGCAACAAGTTCCTGCTGGAATATAACCAATAATTGGCTTCTTTTCAAACTCCATCATTCCATTGACGACTTCGTTGAATGTTCCGTCTCCGCCTATGATAAAAACATAATCACATTTGTCTCTACAAGCCTTTTTTGCCAACTCTATAGCATGACCAGTGTGTTTTGTCTCAAAAGGAAAAACGTCATGCCCGTTACTTTTTAGGCGGTCAATGACGTGGTCCAATTTCAAATATGAAGTTTGTTTTCCGCTTCTGGGATTTATTATCAAATATGTTTTTTTCACCCAATCACCTGTGATAATTATACCACATCAATAGTAAATGTTCTAGAAGTAACTAGGGCCTAATAAATACTTTACAAAAACACCCCATTTTTTGATATAATAATATCGGTGATGATGATATGAAATTAGATACTCTGTTGTTTGATTTAGACGGAACGTTAGTGGATTCAAATGAGTTGATTCTTGAAACTTTTAGGCTAACGTTCCTAAAATATATGCCTAACCATCCTTTCGGGAGAGCTGAACTGCTTGAAATGATGGGTCCCCCTCTTTATGAGACCTTCCAAATAGTCTCAAAAGATACCAAAATCATAGATCAAATGATTGAAACATATCGAAAAATCTATGTGGAAATCGAATTTGATTATATTAAACCTTATCCTCATATGATTGAAATGCTTCGGTATTTCAAAACAAATGGGTTTAATATTGGAATTGTAACGACAAAGTTTCAAGTTTCTGCCATTCCATCCATCAAAGAATTCGGAATTGACAAATATATCGATGTCTTAATTGGATTAGATGACGTCAAGTTTCATAAACCACACCCGGAGCCTGTATATAAGGCTTTGGAAAGATTTAAAGACCCCCATGCAATGATGATAGGGGACAATTCTACCGATCTTCTTGCGGGCAGAAATGCAGGAATATTGACGTGCGGTGTTGACTGGTCCTTAAAGAAAGAAGCGCTTTTAGACACAAACCCTGATTTCTGGATTCGCGATTTCAAGGAACTAATTGAAGTGGTTCAAAAATATAACAAGGAGGAACAATAAATGGATTGCATTTTTTGCAAAATTATTAACAAAGAAATCCCTTCTTATGTCATTTATGAAGATGACGTTGTGCTTGCGATTCTTGATATTTCTCAATCAACGAAAGGGCATACTTTGGTCATTCCAAAACATCATGTGAAGAATTTGTACGAGTTAGACAGTGAATCTGCCGGTAAAATATTTGAGCGTGTTCCAAAGCTCGCAAGAGCGATTAAAGAAGCATTTAACCCGATTGGACTCAATGTTTTAATCAACACTGACAAACCACTACAGAGCGTGTTTCACTTTCATATTCATTTGATTCCTCGTTATGAAGAAGATAACGTCGGAATGGCTTTCGAAAATAATATGGGGAAATTGACAATAGACGAATACGTCAAAAGAATGAATTTAATCAAACAAAAACTATAATTGATCTACTACTAATAGAAAAAGACTGCAATCTACCAAATTGCAGTCTTTATATTTATGTAGTAGTGAAACCGTCTATAAATCTTTTTCGATAGAAATTCTTTCCGGAAAATAGATTTTATAATAATGCCACAGATTATAGAAGAATGAAATTTCTGGTTTCACTTTGATAAATCGCTTCTTAGTAACAAATCTTTCCTTGCTTTTGTTATAAATTCTAGGCTTAAATTTCAATGTCTGGCCCTTTTGAAGATCTAAATCGCTAAACTTTGTTAGATAAAGTGTTTTGTCAAAATCAATTTGTAAATTTTTATCTTTTTTCTTGTCTTTTATTAGTTTAGGTAAATCTTTCGTATAGTCATCGCTATTCAACTTATTAAACTTGATTAGGTAATAAAATTGAGGCTTTCCACCTTCACATAAATCTCGTCCAAAGCCTAAAAAAATGATTTCAATATCCTCTGGATTTGTAAAATAACTCTCTTTAAAATGAAGCCTCTTCTTCATGTTTAGATAAAAATCATCATAAATTTCCTGTTCAATCAATTTCTTATGAGGATTTACGGTGTTTAATCTAATAGCAAGTGATGATGTTATACAGTTTTTCGCAACGGTCGCGTTGAACCCTCTTCTCGGAAAAACAGTATATCCATCATTAAATAGAATGATTCCATTTACTCCGATTTGATTTGCAAGTTCGGATTCTTTTAAAGGAGTAAGGCACTTATTGTATTCAAATTGCTTCCGAATGCTAAATGAATCGCGAATGGGAAAATCAATCGCTCGATTTAAAACAAGATGATTGAAATAGGTCGTTCTTCCGGTTTTGAGAATTAACTGATTGTCCTTTTTTTGAAAATCAATCAACCTAAAAGTAATAGCGTTTTTCGTATAACTTGCTTTATGAGCCTGTAATAAATCTGCGTAGTAAGGCATGATAACACTTGGCATACTATGCATATTACAGGGGTAATCGTCATATACGATTTCGGTATTAAAATCGTTCGTAAATGACTCGTCATAAAAGATCTTTACTTTTTTGTTTTGGCCAAAAAAAATGGCTTTATTTCCATAAGTATTTTCATCATAAAATAATTTAAGCGTATCATAATCTCTTATTGCTTTTCTGTCATCTTCTTTTGAAAAGTATATCGCAACACCTAAATCCACTAAAGCTTTTCCTAAGATAAACCCTACTCCTGCAGATATAACCATCGAACGATATTCTTCGGCTATCAATGCGAAAACTAATGCGACAATAAAAACGATGATTGGTAATACAAGATGCTTTTTGACAACCCCAGAAAACATTTGTTTAAAAACATTACTAATTCTTTTCATGATTTTCGCTCCCTGACTTGAATAATATTTTATGAATCGAGATCATTTTGGAATGATTAATGTCATGCGCATTAAAGGATTTAAAGTAATTTTCATAGTGGGAACTAAGTCTATTTTCAATTACCCCTTGAAATATAAGTTTCTTATTCTCGTAAATTTGCTCTCTGTGATGGATTATTTTTAGTTTTTTGTCTTCAAAGGAGAGGTAAGTTCTTTTGTAAAAGATGTTTTTCCTCCAATTTACATTAATAATGATCTTTCTGTCATTTTTCATAAATATGTGTTTTGAGTAATAAGGCAAACCGCTAGCCTTATCAATGAAGAATACTTTTGAAAAAAGCGTAAACGTGTTCATGTCAACAAGCATTGATACAAAACTGAGTGCATTGATTCCGCTATCGTTCCACACACCGTTCAACGGAACTTTTTCTATTTTAATCGTTTTTCCATCTTCCAATGTGTATGGATCTTCAATTAAGATTTCCAAGGTAGTAAAATTCACGCTGTTTGGATAATTTTTTAATAAATACATCACTTCATTAGCGTGCTGCCAATGAAATATGCAATCAAATATAAGATTCTTCTTCTCAGATAATGAAACCAACTCTTCAATGTCCTCAATATGTAGTGTTGCTGGCTTTTCAAGAAGAACTCCAACTCCAAAATTCATACATTCTTTCGCAATGAGGAAATGTGTTTCTGGAGCTGTGCTTATGATTACCAGGTCAAGATTCTCCTGTTTAAGCATGTCTCTAAAATTTAGATAAAATGGATATCCGTCATATAGATGTCTCGAAATTGATTTAGGATTAATGTCACAAACCGCCACAAGTTTAAAATTAACACTTGAATTCAATGCGTTTTTATATTCTTTTGCGATGTTGCCTAAACCGATAATTCCAATTTTGTATGCATTCATATGATCACACCTTTCTACGATGAATATTTTATCACACGAAAACTAATTTTAAATGACTTTATTGAAAGAATTCACTGATGATTCTCAAGTAAAGATGGCATCATACAACTTCATTCTTAAATGAAATAGATTGGTAGGAAATTTTTAAAATTAATATAAGACAAAAAAAAACACCTTTGCATTCAATGCACAGGTGTTTTTTGATTCACTTTTGATACTATGTAATTATAGATTTGGGCAAGTTGCGAATGTTTGGTAATTTGTTTGGTTTT
>CAZNOO010000009.1:0-65980 GCA_964574705.1 uncultured Candidatus Izemoplasmatales bacterium
TGGTGGAGCTGCGGGGATTTGAACCCCGGTCCAAAATAGCCAATCATTTGATTTTCTACATGCTTAGTTCCATAAAGATTTCATCGCCAAGCTGTCACGAAACAACCACTCGAGGCAACTAGCCCTATTGAGTTCGCCCTTCACACTTATGGCTGCAGTGATGGGACTATCCTACTTAGCTGAAGTTTAAAGAAACCCGTAGGCTGGTGACTCTAAACCCACTACTTCTTCTTAAGCAGTGAAAGCGTAATTTTGGTTTCCAGTTATGTTTACTGGTACATTTTTAGATCTGCCGATCGCATGCTTATCAAACTCGAACTATCCTGTCGAATCCAGAACAGCCCCATATGTTACCCGGTATAGTCTTTAGCGACCTTTTCCAGGCGTCTTTTTGCGTCTTCTTCTTTGTTAGACTCTCTTTTGTCGTATTGCTTTTTTCCTTTGCATAAAGCAAGTTCGACTTTGCAGAGACTATTTTTAAGATAGACTTTTGTGGGAATTAGGGTTAACCCATCGGTCTTTATTTTTTGGCTCAGACGAATGATGTCTCTTTTGCCCATCAAGAGTTTTCTCTCTCTTGTTTCTTCATGATTGAAGATACTGCCATATTCGTATTTGGAAATGTGCATGTTTACGAGGAACAATTCAAAGTTCTTGATTCTCGCATAAGCGTCACTGATTGCGAGTTTTCCAAGTCGAACTGACTTGATTTCTGTTCCCATCAGTACAATTCCGCATTCGTAGGTGTCCATAATGAAGTATTCATGTGACACTTTTTTGTTGTTTGCAAGGTTCTTCATACGGACTCCTTTCCTAGACTAACTGAAAATCCACTCTTCCAAGTAATTTTGAAACGCTTGTGCATTTCACTTTGACAACCTTCCCTATAGTATACTCGATTCTGGATGAAATGCCAAGATACATCATCTTTTCTTCAATGAATTCGATGGCTTCGGGGAAAGTGGATATATGAACCAATCCTTCAACGGTGTTTGGAAGTTCAACGAACATTCCAAACCTTGTAAGTGTTGAAACAACACCTTCGAAGATATCTCCGATAAAAGGTTCCATGTATTCGGCTTTCTTCATATCCATGACTTCACGTTCGGCAATCGTGGCTGTTCGCTCTTGTTTCGAGGATTGAGAAGCAATTTCAGGAAGTTCAAGTTCTTTTTCCTGCAAGGATCTTTGATCAACTTTTTTTAAGAACAAATAGTCTCTGATATATCGATGGACGATTAAATCTGGATATCTCCTGATTGGCGATGTAAAATGAGTATAATTTTCAAATGCAAGGCCATAGTGGCCTACATTGTCTTCACTGTATTTTGCTTTTGCCATCGATCGAAGCATTAACATGTTAATAACTTTTTCGTATTTTGTACCTTCAATCTTGGTTAAAAGCTTTTGTAAATCCTGATGCGTAATTGGATCTGGAATATGTGAGATATAAGCTAATTCTTTTGCGAGAACAAATAGACTTCCAAGCTTTTCAGAATTTGGCATTTCATGGATTCTGTAGATAAAAGGCAATTCAAGATGAATCATGTGACTGGCGATGACTTGATTGGCAACGAGCATGAATTCTTCAATGATGTTTTCGGAGATGCCTCTATCACGAATGACAATGTCTTTTACTTCTCCATGTTCACCGAAAATAATCTTCGGTTCAATGGTTTCAAAGTTGATGGATCCTTCTTGGGTTCTCGTATCATGAAGAATTTTAGCGAGTTCAGTCATCGACGCGACCGATTCAATCAAATCGGGGTAACGAGACATCACTTCTTGTTTACCATCGATAATTGCATTGACGTTTTTATAAGTCATCTGATGACGGCTTTTAATGATCGATGGGAATATGTCGTAACTCGTGACTTCTCCCAAGTGATTGATTTTCATCTCACAAGAGATTGCAAAACGTTCAACTTGTGGATTGAGAGAGCAGATTCCGTTTGAAAGTTCTCTTGGCAACATCGGGACAACCCGGTCCGCCAAATAAACGCTGGTTCCTCTTGAAAATGCTTCTTTGTCTAGTGGACTGTCTTTTTTTACATAGTAGGATACGTCTGCAATATGGACACCAAGGATAAATTCCTTTTCGTTTCGCTTTTCAATCGAAATAGCATCGTCGATGTCTTTAGTATCGTCTCCGTCAATGGTTACTATCAGGTGCTCTCTTAAATCTCTTCTTCCAGTTTTCGGTTCTTTGTCAATCGTCGGTTGTATTAATTGAACTTCTTGAAGTACTTCTTCAGGAAAATCCATGACGATATCATTTCTTGCGATGACTTCCAAGATATCAATTCCAGGTGCGTTCATATCACCTAGTACTTCTTCCACGACGACTTCAAGAATCTGGAGTTTAGAATATTTGACGACTCTTGCCTTGACAAGAGTATGGTCAGTCAGTTTTGATGTTTTGTCTCTTCTGACTTTAAAAATGATATCGGATGGATTATTCTTTGGAAAAACTGCGCCTTGGTAGTATTCTCCGATGATGACATCGAGACTCCTCTTTAGGACACGTATAATTTCGCCTTCATAGCGATCTTTTCCATTTTCCTTGGTAATCTTAACGAGGCAGTAATCTCCGCGCATAGCGTCCCCTGTTAGGTTCCTAGGAATGAATACGTCCGGTCTTCCTTCTTCATCAAGCTTCACAAATCCATACCCGGCTTGTTTTAAATCCAGCGTTCCTTTTAGAAATCCAAACCGTTCGGATAAGTTATATTTTCCATTTTTGTTTTTTGAGATCGTTCCGTCTTTCATTAAATCATCAAGGCTCTTTGAAAATCGTTGAAATTCGTCTTTGGACGAGACTTTCATTCGACTGGATAATTCAAAAGAATCGCTAGAGCGATAGTTTTTTTGATTCATTGCTTTTAGTATTTCTTCTCTCATAGGATCCTCCTTGATCTATAATTTTGCGAAAAAAAAGAACACAGTTATGTGTTCTAAAGAATCAGCGCGAGTACTGTCACAACCGCAAAAGCAAGGCTTACGCCCATTGTCAATCTTGCAAGCAACAATTCGGGTCCGCGTTGTTTTTGGTTTTTAAATAAATCTGATTTTTCACCAGAAAAAGTATTTTTGACATCATCTTTCGATTCTTGAATCATAACCAATGCGATTAATATTACACTCACAACGAGTAACAACCAGTCTAACCAGCCCATAATGAAACCTCCCATCATCCATGCATCTACAAATCAATGTAATAATTTTTCGTTCCTATCTATTATAACATAAAAACATGCTTTTGGAAGAGCCAAAAGCATGTTTTTTCTGTGAACCTAATTTATTTTTTTAAATTATAGAAAGAAGCGAGACCTTTGTATTGTGCAACTTCTCCTAGTTCTTCTTCAATTCTTAGTAATTGGTTGTATTTTGCAATCCGATCTGTTCTGGAAAGTGAACCAGTTTTGATTTGACCTGCATTGGTAGCGACGGCGATATCAGCAATAATCGTATCTTCAGTTTCACCTGAACGATGGCTGACTACTGCGGTGTATCCTGCACGTTTGGCCATTTCGATTGCATCGAACGTCTCTGTCAAAGTACCGATTTGATTGACTTTGATTAGAATCGAGTTCGCGATTCCTTTGGCAATGCCTTCAGCCAAAATCTTTGTGTTAGTTACGAATAGGTCGTCTCCAACGATTTGGATTTTCTTGCCAAGGCGTTCTGTCATTAACTTCCAACCTTCCCAATCGTTTTGGTCATGTCCGTCTTCAATCGAAACGATTGGATATTTGTTGACTAACATTTCATAGAAATCAACCATTTCAGCGCTTGTAAGTTCTTTGTTTCCTTCTCCGCCTAAAACGTATTTTCCTGTTTCTTTGTTATAGAATTCGCTCGCTGCGACGTCCATTCCTAATACGACGTCTTTTCCAGGTGCATATCCTGCTTTTTTGATGGCTTCCATGATGACTTCTAGTCCAGCTTCATTGGATTGAAGATTCGGAGCGAATCCGCCTTCATCACCAACTGCGGTATTGAATCCTTTGGATTTTAATACTTTGGCTAAGTTATGGAATACTTCTGCGCCCATTCTGAGGGCTTCCTTGAATGATGGAGCTCCGACTGGTAAAATCATGAATTCTTGGAAGTCAATGTTGTTGTCAGCGTGTGATCCACCGTTGATGATGTTCATCATTGGCGTTGGTAGTTGTTTTGCATTGAATCCACCAAGATACAAATACAGTGGCAATCCGACATAATCAGCGGCTGCTCTTGCGCAAGCCATGGAAACGGCTAAGATTGCGTTTGCGCCTAGTTTAGATTTGTTTGGTGTTCCATCAAGTTCAATCATGATTTTATCAAGGAACGTTTGCATTGTAACATCGTATCCTAGTAATGCTGGAGCGATGATGTCATTGACGTTCTTGACTGCCTTTGTGACGCCTTTTCCTAAGTAACGAGATTTGTCTCCATCTCTTAATTCGATGGCTTCTCTCTCTCCGGTGGAAGCGCCACTTGGAACGATGGCACGTCCGAAGGCTCCGGATTCTGTGTAAATTTCAACTTCTACAGTTGGATTCCCTCTGGAGTCCAATACTTCTCTTGCATAAATGCTTGTGATATTTGGCATAATTTAATCTCCTTTTATATATATAGTTTCTTTTGTTTTAATGTAAAGTTCTTTGAATTCCCAAATAAGTTCCAACACCGAAGATGATCAGGGTGATGAGATAATTTAAAAATCCCATACTTATCCCCGTGATAGGATTCAGTGTCAATACCAAGATGTGAAAATAATAAGTAATGTCTAAAAATATTTTATAATCCTGAAGCGTAATGCTGTTCATTAGAAAAACAGGAACAGTGTTTAGAATTGCAAACGATAAGACCATTCCGATTCCAGCAATGATGGTGTAAACAAGGTGAGCATCTTCTACGACTTTCCTGACTGTGGTTCCAATATAGATTGCGATAATCCAATACAGAAAGCCGATGAAAGAAAAATTGATTGAGCTGATTAGATAATAATCGGCATACCCTAACACAATTCCAAACGCTACTGACAAGATGAAAGTGTAGAGGATTACGTAGAGCAAGTCTTTCAAATTAACGTTTGATAACTTTCTATTCAACATTAGGTACGATCAACGTCTTTCCGGTCATTTCTATCGGTTGGACCAAGTTCATCAATTCGAGCATCGTCGGAGCGATATCACCTAAATTACCGTCTTTGCGAAGCTCAAGTCCGTGCTTAGTCACAATCAATGGAACAAGATTTGTCGTATGGGCAGTGAAGGGGTTTCCTTCTTCGTCAAGCATCTTTTCACAGTTTCCGTGGTCCGCGGTAATCAAAGCGATTCCACCGACTTCAAGAACTTTGTCTACGACTCTTCCAACACATTCGTCAACCGTTTCAACCGCTTTGATTGCAGCTGAGATCATACCGGTATGTCCTACCATGTCGCCATTCGCGAAGTTTAATATAACGGTATCGAAACTTCTAGTCTCTAGTTCTTCTAATACCAAATCAGTGACAGCTTGCGCACTCATTTCAGGTTGTAAATCGTAGGTTGCGACCTTCGGAGAAGGAATCAAAACGCGTTTTGCACCTTTGATTTCTTTGTCGACGCCTCCGTCGAAAAAGAAAGTGACATGAGCATATTTTTCAGTTTCCGCAATCCTAAGTTGATTGAGTCCAAGAGCTGAAATGTAATCACCATAAGTATTTGAAAGGTCATTGAGTTGATATGCAATTTCTCCTTTGACGGAGTCTGCATATTTCATTGTCGAAACAAAGAATATATTTTCAGGACCACCTTCTGTATTTAAAAGTGGGGCAGCGGACTTATTGGAATAAGCCGTTCCTATTTCAATCGCTCTGTCCGGTCTGAAATTCATGAAGATGATGGTATCGTTTGATTCGATAAGACCTAAAGGTTCGACAACGAATGGTTTTACGAATTCGTCAACGATTCCTTCTTCATAGGACTTTAGAATGCCTTCGCTCGCGCTTTTGTAGTGTGGTGCTTTTCCAAAAGTCATCGAATCATAAGCCAGTTGAATCCGATCCCAGTTTTTGTCTCGATCCATCGCATAATATCTTCCAGATACAGTAGCAATCTCTCCAAAATTGATTTCTTTGAAAAAAGCTTCTAGTTGTTCAACATACGTAACTGCGGACTTCGGCGGAACGTCTCTTCCATCCAAGAAAGCATGGAAGTAGGCTCTTTCAACACCATGTTCTAAGGCATTTCTGAAGATTTCTTTGAAATGCTTGATGTGGGAGTGAACACCTCCATCACTTAGCAATCCAAATATGTGTAGTTTTGATTGATGTTTCTTTGTGTTTTCGAACCCATGAAGATAAGCGGGGTTTGAATAAAAGGATTTGTCTTTGATGGATACATTGACTCTTGTCAGCGATTGATAAACGATTCTGCCTGCGCCAAGGTTCATATGTCCGACTTCACTGTTTCCCATTTGACCTTCGGGTAAACCTACGGCTTCTCCAGATGCATCAAGGACGGTGTTCGGAAATTCTTGTAGCAACAAGTCCAGATGAGGTTTGTTTGCTAAAGCAAATGCATTGCCTGAAGAGGATTCTGCATACGCGATTCCATCCATGACAATGAGTACAACGGGTTTTTTCATTTTTTCACCTCTCCAACCCCTAATTATACTATAGTTACTTGCTTTTTGAAAGTAAATTCAACCCTTTGTAAACACTTACACATTGTAAATTGTCACACTACTTTCAAATCTTTTTGATATAATAGAGGAGAGGTGAAATTATGCACGAATCTAAGTTAGCAAAACTTCATAAAATCCTTGAGAAAAAAATATCTATCGGAAACATCAATTATACCGTTCCGGATATTTGGAACGCTTGGAACTATAACGGCGAAGAAATGAGAAAACTTCCTTCGAATGAACTCTTGGTCAATCCATACCGTTTTTACTCCAGCGTCATCAGTCGCGTGATTTCTCCTTTAAGAGAAAAAGGGAAAGACTATAACCACTCCCTGAGTAAAATCACGAACCGCGAAATAGCGAAGGGCGAACTTGGAGGAGACTGGGTACGCAAGAGCGTTCTTTATTCAACAATGATTCGATCCTCTTCTGCATGGGATCATGATCGATCCTATTCTCTTGATTTATCCAATTTTGATGGGATCAAAGAAACAGGTTCTTTCGTTAAAATGTTGGCCCTTTTACCCTTCATGAAAAAGATGGGTGTTGACACCGTGTACATGTTGCCAATTTCAAGATTTTCTTTAAAAGATAAAAAAGGAGAACTTGGGTCTCCATATGGCGTCGCATCTTTTTATGACATTGATCCAAATTTAAAAGACAGCCTTACAGGTAACCTGATGACTGTCGAAGAAGAATTTCAAGCTTTTGTCGAAGCTTGTCACATTCTGTCGATGAGAGTCATCATTGACATCATTCCTCGCACCAATGCTGTCGACAATGATTTGATGAAAGAACATCCCGACTGGTTCTACTGGATTAAGGCAAGCGAATATAAAAAATATAAAGTTCCTTTTGTTGACGGACTTCCAAACACGATTCCGCCAAGTTTGAAATATATGGGTGAAGTCTATTCTTCTCCTGATGTGTTAAGACACATTAAAATGTTTCAGGAGAATCCAAAAGCACAAAATAAAACCCTTTGGGAACAAATCAAAAACGATTCTGAAAAAGATTACGTAACTGAAATTGAAAAGCAGTTCAATTTAAGAGTAGCTCCTGCATTTTCTGACCATATCAATGACGTTCAACCGCCTTGGACGGATGTCACATTCTTCAGAATGTTTCTAGATCACCCCAAAGAAACTTCAAAATTCATAAAAAATAAAAAACAACCTCCCTACATTCTTTTCGATACAATTAAATCAAATCTGTTTCCAGGTGAAATTCCTAACGAAGAGTTATGGGAGACCTTAAGGGGAATCATTCCTTTCTATCAAAAGAATTATGGAATTGATGGTGCGAGAATCGATATGGGTCATGCACTTCCTAAAGAATTGCTTCATATGATCATCGACTCAGCACGGCAAATGGATCCTGATTTTGCGTTCATTGCAGAAGAGTTAAACACCGATAACGCTGAAAAAGCAAAGGCAAATAAATACAACATCATCATTGGCAATGGATTTTGGATGGAACCTCGGATTTGGGAGAAAAACATGCATAAGTTTGTGTATGGCGCCCCCGAAATTGCTCTTCCGATGTTTGCTTGCGCTGAAACACACGATACTGCAAGAATTGCTGGAAGAGACGGCGGAAGAACCCTGGCTAGAATGACGACAACTTTCAATATGCTTTTGCCAAACCTCGTTCCGTTCATCAATTCAGGACAAGAAATCTATGAAGTACAACCGATGAATACCGGCGTGGATTGCACGGACAAAGATAAATTCAATCTTCCCAAAGATGATATGTTTTACGGAAAACTGGCCCTTTTTGATAAATATGCATTCCATTACACGAATCAGTATCGTTGGGAACTGGCAGACCACCTGGACGGAATCAAAGAAATTCGCAAAAAATGGTTAAATGAAATTACTAATATCTCATCCTATCTGCCAATTTACTTCAATGAATTTGACACACCGGCGATTGGAGTTTCCTATTTCAATAAAGATTCAAATACCTGCTTATTAGTCGTTGCAAATTCGAATCCTTACAACGATATCGAGTGCAATGCTTCTCTTCAAACATTAAGAGATAAAACAGGAAATCAAAATCATGTTGGAAAACTAGTATACGCCACTTATGAAACTGGTAGAGAATATCATGAATTCTCATCCGATGGAACCATTCATTTCCATCTTGGTGCTGGAGAAGTCAAAGTCATCGAAATTTAATGTTTATACCATTTAAAAAGGTAGTGGAATTCCCACTACCTTTTTTGTTATTCAATTCGTTCCATTTGATTGAAGAGCACCTTGAGCAGTCGTTCCAAAATGACTGTATAAACCAAAACTTCGATTGGCATTTTGATGACTCTTAATGGGATTTGGACCCAAAACGGAATCGAGTACAAATCATTGATCCAAATGGGTGTAAGGATTAAGGACGTTAGGATATAAAGTATCAGAACAACAAAGAAGATAAAATGAAAGTCACTCTTCTGTTTTTGTTTGCGAAATTGAATGACTGAGATTAAAATCATCGTCAAACAGGAAAAAATCGCTAGTCCAACAAGCAAGTATCTATAAATTGGCGCAAAATTGACATTAGAAGAAATGCTTTCGATATCAAACAGATAGATGATCGCAATCACTGTAAAAATGGACATCAATACCACATTGCTTAAAAAAAAGAAGGTAGGTTTGACAATGCTTTTCAGTTTCATTATCAAGCCAGGTACGACACCATATAAGATGGCATTGAAGGTGAACCCAAAATAGAAGACACCTCTTGAAGACCCTAAGAGAAAATAGCCGATGATGTCTTGAGTGACGCCGGCAAAGATTCCAACTTCAGGTCCAAACAACACGCTGACGATGATTAAGGGAACATATCCGATTCCAAACTTGATAATGGATGTTGAAGGCGGGTAATAGAATGAGAATAGTTGACTGAGTAAAATACCGATTGAAACGAGCAATCCAGTAAAGATTAGATTTCTTAATTTAAATTTCAAAGTAGGATCTCCTATTCTAAAGTAAAATTGATCGGCTTTTGGTGTGATGAAACTAAAAACTGGTTGATTTTCGAAAAAGGCTTCGATCCAAAAAACCCTCGATAAGACGACAGTGGAGACGGATGGACGTTTTCAATGATGAGATGATGGGGAAGTTGTATCAAGTTTTTTTTGCTTCTGGCAAAACTTCCCCACAAAACAAATACCATCGGTTCTTCTTTTTGGCCAAGCAGTGAAATGATATGGTCTGTAAACTGAATCCATCCGGTTTTTTGATGGGAAAGAGGCTGGTTCTGTCTCACGCTTAAGATGGCGTTGAGCAATAAGACTCCTTGTTCACTCCAACGAGTCAAGTCCCCAGAAGTGGGCATTTTTATCCCTAAGTCCGTAGTAAGTTCGGTAAATATATTTTGTAAGGAAGGCGGAAAAGCAATTCCTTTTGGAACTGAAAACGAAAGTCCCATGGCCTGCCCTGGATTATGATAAGGATCTTGCCCAAGAATTAATACCTTCGTATCTTTCCATGACGTTTTCCTAAGAGCGTGGAACACATCATGGATTGGAGGATAACAAATATGTTTAGAATATTCTTCTTTAATGTCGTTGACGAGAGTTATAAAGTAGGGTTTCTGAAATTCATCTTTCAGCAAATCGTCCCAGTCGTTATTTAACATCGGTCTTTCTCATTGAACAATGTCCTACGGAACAAGCAGTACAGTTAATATCATCGACTAAATCCTGACATTCATCAGGAATGGCAGTTTTTTCGTTTATGGCATAGGTTAGAACGTAAAATATGACAACAATCACAATAATGCCGATTGGAATGATATATTGCATGGTGACACCACCTTACTCAATTGCTTGAATGATTTTCAGTACTTCGTCCGCGATTCGTTTGACGACGGCTTTGGTGCTATCCATGGATTTGCCGGTTCCTCCGATGTAGACTTTCAGTTTAGGTTCAGTTCCAGATGGTCTAAGCACAAACCACGAAGAATCTTCTAAAATATATTTGATGACATTCGAAACAGGTAAAGTCAATTTGGAAACAACATTACCAACCGTCCTTGTGCTTGTCTCGTAGTCTTCTAAAGTCATTACTTTTAAGGAAGCAATTTCGCTGATTGGATTGTTTCTGAAAGAATCCATGATTCGATCGATTCTGAATTTCCCTTCCATTCCAGCAAGCTCAATGTTTTTCAGGTCTTCAAAATAATACCCATAATGTTGATAGATTTCATCTAAGACACCAACAAAGGACTTCCCTTCTTGATTCTGATAATAGTTTGATGCTTCGATGGCGAGGAGCATGGCTTGAAGAGAGTCTTTGTCTCTGACTCCGTCGTTGATGACGTATCCATATGACTCTTCGTATCCAAAGAAAAATTTCTTATCGGTTGTTTCAAGAAGTCTTGCCTGTTCGCCAATAAATTTGAAACCTGTCAAAGTCGAAATCACTTCTAGTCCGAAAGAACGAGCAATTTTGGCTCCTAAATCTGAAGTGACGACCGTGTTGAAAACTACACCTTTTTCAGGAATCTTGCCAAGTTTTTTCTTTTGTGTCAGCAAGTAATAAAGTAAAATCGCTCCAGTTTGATTTCCGGTTAATAAAACATAACCACCGTCATTTTTAACAGCAACACCGAGTCGATCGGCATCGGGGTCTGTCGCAATCAATAAATCTGCATTCTTCTCTTTGCCGAGTCGGATAGAATATTCAAATGCAGCAGGATTTTCAGGATTCGGAGATTTGACGGTTCCAAAATAGGGATCATGAATCATTTGTTCTGCAACAGGGAAGAACGTGTATCCCGTTTCTTTTAAAAGTCTCGAGCCGATTTCCGCACTGGTTCCGTGAAGAGGCGTAAATACGGCTTTGATGGTTTTGATTGCATTTGGATAAAGTTGAATGGACTTCACTAAATCCAAATAGGCTTTGTCGATTTCTTCTGAAATAATGACCGACATTTTATTTTGAACGAGTTCATTATAATCCGCAACTTGGACGCTGAATAAATCCGTAACTTCGTTGACTAACCCAATAATTTCATCAGCGAAGCGAGGCGTATATTGGCAGCCAAATTCATCATAGATTTTATATCCGTTATAATTGGGCGGGTTATGGGAAGCAGTGACGACAATTCCTGCAAGTGCATGAAGATGACGAACTGCAAAAGAAAGCTCTGGGGTCGGACGCAGGCCATCAAACAAATAGGTTCTAATATTGTAGTGACCCAGCACTCTTGCAGATTCGATTGCAAAATCCCTTGATTTCAAACGATTATCATGGGCAATGACGACGCCTCTCGACAAATCGTCCTTTGTATAATGCTTGATCAGATATCTTGCAAGTCCATCATTTGCACGGCGAATGGTATAGATGTTGAGTCTGTTTAATCCTGGCCCTAAAATCCCTCGCATTCCACCGGTACCAAACTCAAGTGATGTATAAAACATCTCTTCGAGTTCTTTTTCAGTCTTGCTTTCCAACTCATTCTTTAAATTATGATTTAATGTTGGATTATGAATCCATTTCAAATATTCATCTTTCCACATAGTAACCACTCCTAACAGAAAGATTATACCTCTTTTTAGGGTATTTCTCAAATGAATTAGCCTTAAATAGAGAAAAAATACTTTTGGGATCCCCAAAAGTATTTCAATGTTTATCGAATGTAATCCACAAGATCTTGTTTCCTTGGTTTTGGTTCGGGAGCATCTCCATCGATATATCCAAAACAAATGGAGCAGTCATGTTCGTATCCTTCCGGAATCTTTAACAAGCGATTGATGTCAACTTGATTTGCTTGATGATACATGTACCTTGTCTGACCGATGATACAAGAATCGATTCCAAGAGATTTAGCGGCGATTGCCATGTTTTCAATTGCACATCCGGCATTCAGACCACTATACCCTTCGATGACAGAACTCAATACGATGACAAGTGGAGCGTGGTAGAAAACATGATATCCTTCTTCTTTTTCAATTCCAAGTTTTTCCATGCCAATCATGGTCAGACCATTGATTTTTTCAATTGTCTCTTTGTCCGATATGACAGTAAAGTGCCAATTCTGTTTGTTTTTCGCACTCGGTGCATAAAGTCCTGAATTCACAATTAATTGAATGTATTCATCGGAAATTGGAGTTGAAAGATACTTGCGAACGCTTCTTCTTGAAAGAATTGCTTGAATGGTTGGATTGTTCATAGTGACATCTCCTTTATTCTTCAATAAGGTCTTTCGATAAGAGGGGATTGCATGCCTGATCGACTTCCATTGTAAGGGATGCAGCTTTCTTTCCTAAGTTCATTGCTTCGTGCATGCTTTTCCCGCGATTTAGTCCATAGATGATTCCGGATATCAGCGCATCTCCCGCTCCTGCACTGGATTTAATCTTCGCTGGTTCAAATATCAGCGATTGATAGACTCTTCCTTCAGTGTTGTAGGTGATTGCATCTTTTCCGTTGGTGACAACGATATGTTTGATGCCGGATTTCAAGATATTCTTGACATCCATGATGACATCGTCGTTTTTTTGATTGAGTAATGTCGATAGTTCTTGTTTGTTGACTTTTAAAAGATCCACATACTTCAAGACGGATTCAAGACGGCGGACCTTTGCTTGAGAAACGCCGTCGCAGATAATCATCTTGTGCTGATATTTTTCGATTAGATACGTTAAGGTGCTTTCTGATAGGTTCGTGTCAAAAACCAAAGTGTCAAATGATTCGATGTAATCTGAAATAGCGTCGAAGAACTGTGGCGTAATGCTTTCAATCAGTGAAAAATCATTAATTGCGGCAATCAATTCTCCCGAAAATCCATGGACTGCCATGTAAACCCCAGTTGGATGCAAATCGTCAATCAGAGATTTTGAAAAGCGGATTCCTAACTTCGATAGATAATTGAGTGTGTCTTTACCGAATGCATCTTTGCCGACAAAAGTAAGTAATTCGACTTCTTCTCCGAGTCGAAATAAATTTTCTGCGATATTTTTTGCAACGCCACCCAGCTCCAAATGAACTCGTCCAGGATTGGAATCTTCTCTAACAATCTCTCGTTTAGAGATTCCAATAATATCCTTATTGGTTGCGCCAATGCATAGAATTTTCAAATTATCACTCCAAAATATTCGATGTGATGTAATCTACACCAAGTTTAATTAATTTTTCGGCAGTATCCTTATCATCTACCGTATAGACGCACACTTTTAGTCCGATAAGGTGAAGTTGCTTGATTGTCGCTTCATCAACATGGCGATAATCGATATCAAGGTTCGCTTGATATTTTTCGCATGTTTCAAGAACACCTTCACTCATTTGTCCTACCAGATAATAAAGGGTTAACTCCGGTTTGCGTTTATATAGATATGCCAAGTATTTTTCATGAAACGAGAGAATATATACATACTGCAATTCATAGTATTTTTCGATTTCATATATCAAGCGATCTAAGTTTTCATTCGTAAGATGATCTTTAATTTCAACAAAAGCAACTTTTTGGTATGTTTTGCAAATGGATAAGTAATCAGATAATCTCGGAATAACGACAGTATCACTTAAATTCCCTGTTTTTCGATCAACGAGTGTGAATTTTTGAAGTTCTTCGTATTTAAAACTAGGAATATATAGATTCAATAAACCAAGACGTAATAAAGTATCGTCATGAGTTATAATCAGTTGATTATCTTTTGAAGCCCGTACATCGCACTCAATTCCAAAATAGCTTCGGTTTCCTGCGGCTGTAAAAGCGTTGATTGTATTTTCGGTTTCGATTCCGCTAAGACCGCGATGAGCAACCATTCCGCGAAAATACTTGTCAATTTTAACTGTATTCATTGTATCACGCTTTCATTTCAATAAATTTGTTCACTTTATTTTACCATTAAAGGATGTTAATTTGAATACAAAAAGACAAAAAAGAAAGATTTTATCCAATTCCTTCGTAAATCGATTATAATAGACCTTGTAAAGCAAGAGGAGGGTTATTTATGGTTTCGATAGGATACGATTTTTCTAGACTTAGAAATGTCAAAATGACACGCAATAATAACTTGGTTTCTTTCATGTTACTTATCTTTTTACCAACACCATTGATTATTTTTTTGGTATTTTTAATTTTATATCTTGTTGGAAGTCCAATGGATGTCAATAATGTCATTGAATATCCCGGTTCTGCCGCTTATGAAGCTTTCATGATTCCATTTTTAATGATTACTGGCGGAATCACTATTGCTCTTTTCTTACCTATTTTATTTCTTCGAGTTTTAAATAAAGGTGACTTCATCTATATGGGTGAAACACTTGATATGGATAAATTAATCTATTTTGAATCCAAAAGAAGGGCAGTCTACATTAGTTCAAAGGAAGTCATCACCTACGATAAGTACAGAGACAAAATAACGAAAGAAACGTCCCCTTCTAGAATCGAAGAGGAACAGAACAAATATGTTTTTTGGCTTAATCTTGAAAAATTTTCAGATTTGAAAGTCAAAAATACTGCAACAAGGATTGTTGTCAAATATGTTACTCAGACTGGACAAATCGCGATCAAGAAACAATTCACTTTGAAACTCAACAACTCAGGCCAAATCATCGGCTTCAATGAAATGGCATACACTTATAGATATGGAAACTCAAACATCAAAGCAATGAACCATTATCATATTGAGGACTCAAACGACGCGACTCAAATACCTTACCACGAAAAAATAAAACGAGAAATTTTAAATACATACTAATAGAAAAGGTGCAAAAATCTGCACCTTTTTTTAATTTATCGTAAGGTATAAAACTCATCCAGTACTTCAGTCTGGCCAACAAATATCTGTTCAACCTGATGGTTCACAACATACACTAAAGCTGGTGTTGAACTAACATCGATGTCTGGAGAAATATCCGCTAAGGAGTTTGTTTCAACTAGGAATACATGAGATTCAGTCAAATTAGACAATATCAACAACACTTCAGGTTTGATGATATTACAATGACCGCAGGATTCAGAGTAATAATAAAGGTAATAAGGATCGTCGCTCATGTTGAGTTGCATATAGGGATCGCTTACTCGAAGCGAGCTGAAGTTCGAGTAATCCAAAGCAGTATCAATTGAGGTAGTTTTAGAATTAAATTCGTCGCACCCAATAAGCAAAATACCAAATAGCAACAAACCTAAAATTGTTAAAAACCTTATAGGCATTATTCTATTCAATTTCATGATCTTTCCCCTTGATCAGAAATGACACTCTTTTATAAACCAATACGACAATGAAACTGACTAAGAACCCTTTGATGAGATTAAAAGGTACGACAGCGAGAAGAATAAATCCTGTCAAACTTGTGATACTCGGATTTAATGCCGTTCCAATCGCAACTAAGCCATCGACAGTCATTCCAAATACTGAAGCATAAATCGGCAAGAGTACGAATGCATTAAGCAATCCGCCAAGAACCGTCATAGATAGTATTCCGATTCCGAGACCGATCATCGCATATTTTCTAGTTCTGTGTTTAATGTAAAGCAAACTTGCTGGGACAACCAATGCAAGTCCAATTAAAAAGTTCGCAAGTTCTCCTATTCCAAAAGTAATCGTCCCATTGATCAGAAAGTTCAAAAGAATTTTGATGGCTTCTATCAAAATTCCAGCAACGGGGCCCAAAGCAAAAGCGCCTATCAAAACTGGAACTTCACTAAAATCAAGTTTGTAAAAGTCTGGCGCGAATCCTAAAGGGATTTCTATGAGCATCAAAATTGTTGCCATGGCGGCTAAAATTGCGATTGTTGTCATTCTTTGGATACTTTTTCTTTTCATTCTGCTTCTCCTTTAAATAAAAAAATGCCCGAAAAAACTTCGGGCATCAAAATAACCTAAAAGGTTACTCACTTCTTTCATCCAGACTATACTGTCGGTTTGGGAATCGCACCCAATCGTGCCGGAGCTCGCGGACTATACCGCCGGTGGGGAATCACGCCCCGCCCTGAAGTGTAAATTTAATTCGACCTTATTATAGACGATTCAAATCATTTCGTCAACAAAAGATCCTCGAAAATGGTATTTTAATTCAGATTTTTTGCGACAGCCCGAATCATCGATCCATCCAGTCCTTTTATTTTAAGAGGAAGCCCTGCAAAAAAAACTTCTGAATGCAACTCGTCTAAGTGATTCAAACCTTCGATGATTGTAATCTCCTGACCTAAAAAATCTAAGTGCGCTTGTTTAGGGGACTCACCATGGTATTGAATCGTTGGCAGATCGAGTCCGATGGTATGAATCTGATGGTTCATGACAAATTCGAAAAACGAAGGTTCAAAACTGGGGCAGTTCTTAAAATATTCTTCTTGATTGAATAAAACGCCATGTCCAGCATTAATCAATAAGATCGGATAGGGGTTATCAACTTTCGAATACCCCTCTACAATATCATCTGTTTTAATAACGCCATTGATCACTTTAACTTCAATGACATTTGCATATCCAATCACATTTTTTAGTGGAATTTCTTCGACGCCAAAACCTGTTTCAACAAAGTGATAGGGACTGTCAAGATGCGTTCCGACATGCATTCCGGACTTGATGACATCCATATGAAATCCGTCACGAGGAAAATCAGCGCGATTCGTGATTTCTAAGAAGGGATCCCCTGGATAGACTAACGTCGTAGAACTGATTAAATGGGTTAGATCAATCCAATTATGATCCATCCGTTGTTGCCTCTACATATACAGATTTTTGAGAATTTGATAATTGATCAATAATGATATATTGATTTAATTTGATAATATTGATTTGATAACTTTCATGTCCGACCACGGAGTTGATTGTCGCATCATATGAGACAATCATCGATAGAAGTTTAGCCTCATGCGTCAAGGTTATCGAGACGGTTGCAAAGCTTACCGATTGCATCACATTCGATACAAAGAATGTGGATTCTACGAGGTCTTGGTAATATTCAAACGTCACGATAAGCGTGTCTTCGTCAACCACGATTTGTGCATTTCTTGTCTTAGTGTAATCACAAGTGCTCTTCAAAAAGGATTGATATAAAATTCGGTACTCGTTGTAATCAACTGTTTTTTTAGAATAATCTTCATTGCCATCCGTTAGCTGGTATGTATAAATCACACCATCGGAATAATCCACTTGGCTCGTGAAAGACGTGTCGTTTTCAGTGATGTCCATCTTGACTTTTCCAATCAAGTCACTGGACTGCATGTTTTTCATTTTCACGTTCATGGATTCGGAATTAGTGTAGTTGGTTGCAGTATAGGCTCCAAAATAATCTAAAGAAAGGCTGTCAGCCGAAAGATAATTATCAATGGATTCATTCATCAAAGCAAAGGCCTCTTCTACCGTATAATCCGGAATTTCACGGTTACATCCAACCAATACAAAAGAAAGCAGTAAAGTCATTAATAGCAGTATGTGTTTTTTCATAATGTCACCCCAAATCATTATACCAAATCTTTTGAAAAATCCATCTAAAAAAGCAAAAAAGACCATCGAAATGGTCGATTTTATCTTTTTTATTTGATGCTTTTCACATGCCAAATCATGTCGGCGTATTCTTGAATCGAGCGGTCACTTGAAAAGATACCGCTTTTCGCAATATTAACAATGGCCATCTTTGCCCAACCGGTTTGGTTTCTATAAGCCTTGTTCGCTGCTTCATGAGCCTTCAAGTAACTACAGAAATCCTTTAAAACAAAATAGGTATCTGAATAGACCATACGATCGAAAATCTCTTGAAACTCGTTTTTGTCGACGTCTTCAAAGAATCCATCAGTCAATTGGTCAAGGATTAATCTAATTTCTGGATTTTGTTCATAGAATGTCTTGGATTGGTAGGAATGCTCACCCATCAGTTTGTTTACTTCTTCTGCGTTCATTCCAAAGATGAAGATGTTTTCATCTCCAACAAGGTCGTGGATTTCAACGTTTGCGCCATCCATGGTTCCGAGCGTCAGAGCACCGTTCATCATGAATTTCATATTCCCGGTTCCACTCGCTTCTTTTGAAGCCGTTGAAATTTGTTCGGAAATGTCACAAGCAGGCATGATAATTTCTGCGTAACTGACATTGTAGTTTTCAACGAATACCACTTTGAGGTAAGAATTGGTTTCTTCATCTGCATTGACTTTTTTCGCAATTGTGTTGATGAGTTTAATGACTTTTTTTGCGAAATAATACGCGCCAGCGGCTTTCGCCCCAAAGATGAAGGAATGCGGAACATAATTTTTTCTGAATTCTGGGTCAATTTTCAATTGGTGATAGACATACATGATGTGAAGCGCATTGAGCAATTGCCTTTTATACTCATGGAGTCTTTTGACTTGGATGTCGAATATCGAGTCAGGATCAAGTCTGATGCCTTGCTCGGCAAAAATCCGATTGCTTAAAGCCAGTTTCTTGATTCGTTTGATTTCCATCACTTTTTTTAAAACGTTTGGATCATTTTGAAACGCAAGAAAATCTTCTAGTTTTTCCGGTTTTTTCATCCACTCTTCACCAATCGTTTGATTGAGAAGAGAAGTCAATTCCTTATTGGAATGAATGAGCCAACGGCGATGCGTGATTCCGTTCGTTACGTTGTGGAACTTTTCAGGATATAGTTCGTAAAATTCCTTCATTTCAATGTGCTTAAGGATGTCTGTATGAAGTTTTGCGACGCCATTGACCGAGAAACTGGCAACGATACACAAATGTGCCATACGGACCATTCCGTTTTGAATGATGGACATTCTGTTGATATAGTCAATTTGGGAATATCCATGTTTTTCAAGAAGTCCAAGGCAAAAACGGCGGTTGATTTCCTCGATTAATTGATAAATCCGAGGTAGAAGTGGCTGAATGATGGAAACAGGCCATTTTTCAAGTGCTTCTGACAAAATTGTATGATTGGTGTAAGCTGTTGATTTCGATGTGATATTCCAAGCTTCTTCCCATTCCATTTTTTCTTCATCGAGGAGAATTCTCATGAGTTCCGGAATGATTAAAGTCGGATGGGTGTCATTGATGTGGAAAACAACCTTTTCATGAAGGTTTGAGAGTGTTCCATATTTTTCCTTGTGTTTGCGTGTAACGCTTTTGACGCCTGCAGAACTGAAAAAGTACTGTTGTGTCAACCGGAGAATCTTTCCGTCGTTTGTCGTATCGTCTGGATATAGAAACCCTGAGATGCTTTGAAGGCGAGATTCATAGTCGAACGGAGACATGTTTTTTGGATATTTTCTTGAAGGTTCAGCGTTCCATAATCTTAAGTAAGTCACCATTCCATTTTGATTTCCAACGATCGGAACGTCATAAGGTACGGCGCGAATATATTCTGCTGGGTGATAAACCATGCCACCTTCAAAATCGACAAAACCAAAAAATGGAATGTCTTCTGCTTCTTCTTCGTTCCGAGTCTCCCAAACGTAACCATCTGAAAGCCAGTTGTCAGGACGTTCTTCTTGGTAACCATTTTTGATTTTTTGTCTAAAAAGACCATATCGGTAGCGAATGCAATTTCCGTATCCGGGAATTCCTAGCGACGCCATCGAATCGAGATAACAAGCAGCCAAACGACCGAGTCCTCCGTTTCCGAGACCGGGGTCTGGTTCGTAGGATTCGACTTCGTTCAAGTCGATTCCAAAATCTTTGAATGCCGCTTCGCAAACATCCCGAACACCAAGATTCATCAAGTTGTTCGTAATCAGTCTGCCCATTAAAAATTCCATTGAGAAATAGTAGACTTCTCTTGCCTCGGACTTTTTCAACAATTCATTGGTTTCAATCCAATCGGAAGAGATTGCTTCTCTCGTCAATGTGCCAAGGATGTTGTATCTTTCACGTATGCTTGAGTGTTCGATGTCAGTCAGATATGTATTTTTCAAGCGTTCGTTGAACGCTTTTTTAAAGGATTCTTTTGTTTTAAAAACTGTAGTGTTCATCATTTCACCTCGGGTATTATTATATCAAATGTTGAGCGAAAATTCAGTTTCAACACGCTGATACCGTTTACGGTTTCAGCGATTTCGAAACCATGCTTCGATAAAGTTCAACATAAGACTTCGTGCTCTGCTCTAAAGAAAATCTCGAGTTCATAGCGTTAATGATCAATTGTTTCCATTCATGCTGATGTTCGTAGAATAATTGACAAGCATTTCGAATCTGGAATAGCAAATCTTTGAAATCATAGTTGTAGAATTTAAATCCGTTTCCTCGTTTGGTCAAAAAATCAAAATGATCTACCGTGTCATTCAAACCTCCCGTTTGTCTGACAATCGGAATTGTACCGTATTTCATCGCAATCATCTGCCCAATTCCACATGGCTCGTAGCGAGAAGGCATAAGAAAAACGTCGGCTCCGGCATAAATATAGTTCGGTTGAGTCGCGTCATAGACTAAATTCATGCTGACCCTTCTTGGATATTTTTCTTCAAGTTGTTTTAATTTTTCCAGATAGCGTTCTTCTCCGGTCCCGAGAAGCACAAATTCGGTTTTCGGATTTTGAAGAAACTCATCCATTGCTTGAATTAAAATGTCAAATCCTTTTTGCTCTACAATTCTTGAGACCATTCCAACAACAAACAAGTCGTCTCCAACTTCAATGTTTAGTCTCTGCTGCATATCGGACTTATTCATTTTCTTTGCTTCAAACACATTTATTAAATTATATTTTTGATGGATAATCAAATCGTCTTTCGGATCGAATTCATCACTTAATCCATTCAAAATTCCGTAGAAGTCACGATCCCTGCGATTAATCACCTCGACAAGGTTCTTCGAATAATATTCGTATCGAAGTTCTTCTCGATAAGTCTCAGAGACCGTTGAAATGGTGGTAGCGTTGGAAAGGCCAATCTCCATGAAATTGATTTCTGGACGTTGAGACGTTGTTTCTCTCAAACCAAGTTTTCCAAGGATGGATGCATCATAGATTCCTTGATATTCGATATTGTGAACAGTCATCAACGACAGTATTGATTGATATTTCTGTGATTCTTTCAAGATCACAGGGATTAATCCCGTATGCCAATCGTGAATGTGAATGATGTCGGGGACGACTTCAAATGCATCCATAAACTGGACTGCAGCTTTTGAAAAGAAGGCGAATCTGTCTCCGTCATCATCATAGCCGTAAACTTTTTCTCGATCGAAAAAATCATAGGATTCTATGAAATTATAAGTCGTGCCTTTATCTGTATAGGAGTAGAACGCAACTTTGAAAAACTCACTTCCATATTCAATGACTTGTTCTGCTTTCAATTCCATCAAAAGACTGTATTTCTCTTTAATTTTAGGATACAGTGGCATAATCACACAAGATACGACACCTTGAGAAGCCAAGTTTTCGGCGAGTGAACCTACGACATCCGCTAGTCCTCCGGTCTTGATGAATGGCCAGCATTCAGCTGCAATTTGGAGAACATGCAACTCGTCATTGGATACGACTATTTGCTTCTTCTCGGATACAAACAGATGTTGAAAATCACCTTGAACAACAGATCCGCTCCTGACGATTGTTTCTTTGTCTAGAACTGCATACTCAACCAATGAGTCACTTTCGATGACGCACTGATTCATAATAACTGAATTTCGAACTTTGGCTCCGGGTTTGATGTGAGCCTTTCTGCCGATGACTGAATTTTCAACGCAGCCTTCGATAACTGCGCCTGAGGCAATGATTGAGTTTTTGGTGCAGGATGTCTCCGTATAACGAGTCGCCGCAGACATCGTTTCCTTCGAAAGAATGCTTCTTCCTTTGTAGAACAACTGTGCTCTGACTTCAGGTAAAAGTAATTGCATGTTCGCAGTAAATAAATCATAAGGGCTATCAATATAGAAACATGCGTTTTCAAAGACATAAGGGTTTCGAATCAGTTTTGGTGCATAATCAAAAACATCGGACAAATTTCTAAATTGGATGGAATCATAATGCATGACGTATTCCAGCAATAATCTTTTTGACAAGATGTATGTTTTGAGTCTTTTATGGTCTCCTGACAATATTTCAGTGATGTCTGCATTGCTGACGAGATGACTGTGAAGGAAGACCTGATAGTCGACATTCCAAACAATGTTAGCAGGACTGACGATGACATATTCTTGGTTACTTCGAAGAAAATATTCAATATGTTCATACATCCTTTGAAAACTGATCGAATCATCAATCATCAAGTTCAAATTTTTAGGTGGAAGAATAAAGATTCCGTCTTTTCTCCGATTGAGGTCCCATCGATCTCCTGAACCGATGTGATCAGCCAAACTGCGATAATTACCATAGGGGAAAATCGCTACATTGGTGATTTGAGAATTTTTACAGTTGGATAATGTAAAGTCAATCAAACGATATTTGGCGCCAAAAGGTAAAGCGCCAGGCATTCTGTGTCTTGTGAGTTTGCTGAAACTACCTTTGATTGTCGCATCGACAACCATGAAGAGATTATTCATGAATCTCACCTAGTTTCTCGATGTTATCAAAATCCAATAAAACGACTTCTTCAGAATCCAAACGATAGTTCTTTGGAATCTCGAGCCCTTTGTTCACAATCACATTTCGAAGGAAAACAAACTCATTGATGACTGCATTTGGCATGATTACAGAGTGATCGATTTGAGATCCTCGTTTCATAACACATTCATAACCAACGACACTTTTCGTCACCTTTCCGTCGATCAAGCACCCATCGGCGATGATGCTTTGTTTAACATCTCCGTGGGAAAGTATGATATGAGGAGGCAAGTTCAGTGATTTTGAATAGATAGGAAGATTTCTTGACGTATTGAGCGTTAAAAAATCAGGACTTTCAACTAAATCCATATTGGCATGAAAGAGCGACTCAATGGTTCCAACGTCTTTCCAATATCCATGGAAAGTGTATGCACTGACGATATCTCCTTGAGAGATGCTTTTTGGAAGGATATTTTTTCCGAAGTCAATCACTTCATTTGATTTGTCTTTAATCAAAAGTTTTTCAAGAACTTCGGTATTGAATAGATACAACCCCATCGATGCAAGTGTCGATTTTGGATGGCTTGGCTTCTCTTCAAAACCGAGAACTCTGTCAGATTCGTCAATCGTGACGATTCCGAATCTGGAAGCTTCTTCTTTTTCAACATTTGTGCAAGCGATTGTGATATCCGCATTATGGTTGAGGTGATGCTCCAACATTTTTTGATAATCCATTTTATAGATTTGGTCTCCTGAAAGGATCAATACATAATTGGCTTGATACTCTTTCACGAAACTGAAATATTGTCTTATGGCGTGAGCTGTTCCCTGTTGCCACAATACATCTCCGTTTTTTGCGAATGGCGTCAAGAAATGAATTCCTCCGTCTACGACATCTAAATCCCATGAGGCACCGGATCCGATGTAGCTCATCAAGTCATATGGTTCATATTGGGTGACGACACCAACAACGTCGATATTGCTATTGGTAAGATTGGAAAGGGTAAAATCAATCAATCGATATTTCGCACCGAAAGAGACGGCTGGTTTTGCCGTGTCTTTTGTGATTTCTTTCAGTCGGGATCCTTTTCCTCCAACTAAAATCATCGAAACAATCGTCTTTTTCAAATGCCTCTCCTACTCTCCTGAGAATAAGTTATCTTCATTCATAAATCTAAATATCGTAATCGATAAAGGTGCCACTTTGATATCAATAGATTGTGGAAATTCGTGCATAGAAATGTCCGTTGACGATATCGGAAGTCCGTTGAAGAGGTTGGACCCACCATAGATGTCTTTATCGCTGTTGAGAATTTCTTCGTATTGTCCTTTTTGAGGGACACCAATTCTATAACTGTCGTAAGCATTCGGAGTCATGTTTAGAACGACGACGCAAAAATCTTGTTTATCTTTCGCAAATCGAGCAAAGACAAAAATGGATTGCGCGTGGTTGGTCTGGTCAATCCACCTGAATCCTTCTGGGGAATGATCGAGTTCAAAGAATGGCTTATGATATTGGTACACATGAATCAAATCTCTAACGAAACGGTTACTGCGCTCATGAAGCGGATATTCAAGCAAGAACCAGTCCAGTTCTTCCTTGTCTTTCCACTCATGCATTTGCGCAAATTCTCCACCCATGAAAAGCAGTTTCTTTCCAGGATGAGTAAATTGCAATCCCAAAAGAACTCTGTAATTTGCGAATTTTTGCCAGTAGTCGCCTGGCATTTTCGCAACCAATGCATTCTTGCCATGAACAACTTCATCATGGGACAAAGGCAGTACGAAACGTTCAGAATAGGCATAAACCATGCTGAATGTGATCAAATCATGGTGATATTTTCGATAAATGGGGTCTTTTTCAAAATACTTTAGGGTATCATTCATCCATCCCATATTCCATTTGAAGTCAAATCCAATTCCACCTTCATGAACCGGTTTGGTCAAATTTGGAAAAGTCGTGGAGTCTTCTGCAAAAAGCAAGACGGAATGATCTCTTTCTTTGATGGCGTAAGATAAATTCTTGAGAAATTCAATCGCGCCATAATTGGTTCCAACGCTGGAGTTTCCAAGATAGTATAAAATGTTGCTGACGGCATCGATTCTAAATCCATCCACATGGAAGTAATCCATCCAGAAAATAGCATTCGAAATTAAAAAGCTTTTTGTCACGCCTTTTCCGAGATCGAGATTGACGGTTCCCCACACAATGTTTTCTCTAATTGCATAATCAGAATATTCATATAGAGGTTCTCCATCGAACATGTAAAGTCCATGAGCATCTTTACAAATATGCCCTGGAACCCAGTCGAGAATAACGCCGATGTGTTCTTGATGACATTTATCGATAAAATACATCAAGTCTTTTGGAACCCCGTATCTTGAGGTTGCACTATTATAACCAGTTCCTTGATATCCCCAGGATTCATCGAGTGGATGTTCAACGATTGGCATTAGCTCGATATGGGAAAATCCGTGAGCCTTAACATAAGGAATGAGATAGTTTACAAGTTCGTTGTATTTATGAAATGATCCATCGGGTTTGGTCATCCATGAGCCTAAATGGACCTCATAAATGCTCATTTCCGATTCAAAAGGATTCACACGTTTTCTGTTTTCTAAGTAATCTCCGTCATCCCAAACATAACCGTCAATATCATAGACTTTCGAAGAGGTTTCAGGACGATTGTCTGAAAAATAAGCATAGGGGTCGGCCTTGAAAATCGTTTGGCCAAAACTGGTAACGATACAATATTTGTATCTTGTCCATTCGCCAAGTCCCTTGATGAATAAACGAAATACGCCTGCTTCATCAACTTTTTCCATAACATGGGCTCGAGAGTCCCATTGATTGAAATCTCCAACCACTGACACAATTCTCGCGTGCGGAGCGTAGACGGTAAAGCGAACACCTTCTACTTGATTTAAATCATCTTTGATTAAATGGGAACCAAATTGCTTGAAACCTTCTTTCAACTTTCCTTCATTGAATAAATACAAGTCCAGTTCGTTAAGTGCTAAAGACATGATTTATCTCCTTTCGAGTACTTTTTTGATATCTGCGTAAGCATAACCTTTCGAAAGCAATGATGCGATAATCTTTTGTTGAAGTTCATATTGGTTTTCGGTTGATTTTGAATATCTTTTTTTAATCTTATCATATTCGAAAATAATAGACTTATCTTCTTGAATTAGGTCAGAAAAATCAGACTTGTGCTTGATGATGAAAGCTTGAATACGATTAAGATCATATCCCTTTTGAACCAAAAACGAAGTCATCATTCTAGATGCAGAAGCAATGGACTTGTTTCTGTATAAAGGTAGTCTTTTTGACATTAGGATTTCAAGGTTCTTTTCAATTTTTTCATATCCGATGTATGAAAGTCCTTTTTGAATTAACGCTTCATCAAACCCCTTGTTTTTCAGTGAGAACGAGACTTTATTGGGGCCATTTAATTGCCTTTCAAATTGATGTTCAATGATACTTTGTAGTAAGGTTTCATCATCAATGACCTTCATCTTTTTCAGCTTTTGAATCACGAGATCGATAAACTCTTCCACAACTTCTTTTTTTCGAAGATATTCTCTCGTCTCAAATTCGCTTTTATGAAACTTGAGCGAATATTTTAGTGTCGATTGATAGACTTTGTCGATGGAATGATCTCGCTCAAAAGAACTGAACTGAGTCTCAGTCAATTCTTTTCCATTTAGTAGTCGATATTCAACGACGAGATCTGTCGAAACAATATAGTCTTGAATGGACCCATCTTCCATTCCAAATTGAAGCAGGTATTCTTCTTTATGGCGTTTTTTTAATTCTTTGACCTTTGGCATTATATAAATACACCTCATCTTTTGCGGACCATTCTCCTTGAATCTCAGATGCAGGAGTGACATACACGAACGCTTTTGGATCGACGTCATGTATGATTTTTTTGACATAATGATATTCAGAATTATGAATAACCATAATCAGTATTGTTTTCGGATGTTCAGTGTACCCACCTTGGCTGGGGATTTCAGTCATTCCTCTACTGAAGGACGCAAATATCGCTGCTTTCAACTCTTTTGGAACTGAGGTGACAATATTCAGTGCTTTTTTGCTTTCAACGCCAAGCAAGAAGGAATCAGATACTTTACCTGAAATGAATACAATCACAATCGCATAAAGTGCAGCGATGAAACCAGCAGAAATTCCCTCCGGTGCTGTAAAGGCACCCAAAACGATAATACTAGCTTCAACCACATAGATTGCACTCGCAATCGAGAGTTTTGTATATTTTTGGACGATTTGAACTCCGATGTCGGTTCCACCTGTTGTTCCACCATTATGGATAACAATAGCGAATCCGATTCCAATTAACCCTCCGCTATATAACGATATTAAGAGTAAATCATTTCCCCCAAACTGGGGAATCGGGATTGTGAGTTCAAACAGGGCAAGAAAGGCCGGAAACAATAAAGATCCATAGATGCTTCTGATAAATTCTTTTTTCCCAATGAATAACAGTGCAGATATCAAAAACAGAACATTAAAAAAGAGCGCGATGAATGAAATAGGTAAATTAGTCAGATACCGATTCACAACCATTGCCAAACCTGTCGTGCCTCCAATGACGATTCCGGAAGGAATCACAAAAAAATGGAAGGCAAAAGACATGATGAACACTCCGAGTGTCAAAAACAGATATTGTTTGATTTTCTTCATCGTCTGATGTTTTTTGACTTCTTTCATGGAAGCTCCTTTGATGACTATTTCATCAACAGATAAGCCAAAATGAAATCATCTAGATCTCCATTCATGACTTTATCCGTATTTCCTGTTTCAAAATTGGTTCTATGGTCTTTGACCATGGAATAAGGGTGGAACACATAAGAACGGATTTGACTACCAAAAGCATTTTGAATATGGGTTGTAGAAAAGGCATCCAGTTCACGTTGCTTCTTTTCAAGTTCCAACTGATATAGTTTTCCTTTTAAGACTTTTAGTGCTGTTTCTCTATTTTGTAATTGGCTACGCTGGTTTTGGCAAGTTACAACAGTTTTTGTAGGTAAATGTGTGATTCTTACTGCAGAATCCGTTGTATTGACTCCTTGTCCCCCGTTTCCACTAGAACGATAGGTGTCAATTTTTAAATCTTGATCATCAATCTCAAGATCAATCGAATCGTCGAGTTCAGGTGTAACCGAAACGCTTGCAAAAGAAGTATGTCTTCTGCCAGAAGAATCGAACGGCGAGATTCGGACGAGTCTGTGTACTCCGGACTCGGCTTTCAGGTATCCGTAAGCATAAGCTCCCTCTACTAGGATGGTTGCGGACTTGAGTCCCGCTTCTTCACCGTCAAGGTAATCAAGGATACTGACTTTGTATTTTTTCTGTTCGGCATATCTAAGATACATTCGAAACAGCATCTCAGCCCAGTCTTGGCTTTCAGTTCCACCAGCTCCCGGATGAAACTCGATGACCGCATTGAATTTGTCGTATGGTTTGTCGAGGAGAGTTGCGACTCGAAGTTCATCTGACTTTTTGTTGAACTCTTCAATATCTTTATCAATACCAGATAAATCCATGGAGTCATCCACTAATGAAAGTTCATATGTGAGTTCTATCGTTTCAAGCAGGTCTTTAATCATCTTGTATTCATCCAAAAGAGTTGATACTTCATTTTGTTTTTGAATGATTCCTTGCGCCTTTTTGGGGTCAGACCAAAAATCAAGAGCTTGGGTCTCTTGATTCAATAGGGTATATTTTTTCTGTTGCTCAGCAAAATTGAATGCTTGATTCAGTTCATCAAAACGGTCATTCAATTCTACCAATTTGATCTTTAGTTCTAAATAGGTCATTGGCTCACTACCTTATTCGTTTTTTCCATGGCAGTATTTATATTTTTTTCCACTACCACATGGACAAGGATCGTTTCTACCGACTTTTTGTGTCACTTTTTTAGGTTGTTTTTTCTTTGCGTCGTCTTCCTTACCCGAGGATGTTGAAATCGGTTTCGCTACTTGAACGCGTTCGGTGTTTTGACGAACCTGTGCTTTTAGAACATACCTTGTGACGTCATTTTGAATATTGATGACCATCGCTTCAAACATTTCAAATCCAAGTTCTTGGTATTCTCTGAAAGGATTGATTTGCCCGTAACTTTGCAAAGTAACGGATTGGCGGAGTTCAGACATTGCATCGATGTGTTGAACCCAGAAGGTATCAACAACCCTTAAAGTAATGGCTTTTAGGAAATCATTGTATACTTTTTCGGTTGCGAGCAGTTTTTTCTCTTCGACATCTCTCTTGTAGATGTCCATAACATATTCGATTTTATCATTTTCAGGGTTTTCTAAAATCGTTTGATCAATTGCATCCTTTGGAAAATACCGATTGAGTTGCTTGATTAAGTCAGGAAGGTTGTCCTGATGCAATTCAATTGTTCTTTTGAGCGTTGACTCAATCATCTGATTGACGGAGTCTTCGATGGTCTCGTGATAAAGAACGTCGGTTCTCTGTTGGTAAATGATTTCTCTTTGTTTTCTTAAGACTTCGTCATATTGTAAAACCGTTTTACGACGGTCAAAGTTGTTTCCCTCAATTTGATGCTGTGCTCTTAGAACAAGTTTTGAAAACATTCCATAATCCAAAGGTTCTTCTGTATCTGAACCCTTTGTAGTTGTAATCATAGAAATCATTCTTTTGAATCTGTCTCCACCGAATCGTCTCATCAACTCATCGTCGGCAGATAGATAAAATCTGGAGTAGCCAGGGTCTCCCTGGCGACCGCTTCGTCCTCTCAACTGATTGTCGATACGTCTTGACTCATGTCGTTCTGTACCAATGACGGCGAGTCCGCCGAGTGCAACGACGCCTTCTCCAAGTTTGATGTCGGTACCACGTCCAGCCATATTGGTGGCGATGGTAACGGCTCCTCTAAATCCCGCTTTTGCGACAATTTCAGCTTCTCGCTCGTGCTGCTTCGCGTTTAGAACGTCATGTTTGACGCCTTTGCGTTTCAGCAAAGAGGAAAGAAGTTCTGAACTTTCAATAGAAATCGTACCGATAAGCAGTGGCTGACCGAGTTGATGTCTTCGTGCAATTTCATCTGCTAATGCTTTGTATTTTGCTTCCATAGATGCGAAAATCAAATCGTTGTCATCAATTCTGACAATTGGCATATTGGTTGGAATTTCAATAACATACATATTGTAGATATTTCTAAATTCCTCTTCCTCGGTTTTTGCAGTACCTGTCATACCGGAAAGTTTTTTGTACATTCTGAAGAAGTTTTGGAACGTGATGGTTGCGAGAGTTGTCGTCTCTTTTTTGATTTCAACGGCTTCTTTGGCTTCAAGTGCTTGATGCAAGCCTTCGGAGAACTGACGTCCATGCATCAAACGTCCCGTAAATCCGTCAACGATAATGACTTTTCCATCCTGGACAACGTAATCGATGTCTCTAGACATAACGTAGTTCGCTCTCAAAGCATTATTGAGGTGATGCAATAAAACGACATTGCTAACGTCGTATAAATTCTCAAGATTAAAATTCTGTTCTGCTTTGTGTATTCCTTCTTCGGTTAAACTGATAGACTTATCTTTGACGTCTATCGAGTAATCCACTTCATCTTGAAGTCGAATAACAAAATAGTTTGCGGCTTTATAAAGGTCTGCGGAGTTTTTCTCTCCACCAGAAATGATTAAAGGAGTTCTAGCTTCATCGACCAAAATCGAGTCAACCTCATCGATAATCGCGAAGTTTAATGGACGTTGAACGACATTTTCTTTATAGATAACCATGTGATCTCTCAAATAGTCAAATCCAAGTTCGTTGTTGGTAGAATACAAGATGTCGCAATTGTATACGGCTCTCTTTTCTTCAGGTGTTAAATCACGAATGTTTAGCCCTACTGTCAAGCCTAAAAATCGGAACAAATCTCCTATTTCACCATTCGCCTCACGAGAAGCCAAATATTCGTTGACTGTAACAATATGAACGCCATCTCCGGAGAGTGCATTTAAATAAGCTGGCATAACAGCGGTCAACGTTTTTCCTTCACCAGTTTTCATTTCTGCTATATTTCCTTCATGGATGGAAATAGCGCCCATGACTTGCACTTTAAAAGGCGTCATTCCAGTCACGCGGGTCGATGCTTCGCGAACGGTTGCGAACGCTTCAACGAGTAAAGAGTCCAGAGTTTCTCCGTTTTTGAGTCGTTCTTTAAACTCGCTTGATTTAGCGACTAACGCTTCATCGGTGAGTAACTTGTACTCCTCGTGCAATGCAAGAACTAAGTTTGCTTGTTTTTCAAGTTTTTTTAATATTTTTCTGTTCGGATCAAATAATTTTATCATTGTAACCACCTCTTCATACACCTATAATCATATCACAAATAATGCCCATAATACAACTTATTTTCCCTACAGTCCAAAAAAAAGTGACCTTATAGGTCACTTGATTTTCTTACTCTGTTTCAATTAATCCATATTTCCCATCATCTCTCAGATACAGGACACAGACTTCTTTATCCTCGTTACGATAGATGAAGAAATCATGACCGAGAAGCTCGGTTTGAGTGATAGCTTCTTCGAGAGACAATATATCCAATTTTATTCGCTTTTTCTTGATTGGGCTGATGAGTTCTCTTTCAAGTTCTTCTAAGTTGAATTCATCTGACATGAACGCATCTTTTAGCCCCGTTCTTTCTTGTAAACTACGATTCATTTTGTGTTTGTTTTTTCTGATTTGAGCTTCGAGTTTATCGACGGCTCTGTCGATTCCCGCATAGAGGTCTTTGTCCTCTACTTCAGCTCTAATGGTAATAAATTTAATCGGAATGGTGATTTCAACTTTTGTCAAATCTTTGTAAATCTTGCAAACAACAAATGCTTCGAGTTCTTCTGAAAATACTTTTTCGATTTTTTTGAGTTTCTTTTCGAAGTAATTTCTGATTGCATCCGTAATCTCAAAACCGTTTTTTCCTCTCACATCGAGTTTCATATAAATCACTCCTTTTCTTTTTAAAACCAATTTCATTATAGCACCGTTTTAAGGCCATGTAAACCGGATGGCTTGTTTTTGGGCAAAAATTCATCGAAACATCACACTGGTCTCAAAATTGACATCCGTCAGGGATAAAAATAGAATTTTAGAAAAAGGTCTGACATAAGGAAACCATTGCTCAAAATACAGTATTTCTATGTCTTCAAAGTAAAGAACGATATTATACTTTGGGTTTGAGGTAATCGCATGAATTAGCCCTATTACATATTTTTGAGCAAAGCTCGTTTCCAGTTCAGGAGAGAGTGTTGTCCCTGGATACATTACCATGAAGTCCAGGGCTCCTGATTCAATCGGAATCGTCATTTCCAAGACTGGAAGATCTAATAACTTTTGACATGATTTACAGATGAATTTTTCCCTGAAAAACGTTGTAAAATCCGTTTCGACCCAGTAGGACTTTTTACATATTTGGCAGTTCATTCTAAGAATCCCGCTAATAGGTTATTATGATTAATGGCGCTTATTGCTTCAATCATCTCTTTGGATATGTTTTCAGATAAAAAGATGATTTCTCCTCTAGGTGAATCAAGTTTTCTTCCGACACGTCCAGCAATTTGGATTAACATTTCTTTGGAATAAATTCTATGATTTGAAAATAATACCATCACATTTAATTTTGAAAATGTGACACCTCTTTCCAGTACTGATGTAGATATTAGTATCTTAGTTTCTTCAGTTTCAAATCTCTTCAAAATCTCTTTCTTTTCATACGTAAGTGAGGTCATTTTTTCAGAATAGAAAAGCGTCTTATGAATAGATTCGAATACCATTTCTGCCAGTCGGATTGTTGGAACAAATATAAACACTTTTGATCCTTCTAATACCCACTTCCGTAGTGTCTGTAATACCGTATTTGGTATGATTCCATTATTAAATTTACGGTATAACCCGGGAACGTGTCTACATATCGGAATGTCTTGAGGGATATTGTGGAATTTACGATATATGACGCATTCTGCCATATTGAACTCTTGAAGATACTCGTGAATGGAATCAACCTTTGTTGCGCTCATCAAAAATAGGATTCCATCCGGTTTCATCGCCTTTTTTATGAAACGATGATACATCCTATTTCCTTCAAGTGGAAAGGCATCTACTTCGTCAACAACCAAGACATCAAACTCGTGATAATAACTGATTAACTGTTGAATTGTAGATACTACAATGTGTGCACCTTCGTCATCCTTAGAATCGCCATGAATTCCTTTCACGATAGAGTCTGGATATACGCTCTTCAAACGGGCTTCAATTTGAATGACGATCTGTTTTCTTGGAATCGCAAAACAAATCAATTTTCCTCTATTTAATGACTCAAGAAATCCTTGGAATAACATTTCTGTTTTACCTGCGCCACATACAGCTTCAAGAAATCCGTTTTTTCTGTTTTGAAGACAGTCTACAAAGAAACGACTTCCTTTGCGCTGATCTTCTGATAACTTGTATCCAATTTCAAGTTTATGATTCTTCTGCATTGTTTTCCTAGTATGTCTATAAAGACTATTTTCGTTTGTGCTTAGTCCGAATTGAAAGCACTCTTTGCATATTGTCCTACCGTTAAAATCAACATAATGGCTGTTCGTTGTGGAAAGGCATCTCTCACAAAGGCCATCATGTAAAGAATCGATAGAAACCTCATCTTTTTCATAGGTTGGAACTTTGGTTTCTTTCATAAAAAAATCACCGAAATAATCTTACGATTTCAACGGTGACTTTCTCTATTTAAATTACAATATTAACGATTTTGTTTGGAACGACAATGATTTTCTTGATTTCAGAATTTCCAATATACTGTTGAATACGTTCGCTCTTCAGAGCTTCTTTTTCCAAAAATTCTTTGCTTGAATCGAATGGAACCGTCATTTTGTCGCGGACTTTTCCGTTGATATTAAGAACAATTTCAACTTCATCCGAAATCAGCATTTGAGGATCATAGTCTGGCCATGGCTCAAACACAAGACCTTGAGTGTGTCCAAGTCTTTCCCACATTTCTTCTGCAAGATGTGGAGCAATTGGATTCATTAGGGTAAGTAGTGTTTCATAGTCTTTTTTGGATACTTTTTCAAGACTGCTCATCTCGTTTGACAGCGTCATTAACTTCGCGATGGCAGTATTGAACTTCATGTTTTCAACGTCTTCTGAAACGCCTTTGATTGTTTTATGAATCACAGACTCTATTTTCTTGGTATATTGATTTTCAGTGGTTACGGATTCAAACATTCTATAAACTTTGTCGAGAAATCTTCGGCATCCTTTGACGCCATTTTCATTCCAAGGCGTTGGCATCTCATAATCCCCAATGAAAAGGATATAGGTTCTTAGTGTGTCTGCACCATACTCTTCAATAATGTCAAGCGGATTGATGACGTTGCCTTTGGATTTGGACATTTTATCCCCATCAGGGCCTAAAATCAGGCCTTGAGCAGTTCTTTTTTTGTAAGGTTCTCCGTGAGGGACAACTCCAATGTCATGAAGGAACAAATTCCAAAATCTTGAATAGATTAAATGCCTTGTCACATGTTCCATCCCACCATTGTACCAATCAACTTGACCCCAGTAATTCATCTTGTCCATCGAAGCAAGTCTTGAAGAATTGTGTGGGTCCATATATCTCAGGAAATACCAGCTGGAACCTGCCCATTGAGGCATTGTGTCTGTTTCTCTTTTTGCAGGTTTTCCGCAAATCGGACAGACTGTATTTACATATTCTTTGATATTCGCAAGTGGTGATTCACCGGTATCTGTTGGCAAAAACTCCTCGACCATCGGAAGTCTTACAGGCAGTTCATCATAAGGGACTGGCACAATTCCACAGTCCTCACAATATACCAAAGGAATGGGTTCTCCCCAATACCTTTGTCGATTGAAGGCCCAGTCTTTCATTTTAAAGGTTTCGGTTTCTTCTCCGATTCCTTTTTCTAATAGGTAACGATTGATCTTTTCTTTGGCTTTTTCAACTGAAAGGCCGTTGATGATGTCGCTGTTGACTAAAATTCCAGTTTCTGTATCAGTGAATGGAGCAACACTCAAGTCTCCGCCTTCGATGACTTCAACAATCTTTAGATCATACTTTTTCGCAAACTCATAGTCTCTTTCGTCATGTCCCGGAACGGCCATAATGGCTCCGGTTCCGTACGTAATCATTACGTAATCGGAAATAAAGACCGGAATTGTTTTATGGGTTAATGGGTTGATGGCTTCAATCCCTTGAAGACGAACGCCTGTTTTGTCTTTGACAAGTTGAGTCCGTTCAAATTCGGATTTCAGTTTTGCTTTTTCTTGATACTCGTGGATTTCATCATGATTTTTTAGACGATCATGCATTTTTTCAAGAAGCGGATGTTCGGGAGATATGACCATAAAAGTCGCACCATAAATCGTATCCGGTCTCGTTGTGAAGACTTTGAGGAGTTCATCAGAATCTTTGATTGCAAATTGAATGAAAGCCCCTTTTGATTTGCCAATCCATTTCTCTTGTTCTGTCCTGATACGATTAGAGGACTCCAATACGTCTAGTCCAGCAAGGAGTTTATCTGCATAAGCCGTGATTTTAAGAAACCAGACGTCTTTTTCCATTTGAACAACTTGGGTTCCGCAACGATCGCATTCTCCACCTTGGCTTTCTTCATTGGAAAGAACGACTTTGCAGTCGGGGCAGAAATTGACGTACGTTTTGCTTTTATAAACAAGTCCACTTTCATACATTTTTAAGAAAATCCATTGTGTCCATTTATAGTATTCATCGTCAGTGGTGTCGACAATTCGGTCGTAGTCGAACGAAAAGCCTGCCGATTTTAATTGGCGAAGGAATAAATCAATGTTATCATCCGTTACTTTACGAGGATGAATTTTGTTTTGGATTGCGTAGTTTTCCGTCGGTAGTCCAAATGCATCGAATCCAATTGGAAACAAAACATTGTACCCTTCCATCCGTCTCTTTCTGGAAATGACTTCCAAAGAAGCATACGCACGGATATGCCCAACATGCATCCCATGTCCTGAAGGATATGGAAATTCGACCAATCCATAAAATTTCTTTTTCTGGTTGAAATCAATCGCTGCAAATACGTTGCTTTCATACCATTTCTTTTGCCACTTAGGCTCTATTTCTTGATGATTGAAGCTCGGGACAAATGCACTCATGTATATTGCCTACCTTTCATAAAAAAAATCGTCCTTATAAAAAAGGACGACATAGCGCGGTACCACCTTTGTTCCAGATTGCTCTGGCACTCGATTCCTTAACGCGGAAAACGTCTGAAGCTCACGTGTTTCGCTTCAAAAGCTCCTTGGGCCAATTCATGAATCCCCTTCCCGAATTTCACCAGATTCCGGGTCTCTTTTTCAAGGTTGTATTCATTACTATTTCCAGATCTTCACTGTTATAGACATAGTATCACAAAAGATTCATTTATTCAAGAACAAGATTAATCTTCGTCTTCGTTTTCTTCCTCTTGTTCATCTTGTGGTTCTTCTGTTTCATCGTTTTCGTTTGAATCATCATTACTTTCTTGATTTTCAGCGTTTGGATAGACTTTAGCTGCGGAGCTCAGATAGAGTTGATAAGAGAGTTCTCGACGAAGCACGAAGAGAGATCGGTAACTCACGAAGAGTAAAATCAAGAATATTACATCAGGAAGTGCCATTAACCCATAAAAGGTCATCACGAATGCGACAGGCGTCGTTGCGAAGACGGTCAGGATGAATATCTTCTTGAATTTGATATGTTTGATAAGCCCTAGGAAAGGAAGCGTCGAAATCAGAACAAATATAATCAAAATGAAAATATTTGACAAGATTCCAACTAGGATAAATCCAACTAAAAAGATGTTTTGATAGCTGTTTATAAAAGAGTCGAATGTACCCGCTTGTTTCATCAATGGAGCGATGGATCCAGAGAAGTATAGTTTCTGTCCTGCATAAACACTTAAGGTGCTACTTTGGATGATCATATAGTCACTCGATAAGGTTGAAAGCGTATTTGGATCCTCTTCTTCAGATAGAAAGAAGATTGAAACGGCATATAGATTCAATTCCTTTGGTCCTTCATAAGAATCCAAATCACACACCATCGTGGATTGTTCAATTCGACATCCAGTGGTTGCGGAAGTAATGACCGAATTATCAGAGTATCCCAAATAGAAAACAATGGTGCCCAGGCTCATCAATATCGCCAAAAGTACCAGATAGGTAAATACATAGAATAATGATTTGTTTCGATGGTTCAAAATCTTCTTCGGTTCGAACAAAGAATCTTTCATTACTGTATACATTTCATCACCACTTTTTCTATTATAACACATTCAAATATTTAACAAAACCATAAAGATAATATTATGATATAATGATGCTTGGGTGATGTTTGTGAATTTTGAAGGAAAAGAAAGACCCTATTATACCATCAATGACTATTATCTAAAACGTTTCAAAACGAAAGTATACAAAATCGCTTTAAACGGGGACTTTACCTGTCCAAACAGAGATGGGACATTTTCTAAAAGTGGCTGCATCTATTGTTCGGAATCGGGAAGTGGTGAATTTGGCGGGGACAAGTCTCTCCCACTTAAAACTCAGTTCGATCACGTAAAAGAGATGATGAGTTTAAAGTGGAAAAGCGGGAAATACATCGCGTATTTTCAAGCAAATACAAATACTTACGCTCCAGTTGAAAAGCTTAAAGAACTGTTTGAGGAAGCTTTGACACTGGACTCAGACATCATCGGAATCTCTGTTGCAACAAGACCTGATTGCTTGCCTGAAGAGGTGTTGGATTATCTAGAAGACTTGAACAAAAGAACCTTTTTAATCATTGAACTCGGTCTCCAAACCATTCATGAAACGACTGCTAAACTGATCAATCGAGGGCATGATTTGTTGTCCTTTGAAAACGCGGTTACAAATTTGAGAAAAAGAAATATCCATGTTGTGGCACATATCATTAACGGCCTTCCTCATGAAACCAAAGAGATGATGCTTGAAACACTCGAAAAAGTGAATTCTTACGACATTCAGGGGCTTAAAATACATATGCTTTATATCCTTAAAGACACACCACTTGAAAAGTATTATTCGAACACCCACTTCCACGTCTTAACTTTAGAGGAATATACTTCAATCGTCGCAGAACAAATTGAGCGATTACGACCAGACATCGTGCTACACAGACTGACTGGAGATGCTAGAAAAGAAGATTTGATTGAACCAATTTGGTCACTCAAAAAATTCGTGGTTACAAATGAAATCGACAAACGATTACGTGCAAGACATACGTATCAGGGGGTCTATTATGATCACAGTCGCAACCCTCGCACATGAAATGTTCAAAGACCTTGACTTAACCAATCAAGTCACTGTCGACATGACATGCGGTAGAGGACAAGACACTTTGTTTCTATCCAATATATCCGAAAAAGTGATTGCCTTTGATATTCAAGAGGAAGCCATCATTTCTACGAAAGAACTGCTTCTGGAGAACAATAAAAACAATGTTGAATTGATTCTTTCCTGTCATGCGGAAGCTAGAAAATATCTTCCGGATATAATCGGTGGAATCATTTATAGTCTGGGCTACCTTCCACATGGTTCAAAAGAAATCATGACTTCTCCATCTACGACAATCAAAAGTTTGGATGAGGCACTTCCGCTCTTAATGGAAGGTGGAATTTGTGTCATTGTCGTTTATCAAAAACATGATGGAAATGAATCAATGGCTGTGAAGCATTATTGCAGCAATCTTCCGTCTCAAGTGTATGATGTTATAAAAATCAGTGTTTTAAACAAAGAGTTGGCTCCATATATCATCAAAATCCAGAAAAAAAAGAATTCGGAATCTTAAGATTTCCGAATTTTTTTATAGGGTATCAGTATAAATCTCCCATGCGTACAGTTTCAAAATCCTTGAGTAAAGGTTAAATGGGAACATTGCGACTTTTTGATTATATATTAACGCAAGTCCATCTCTAACTCTTCTGATCTCATGCAGATTATCATAGGTTTCTTTCAAATAACTGTTTTCCTGATTTTCTATGTCGATGGTTTTGAGCATTTCGTCAACATGCATAATCAGCTTTTTCTTCTCTTCAAAAGGCAATTCCTTGATGACTTGTCCTGAAGCGAATTCAGTCACTTCATCTTTAGAAACTTTTGATAGTAGATTTAAAATCTTTCTGAGCTCAATGTCAAGCTTTGATTGATATTTGAACACTTCTTTGTAAGAACTTATCACAGAACGTACAAGGAATACCGATGAAATTGCTATCGCTCCTATAAAAAATAGGGCAAGTAGTGAAATTTCAATAACGATTTTCCAATTGACTAAAAACATAGGTTCACCTTATTTCGCATATTTAGACAAGGTATCCACCATGTCTAGTTTTTCCCAGGGTAAATCCAAATCGTCTCTTCCAAAATGCCCGTACGCCGCCACTTGACGATAGATTGGACGCTTCAAGTCGAAGGTCTCGATGATGGCTCTTGGGCGCAAATCAAAGTGCTTTTTGATGATTGCGACAATTTCATCATCCGTTAGCAATCCTGTTCCAAAAGTATTGACACCGATGCTTGTTGGTTTGGCAATACCAATCGCGTAAGAAACTTGAACTTCGATTTCTTTTGCAAGTCCACTTGCGACGATATTTTTCGCAACGTATCTTAATGCGTAAGCTGCGCTTCGATCTACTTTTGAGGGGTCTTTTCCTGAAAAAGCACCTCCACCGTGATGTGCTCTTCCGCCATACGTGTCGACAATGATTTTTCTTCCAGTGAGTCCTGAATCGCCTGCCGGTCCGCCGATGACGAATCGGCCAGTTGGGTTGACTAGAATTTCAGTATTTTCATCCATCATTTTTTCGTCGATAACGTATTGAATCACATGTTTAATCAAATCCTTGCGGATGGTCGCTTGGGTAACGTTTGGAGAGTGTTGAGTCGAAATCAGAATTTTATCGAATCGTTTAAAGGATCCATCATCATTAAACTCAGCTGTAATTTGTGTTTTGCCGTCAGGACGAAGATAATCGAGAATGCCCTCTTTTCTGACTTGAGCGAGCCTTTTTGCGAGTAAGTTTGCGTAGTAATGAGCAATAGGCATATAGCTTTTCGTTTCTGCGGTGGCATAACCAAACATCATTCCTTGATCCCCAGCACCTTGTTCGTGGTTACTGGTTTCGTCAACGCCCATGGCGATATCATGAGACTGATTGTTGATGGATACTAAAACAGCTAAATTGTCTGCGTCAAATCCATATTTCCCACGATCGTATCCAATTTCTTTGACAGTATCTCTAACGATTTGCTGGATATCGACATAACTATCAGTTGTAATTTCTCCAGCCACAAGAACAAGCCCGGTTGTAACAACGGTCTCGCAAGCGACTCTGGCATTTTTGTCAAGTGTCAATAGTTGATCGAGAATCGCATCTGAAATTTGATCGCAAATTTTGTCTGGATGCCCCTCGGTAACTGATTCAGAAGTAAAAAAACGGTACATTATAAAATCTCCTATTCTACGGTAAGTTTGTAATAAATCGATTCGAAATCATCTGTGTATTTGACGAAGCGGTCAATTATCTGTGGGTCGAAATAGGGATAGAATTCCAGTTGGATCAAATCCATAGCCCTAGCATGTTTGATTTCTTTTTTATAGTTTTTGGGTTGTCTCAATATATCATAGATTTCACAAAGCAAAATGACTTGAGATTCTCGATTGTTTTGAATCGAATTCATTTCCTTTACAAAATCTGGATCAGCGGTTTTATCAAAATGGGCTCTGACGATGTCTTCGCCCTTTTTCTCTAGTTGAAGTCTTTTGATGATAACACTGCCAATAATGGTTTTATCTCTAATTTTCTTAAAGTCCTCTTCGTCCAAAACTTCCTTATTGTCATAATCGGCAAGAGACAATAAGCCTTTTTGGTCGATGTGTATTGTCGAAAAGTCAAAGATTTCCTTACAAAGCTTCGGAGAGTATCCAAGAAAGTTTCCAAGTTTTCCTGCAAGTTCCGCTACTCTACGAGATACTTTTTCTTGTCGTTTTTCCTCGTTGTCTTCGCTTCTTTGTTTATATACGCTAATGACGTCGAATACGTCATTGACGACGGATTTAAAATCTTTTTCCATCGATCTTCTCTTAATCAACTCTTCTTTTCTCTTGGCATTCATGTCTTCTGAAATCTTTGCAGTAGAATATAATGCAATCATAAACACGGCTAAGACAATGGTTCTAAGAACGATATCCGATAGAATCGGCCCTCTGATGTAGTTCCAAAGTGTCGTGATGTCGCTAGCATATGTGAAGAGCGGATATAAAACAAGAACGTGAACAAGAGTCATCAAAATAATCGCAATCTTAAATACATTCTTAAGCAATTTAGAATCCTGATAGAGCGCAAGAACGACAAGCGCGAAATAGATTAGAGTATAGCCAGCAAGTGTAATCGAAAGATATCCTTCGCCTGTTAGTCCATTCAAACTGAACTTCAATTTAGAGTATACGGCGACGGCCATCATCAAAATGTAAAATCCTGATGCATATTCGCCCATCACTTGTTTTTGAAGTGTTCTAGGTTCTCCGAAGATAATCTTCTTGATTGAAAGATTGGAAAAAAACATAATCATAAAAAAGACGAAAGAAACGATGATATTAACGCTAATTCCGATGCTTTTAGAGCCAACGAAAATGAAGATGACGAACACGAAGTTGGTGATTTTAATGATGTTCTTCATAACGAGATTTCTGCGATACAAAACGCTCGTCTCATCGAGAATATCAACCCCTGCTTCAAAGGAAAACATATTGATTACGACTTTTGTAATCTTTTTCCACAGATTGGAGGTCCGGTTGGATCCTTCGACTTCAAGTTGTTTTTTGTTTGCACTTACTTTTTTTTCATCAAATTTGTTTTTAAATGAGGTGATACGAAAGAAATCAACGATTTTATCAATGCCTGATCTCTTCTTCGGTGCTTTTTGGATGGCGACTGTTTCAAAATAGGCATCAATCTTGCCTGTTTCTTCTTTTTTTAAGTCTTTTGTCGTTTTTTTCTTTGATGCGTCATTTTTCTTGAAAAAATCATCAAGTTCTTTTTCTCTTCTATCCAATCAGTTCACCTCCTCGAATTAAATTTGTTAATCTTTTTTAGAATAATTTTGGTTCTTCAATGACAGATGGATCTTTTCTCGCTTCAATTTCGTTTTCAATCTGAGCGACTCTTGTGGAAGCTGCCGCTGCAATCGCACCGACAATGTCGTCGAGGAAAGTATGGCAAGCTGGATTTTCAGATTTTCCGAGTTCATTCAACTGATTGACAATTCCCGGTTTATTGACATCGATGTCACCAAAATTGGTTTTTCCAATGGTGCCATATAGTCCAGCAAGTTCTAATCCGAATAGTTCATCGATTCCAAACATTCCGAGATCGCTCTCCAAAATCGATTGAATCGGTCCTCTAAACATCTTTGCTTCGGTTAAACGATCAATTTCAGCTCCAAGTTGAAGCAAATGAAAAACATCGCGCAAAGAGAGAATCTTTTCAACAGACTCTTTGCATTCTTGATAGGAGATGTCTGGTTTCCATTTGGATTGCTGACGAAAAGCCACTGCAGCGATATCGTCTAACGTGACTCCTCTTTCAAGTAATTTGTCCACATTCATTTTAAACATTTCATCTCTTGAAAATAGATTTTTTTGACGATTCATGTAAAAATCATCACCTTTCTCATGATTATCTAACTAAATATTATAACATAATATTCATTGTATTTTCAAAGCTATTTCAATATCTTTCCTTCTGAGAGGATAAATTTGTTGTTTCCTGCTAAAAAAGCTTGAATTGACATTGCGGTTTTTCCTTGAAGCTGAATTTTCTCTAAAGAAACGATTCCGGGATTTGCCTGTATATAGCAAGATGATTTTGTAACTTCAATGATTTCCCCTGGAACGTTTGACTTCATTTTGAAGTCATCGACAACCTTCATCTCATAAACCTTGAGTATAATTCCATCGAGTGTCGAATATGTGAGAGGCCATGGGTGATATCCTCTCACGTGGTTTACAACGGATCTTGCAGGCATATTGAAGTTAAGATGTTCTTCTTCCCTTTTGATGTTATAGGCGAAAGTGATTTTCGTCTCGTTTTGTGGTATGGGAAGTAATTTTCCCTCAACGATCTGTGGTAGAGTTTCTAAGAGTAGATCTCTTCCAATATAAGCTAGTTTTGCTTGAAGCGTGCCAACATCATCTGAATCAGATATTGGAATTTCTCTTTGTACATATACTGGTCCAGAGTCCATTTTCATTGCCATTTGCATCACTGTTACACCTGTAGTCTTCTCACCAAATTGTATGGCTTTATGCATTGGAGCTCCGCCTCTGTATTTTGGCAATAGAGATGCGTGAACGTTGATGCATTTATATTTTGGTGTATCGAGAATGATTTGGGGAATCATTTGACCATACGCTGCGACAATAACAAGGTCTGGATTTAATTCTAATACTGGGTTAAAATCCGTTTTGATTTGTTCAGGTTGAAACACTTGAATTCCGTGCTCCAAAGCTTTCAATTTAACTGCGGAAGGTTTTAAAATCTGTTTTCTTCCGAAAGGACGATCGGGTTGCGTCACGACCATGACAACGTTTTGAGACTCGATTAACCCTTCTAGAATTGGAACTGCAAAATCCATGGTTCCCATAAATACAATTTTCATATCTATCACTCGTTTCTATATTGTTGGAAATTTATCGATACTGGTGTAAATCAAATCAGTATCGTATGTTGACTTGATGGAAGATAGCGCTTCTGAAAGATTTGGCTCATTTCGGTATTTTAAAAGAATTTGACATCTGTGCTTTCCTTTGATTCTTGAAACAATTGGAAGTGTCGGACCTAAAATGATGGATTCGTTTGATAACGTCTTTCTTAAATACTTCACAATTTCTCTTCCGGCTAAGAACAAGTCTCTTACTTTTTCTCCAGAAAGCATGATCTGGTTGATATAGAAAAACGGACTGTACTTCGCAAATTTTCGAAGATTCATTTCATATTCATAAAATCCGAGATAATCGTTTCTAATTGCATAAGCGATTGCATAGTGATCAGGGTTAAATGCCTGAACGATGACCTTTCCTTTTAAATCATGTCGGCCAGATCTACCTGAAACCTGCATGATTAACTGAAACGTTTTTTCAGGAGCTCTGAAATCGGGAGAATATAAATTGCCATCGGCTTGCAAGATTCCAACCAGAGTTACTCTTGGGAAATCTAGGCCTTTAGCAATCATCTGAGTGCCAAGGAGAATATCGCCTGTTTGTTCAAATTCAAAGAGTAATTTTTCATGTGCATTTTTGGTTCTTGTCGTGTCGTTATCCATCCGTACGACTTTAGCTGATGGGAATAATTTGGATATCTCAGCTTCTGTTTTTTGAGTACCGGATCCGATATAGCTCAAATCGGTAGATTTGCATTTCGGACACTCTGTCGGTACATTTTCTTTATGACCACAGTAGTGGCATTTCATTGTATGATCCGTATCGTGATAAGTGAGTGAAATATCACAGTCAGGACAACTTACGACATGCCCGCAATTTCTGCATATAACGAAATTTGAATATCCTCTTCTGTTGATTAAAAGAATCACTTGTTCTTTCTTTTCAAGGCGAAGATTGATTTCATCCTGGAGTCTTGCAGAAAACAGCCCCTGGTTTCCAGTTTTAAATTCATGTTTCATATCTATGATTTCGATGTCTGGTTCAAAGGAATTGAGTGCGCGATGGTTAATCGTCAATAGTTCGTAGTAGCCTCTTTTATATCTTGCATAAGACTCAATATTGGGTGTTGCAGAGCCCAAAACCAAGGGAGCTTGAAAGTGTAGAGCGCGATGATTTAAGACATCAATTGCGTAGTAAGAAGGCATTTCATCTTGTTTGTACGTGGATTCGTGGCACTCGTCAACAATGATGACGCCAATATTGGAAAGTGGCGCAAAGCAGGCACTTCTGGCTCCTATGACAATCGATACTTCACTTCTAATAATCCTTCTCCATTCATCATACTTTTCTCCAATTGAAAGAGCTGAGTGAAGTACTGCAACTTGACTTTCAAAGTGGCTTTTAAACCGATTGACCATCATTGGCGTCAATGCAATTTCTGGTACCAAAAACAGGACTTGTTTTCCTCTTTTTAGAACATCGTTTATGACTTTCATGTAAATCTCGGTTTTGCCGGAACCTGTGACTCCGTGAAGAAGAAATGTTTTATAAGTATCAAAAGCACCTTTGATTGATTCATAAGCAATCTGCTGTTCTTCGTTTAGAGTCACGTCTTTTTTCAAAGGTTCAAGGATTGAATGAATCTCACGATATTCTTCTTTTTCCTCAACTTCGATCACACCGTATTTTTCTAAAGTATTGAATACGCTCGAAGTCAGATTTAAATCTTTGAGGGTCTCCTGAAAACTTGCTTCATGAGGATTCAAGTTTTTAAGGTAGTTAACGACTAATCTTTGTTTCTCGTTTTTCAAAGAGATTGTTTCATCCTTGAGCACAATCCACCTTGTCGTCTTGGGGTTGCTTTTGGATGAAATTTCATATATTTGTTTCAAATATCCTTGTTGAACTGCGGATTTGATTTCCTTTAAGTATGGAGAGAGGTTATCTTGTAATGTTATTTTGCTTCTTCCATTGAATAAATTTTGAAGCGGTTCACTCAGTTTGGAAAGATCTTTGATTTCTATCGAGGTTTTATATACCGCTTTGAGAGCGGATGGCAACATCGTTTCAATGACATGAATCAAAGGAGTGGCTGTATCTTCTTCCATAAGCGAAGCTAGTTCAATCATTTCTTCTGTCAAGGAAGGCTCCAAATCAAGAATACGAATGACAGATTTCAAAGGCTGTGAATAGTCGGTTTCTTCAATCAAAGACAAAACAAATCCCATCACTTCTCTGGGACCGAATGGAACGATCACACGCATTCCGATTTCCAAGATTTCGCTTAGATTTTGGGGAACGAGATAGTCGTAACGCTTATTTACGGATTTTGCTTTTACATCTACTAAAACCTGGGCTATCACAAACTCACCTCACACACCATTATACCATATTGACATCTGAAAGAAAAAGTTGTTTTAAGGAACAAACAACTTCAAAAATGAGATATTATATCAACTCAAACGGATGGTCTGAGACCCTCAGATTTCCTTCCATCCACTTGAGGATGATCTCCTCGGTAAGAGAATCATCTAAGGAAAACATTTCGTAAACTTCTCCATTTTCATAAAGGATAATGTCTGTTCCTTTTTCGGCAGACACGATTTCCAAACTGCTATCTTCTTCTTTATCTAAATAGAAGAATTCTTCTAAATTTTTAGACATTATTCGAAAGACCGCGGCGATTTCTTCATAGTCTAGTTGAATGGCTTCATAGGAAAAAATAACCAAATCCTTTGAAGGGATTTCACAGTAAAAATCGACAGAATTGCCTTTCTTGATTTCGTGATAAACTGGCATCCTTTCGTAAATGCCCTTCCCGGCCTCCATTGAAAGCCTATGTTCCGATTTATAATAGATGAGTCTTTCCTTTTTGACCACGGCGACAGCGGTCTCTCCGGTTCTTATATCACAAAAACTAGAATAGCGAACTTTGAAATCCTGGATTTTCCCGTCTCTCAATCTAAGTTTAACGAAGAACTGGATTCCTAACTGATTCAATTCCGTTTTTTCTTCGCCTATTCTTTTAGCGATTTTTTCCAAAACAATTACATTTTCCTGGTGCGTTTCAATGTAGACTCGTTTATTTCGATTCAATTTCATTAAAACGAATGCGGATAAAACTGCTAAAATAGCAAAGATTATCGCAACAATTACGATAATGAGGATATCTTCCATAGAAATCAACCCTTTCAAAGAAAATAATGTGTATAACTAAAATTCATTATGAAACTATTGTATAATAAGTTTGTAAGAATTACATACAAAATCTTAATATAATATAGTTATTAATCTATAGAGGAGCAGATAAAATGAAATATAGACGATTCGGAAAAACAAATGTGATGGTTTCTGAAATTTCACTTGGAACCTGGCAGTTGGGTTCAAAATGGGGAGATCCTTTTAACGATGTTGTGGCAAAAGCCACACTTACTGCCGCTACAAAGGAAGGCATCAACTGTTATGACACGGCAGACGTTTATCAAGGCGGAGCGAGCGAAGTCGCGATTGGTCAATATATCAAAGGTCTTAAAGAACATCCTTTTATCATTACCAAAGCTGGAAGAAAATTGAATCCACATGTCACAAGTGGATATAACGAAATTAATTTAAGAGGATTTATCAACGATAGTCGAAAACGACTGGATGTTGATTCATTGGATATGGTACTACTTCATTGCCCCCCTACAGATGTCTACTATCAACCAAATGTTTTTGAGGCACTCAATCGTTTCAAGAAAGAGGGCATCATCAAGCATTATGGCGTCAGTGTAGAACGCGTTGAAGAAGCCTTGAAAGCCATTGAATATGAGGGCGTAGAGGCCGTTGAAATCATCTTTAACATGTTTCGGTTAAGACCGATGGAACTATTCTTTCAAGAAGCCAATAAAAGAGATGTCGCTGTGATTGTCAGAGTTCCTCTTGCAAGTGGACTCTTAACTGGAAAATTCAAAAAAGACACGACATTTTCTTCAGGAGACCATCGTACTTTCAATCGTCATGGAGAATCCTTTGACAAAGGCGAAACTTTTAGCGGAGTCGATTATGAAACTGGATTAATGGCCGTTGAAGAACTGAAAAAGGTATTTCACACTGAAAATCTTGCGCCAATTGCCTTAAGATGGATTTTAATGTTTGATGCAGTCAGTACCGTCATCCCTGGTGCAAGCAAAGAATCCCATGTCATCAACAACGTTCTAGCAACGAATTTGCCGCCTTTGACCAATGAAGAAATGAAAGCGGTCAAAGACATTTACAACACCTTCATCAAAGTACCAGTTCATTCATTGTGGTAAAAACAGGCTCTAACAAAGAGCCTTTTTATTTTGTTTTACGAAGAAAATAGAGTCCATAATAGACGAATGTTTGAAGTGCAAAAAAGATCAATACGAATCCAACTAAAAACCAGCTTAGATTGGACAAAACACTTTGAATCAGTTGAAGTGGCCTGAAAATATCCCAAGAATTGAAACGAAGGAATCTTCCGATTCCAATTCCAATGCTTGAAAGGAATAATACGGAGAGGACCAAAACCTCTTTCGTATTGACTTTAAATTTCTCTTCAAACGATCTTTTCATCAATCGAAGTGAGAAGTACCCATAACCAAGGCTAATCATCACTCCGATGAAAATCAACGCAAGCATTAAGTATATTGCGATGTCTTCTGTGTAGAAATAACTTAAATACCCAACCTCGATATAATAATCATATCTGCTCAAATGAATGAAATCGGTAATGAAGTACAGCGCGTTTGGAAACATTAGAAGCCAAAGCAAAGAAATGACAATATACCATCCCTTTTGAAGTCCAAGGACCTTCTTTGAATTCATTAAATATCCGAAAATTAAAACGAGTGTACTTAAAACCATGTTCCAGGCAAGAAAAATCGACAAAGTTTCTTTTGTCAAAATCAAGACTAGAACACTAAGTCCGATATATCCCAGTGAACAAATCAAAAGGTTCTTCCATTTTGCTTCCAATCAAACCATCTCCAATCAATAATTAAGGGCTTTCCAAATCGCACTAATACAATTCTACTGAATTATTCTTTAAAATACAAGGTTTCAAGGTTATTCCATTGCAATAAAGCCCCTAATTATGTATAATGTATCTATCGAAAAACACTTTTCACAACTGAATAGAAAGGATTATTCACCATGCAAAATCAATTTTTAAATTCTAGTGAAGTCGGGATTTTTGCACTTGGTGGATTAGGTGAAGTCGGAAAGAACATGTATTGCGTTGAATACCGTGACGACCTCATTGTGATTGACTCAGGATTATTGTTTCCTGATGAGTATCTAATGGGCATCGATTACGTGATTCCAGACTATACATATTTAATTGAAAATCAAGAAAAAATCAGGGCCGTTGTCATCAGTCACGGTCACGAGGATCACATCGGAGCGATCCCGTTTTTGCTTAAACAGGTAAAAATACCTGTCATTTATGCAGCGGGTCTAAGCCTCGGTTTGATTCAAAATAAACTTGAAGATCATCCTGGACTCTCTCCAAATCTACAAGAATACAAAGAAGACTCGATTCTACATTTAGGATCGTTCGAAGTCACATTTTTCAGAACCAACCATTCCATTCCTGATTCATTCGGAATTCGATTAAAAACCCCGGAGGGCGTCATTGTACACACCGGTGATTTTAAGTTTGATTTCTCTCCGACGGGAACTGATGCCAATTATCAAAAAATGGCAAAAACAGGCGAAGAAGGTGTATTATGTCTTCTTTCGGATTCTACCAACTCCGAGCTTGAAGACTTTACGACTTCCGAGATGGTCGTCGCAGAAACAATCAAGGATCTATTTTCTTCCATTGAAGGAAGAATCATAATTGCGACTTTCGCATCTAATGTCCATCGGATTCAACAAATCGTTGAAGCATCCGTTTCGACAAATCGTAAAATTGCAGTATTTGGTCGAAGCATGGAAAAAAATATCGACGTTGGAATGAAACTTGGATATGTTCGTGCTCCAGAAGGTACATTCCTATTTTCTAAAAATCTAGTCGGAATGAACAAGCGAAATCTAACGATACTTAGCACGGGCTCCCAAGGTGAACCCATGGCCGCTTTGACGAGAATCGCTTCAGGAACTCATAAGCAAATTAATTTGATCCCAGGAGATACTGTTATTTTATCTTCTTCTCCGATTCCAGGAAATCAAGAGAGCGTAAACAAGACCATCAATCTTTTGTATAAAAATGGTGCTTCTGTTATTACGCAGTCGCCATTCGCCGACGTTCACGCATCGGGACATGGTGGACAAAACGAACTCAAACTGATGCTGAAACTGATGAAACCAAGGTTTTTCATGCCAATCCACGGTGAATTCAGAATGCTCAAAATGCATGCCAAACTCGGCGTCGATACTGGTGTTAAACCGGAAAACACTTTTGTTCTTGATAATGGCCAAGTTCTTGCTGTTTCAAAAGAAGGCGCTAGAATTGCTGGACAAGTCAAGACATCAGACGTTTATGTAGATGGCTCTGCGATAGGCGAAATTGGGTCACAAGTTATTAAAGACAGACGAGATCTTTCAGAAGACGGAATGATCAGCGTCGTCATGACAATCAATCAAGTTCGTAAAGAAGTCATTTGCACACCTAAGATTATCTCTAAAGGATTTATCTTCATGCGAGACAATGAACAAATGATGAAAGATCTTCAAGAATTGGCTCTTGACGTCACAGACAGATATTTACTCCCTTCCAAAAAACTAAATATTAATGGAATGAAAAATGATTTGATCAAAACCTTCGCAAAATACATTCTAAAAAAGACAAGCAGACAACCGATGATCATGCCTGTCATCATGATTCTATAAAAATAGTGACTACCGAAAAGTAGTCACTTTTTTTTATCGATTATTTTAACCTTTTGTCTCTATGTAATGCTTGTCAACATCGTATCTTTTAACCGAAACGGATGCTAAAATCATTAATACAATCGGGAGTGCACAGAACACAATTTTGATAGCAAAAGGGGCTGCATCAGTTGGTTGCAAGTAAAGCCAGGTTGCATCAATCGTCTGATGTGCTGACTCCAAGGCGATGAACCAAGTCTGTGACGGTTTGGCGAGATATCCACTTAAGTCCAGAATTGGACCGATAATTAACGTCGCAAATCCGATTCCGACTTTTTGCAGAAACGATACCGCGCCGAAATAACTTCCTTCTTTGTCCTTAGCTGCTTCTAACATGTGGCTGATGGCATCAGGATACATTCCATAGGCGGTAAGATGAATATTTCCCATTCCGAATCCTAAAATGATGACCGCTGCCCATCCGTACCAAGGAAAAGATCGAATCGCTTCGCCCATCGTTTGAGGGAGAACATAGATCTCATTTTGGAAATTTATCATGATTCCATTGAAGTTTTGTTGAGGTAAAAAGAACAGAATTGAAAATGCAATCACCCAGAAAAGACTTCCGATGAAAAGTGTGTTTCTTTTTCCAATCTTTGATGCAACGATCATCCAGAGCGGAACGGATAAGAATCCTAGAACCAGCACGCCACCAGCAAGTGGCAAGAACAGTTCTGGCGACAATAACCAGTAATTGACATAATACTGAATGGTGTCTTGCAATACGAATATCGCTGATAAACTGAACATGAATGCAAAGGATGCTCTTCTAAAGTTTTTCTCCTTGAAGCACTGTACAAAGTTCTTATAGAAAGAGAACTTAGCAGTGTTTGGTTCTTCTTTGTCTACCATTTCAGAAGTTCCAAAAATGGTGATAAGCATTATGATAACCATCAATACACCAAAGATGGCACTGATGAGGATGAATTTTTCCCCAGAGTGTGTGATGGTGATATCACCCATGATTAAATCAGGAACTGCAACAGCAACGATGGTTGCGATAATCGTCGCAATCATTCTTGATCCTGTGAGTGAAGTTCTTTCATGGTAATCTGTCGTCATGTCATTTATCAAAGAGATATAAGGAATGTATGCCAAAGTATAGCAAAGGTAGAAAATCAAATAGATGATTAATACAATAAAGGCTTTGATATACATTACAAGACCAAGATATTGATTCGATAATCCTAAGAGCTCAGGTGTTAGATTCGCAACCAATGTAGACAAACCAAACACACCAAAGAATGATAATGCAAGAGGAACAATCGCTATCAGCATCAATTTTCTTCGTTTTCCGAATTTCGAGCGAATCTTATCGGAAAAATGACCGACGATGGGATCCGTAATTGCATCCCACAAGAATCCTGCAAAAATGATGAGTGAAGCAAGGTATCCTTTAAGACCGACAACATTGGTCAAAAAGATTAAAAGATAAAATCCTGTAATGGCGGTTCCAAACGTAAAAGTAGCGTCGCCCATTCCATAGGAGACTTTGGAAAGGAGAGGAATCTTATTCTTCTGCTTCATGATTGTTTTCCTTTCCTATTTCAGATTCGTTTTCGGTATTCAGCGAAACAATGCGTTTGTTGTTGCAGACCTCTAAAAATCCGTCAAATACGGCTTTAGTCACTCTCGCATCTTCCAAAGCGTCATGTTTTTGCTTATCCAAGTCATTTTCATAGTAAAGGGTGTATGCATTGAATAGTCCCAAGTCGTTCTTAAGTCCAAAATAGGTTTTGTGAAGTTTCAATAAATCGATGAACTGAGTGGTTGGAGTGAAATCAGAGAGTTGATATGAGAGGTTCATCTTTCTCAGTTCAATTCTGTCGTTTTGTCCCCAAACCAAAACCATGGGTTTGTACGTTTGAAGAATCTCTAAGAACAGATCATAAAAGTCTCTGTATTCTATTCCAGAATCAATTTGTTCCTGATCGATGTGAAGAAATTTCTTTGTTCGATCACTAATGTCTTTAAACAATCTGGTTTTGACGAAAAATGATTTCTTTTGTATGATTTCACCTATTGCATCTGTCAATATAAATCCAACTTGAATGATTTCAGAGACAAAGTTATTGTAGTTTTTATAAGGTGGCATCGACATTTCAAAATCGAGGAAAAGTTTAGGCTTCTTCGAATTCATAATGTGAGAGATTCCCGACTTGATGACTGAAACATCATAATAAATTGTTGGTTTCTGTCGATTAGGAGATAACACTTTCTCTATATTGAGAACATTATTAACCGTATATCCCCTGTATCTTCTGCTAGATTCCTGTACATCCATGAATACGTAGATTCCGGATTTGAAATATTGCATGAAGCTTTGAAACATTCCCTTTGCCATATAATAAAAAGTGACTTTTTTGTTCACTTTAATTGCGATGATTCTCTTTTTTTCATCGACTCCATGTAATAATCCGTATACGTAGTCTGCCATAACATCACCTGAAACTATTTTATCACAAAAGCGTGTTATTGAAGTTAAAAAAAAGCAAATAGGGGTACTATTTGCCTTTTAATAATGCGATTTGGAGATTCTCTATCTGTGGTGTCGTCAGTCCAAGTTCTTTCAGTTCATCCACACTTGCATTTTTGATTCGTTCGATGGACTTAAATTTCATTAGCAATTTATCCTTTGTTGCTTTGCCTATCGAAGGTATGGCATCGAGAATCGAAGCAAAAATAGCATCATGCTGCTTACTTCTGTGGAATGTGATTGCAAATCTGTGAACCTCGTCCTGAATCTTGGTCAAAAAGACATATAGATTCGATCTTCTGTCTAAAGGTATGGCCTCTTCGTTTAAATTAATAAGCGCATCCGTTTTGTGTTTGTCATCCTTTTTTAAGCCAATAACAGGAATGTCGATATAAAGGGATGATAAGATTTCCTTTGCTGCATGGACTTGAATGATTCCACCATCCATAATAATTAAATCAGGAGCCACGGTCTTTTCCATCAGCATTCTTTGATATCTTCTGTAAAGGACTTCCTTCATTGTATTGTAGTCGTCTGCTTTATCTACGGTTTTTACAATATATTTGCGATATTCATTTCGATCGGGTAATCCGTTCGTAAATACCACCATCGCTGAAACGGGGTTTTGACCAAACGTATTTGAATTGTCAAACGATTCGATTCTTTTGATTGAAGACATGTTTAATAGAGTTGCAAGTTCATTGAGAGCACCAATAGACTTGGCATATTGATTCAAGAAACCATTGATGTTGTTTTGAAAGTAAATTTTAGCGTTTTCTTCTGCTGTCTGCAATAATTTAAGTTTGTTTCCTCGTTGAGGAACAAAGACTTTTTGCTCTAACAAGTCTTGAACCAGTGAATAATCGAACCCGTCTGGAACTAATATTTCTTGAGGGATGGGTTTTTTTTCATAGAAATGGGCGATAAATTCCAAAAAAGCGTCTTCCGGATCTGAAAAGATTGAAAACATTCGACTGTCAGAAAATGTCACTTTTCCTTGCCTCATGTATAGTGTTGTGATGGCCATGTATTCGTCATAAGCGTAATAATGAAAGATATCACGATTTTTCAAGTCAGAGAAAATGATTTGTTGCTTTTGAAGAGTCTTATCGATGGAGTCCAGCAAGTCTTTAAACTCTTTGGCTTTTTCATACTCCATCTTTTCGGAGTGTGTATTCATTTTCTCTTTCAGTTCGGCAATGACAAACTTATTTTGTCCCGCCATGAATTGTTTGATTTCATTTACAATTTCTTGGGTTTTCTCTGGTTTAACCTCAAATTCGCAAGGACCGAGACATTGACCAAGATGATAATATAAACATACCTTTTTAGGAAGTTTTGCACACTTTCTCAAAGGGAAGATTCGATCGAGGAGATGGACGGTTTCTCTAGCAGAAAAGACGTCTGGAAAAGGTCCGTATTGCTGAAGTGCTTTTTTGGAAGGTTTCCTCGTAATGATGATTTTCGGATAGGTCTCATTCGTAATTTCGATGTAGGGATAGGTTTTGTCATCCATCAGCATGATATTGAATCTTGGAGAATGCTCTTTTATAAGCGACAGTTCCAGTAAAAAAGCCTCAAGCTCGGTCTTCGTTACGATATAGGTAAAATCGGCAATGTTTGAAACCAGACTTTGTGTTTTCTGGTCGTGACTGCCGACAAAATAGGATTTAACTCGATTTTTCAGGTTCTTGGCTTTGCCTACATAAATGATTCTTCCAGACTCGTCAAGCATTTGATAACTTCCTGGAAGGATTGGCAGTGAGGCCAGTTTATTCTTGATGTTTTCATTCATTTCAATTCACCAAATCAATTATAACAATTCCCCATCGTAGATACAAGGAAGAAGAAAAAAGAAAACTTTAGGTTATCCCTAAAGTTTTGGCTTTATTTAATGTCTTTGATGATTTTGTCGACTTTCATTCCTTTTTGGATTGAATCGTCATACTTAAAAATTAAATCGGGAACCTTACGCATTTTGACTCTTAATGCAACTTGGTTCTTGATGAATCCTTTGGCGCGTTCTAATGCTTCTTTGGTGTTTTTTAGATTTTCTTCCGTTCCAAAGACGGTGTAATAGACGTACATGAAACTGAGTTCATTCGTCACTTTGACACCAGTAATCGTAATAAAACCCACGTTGTCTTTGACGTGGTTCATAATCTCGTCTGCGACTACTCTTTGGATTAATGTTTCCAAACGATCTACTTTTGGCATGTTATAACACTTCTTTCATAAGGGAAGCTTCAATGACGTCATCGACTTTGAGGTCATTATAATTTTCAATCATAATACCACAGTCGTACCCTTGTCTTACTTCCTTTGCATCATCTTTAAAACGTTTCAGTGAAGAGATTTTTCCTTCAAAAATTACTTTTCCGTTTCTAAACAGTTTCACAAGGGAATCACGTTTGATGACTCCTGAAGTGACCATGCATCCGGCAATCGTTCCGATTTTAGAAATCGAGAACGTTTCTCTAACGGTTGCGGACCCGATGGTCTGTTTTTCAAATACAGGATCAAGCATACCCTTCATTGCGGATTCAATATCGTCTAGTGCTTCATAGATGACTCTGTATTCTCTGATTTCGACACCTTTTGCATCTGCAGTTTCTCTGACAATTGAAGGTGCCAAGACATCAAAGGCGATAATAACGGCGTCGCTTGCTTCTGCAAGCGATACATCAGTTTCGGTAATGGCTCCAACACCGGTGCGAACGATGTCAATCGAGGTTCCTTCTACATTGATTTTTTCGATGGAACCACGGAATGCTTCAATCGAACCTTGGGTATCTGCCTTGATGATTAATCTAAGTTCCTTGATACCAGATTCCGCTCTTTCAAAGAATTCTTCGAGGGTAATCATTTTTTTAGAAGAGTGTTCTTCTTTAAATGTTCTGTCGCTACGTTTTTGGGCAATGTCTTTGACGACTCTTGCATCGTCAAATACCATGAAAGGATCTCCTGCAAATGGAGTGGCATCGAGCCCGATAACTTCAACAGCAGCTCCTGGAAGTGCAATATTGATACTCTTGCCTAAATCGTCGTTCATCGCTCTAACTTTTCCGTAAGTGTCTCCGGCAACGAATACGTCTCCGATACGAAGACTACCATTGGAGATAAGGACGGTTGCGACCGGACCTCTTCCTTTGTCAAGTTTCGCTTCGACAACGCTTCCGACGGCGTTACGTTTCGGGTTGGCTTTCAGTTCTAGTAGTTCAGAAACAAGTTGGATGGTATCGAGTAAATTGTCGATTCCAGTTCCTTTGAGTGCAGAGATATAGCAGAATGGTATGTCACCGCCCCAATCGTCCGGCATCAAACCGAGGTCTGCAAGTTCTTGCTTGACACGATCCGGTTGCGCTCCAATTTTGTCCATTTTGTTGACAGCGACTATGATTGCAGTCTTTGAGGCTCTAGCATGGTCGATGGCTTCTTTTGTTTGTGGCATGACGCCATCATCAGCGGCGACAACTAAAACAACGATGTCGGTGATTCTAGCGCCTCTCGCTCTCATTTCAGTAAATGCGGCATGTCCTGGAGTATCGATGAAAGTGATGGGTTTTCCATGACGAATCACTTGATATGCACCAATATGCTGGGTGATGCCTCCGGCTTCGCCATCTACGATTCTGGAATGGCGAATATTATCTAAAAGAGTTGTTTTTCCGTGGTCAACGTGCCCCATGATTGTGACGACGGCTGGTCGTTCTACCAAGAGTTTTGGATCGTCGACGATATCTATTTCATCAAATTTCGATACATCGGTTTGGACTTCGTCTTTCAATTCAAATCCATAGTCCATTGAAACAAGTTCTGCAATCTCACGGTCTACAGTTTGTGTTTGAGACGCCATGATTTTCATGAACATCATTTTTTTGATGACTTCACTCACGGGTTTATGGAGTGCCTCAGAAAGTTCTAAAACCGTCATTGATGAATTATAATAGACCGTTTTGTCAATAATCTCAGGTTCCTTTTTTGGGGGGAGTGGATGATGTTTGTTCATCGGCTTTTTGCCGGAGAACGTTTGCTTTTTTTTCGTGTATGGCTTATTGGGCATAATACCACCTCTTTCTAATTTATTCAGTGAGAGCTTCCCTTAACATCGCCGCAAATTTGGCTTTGGTAACAGCGAGTACTTTGCGGTTGGTTTTCCCAATCGCTCTGCTCAGCTCATCCGTTGTAAAAGTATGGATAAGTTCAACATTGTAAAAAGTTGATTTGTCCGATACTCTTTTTGTCGTGTTTTTACCGGCATCGCTCGCAAGAAAAACAAGTTTCGCTTTTCCGCGTTTGATTTCATTGAGAGAGAATTCTTCTCCCGAGACCACGGCCTGGGCACGGTAAGCCAGTCCGAGATTCTTCAGTAAATGTTCCCTATTCATGTTGAATGAGGGCAAGCAAAGCATCATAGACTTCGTCGTCAATCGGTGTTTCCAAATGACGTTCGAGTATTTTTGTTTTCTTTGCCTTTAATATGATGTTCTTATCTTTTGAGACATAAGCACCTCTGCCGTTGGCTTTTCCCGTAGGATCGACGATAACGAGTCCTTCAGGCGTTTTGACAACACGAAACAGGTTTTTCTTTTCCAGTCTTTCACCAGAAACGACGCACCTGCGAAGAGGAATCTTTTTGACTTTATTCATGAAACCACCTCTTAGAATTCAATTTCTTGAATGAAAGCATCCGTTTCAGACTTGATGTCGATTTTCCAACCGCTCGATTGAACGGCAAGTCTTGCATTTTGACCTTTTTTTCCGATGGCAAGAGACAATTGGTCGTCAGCGACGATGGCAATCGCACTCTTCTCTTTTTGATTGATGATTACTGCGACTGTTTTAGCTGGTTGAATTGCATTAGAAACCAACTCTTCCGGTTTTTCACTGTATTTATAGATATCGATTTTTTCACCGTTCAATTGATCGATGACTTCTCTGATACGACTACCATTTTTACCTAAGCATGCGCCGACGGGGTCGACTTTTGGATTATTGGAAGCAACACAGACTTTGCAGCGATCTCCAGGATCTCTTGCAAGTCCAATGATTTCGACAATCCCTTCCTGTAATTCAGGAATGGCATTTTCCATTAATCGTTTCACAAGGTTTCGATCGGTTCTGGATACATAAACCTTAGGCCCTTTTGTGGTTTGTTCGACCTTGGTGATGTAGACACGAACTTGGCTACCGACGATGAGGTCCGCTTCAAGCAAATCTCTAGCGGGTATTGAAGTTTCAGTATCGTATCCCAAATTGAGTGTAACGAAATCGTTGTTGATTTGAACGACTTCTGCAATCAACATTTCACCGGTTTTGTTTGTAAAAATTTCGAAATTGCGTTCTCTTTCAAGTTGTTTCAATCCTTGAGTCAAGATTTGTTTGGCGCTAGAAGCGGCCATTCTGCCAAAATCTTTTGGGGTGATTTTTTGTTCGATGATATCACCGACTCTTGAACTCTTTTTAAGTTCATGAGCTTCTTCCACAGTGATTTGGGTTCCTTTTTCAGCTTCTGGGTCAATTTCGTCGACGACGAGATACGTTGCGACAATCATGATTTCAGCTCTTTCTTCATTGAAGATTACTTTGGCATTTTGTTGGCCATTGTAGTCTTTTTTGTAAGCGTTGAGTAATCCCTTGCCAAAAATATCAAGGATCTTTTCTTTTGCAATTCCTCTGTCTTCAGCGACTTGTTCAAGCGCTTTAAAAAAATCTTTACTAATCATCTTATTCTTCTCCTAAAATTTAATCGCTAGTCTTATTTTTTGTATATCAATTTTGCTAATGGTAACATTCTTTCCTTTGATTTGTAAAATAATCGAGTTGTCATAGGCTTCAAAGAGAACACCTTCCAAGGTTTGCTCGAAAGTCGTCACTTGAACATGGAAACCAAGGTGCTTTTTGATGTCTTTGTCCGTTCTCAGTTCTCTTTCCGCTCCAGGTGAGGAAACTTCTAAATAATACTCTTCTGGAATGGGATCAATCTGGTCAAGGTAGTCCGATAGATGTCTTGAGGCGACTTCGCAATCGTCAATCGATATTTGATCGATTTCCTTGTCGATGTAGACTCTCAAAATATTTCGTTTGTCTTCTTTGACGTATTCTAATTCATAAAGCGTATATCCAATCGAGGACAGTTCAGCTATGACTTGTTCTTTTAGTTTTGCAAGATTCATTTAGTCCTCCTTAAGTCATTAAAAAGAGAGGGTCCGACCCTCTCTTAAGTACCTTTATGCAGAAACATTATACCATAGCTTTTATGATATTTCAAGAGTGAAAGAGCAAATTCATTCTTTGTTCTGGGTTTTGACGTTAATAACAATATCTTGGTACTCTGGATACTTTTTGAACCACGAAATCGCATAAGGACATTTCGCGACAATCAATCGTCCTCTGGCCTTGATTTCGAGGTATGCTAGTTTCATGAGGTGAGATGCAATTCCCTGCCCTCTCAAAGACTCGTCTACATAGACGTGATTGATATCTACTCGTTTTTCGTCCCTTGTTGGAAACGTGACTTCGGCGATTAAATTGTTGTTTTCGTCAAATGAGACGATGCGATTGGCTTCTGTGATATATTCCACTTTAGTCATCCTTTCATTTTGAATAATGATACATTAAAATAGACCCGGCTACGCCAACGTTGAGCGATTCTGTATTTTCCATTTCAATCGTGACGAGACGTCCCGATAATGCCTGAATTTCTTCTCGAACGCCGTTTGCTTCATTGCCAAGAATAATCGCTATCTTTCCTGAAATTGATCCTTCTTGCCGTAATGGCGTTCCATTTGAGACACTTGTTCCAATGTAGGTATATTCAGGATGATTCTCAATAAACAGTTGAAGGTTTTTTTCCGCCCAGCTGATTTTGAAGATTCCGCCCTGAGTGCTTCTCAACACTTTCGAATTGTAGATGTCGACTGAATTTTCAGAAATGACGGAATGAAATCCAAATGCAGCAGCACTTCTTAGTAAAGTACCTAGATTGCCGGGGTCTTGGATGCCGTCTAGAATCAAGATTCTTTCAGACCACTCCGGAAAGAGATCCATTTTACATAAGCCGATGACGCCTGGTGGCGTCGAGACGTCCGAAATCTTGTCCATGACTTCTGGGCTGACCGAAACGGTCTCTACCAAATAACGCGCTTCTTCGTTGGTCGTGAAGACGGTTTTGCAACGACCTAAAAGAATCGCCTCTTGTACCATGTGTTCACCTTCGACGATGAATTCATGAAACTCCTGACGGTATTTCTTCTCTTTCAGTTTGACTAGATATTTGACAATTTCGTTTGTGAGCGAGGTTATCATTTTATCACCATTTTTATTATATCATAAAGAAAAGAGGAAGCGAAGAAATTCACTTCCTCTTGATTCAATTTTTGATTCTATTCTACTGGAGCATCATCAAAATAGGCGCCAAGTTGTTCGATAAAGTCTTTGAAAATAATGATTTGATCAATCTCGGCTTGAGTAACCAAATAAGGATCGTATCCGATAATGACGCCGGCTTGGCCGATGACATTACCAACGATGGTTTGCAATTCAGTTACATGAATCGCTGTTGTAGAACCGTCATCAATCACTCCCATTGCATATTGTACATCGAAGAAGGCTCCAAAGATGGAAGCAATCAAGTCGTCTGGGTTGATGGTTGGATCCACTGCGACAGCTTCAATCAGGTTCGCAATTGCGACAGCTCTGATATAGTTTGATAATAGATCGTCCATTCCTCCAACTGAATCTAAAGTTGCGATTTGGTCAAGGATGGTTTGCAATCTTGCTTCTGTCATATTGTCTAGGAAAGTTGAGAGTGTTGGAATTAAAGCAAGAGCATCGCTAAAGTATGCTTCAAAGATTCCTGTTAATGCGATTGCTTGTTGTTCTGAATCATCGAAAGCATTGATGTACTCATAGAGGAATGTTGAAATCATTTCCTGTAATATAGCTTCATCTGCTGCGTCAATGGTGTCAAATAGCAATCCTGAAATCGATGAAATATTGTGAACAAATGTTAGTAATTCAGCGGTTGTGAGTCCAGATAAGTCTCCACCGGATTGTGTGAAACCAATCAAAGTATTGATGACTTCTGGATCAATGTTGATTGCTAAATTCTCGATTTCGTCAAGGATCATCGTAAGTGATGCTTTTGCCAAAATAACGTTGTTTGCGTCAGCAATGAAAGCGCCGAAAGCTAATAGCATTCTTGCTCTATTTTGTGCATCTGCGAGCATCCAAGTGACGTCTCCGACTCTATACTCTGCATTGTTAATCATGCCTTGATAATTGAACAGCGTATCTCTAGCATTGAGAATATAAATGTCAAGATAGTTTTCTCCATCAGGTGATAGCATGGCGAGTGCGTTTAGTTGTGAAACATAATTGTAGAAATTCGTCTCTGAATCATAAACAGCTTGATATGCATTGAGTGCAGGTCCGTAAAGGACTTGTTCTTCAAAATATAACGATTCCCACATGGAATTATAGGCATCAATATCAGGATCATTTCCAAATCCACCGTAACGATAAGCGAATAATAGTTCATAGGTGTGGTAATCCCAACTCCATGATTGTTGACCTTCATTGAATACGTTCCAATATTGGTTTTGATAAATAAGCAAATTATGTGCTTCATTCCATGCTTGAGTAAGAAGAGCGTTAGCAGTTGGATCGAGAACGGTTAGGATTCCAGCAGTCATATCGGCTTCAAACTGAGCTAAATCAGCTTGGATAGCGATTAAATCGTCCTCAGCGTCTTGCAAATCGATTTCAAGGTCTGCGATTTCATCTAGAGGACTGTATCCACTCATCGCTTGATCGTATGCCATAATGAGGGCATCAACGATATAACCAGCGAGTTGCTCTTTGGATAATGGAGAATGCAAAATCGAAAGAATCCATGCTTGTGCATCTTCCACAGATTCAATATTTCTTGCGGATAAAATCATCTGTCCATATAGAAGAACTTTATAGAAAGCATCTTCTTCTGTTGTGTTGAACAATGTAATGAACATTGCGATTTGACTTTCAATTTGTGGTACGTCGCCTTCGAATCCAAACAACATATCAACGAGATCAACAAAATCTTGGTGAACATAAGTAAATGTCATATCAGCTTGAATGCTTTCTGGATCCATCAAGCACTCAACTAAATACTTGCCAAGATTTTGAGCTTCATACAATGTAGCCATTTGAGCTTCTGTCAATGTCGATAAATCGTAATCCTTAATTTCGGCAGCGAGTAATAACAATTCGGTGATATAACCAGCAAATAAGGCTTGGACATCGGCTAAATCGGTAAGATTTGGATTATATTCAGAAGTAACATCAAAGTAAAGAACAAGATAAGATGCTATTAATGTTTGAATATCCAACGCTTCTTCTCCGACCAATGAGTCAATTAAAGCGGATACAGTAATAATGATTTCGGCGAAATTCTCAGTGGAACCACTTAAGAGTGGAATCGCATCGATAAACAGTTGAACTTTCGCTTCTGTGAGGCTGTCTAGTGTGTTCGATAGAATACCGACGGTCTCTTGAAGCATTGGCCAGTATTTAGCAAAAGCATCATCAAACAGTGCGATTTGAGCAGCGACTTCTTCTACGGTTTTGCCTTCATTGGCCAATTGAATCGAAATCAAGTCAAAAGCGAGTGTCTTGATCTTTAATACATTTTCTGGTGTCATCAAATCGAACAATGCATTCAGAACCGTTGAAAGGTCTTCAGCATATCCAAGGATGGCAAGAGCGGATAAGTCAATGTCAGCGAACGGATCATAGGGTTCTTCAGTCATAAAGACTCTTGGTTTCATGGAACCCGTCAAAAGTTGGAACAGAATGTCGAAGGTTGCAGGGTCTGCACTAGCAACGACATGTTGAACTTCATTAATCAAAATCGTAATGACTTCTTCGATTAACAATTGATTATCTGCATCGTCCATATAAAGTAGGTAGTTTTCATACAGCGCGATTTGTGCGTTGATTCTGTCAATATCTTCTTGGAGAGAAGCAATCCACCATTGGTAGTCATATATGTTATAAAGTGTATTAACATAATTGCTTAATTGCATGTTAACTAGACTCATAAATGGCATATAGGCAGGATTGCCCATCATCGTCACCATAAGTGTCTTTAAAACTGAGTCTTGGTTAACATAATCTTCAATGGCATCTCTCATCGCGTCGACATAAGATTGTTGTTCTGTATTTAATTCATTGAAGAGTGCATAGAAATTATTGTACATTTCCGTTGCCTGTTCTGGCATGCTGTCATTCAGGTATGTTAGATAGTTGGTCCATGAGTCGTGAAGGCCCATTACGGTCCAATAATCGATAACCCAAGTGCATTCATTGAATGTCTCATCCACTGCTCTTTGCAAATTGAAAAGTTCAACTTTAGCGTACCAATAATCCCAGGCAGCTTGACGAAGTTCAGGGGACAGCAATGCAATTTGTGCACTAATCAGAGCTGTGATGTTATCGAGATCAATTTGAAGAAGTAACATGCTGGCTTCATAGTCAGCAATTTGATCAAGATAAAATTGCAACTCGTTGTTGTTATTGATGTCTTGATCAAGTTTAATCGTCAAGAAGTCGAATACATAACCAGCAATTTCTGAATTAGAGAATCCAAGCGTGCTAACAGCGGCAATCCAGTTTTGGAATTCTGTAAACGATTGAATTGTTTTAATTTGAATGCCGAAGTTCACAATGCTCTTAACTAAGTAATAGGTATCTTCTTCTGAAGTCATTGAGAAGAAATCCATTAACATTTGGATTTGGCCTTCAGCTTCCTCAGTTGTCATATAATATCCAAATAAATCTTGTACCAAAGCTAGAAAATCTTCATGGTCATATTCCCAACTGATCGGATCAAGAATGGATTCAAATCCGACTTTGAATGCCATACCGATGGCATCAACTCTGGATTTCATTTCATCCATTAAAATTAGTTGTTCTGCATTTAGACTCATTGGATCATAATCTTTAATGAGGTTTGCGAGTTCAAGAATGCGATCAAGGTTATCCATGAATGCAGTTTTAACCAATCCTACGGTCGTTTCATCCGGAGATAATTGATATTGAACATCGAAATAGACCTCAATCATCGAGTTTGCAATGAAATCGAGGTTCAAACTTCCGTCACTTGTCAATAGGTTCACAAGTTCAGAAATTCTAATGACCATTTCGCTTTCAGACATTCCCATGTTCATCATATCTATTACAAATGCATAAATCGCATCTGCTTTGGTTTGATTGATATTGCCTGTAAAAATAATTACAGTATCAATTGCGGTAAATATCATATCTACATATTGGTCAACCGTAGTGTTCACTTTTGCAAGCAACGCTGGCAATTCAAGTGGATCGATAGGGGCTTGAGCCAATACAATCGGGATGATATCTTTTGCCAAAGATTTGATGTTGTCAATGTCTTCGGTTGTAATTGTGTTGCGAATCAAAGCTAAAACATCGGAGAACATTGCTGGATAATTTGCGATATTTTCGCTTGTCAGCATGTCCGGTCCAAGAATAATTTGTTTTGAAAGCAGTCCGAGAATAAAATCAAATGTATCTTGGTTGAAGTTTAATACAACGTTGCCTAGAATGTCATAAAGCATTCCGGCAAGGTTCGTTAGTTTCGTTGTGCCTGAAGCTGTAGCGAAGTAAGCAACGATTGCTGTCAATAGCGCATGTTCAGATACACGATCTGCCTGCCATTCAACACGATTAGCAATCTCCCTTGTGTCGTCCGCAATATTGTCTGAATATTGTTCGTATTGGAAGACGTTTTGGTCCATGATTTGAACAATGTAACTTGAATAATCATCCGTGTAAGAAGACATTGTATCTTGAAGTGTCGAGTAGTCACGATAATGAATAATCAAATAAGCTTCGTATGCATCCAATATAGGATTATACTTGCTTAATTCATCCGTTGATAAAAAATCAAGCAGATTAATAATGTTTACTTGTGCCTCAGATGCCATTTCTACAGAGACATCATAGTATGTGTATCTAACAAGATTGTCAAGATTGAAAAGCAAGTCGTTAAATAAATTCCAATCCCAATAGAAATTTTCTGAATTCCACATCGTTTGATTGAGCAAGTCTTGATAAGCTACTCTAGCCTCGTATCTCGAAACTGCTAGATCGAACAAGGATTGGCACTGAGCAGCATATTCTGTATCGTCGATACAATATGCCGCAACGCTTGAAATCAAAGATGCTCTGTCAGCGGTTTCTTGAGATAAATCAGCTTCCAAATCTGCAATGTCTGCAGGATATTCTGTTAAATCGATGTCATTTAATTGTTGATTCAACATCTGTTTGAATGCATTAATCATTAAATTAATGACGGTTTGTCTGTCAAATCCTAGCGAGATCGCTTGATTGTAAAGGGCTTGGATGTCTTGCAAAGTCGCAAGTGCATCAAATCCTGTCATCAAGGTATCGGCGCCTATTAACAGATTATATAAGTCTTCCTCTGAAGAAGTGCCAAGTAGATTTAGATAGAAATCGATTTCAGCTTCGATCTGCTCGGAAGTGGGTGGTGTCTCCCCAGCTCTACTAATGAAATAATCTATCAAATCCTGACGGTCAAAGGACCCGTCAGAAGTCGTCGTTGTGGTTGGTTGTGAAGTTGTGGTTGTCGTACCTGTAGAGGTCGTCGTTGTTGTACTTGTTGAGGTCGTCGTTGTCGCACCTGTTGAGGTCGTCGTTGTTGTGGTAGTTGTTTGACCGCTAGAGGTTGTGGTTGTGGTAATCGTGGTCGTAACTGTTGCGGTTCCTGTAGTGGTCGTAGTCGTGGTTGTACTTGTTGC
>CAZNOO010000010.1:0-26773 GCA_964574705.1 uncultured Candidatus Izemoplasmatales bacterium
ATTTTAAGAAATATTTTATTGAATCATGGAAGAGTGTTCCTTTCAGACAAGTAACGATTATGTACATGATTTCGGTTTCCATTATGAATTTTATTCAAGGAAACCTCGTATATTTCATTAACTATAAAATGCTTTTACCTGGAATCTTTTTACCGATTGCAGGGGGTGTGATGGTGCTTGCGGTGCTGTTTATGCCAATTTGGATGATTTTCGCTTCCAAAACGACAAAAAGAACCGCCTACATCGCTGCCATCTTCATCGTCATCGGAAGTTTGGTGTCTCTGTATTTCGTTCCACAATTCGATTTTCAAGCGGCAGGAGTCACCGCACAACTAGCGGATCCCTCCATGCTTTTACCTCAATACCAGAATTTACAGGTCTACTATATTCCTGATGTCAATATCGAAATGGGACAGGTCATCAAAGTCTTGTGGGCAGAAGCCCCTTGGGTTTATTTCAGCATCATCGCACTCTCCTTAGGTTTTTCAGGTTTACAGATGCTGCCATTTTCAATGGTTCCAGACGCCATCAACTTCTCTTCCAATGCGAAAGAGAAAAAAGAAGGCGCTTATTACGGAATTGTGACTTTTGTCCAAAAAATGGGTTGGGGAATTGGAATGCTTCTTACCGGTATCGTCTTACATATATCCGGTTATCTTGAACCCGCGAAAGTCTTTACCTATGATAGTCAAAGTACGGTTCTTGCAGGACAAATCGTCTTGCAATCCCCGTCGAGCGTACTCGCTATTACGATTCTGTTCAGCTTAATTCCAGCACTGTTTGGTGTGTTAGGTATCATTTCCATACGAGGATATAAAGTCGATAGACATGCCCTCCATAAGCAAATAGAAGAGATTAACAAAGAAGAAGAGGACTATATTCTAGAAATCAAGGAAGTGAATAATTTCCTTGAAATTGAAAACTTCATTCGTCTTCATGAAATCCTTTATGAAGAAAATCCTCTCTATGTTCTGCCAATTAGAAAAGAATTCAGAGACATGTTGAAAAAGCACTTGATTCTTCATGATTACAAAGAACCCGTTATTGCCTATAACGTTTATGTGAACAATCGAATTTCTGGCCGTATCTGGCTGACGCTTTTCACAGCGAGACCAGGAACACCATTAGAAAAAAGACAAGGTGCATTCAATTTCTTTGAAACTGTAGATGACTATCAAGTTGTCAAAGCGCTTTTTGATAAAGCAAGCATTTGGTTTGAAGCCCAAGGAATGGACTACTATTACGGAAATACGAATCCACTCGATCCTGACGACGCAAGAGGCGTCTTGATTGAAGGATTTGAAGACGCTCCTGCAGTCATGTGCATTTACAACTTACCTTACTATCAAGCACACTTGGAAAAATACGGGTTCAAAATGAGAGAAGATCTCTATTCATACAAGCTCACAATGAATGATATTCCTTATGAACGCTATGAAGTCATCGATAAACTCAAAGAGCGATACCAATTCTATGTTCGTTCAGCGAACAAAAAGAACGTTTCAAATGATGCAAAAGACGTTATTCAAGTTATCAACGAATCAATTTCCGATGATTGGGACATGCGCGCTCCTGAACCTGATAAAGTGTATGAATTACTTAATTCATGGAAGAATTTCCTTGATTTCGATTTGATTAAGATTGCGTATACCAACGAAGGAAGACCCATCGGATTTGGAATGATGATTCCAAACTTCAATGAGGCTTTAAGCAAAATTCATGGAAGATGGAATCTCTTCTCGATGTTAAAACTACTCTATTACAAAAACAGAATCAAAACAACGAGAGCCATGATTCAAATGGTCGTGAAAGACTATCAAAACAAAGGCGTCATCAATGCAATCTATCAAGACTATTTCGAAACCCTTAATAAAAGAAATATTACCTTCATCGATGCATCTACCATAGGCAGTGATAACTTCAAATCAAGATTCGCAGTCGAAAAACTAGGCGGAAAGAAATACAAAGTATTTAGGTTATATGGTATCGATATTCCAAAAAAGGATGAATCCCGATGAGAAAACTCGTTTATCGCAATGATGGTGAAATCATCAAAGAACTCATCAAAAAAGATTCTCATCTTAAAAAATTGTTCGAACAGCCTGAAGAAGTCACTGTCAATTTAATTGAAGCATCTTTTGCGGCTCTTGCTGAAGCCATTGTTTCGCAACAGTTGTCCGGAAGAGTCGCTGAAGTCATCTGGGGAAGAGTATATGCACTGTTAAAAGGAAACATCGTTCCAAATGAAGTGTTAAAAGCTGCATTTGATGATTTAAGGAAATGTGGCTTATCTGCGAGAAAATCCGAGTATATTCAATCTTTGGCATCCAAAGTCCACAGTGGGGAAGTTCACTTCACCAATATTGAAAACATGTCAAATCAAGAAGTGATTGACATGCTTGTCAAAGTGAAAGGAATTGGACCCTGGACCGCCGAAATGTTTTTAATGTTTTCCTTAGGAAGAGAAGACGTCTTCAGCGTTTTGGATTTAGGCCTTCGAAACGGATTGCAAAAACTGTATCAAAAAGAAATGAGCCATGAGGAAATGATTGAAATGTCTAAAAAGTGGTCTCCTTATCGAAGCGTTGTATCACATTATCTTTGGAGATACAATCAAAGAAAGTAATTATATTTTTACCATGAATAAAAGGCATTCCAAAAGCGGAATGCCTTTTTCATGTGATCTTAAAAATAGAGATAATTTAAGTAGAAGTAAGAACCCTTAGTTATTGATGCTTCTTCCCCCATCAATTGTTAATACTTGACCAGTGATATAAGACGTCTTAAGGAGAATATAGCATGTAAATCTAGCGATTTCTTCTGGACTAGCAACTCTTCCCAAAGGAATCTTTGCAATTGAAGATTTAAGCACTTCTTTATCTGAAAAATGATTGTTCATAGGCGTATTTGTCGCTCCACAACTGATGGCATTTACAAGGATTTTATTTTTTGCAAAGTCCAATGCCAATTCCTTCGTCATTAAGTTGAGTGCTGCTTTGGATGCGTCATAAGCGAATTTTTCCGTTCTTGGCTTTTCTCCGTGAACGGAGGTGATGTTTATGATATGTGAGTTTTCTCTTAAACGAGATTTAAGTTTTTTAATGATAATCAATGGAGAACGAAGATTAACAGTCATAGTTTGGTCCCAATGACTTAATAGAATCTTTTCAAAGGGTTCAATATATTGGATAGCGGCATTGTTTATGATGTAATCGATTTGATCATGTCTTAGGATGATTTTATCTAATGTAGAAATCAACTGCACTTCATCAAAAAGGTCACATTGGTAATATTCAACTGAAGTGCCAAATTCATTTGAAAACTGATTTGTCATCGGAATGATATCAAGCACAATAGGAAATACTTCATTTTCAATTAATTCTTTAACAATTGCCAGCCCGATACCCGATGCGCCTCCCGTAATAACCGCAACATTTTTAGGTTTCATTTACCAACACCTCTGGTCTTATTTTTTCTTCTAAGAAAATTTCATATGCTTCATCGATATAGATGGAGGAGTTCAAGATTTTTTCGACTAAATCTAAGTTATTTGTGTAGTCGCTCGCGTTAATGGATAATATTGAAGAAATGATTTCGTTTTTTGTTGCTTCACTTTGAATAACTTCAATAGGAACGATCTTTTTGACATGAATTGAATTGAATATCTCATTTTCAATCAGAAGACATTTAATATATCTATGTTTATTTTCGAGTGTAATTGCAAATTTCATTGATAAATCGTTGTAATAGAATGCCTTTTCAATATAAGTTAGATATGTCGAGGGATGTTGGCCCTTCTTTTGATTGTAAGCACTAAGATATGCGACGCCGAGACCATATTGAATTCCGGCTTTCATTTCATCTAATTTCTCTTTGTTACAAGCTTGAGGTAAGATCTTTTTCATTTTTTCTAAAGAATCAATAATAGCTAATGCTTTGAGAGAGAGTTCAATTCTTTCTTCAATCGTTTTAAAAAGTGTAGAAGCAATGTGTCTCATGCCTCGAGCAGCAAGATAAGCCATAAACATCTGTTCATCGTCAGGATTGACAATCGTTGCCTTGTATTCATCGTGCGTTTTTTTAACAACGATACTCGACATTGCAATTGCGTTTTCGATTAATGCTACAGAGTTTTTTTTGCCCATTAAAACGGATGTCCAACCCATCTCATCAATTTGCATTTGCATTTGAATAATCTTTGACTTCGTTTTATTAAAGATGATTTTCCCAATTAAATACCTAACCTTGTATTCGCCAATTAACAATAGATGCCGACTGATAGAATGGAAAGTATCAACGATATCTTTCTCTTCACTTTCCCATGTTCCACTCTTTGAAATTGCCTTAACGTGTTTGTAATAATCGCTAATAAATTTAGAACTTCGAATTGCAATACTTTGTGCATTTTTACCATTTGAAATTCTTCTGTCTGAAATCTTGTCAAAAGCAATGATGATAATCAAGGCTACTACGAAAAAAGAGACAGAAATTAATAAATTGTATTTTGACTGTTCTAAAAAGTATTTCACAAACTCGCTGACCATCGTTGTAGAAAAGACAACAACCATACCAACAATTATTTCAGTTTTATCCACATGTTTCATATCGATTTGCTAGATGAACTAGCTTCCCCCTAACACTGTATTATAATAAATTCATTAATAAATTCATTATATCACATTGTCGATTTTGAAATGCACATAAAATAAAAAAGGAGCATAAAAAAAGTTGCAGAATTCTGCAACTTTATGTGAGAAGTTTGACTAAATTTGGTCCAGCAATTTCTTTTTCTGTTCGGAGAATTCTTCGTCAGTAATCAGTTTTTGATCATGAAGTCTCGATAGTTTTTCAATTCTCTTCTCGATGTCTTCTCCAGGGTTGGCCATTTTGACTTCTTTTTGAGCGACAGGCTTTTCAGCTGTGGCTGTAGGATTCAAAAGAGAAAAAATCGAACTTTGGATGATAATGGTTTTATCACCGATATTGAGGCTTAGCGTATCGTACGTGGTTGTTGTAGTCTGAAGATTCTTTTTCGCATCATAGGTATATGTTTGCCTAGATACTTTAGCAGAAGTCGAATAACGAATGATCGATTCTTTCACCTTAATTGTGGTAAATGCAATTTGATTATTTCGATAAGTATCAATACATTCAATCGGAGCCTTGCAGGGAAACAAACAGATAAACTCATCTTTCTTAAAACACAAATAATCGATATTATCCCACAGGGGTAAACTTACGTCCGTTGAAAAACTTCTAGCGACAATTGCGTTATTTGGAACTTGTTCGGAATGAACTCCCTGATAATAGTCCATGAGGTATTTTGTGAAAATATCAATCTTTGCTTTCTTTGGCTTGTAAGAAGTCTGGTATCCGATGAGCAGAACAATCGCAACGATTGGAAGCCCGAAGTACAATACCAAAGGTTTGACGGTAGCATCTCCGCCACCGAATACTTTGTATTCTAGCAACAAGATGACAATCATTAAAACAAATGCAACTTGTACAGCAGTGATGATAAATTTACCAATGACAATCTTGACTCTGGCATCCCAAATTTCTTTCTTTATTTCTGGATCGTTATTCATTTTATTTCCTTCTTTCAACAGGACTATCTAATTAGAATTATATTCTTTTTTTGTGATTATTCAATAGCAACTCATCGTCAATTTGATAATAATTTTACTTCTAGATTTATACCTATCTTTACTTGAAAATTGAATTGTATTTCCTTCAATAAAGCAATCCCATCAAAGTAATTTGTTTCTTTTACAAATCGAATGAAATATGGTATAATATAGACATCAAACCGTAGATAATGCCTTCCTTATTGATTTTTCGATATGTTTGGAAAATCTCGGGGAAGATTTTTTTGTTTGAAGGAGACTTTATGAATTTTAAAGATTTAAATCTAATTGAACCGATTTTACGTGCTATCCAAAAAGAAGGATACACGGAACCAACTCCCATCCAGGAGGAAGCCATACCACTACTATTAGAAGGTAAGGATGTTTTAGCCAGTGCTCAAACTGGAACTGGAAAAACTGCTGCCTTTGCTATCCCTTTACTACAGTTGTTAAATAAGCAAGGAACGACTCAAAAAGAGAAGAAAATCCAAGCTTTAATCCTTACACCGACACGCGAGCTCGCAACCCAAATTATGGAGAGCTTTCGTGCATATGGACAATTTGTCAGTTTAAGAACCGTCGTCGTTTTCGGAGGCGTTTCCCAAAAAGCACAAGTCGACTCTCTTAGTAGGGGCGTCGACATTCTAGTTGCGACACCGGGAAGACTGCTTGACTTGATTGGACAGAAAATCATCGACTTGTCCAATGTGAAATACTTAATTTTAGATGAAGCAGACAGAATGCTCGACATGGGATTCGCGAAAGACGTAAACAAAATCATCGCTTTCGTTCCAAAACAAAGACAGACGATGCTTTTTTCAGCGACCATGCCTCAAGATATTGTCAAACTTGCGAATACGGTATTAAAAAACCCGATTCGAGTTCAAATTACACCTGTTGAAACAACCGTAGAAGCGATTAAACAAAAAATCTATTTTTCAATCAAAAAGAACAAGACTCGACTCTTGGTCCATCTGTTGAATGAAAAACCATATCCCTCCGTTTTGGTATTTTCAAGAACCAAACACGGAGCGAACAAGATTTCGAAAGAATTAAGAGCGAATCATGTTCAATCAATGGAGATTCATGGCAACAAGTCCCAAGGAGCAAGAACAGAAGCTCTCTCTCTATTTAAGACAAGACAAGTTCGTGTCCTGGTTGCGACGGATATCGCCGCAAGAGGTCTTGACATCGAAGAACTTGCTTTGGTTGTAAACTATGATCTTCCTGAAGTTCCTGAAACTTATATTCACCGCATCGGAAGAACCGGAAGAGCTGGCCTTGGCGGTCTTGCGATTTCGTTTGTTTCGGATGAAGAACTTCATTTGCTAAAAGCGATTGAAAAACACATCGGAATGCAAATAGCGCAAGTAAAGGGACATCCATACCATGAAGACTTTTCAGCATCCACTTTTGTTCCTACAAAACCTGCAGTCCAACCGAAGATGTCCGTGATGAAGAATCGTCAGTATTCAAACAAAAATCGTTCATCGAATAAACGACCACAGAAATAAGTGCCATTTATATTCTTATCTAACCTATAGAAGAATGGGAAACCATTCTTTTTTTTAATCTTCTAGAGTCCATTTGACAATCCATTTTTAATCTGTTAAGATTGAAATATATTATGGTTTCAATGGAGGAATTCATGAAAATTGGGTTTGTTTTCTATTCGGAGAGCGGTCATACGCTCAGTGTTTTAAATCAATTGGAGAAAGTGTTTCAAAAAAAAGGTCACTTTGTCGAAAAGATATCTTTATTAGAAGGATACGATATTAAAAAAAGAGTATTGACTTTCTTTCCAAAAGTGAAAGAATTTGAGTTTATTTTGTTTGCGTCCCCTGTACAAGCTTTTTCTCTTTCGATTGCAATGTCTCAATATTTGAAGCAAGTTCAACTGAAAGAGTCCCAAAAGGTTGGTTTTCTGTTGACTCAATATTTTAAGAAACCTTTTTGGGGCGGTAATCGCGCAATAAAACAAATGAAGAATTTCATTCAGGATTTCCATCCTATAATTTTAGGTGAAGGGATTGTACATTGGTCGAGCAAAGAAAGAGATACTCAAATTAGCAGTGTTGTAGATAAACTAGGAAGTGTTCTTGATGAGTAAAAAATTAAGGATTTTTGTGTTTATATTTTCTCTTCTAATCATTATTATCGCAATCGGAGCCATCGCAGTCAGTAGCATCCAAACAAATCTTGATAATTTGAAGAATGCAGAGTTAAATGATCTTGGGCTTAGTGTGGTGCCAGACGGTACTTACTACGGGGAATACTCAGCTTTCCCTGTGAGTGTTGAAGTCTCCGTAACGATATTAAATCATGAGATTCAATCGATTGAAATTTTCAAACACGATAATGGTCAAGGCGCACCTGCAGAAGTCATTATTGACACAGTGATTGAAGAACAATCCGTTCAGGTTGATACCGTTGCTGGAGCGACTTATAGTTCTTATTGCATTTTACTTGCGATACAGGACGCCATCGATTTGGGAGACTGAAATGAATAGAAAGAAAATTGTCACGACATTTTGGAATGAAATGAAAAGTGGTCGTTATGAGAAGTTACGACCTCTGTTTCATGAGGATTCCTCAATCGTATGGCCGAACACCAAAGAAGTTTTTTCTGTCAGTGAATACATTAAAGTCAATGAAAGTTATCCCGGCAGATGGGATATTGACGTTTATGTCATTGAGGAAACAAGTGATTCTGTATTTTCTACCGTTCACATTAAATCGAAAACGGATCAAACAAACCTTTACGCGAACAGTCAGTTTCGGTTTCATGAAGGACTCATCTCTTTATTGACGGAATATTTCAGCGATTCAGCCGATATTCCAGCGTGGAGAAAATCGATTAAAAAATAAAAAAAGAAGTAGAATCCCCGCGGATTCTACTTTGCTTTAATTTAACTAAGGATTGATGATTGAGACGGTGTAAGTATGCTCATCTAAATCGAGTGTTCCAAAAGAAACGGAATCTTCAATCGCTGACTTGTCGAGTCGAGCTAGAATATAGTCGAGTTGCTCTACTGTAAATGGTTTGTCTCCCAAAGCTAAGTCCGTTAGTGTAAAGACGATTTCAAGTTCAATCATGCTGATATCGATATCGAATGTCAAAAACAACACGGAATGGAAACTGAAAATATAATCACTTCCAAAAGAAACTGCAAGAACAAGTTGATTGTCGTCATTCAAAGTCGCAAAGATGTAATCGAAGTAATAATAGGTCTGATCGGATATTATATGCTTTGAAATGGCTTCATCCTCGCTTAGGGGATCATAATCAGCGTTGACCTTTTCATGAATTGTTTCTAAAATCATGTAATTGATGAATTCTTCGACAATCGTGTATTCATCTTCGTCAGGGGTGAGTGTAATCAACCGTAAAAGTTTTAATGCCGCAATAGATTTCAAATCACCGGATTCAGTGTATATGTCTTGAGGTAAAGCGCTATTGTCAAGATCCATTTTAAACATGCCGGCCCCAATGAGTACCAAAGCGAATGCCGCAACAACAAGAAGTATGACGATAATGAGCAATTTTTTGATTATTTTCATATGAGGTACACCTTTCAAAATGAATTATATGTGAATCTCACTTCCAGAAGCAATGTATTCAATCTGCGTATGAAGAGCTTCTTTGAGTATACCATATGGTTTCATTCCCGTACAGTGCATCGTATAGATTTTAGTTTTTTTGTTTTTAAAATAATCGACAATCGATTGAATGGTTTTTTCATTTTCCATAGCGCCTTTTGAAAAACTGAATAGATGAAATCCGCCTATCACGATATCGATTTGTCTTTGGATGATTTCTTCGGCTCTATCGATGATATTCAGAATTCCTTTGTGGGAACAGCCACTGATTAAGATATATTTCCCATTATCGATGATAATCAAATTTTGTTCATCTGAAAAGTCATCACGTTCCAAACCCTTATTCGTCATTTGAAATAAGGATTGGTTGATTGAAGGGATAGAACGCGTTCCCGATACACCTGAAAAGAGAATCAAAGACTCATTGATTTCATATTGTAATCCAGGGTAAATCACTCTAGAACCAAGCACCAATTCTTTGTCAATTCCAATATAGGACATTCGGCCATCAGCTTTCTGTGAAAACCGCTCTTTTGTGCCGTTTTTCTGGAAATAGATTTTCGCGTGTTTATTGATTTCAAGAAACGCTTTTAGACCACCAGTGTGGTCGTAATGTCCATGGGACAGGACCACATGCTTCACACTACTCAAATCGACTTTCATCGTTCGTGCATTATCGATGAATTTACTTGTCTTTCCGGTGTCGAACAATACATAACCAGAACTGTGTTCAATCAAAATTGATAAGCCGTGTTCTTTTTCATATCTTTCATCCAAGGACTCATCATCGATCAAAATTTTTACTTTCAATCTATTCATCTCCTAATAAAATCGGCTTTAACAATCCATGAATTTGTTCGATACTTTTATATCCAATGGATTTTTTTAAAGTAACTTCATTGAAGATTCCGTTTGAAATTTCAATCAATGTAGGGTCGTAAGGAATCTTTCCAACGAACTCGAGGTGTCTTTCTTCACATATTGAAATGATTCTATTCGTTAATTCTGTGTTGATGTCATACTTATTGACACAGACAGTAGCTTGTACATGCATTCTCTTTGCAATTTCGAGCACTCTTATCATATCGGATATTCCTGAGATTGAAGGCTCGGAAACAATAAGCACAAGATCGACGCCTGTAATCGAGGAAATGACGGGGCAACCAATTCCTGGGGAACCATCAATGATTTCAAAATCAGATAAGACATTACTTGTTTTCAACTGGTTTTTAACTTCACTGACGAGTAGGCCAGAATTTCCACTCCCCACGGTTAAACTTGCAGTTGTGAAAAATGTTTTTTTATCTTCATAATTTTTAAGAAGGCCGTTTGTGTTTTTTTCCATCGTAATAGCATCAACCGTACAGACTAGAGTACAGACTGCACAGCCCTCACAAAGCATCGGATCAACTGTAAAACCTTTCTCGCTGATATAGATAGCGTCAAATCGGCAATGCTTTTTACATAATCCGCAGTCGATACATTTATCAACGTGAATCATTGCTTTAGGAAGTCCGTTGACGGCAACGGTTTTAACCAACGGAACCTCTTTCATCGATAGATGTAAGTTTGGGGCGTCTACATCACAGTCCGCATATTTATTGACTTGACTGATATGTATCAGACAAGTGGTGACAGTTGTCTTTCCAGTTCCACCTTTCCCAGATAAAATCAGAAGTTGTTTCATATTAGCACCTCCTGAATTGTTTGAAGTAATCGCTCAAATTGCGCATGAACTTCGCTTATATGTTTTGAGAGTAGTTCTCCTCTGGAAGTGATTTTTTGATATTCTGTCTTGTATGGAAATCGGCCAAGGATTGTGATACTTTTCTCAATGCAGTAGCGGACAAGTTGATTGTCATCACTCATCGATTTATTGATTAATACTCCAAATGGAATATTCATCTGTTCTAGGAGTTCGACAACCATTTTTAAGTTTTCTAGACTGTATAATGTTTCTTCGCCGACCAAAACGCAGTAGTCAGCAGAAGAAATGCTTTCAATCACAGAACATGAGGTTCCGGGAGGACAGTCAATGATATCAATATCCGTGTTTGGTCTCGGATAGTTAATGAGGTCTTTAATGATTGGAACACCTGATTCTTCACCGATATTCAGTTTGCCGGTCAGGAGGTGGAGCACTTCATCGTAACCTTCCTCAATCCATCCGATAACCTTATTTTTCTCACTAATGGCTTGTTCCGGGCATACCAAACTGCATCCCCCACAAGAGTGGCAGACTTCTTCAAATACTTTAACTTGCTTATTAATAAAGGCAAGTGCGCTAAATTGACAAAAAGAAACGCATTGACGACAGCCAGTGCATTTCATAGGGTCTATTTTTGGAATCTTGACTGTAACAGGAACGGTTTTTTTATCGGATAAACTAAAAAACAGAGCGCCGTTAGGCTCCTCTACATCGCAATCGATGTAAGTGGAGTTTTCAGCTACAAAAGCAAGATTTGTCGACACAAATGTCTTCCCAGCCCCGCCTTTGCCACTTAAGACAGCAATGCGGACGGGGGTTTTATTCATGGTGATGTCCCGCACAACCTTCAGAAAGAAGTGTCAATGCGTTTTTGTCAAATAGAAGAAGATTTTCTTCAACGTTAAATCCTATTGCTTGATAAACTTTCAAACCAGCGTCGTCAAAAACGGCTAGTGCTTTTGTGCCCGCTCTTGGAGCGATTAAAGCATCTACTTTTAGGTCTAGCAATAGTTGTGAAGCTTTGATTCCAACACCACCAGAATCATGTCTTGCAACATTTGACAGAAACTTTGATGAGTGATCTGCTGTATTGTAGAGCAAGAAGAATGGAGTTCTTCCTAGGTGGGTATTGATTTCTGTGGGGTAGTTGCCTGAGACAACCGGGATTGCGATTAACATGATTCTCCTCTTTTCTTGCGACCAAGTCCTTCACCCAACCCGTTTTTACGGCAGTGGAACTTGTTGCATTCACTATTACTACGCATACAGATGCGATAATTTCCGCCAGCAATCACCAAACGTTTTCCTTCGACGATTGCAATGGCTATTTTTTCTCTTGCTGATTCATAGATTCCTTGAATGGTCGTCCTTGCGACGCCCATTTGCGATGCACATTCTTCTTGAGTCATTCTTTCCATATCGATAAGACGAATGGTTTCGTATTCGTCTAAATGTAAAGTGATGACTTCGTTGTCTTTCGTTTCTCCGTTTTGAAGAATAGGACCAAACTCGGATTGTTGCGGTATTTCACAAATGGATCGATGTTTCATAGGTCTAGCCATAATTATTGTTCCTTCTTTTTTAATGTATCGTTGATGACAGATAAACGTTCTTCTAAGATTTTCTTTTCTTCGAGAAGATTATTTTCAGTTCCGTGACGCATGTTATAATATTGATGTCTACGAGTTGTTTCATTTGCCATGCGGCCTTTACCGCATTCTCCTAGGCCTCTTCCAGACATCGGTCCAGCGCTTTGTGGCCCTGTATGATTGTTGCCAGGCATTTCACACACCTCCTCTACATTTTAGTTCATCTTAAGTATACCTTTATTTCTGACATATGTCAATAATAATTCAAATGAAATTTGATAAGTTAAAGAATAATTTAGTTTTGATTTTAAAATTTCATTAATGAACCAAATTAATATTTATTGAAGTGATTGTAAGAAAACGCTTGCGAATTATGTAATGGTTTTTGAGGTCGTTATTTTCGCTTAAAAACTGATGAATTATGGTTTGCTTTTCTATCAAAACCGAAGCATAATAAAAACTGAATAAACCGCTACAAAATGCGGATTATACGCTTGTTGCACTTGTTGTGCTTTTAAGTTTTTGCTAATATTCAAAAAAAAGTCTATAAAATGCTTGAAATTGTCAAAAAAAAGTCTATAATTAAACCTTGTGAAACGAATAAAAAACAAAGGAGAACCAAGATGGATAAAAAGGCTTTAATTGAGCTTGTTGATGTGACAAAAACCTATGATGGCGAAAACGTAGTTGACCATCTTAATCTAACGATTTATGAAAATGAATTCGTTACTCTTCTCGGTCCTTCCGGTTGTGGGAAGACGACGACTTTGAGAATGATTGGCGGATTCGTTCAACCTGATGAAGGTCAAATCATCATCAATGGTAAAGTCTTTAATGACCTTCCACCTTATGCAAGACCCATTCATACCGTTTTTCAACGCTATGCATTATTCCCGCATTTAAACGTTTTTGAAAACATCGCATTCGGTTTGAGAAACCGTTCCTATGAATATTTATCACATTTTTTCGGAGTGACAGAAGATAAATCCGAAAATGTCAAAAATTCTAAGAAGACTCATCATAAATTACTAAATAGTTTGATTGACAGTTCTGTTAGAGAAGCACTTGCGCTTGTTAAACTAAAAGGATTCGAAAACAGAAAAGTAGATCAAATATCTGGTGGCCAGCAACAACGTGTTGCTTTGGCAAGAGCTCTTGTGAACAAACCGCAAATTCTGTTGCTTGATGAACCACTTGCTGCACTTGATCTTAAACTTCGTCAAAACATGCAATATGAGTTAAAAGAAATGCAACGGAAACTGGGAATCACATTCATCTTTGTCACCCACGACCAAGAAGAAGCAATGACCATGTCTGACCGTATCGTTGTCATGAAAGAAGGCGTCATTCAACAACTAGGAACGCCAAAGAGTGTATACAACGAACCAGTGAACCGTTACGTTGCGAACTTTATCGGAGAAACCAATATTTTTCCTGGAACCTATCTTTCTAAAGATCTTGTCAATTTTATGGGTGTTGATTTCAAATGCACAGGGTATACTTTTGAAGAAGGCGAAAAAGTAGATGTTGTCATTCGTCCAGAGGACTTTGATGTCGTCGACTTAGAGAAAGCAAAACTACAAGGCATTGTAACCTTTAGTCTTTTTAAAGGTGTTCATAATGAACTTGACATCAAAATCGGCGATGTGTCAATCATGGTGAATACCTATGAAACTTATGAAGTGGGTGAGCCGATCGGTTTGACGGTCGACCCTTATGAAATCCATATAATGAAGGTGGAGCCTGATGGGGAAGTCGTTTAAGATTTTAGCCATTCCTTACCAGGTTTGGCTCTCCCTTCTAGTATTTATCCCTTTAGTTGCGATGGTGGTTATCAGCGTTACCAATCTGAATTCAACGGTCTCATTGTCGGAACTTCAATTTACAATGGAACACTGGGTACTCTTGACTCAACGGCCAACACTGATTGCCTTTCGAAATAGTTTGATGTATGCCGCTTCAACGACTATCATTTCTTTTGTATTAGGTTATTTCTTGGCTTATCAGATTTTCAGGCTGAGAATCAAAAACAAATTCATTGTCTTAACCATCGTTATTTTACCGATGTGGTCGAATTTGATTTTGAGAACAGAAGCCTTACTCAATATTTTCTCAGAAAACAATATCTTAAAAAGCATCATGGGATTTTCGTTGTTTGGAAACATCGCAGGTACGCCTGCAGCGGTCTTAATCGGTCTTGTGTTCACTTACATGCCGTTTATGATTCTTCCAATCTATACCGCTTTGGAAAAAATCGATTATGCACTTGAAGAAGCTTCTCTAGATTTAGGATTAACGCCTATGCAAAGTTTTTGGAAAGTCGTGTTCCCGCTCTCCTTTAGAGGTGTCGTAACAGGATCCATCCTTGTATTCTTGCCTACGATGGCAGGGTTTGCGATCCCGAAGATTCTATCCAAGGGAAGAATCATCTTCATTGGAAACATCATTGACACAAAGTTCATCTACACGAATTACAACAGTGGTGCGCTTCTTGCGGTCATTCTCCTCATTTTCATTCTAGGGTCTATTATGTTGATGACCCGGTTTGATAAGGAAGGAGAGACCTTACTATGACAGACAAAACAAATTCTTATCCCGTAGCGACGCTACAGGAGTATGGATATAAAGATTATTCTAAAATCACGCCAGTCATCAATGTTTTAAAGAAAGTATTGTTCTTCTCAATCTTGTTTATGCTTTACTTGTCTATTATCGTGATTGCGATTCAGTCCATCAATGCAAGTCGGATATCGTCATCATTTTCAACAGTGTCTTTCACCTGGTACCCAAACATCTTCCAAGAAGAAGACTTGATGAGAGCAATCAGGAATACGTTCTTAGTATCTTCGATTGCGACAATACTCGCTACGTTCATGGGCACGTTCTTCGCAGTCGGTATGTATTCTTTGACAAAGAAGAAACGTCAAGGGTTAATGCTTCTTAACAACGTTCCAATCCTAAATGCCGATATCGTCACTGGATTTAGTTTGATGCTGATGTTTAGGTTGTTGATGCCACTGTTTCCCAATATCTTTGGTCTATTTACTTTAGTCATGGCACATCTGTTCTTCACGATTCCTTATGTGATTCTATCTGTCATGCCAAAACTAAAAGAAACAGACCCAAACTTGATGGACGCAGCTTTAGACCTTGGAGTCAGACCTTACAAAGCATTAATCAAGGTTGTCATTCCTGCAATTAAAGCCGGAATCTTCTCCGGAATGCTTCTAGCACTAACGATGTCAATTGACGACTTCGTCATCAGTTATTTCAACACCGGAGGCGGTTTTGACAACCTCTCCATCTGGATTTACGCCGTTATCGGCAGAAGAAACCTAACGCCTTCAGTGTACGCTTTCTCAACATTGCTCACTCTTTTCACACTGATCGGTTTGATGGTATATCAGTTCTTACAAAGACAAAAGAAAGGTAAAAAGAGTGAAATTAAATGAAAAAAGTAATCTTGTTAACATTCATTGCAATCCTTGGCGTTACGCTTGCAGGATGCAACACAGCTCCAAAGCTTAGAATCTTAAACTGGGGCGAATACATCAATGATGAAGTCGTTGCTCAGTTCGAAGAAGCAACAGGCTACAATGTCGTCATCGACGTTGCAGACTCCAATGAGCTTTTCTATTCAAAAATCAAAAGTAAAACAACGGCTTACGACATTGTAATCCCATCGGATTACATGGTCGAAAAAATGGTTGAAGAAGACATGTTGTTGCCACTAGATTATGATTTACTACCCAATAGGGATAATGTAACCTATATGGCAGGTGTTGATCAAATCTATGCATCCATGACCGCAACTACGCTTGCTAGAACAGGCGAAACTGTTGATTTTACCGAATATGCTGTTCCTTATTTCTGGGGAACATTTGGAATCATCTACAATAACCGCGTTACTGGATTGGAAGCTTCTTTGGAAGCAAACGGATGGGCGACTTATTTTGACGCAACAACGTATTTCCCTACCGCTAGAAGAGGAATGTATGACGTCGCACAATTTGCTTACGCTGCAGCCCTAACCTATCTTGGAGAAAATCCAAATGACTACAGTGCTTCTTTGCTTACCCAAGCAGAAGATGTCATTCGCGCTGCGAATTTCGAAGAATGGGGAGATGACACTCTAAAAAGAAACGTTGAGTCTGATAACCTCGACATGGCGTTTGTCTATACAGGAGATTATCTTGACCGTTTATACATCCAATTGGATGAAGGAAAGACTTTAGCTGAAGTTCAAGCAGAATTCAACATCTATATTCCTGAAACAGCGCTTGTGTTCCTTGACAACATGGTTATTCCGTACACAGCTTCAAACATTGAAGGTGCTCATCAGTTCATCAACTTCTTGTTAGACCCAGATGTGGTTGCATTAAACAGTGAAGTGGTTGGATACGCAACTGGACTTGAAGAAGCTTATGACATCATCGTTTCAAACGTTACAAGCGATGATCCTTGGAGACAAGCATGGGCAACCGCAAACTTGACTTATTACAATAAAGATAGAGCAGGAACCTATATTCCAATGACCGCGCTTGACCCAGACGCTATTGACGCCATCAATACAATGATTGAATCCGTCATCTCGGGATCATAATACGAGTAGTAGTCGAAGACAACTTGTTAAATTCAGGTTGTCTTTTTTTTGTGAAAACATTTAAAAATTTACATCTGTTTATTTTTCAAAACTGAATTGCAAAAAGGGATGTTCTATGCTAGGATGTAAATGTTGACATATTAATATATATATAGCAAACAACTGAATTATTCTATATATTGATGTTTATTAGGTCTTTTCTTTGCCTCTATATACTCCAGAGCAGTATTATGAGACGAATTATTTAGAGTTTATAATTTTATATGCGTGTTAAATTTTTATGTGCCGGACGCAAATTTACTTGAAGGGGTTTTTATAACCGCTTTTTTTTGTTTTGTAAGAGACATCTCATCACATGGGGGTAAATTTTGTGATTAAAAGAGTACGGATTTTCTTGCTGATGTTTTTTTTGATTATTTTTTCTGTCGGATGTGATTTTTTTTCAACCAAAACTTCCACTACAAACACTATAGAGGGAACAACGACCTCTGAGACAACGATTTCAACAACTCAGACGACTTTAAAGACCACTTCAGTCTCCACAACTTCTCCAGTGACGACGTCTACTACAACTGTCACACTTTCAAAAACCATCTATTTTGAAGAAAATGGAGGTTCGACAGTTTCGGACATCACTCAACTAGTTGGATCTGCTGTGCTTGAACCCACAGAACCCATAAGAGAAGGGTATTCATTTGATGAATGGTACTCAGACATTTCATTTACGACGGTCTATGAATTTACGACAATACCAAGTGATGATATAACGATTTATGCTAAATGGACAGTCAATCAATACATGCTAGAATTTAGAGACTATGATGGAACTTTGTTGCAAATGACAGAATATGATTATGCTGAAGATATCAGTAATCATGTGGTTCCAGCAGTTCCTACTAGACTAGGGTATACATTTATTGATTGGGATGACGACATCCCTTCGACAATGCCAGCAGATAATATCATTTTAACTGCGCTTTATTCGATCAATCAATATTCGATTTCCTTCGAAACAGATGAAGGCAGCTCCATAAATGATATTACGCAAGATTACGGATCTAGTATTTCTGAACCGGTTTCTCCATCCAAAAGTGGATTTACTTTTGAAGGCTGGTTTCTAGACTCTTCATATAATACTGTCTATTCATTCTCATCTATGCCAGCAGAAGACATTACTGTGTATGCAAAGTGGAATCTTGGGTTTAACTTTGTTCTATTGGATGATGAGACCTATGAGCTTTCTGGCTACTTTGGTACTGCAACGGATGTCATTATTCCTTCAACCTATTTAGGAATAGCAGTGACGCAAATTGGAATGTCTGCGTTTGAAAATTGCACAAGCATAACAAGCGTTACAATTCCTGATAGCATCGTAGAAATTGGTTTTGAAGCATTTTCTTTCTGCACAAGTCTTATCAACTTAACGATTCCCAACAGCGTAAACATTATCGGTGAAGGCGCGTTTAGAGGTTGCAGCGGACTTGTTTCTATGACACTTCCTTTTGTTGGAGAAAGTAGAGATTCACTCGGAGCGAGCGCTGTATTTGGCTATATATTTGGAACAAATAGTTATTTAGGAGGAACGGAGGCTACTCAAGAGTTTAGCACAGATTATGATAATATCATTTCCTATTATCTTCCGACTTCATTAACAACAGTTGTTTTGACGGATATGGTTGCTCTTCCATTTGGTGCTTTTAGCTTTTGCTATAATTTAACGAGTATCACACTACCCTCTAATTTGACCAGTATTGCTGATTATGCATTTTTATTTTGTGAGGGATTAACTTACTTTACAATTCCTTTTGGTGTTACAAGTATTGGGAATTTAGCATTTTGGTGTTGTCATGCTTTAGTCGATATCTCTATTCCTTCAAGTGTATTGACTATTGGTAATAATGCGTTTACAGAATGTACTAGTTTAGCCAGTATAACCATTCCTTCAAGTGTAACGAGCATTGGGAGATACGTTTTTCAAATGTGTCACAGTTTATCCAGTGTTACAATCGGCTCGAGTGTAACAAGCATTGGAGAAGGAGCTTTCTACAATTGTACTAATTTGGTGAACATTACAATTCCAGCAAGTCTTACTTCAATAGGAGACTATGTTTTCACGGAATGTACGAGTTTAGAGACCATAACCGTAGAAGATGAAAATCAAAACTATTCTTCAGAAAATGGAGTATTATTTGACAAACAAAAGACTTTGATTATCATTTATCCTGCTGGAAAACTTGATTCAAACTATGACGTTCCAAATGGAGTAACAACGATAGGGCTAGCCGCATTCTCCTACGCCAGTCATTTAACGAGCATAACGATTTCAAATGGCGTCATCAGTATTGAACCTACTGCATTCTACTATTGCCATAGTTTGATCAGTGTAATCCTACCATCAACTTTAGAAAACATCGGCAATTATTCTTTCTATCACTGTAACAGCCTTCCAAGCATCATAATCCCTATGAGTGTCGTTAGTGTTGGTGAAAACGCATTTGCCGGCTGTACTGTCATAACCATTTATGCCGAACCAGAGACCAGACCAAGCGGATGGAATTTCTTTTGGGATATTCCGGTTGTGTGGGGATATGTTGATACGAGTAAATCAACGATTTCATTTAATTCAAATGGCGGAACTGAAGTTTCAGCAATTAGACAAACGATTGGATCTGTTGCTTATGAACCTATGAACCCTACAAAAGAAAACTTTATCTTCGATGGATGGTTTGTAGATGCAGAACTGACAATGGCATACACTTTTACAACGATGCCAACCGTAAATATTACCTTATACGCAAAATGGATTTTTAATATTGCGACAATATCTTACTACATTCCTGGAAATGTAGCTATTACTGGAACCGTTGGCTGGGTATATTCAATTATTGTCACGGAAAGTGGACAAATTTACGCCTTTGGAGCTAATGCGTATGGAGAATTAGGCGATGACACTTTTAATTGGAAATCTCTTCCAATTGAAACAACTGGATTCTTTCATTTGACTGATAATGATAAAATCATCGGAATTTCTTCCTTTTATTTGCATACGATAGCTGTTACCGAAAGTGGAAGAGTATTTGCGTGGGGAATTAATGATGGAGGCCAAATAGGAAATGGAACGATGAGTACGATTCCTTCCATATCTGAAATCACAGGACAATTCCTGTTGGATGATGATGATCGAATCATCATGGTTGCAGCAGGAGAATATCATAGTATCGCCTTATCTGCTAAAGGCCGCGTTTTCACTTTTGGGTCAAATTCATACGGTCAGTTGGGAAATGGAACCAACGATTTCTATGCCTCACCGATCGAGATTACTAGCGGGTTCTCTCTTTCAGGAGAAGAAAAGATTATTCAGATTATTGCAGGTGGAAATCATAGTTTGGCCATAAGTTCGACTGGAAAAGTCTATGCATGGGGTAGCAATAATTATGGTGAACTTGGTGATGAATCATACACGAATAGATTGGTTCCAACCGATATTACCTTACAATTTGATTTAGAGGAAGATGAAGTTATTATTAAGCTATCGGGAGGATATTTCAACACGCTCGCACTAACGTCTCAAGGCCGAGTTTTCGGTATGGGAAATAATATATACGGTCAGCTAGGTATTGGAAACACAATCAGTCAAAATTCTCCGATTGAGGTTTCGTTTGTTGATTTGCTTCCCGATGAAATCATTGTGGATATCGAAGCAGGATACATGACTTCTTTTGCGGTGACTTCCTTCCACCGAGTCTTTGCTTGGGGATATAACTACTCTGGGGAAATGGGTGATGGAACCAGCCAAAGCAAAAACGTGCCAACCGACATTACAGCCAATTTCGATTTGGAAGATGGTGAGGTTATTTTGAGTGTCCCAGCGAGCAGAACCCATTCGCTAGCTGTCACATCGTTTGGTAGGATTATAATTTGGGGAGACAATAGTTATGGCCAATTAGGTGATGGCAGTTTCAACCTAAGAGTGAATCCCACTGAGACACTTTTGCCAGAAGGTAACGTTCTAATTTATCAGGAATTCATATTGATTGGTGAGTCCATCACTCCTTATGAACCAATCAATTCAGGATATGTCTTTGATGGATGGTACCTTGACCCAGCATTGACTCAAACATATGTGTTTACGACAATGCCAAAAGATGGCTTGGTTCTATACGGAAGATGGATACTTGTGTCATATGAGATTTCATATTTTCTGGATGGCGGAATAAATGCTGAAGGTAATCAAGATCAGTATAATGAGGGGACATTGCCTCTCATTCTCCTGGACCCAAGTAAGACTGGGTATGATTTTACAGGTTGGTTTGATAACCCTGATTATGATGGAAATCCAATCACGGTCATAGAAGCAGGCTTTGCAGAAGATATCTATCTATATGCTTTGTGGTCAATCTGTGAATATACTCTCTTGTTTGAAGACTATGATGGAACGATTTTGCAATCGACTAACTATCTGTATGGAACTGACATAAGTCTACACGTATTGCCTTTAGCACCTTCGAGAGATGGGTACACATTCATAGGCTGGAGCGAATCGGTGCCCTCAACGATGCCAGGTAATAATATTGTCATCGTTGCAGAGTATTCGTTGAATCAATATACGATTTCATTTGATTCCACAGGTGGCACTGAAGTATTATCAATCACACAAGTTTATGGTAGCGCAGTTAATGAACCCACAAATCCTACAAAAGAAGATTATATTTTCGACGGATGGTTTACAGATACTCTATGGACAACTGAATACGTCTTTACGACAATGCCTCAAGAAAGCATAACTCTTTATGCAAAATGGATAGTCATTCAGTATACAGTAACATACGCTGAAGTGTCTGGACCGCAACCTATCATTTTTACAGGGGGATATCATGCCTTTTCCATAACCAGTAGCAATCAAATATTCGCTTGGGGAAGAAATGATTATGGCGAATTAGGTGATGGAACAACTAATAGTCAAATTTCACCGGTTGAAATCACTTCTCAATTTGATTTGAATGAGGGCGAAACCATCATTCAAATCATTGCAGGAGCATTTCATAGTTTTGCAATCACTTCAGATAATCGTATTTTTGCCTGGGGACTCAATACTTCAGGGCAGTTGGGTAACAATACTGTAATAAATAGTTCAGTACCTTTAGACATCACTTCTCAGTTTAATTTATCTATTGATGAGACTATTATATTTATTGTCTCAAATTGGAGTCACAATTTGGCCCTTTCTTCGGATGGTCGCGTTTTTGCTTGGGGAAGCAATATATGGGGAAATATCGGAAATGATACCACTATCAATCAAACAACGCCTTTAGACATTACCTCAAGGTTTGGATTAATTGGCGAAGAAACAGTTATCGATGTTGAAGTGTCCGATTATCATAGCGTAGCTCTCACATCAACAGGCAGAGTCTTCACCTGGGGAACCAATTCCAGTGGACAACTTGGAGATGGAACAACAACAACCAGGTTGGTGCCCACAGACATCACAACACATTTTAGTTTGATTGCTGATGAAATCATCGTTGAAGTCGAAGCCAGTTGGTCTCATACGATTGCACTTACGTCAGCAGGAAGAATCTTTGTCTGGGGTCGTAATGACTTATGCCAATTAGGAGATGGTACAACGTCTTATAGAACCCTTCCATACAATGTCACTTCAAGGCTTGGATTACTCGAAGGAGAAGTTGTTGAACGGATCTTTGCTGGGGGACATCAAAGCATTATCATCACTTCACTGGGCAGAGTCTTCACTTGGGGAAGAAATACATCAGGACAGCTAGGAGATGGAACCACCACGAACCAATCGACTCCAGTATTAATGGACTCAAGACTCAATATCGATTCTGGAGATTCTATAATAGACATTATCATGGGAGGCAATCACACCTTTGTAATCACTGAACTTGGCACCATTACTCTTTGGGGTCTATCGAACTATGGGCAACATGGAGATGGAACTACTGCGACAAAACTAACTCCAACAAGAGTTGAGTACGCTTTCAGCACTGGTCCATCAGATATTCTTTTAATGGAATCTCATGGCTATCAGGACCCTTTGACATACATCCCAACAAAAGAAGGATATTCATTTGTTGGATGGTATCTTGATCAACTACTCGGTATTGAATTTACAGATACATTGATGCCTGCTGAAAACATCATTTTATATGCAAAATGGATTGAAAATTAATACACATCCAACGAAAGAATACTGCGTCTAATTTTATTAGAATGTTAATGAATTAAAATATATATAAAACAAGGAGAACACTATGAAACGAATTTTATTTGCGGCACTTATTATTACAATGAGTTTAGTTTTTATGGCATGCGGTACGACATTGAGTTTGACGATTACTTTTGACACCAATGGAGGAAGTGCAGTCCAGTCTATTACCACAGATGGAAAATCAGAGGTCATCATACCTGCGGATCCAACAAAAGTTGGGTATACCTTTGATGGATGGTATTTAGACGATACAACCTATAATGAATTGTTTGTTGAAAATTCATTGATTGATTCACCTGAGATTGAGAGTTTTACAGTTTATGCCAAATGGACTGTCAATCAGTACATCATTACATTTAGTGTCGATGGAGGCAGTGCTGTAACAGCGATTGAAGACGATTTCGGAGCGAGTGTAACAGCACCTACAAATCCCACAAAAACAGGTTATACGTTTGGTGGATGGTATTCTAATTCAACGTTGCAGACTGCCTATACTTTCACGACCATTCCCTCGGGAAACATTACGGTTTATGCAAAATGGACAACGAATCAATACACCATTACATTTAACGTTAATGGAGGAAGTGCAATTTCCCCGATAGAAGAAGATTTTGGATCGAGTGTAACTGCACCAACAAGTCCTACAAAAACGGGATATACCTTTAGTGGATGGTATTCAGATGTCGCATTGACGACAGCTTATACATTCACAACGATGCCGGCAGAAGACAAGACAGTCTATGCGAAATGGACAATCAATGATTATACGATTTCCTTCAATAGTAACGAAGGAACTTCGGTAACTTCATTGAATCAAGATTTCAATACAGCTGTGACCGCACCAACGAGCCCTACAAGAACGGGTTATACTTTCGGTGGTTGGTATAGTGATTCAGGATTAACGACTGCTTATACCTTTACAACGATGCCTGCTTTAGATATTACACTTTATGCCAAATGGCTTGTGAATCCTTATACCATCACTTTAGTTCTTGACGGTGGAAGTGGATCGTCATCCATTCTTGATGATTTTGGCACAGCCATTACCACTCCAGTAACTGAAAAGACCGGGTATACCTTTGGCGGATGGTATTCAGACATCGCATTGACGACGGCTTATACATTCACAACGATGCCTGCGGAAAATATTACAATCTATGCCAAATGGACGATTAATCAATACACGATCATATTTAACGTGGACGGTGGAAGCGCAGTAACCGCAATCACTCAAGATTATAATACAATCGTATCTTCCCCATCGAGTCCAACAAAAACGGGTTATACCTTTGGCGGATGGTATTCAGACATCGCATTGACGACGGCTTATACATTCACAACCATGCCAGCAGAGGACATCACAATTTACTCTAAATGGACGATTAATCAATATACGATTACGCTTAATGTGGACGGTGGAAGTGCAGTAACTGCAATCACTCAAGATTATGGTTCAGCAATCTCTACTCCAGTAACGACAAAGACAGGATATACTTTTGAGGGGTGGTATTCAGATGCAGTATTTTCATCAGCATACACTTTTACAACAACGCCTGCAGAAAATATCACTATTTATGCGAAATGGACGATTAATATGTACAGTATCACGTTCCAAGACTACGATAGTACTGTTATTCAAAATACGGTTTATAGTTACGGTGCTGATATTAGCGGACATGTACTCCCTAGTAATCCTGTAAGAATCGGATATACATTCGATAGTTGGGATACTACACTAGGTTTGACAATGCCTGCGATGGATATCACGATTAGAGCGACCTATACAATAAATCAATACACAATTTCATTTGATTCAAACGGAGGCAGTATAGTATCGTCGCTGACACAAGATTTCAATTCTTCAGTCGTCGCACCAACAAGTCCTTTATTGACGGGTTATTCATTTAATGGCTGGTATAGTGATACAGGACTCACAACGACTTACACATTTACAACAATGCCAGCGGAAGATATCACATTATATGGCAAATGGACCATTAATCAGTATACGATTTCATTTGACCCGAATGGCGGAAGTTCAGTATCATCCATCAATCAAGATTATGCATCTGTCGTCGTCGCACCTGACGCTCCAACAAAATCTGGATTTGAATTTGCAGGATGGTACGAAAACTCCGAATTAACGGATTATTATGAATTTAGTACAATTCCAGCAGAAGACATTACATTGTATGCTGCATGGGGAACTGCCGGATTGTCGTTTACATTAATAGAAGATAGTTACAGTGTAACAATAGGCAGTGCACAGAGTGATGGGGACATTATCATACCTATGAGACATGAAGGAATATTGGTCACAATCATTGGTGCCTCAGCATTTAGCGCAACGAGCATCACAAGCGTCATTATCCCTGAAAGTGTAACTGACATTGGGTATATGGCATTCAATTATTGCCCGAATTTAACCAGTATCATTCTTCCATCGAATTTGAAGAGCATTGACACTTACGCATTCTTGGATTGCACGGGACTGACGAGCATAATGATTCCTTCCAGCGTAGTCTCGATTGCATCCGGTGCTTTTGAGGGTTGTGCCAATTTAGAGAGGGTCTATTTTGAAACGGGAATTCAACTTGGAATTTTAAATGCATTTGTATTCAGAAATTGTGCTAGTCTAATAAGTATTATAATTCCCGCAAGTGTGACTATGATTGGGGATCAATTCTTTACCTATACTAATTCTTTAGTAAGCATAGGTGTTGAAGAAGGAAATCAGTTCTTTGCTTCAGTAGATGGCGTATTATTCGATAAGGATATGACGACATTATTACATTATCCTTCCAGTAAGTCGGATACGAGTTATTCAATACCAAGTGGAATCGAAGCCATCTCGAGCGATGCTTTTAGAAACATTATTTATTTGACGGACTTAACGATTCCAAACAGTTTGTTAAATATTGAATATGCAACATTTTACGAATTTGGAATGTTGGAAACTATCACTTTTGAAGCCAATAGCCAATTGCTGTCCATTGGTGAACTTGCTTTTAATGGTGCTAATCAGTTAAAAGGAATTACGATACCCAATTCTGTAGTCTCGATTGGAGATAGTGCGTTTTATAACGCTACAAATATGAAGTATATCAACTTTGAAAGTGGCAGTCAGTTAACAACAATAGGTAATTCAGCCTTTGTAGGAAAAGGTGTACTAGATTATATATTCATACCGAGTAGTGTCACCAGCATTGGCGCAGATGCATTTAATGCTTGTTGGGAACTCGTGATATTTGTTGAAGCAGATAGTTTGCCTGCAGGATGGGATCCAGATTGGAATTCTTATGAATGCACTGTTGTATGGGGAACTCAAGAATTTGGAGAAAATGCAGATTTCAGATATGTATTATTATCTAACAATACTGCAATTATCCTTGGCTTGTCATTAACAAACCTCAACAC
>CAZNOO010000010.1:26873-29078 GCA_964574705.1 uncultured Candidatus Izemoplasmatales bacterium
AATTGCGTAATCGACGGACATTGCTTTTCTGTAAGGTCTATCCGACGTCATGGCCTCATAAGATTCTGCGACGGCAATGATTCTCGCAAACATGGGTATTTTCTTGCCTGCGATTTTTCTTGGATATCCAGTGCCATCAAAACGTTCATGATGATAGAGGGCATATTCTGCTAGATGAGAATACTCATCAGCCGCTCTTAGGATTTGATATCCGATTTCCGTATGTGTCTGCATGGTTTCAACTTCTTCAGGCGTTAATTTGCCTGGTTTTGAAAGAATGAAGTCCGGAATTGAAATCTTACCAATGTCATGAAACATCCCCGCTAGTTCAAGTTGATAGACTGCGTCTTGTCTTAACTTCAAAGCTTTTCCTATTTTAGCGCAGATTGCACTGACGTTCTCACTATGTTCCTTCTCAATTTTAAATTTATCTGTTAGCGTAGAAAGAATGGCTTTAATTGCATGATTTCTGACGCTCATTCCTTCATACAGTTTATTCCTGTACATATAGTTTTCAGCAATCTTCATCACATCTTTTAGATTATGGTGTTCATCTCTCATCAGTTCGAAACCGGTCGATAGTGTGAAATGAATGCCTTCAATCACTAAACTGTCTTTGTCTTCTTTGATGACATTCGAAATTCGAACCATTTCGTCGAAGGTAGTATTTGGAAATATCGCTCCGAATTCATCTCCACCGATGCGAGAGATGACAGTGTCGTAGGATTTGATGGAGTTCAGCATTGAAGCAACTTTGATGAGAAGAAGGTCGCCCATATCATGTCCATAGGCATCATTCACTATTTTAAGACCATTGACATCAAACATCATGATTCCAATCGGGAAACGAAGTTCTTTAATGTATTTTTCTAATGTTTTAAAGAAATAGCTTCGATTGTGCAAGTCAGTAAGAAAATCATGTTCTGCGAGAAACTGAATGTCATTTTCGCGGAATACACTTTCAGTGATGTCCATTTGGTTTCCGAAGTGACCGATGATTCTGCCTGAAGAATCATACATGCATATGTAATCTCCTTCAACCCAAATCTGAGATCCGTCTTTCCTTCTTTCATCGGTTCTTATATGAAGGTTCCCTTTATCAAACAATTGCTTCCACAAGTCTTTTCCATATTCCAAGTCATGAATGAATGCGTCTTTTGGAGTTTTGTTAAGAGCGTCTTCTAATGTGTATCCATATTGTTCTAAATAAGCACTGTTTACTTTCGTAATTCTTTGATGGCTGAAAACATATTCCAGAGCTTTACTTTTATCAATGGAGTCATTCCAAACAATCGGTTCGTCAAGCATCATGAAGAAGAATCCGCTGAGCGATTGATCAAAAAACAAATTGATTTTTTCTTCATATTCTTTTTGTTGAGTCACATCACTGAAAATCCCCGCCATGACCATAGGCGTTCTCGTTTCATCCCAAGAAACGATTTTTCCCCTAACTTGAATCCAAATCCAGGAGCCGTTCTTGTGTAACATTCTTTGTTCGATGGTAGCGTATTCGATTTCTTTACGGTAAAGATGTTTAATGACTCTAAAAGTCTTTTTCAAATCCTCAGGGTGAATCAATGGATAGACTTCCTTGATATTCATCAGAGGAAGTTCATTCTTAGAATAACCAAGAATTTCTTTGCATCTGTCATCTATTTTGATCCATTTTTCAGAAATGTTCCATTTCCAGGAACCTGCATGTGTCGCTTCCAGTATATTGTCGATGGAGTTCTTTTCGATAATGAGTCTTCTATGATTGCGATTTCTGACGATGACATGTATTGACATAACAATGATTATAATTCCAAGCAAAAGAAGAATCAGTGTTTTATAAAGACTATCTCTTTGGAGATGTTCTGCAGTCTCCGTGAAATCCGTGATAATTGAGAAAAGGTAGGTTTGACCTCCGATTTCTACCGGATAGGTCCTCACTTCAACTTGTTTTAATGTGCCGTCTCCGAGTAGATGAGTGAAAATAAAATAATTTCTTTCTTCGGCTGTTGCAAGTGCCATTTCGGAATCGATTTCTTCCTGACTCATGGTATTAATGTCTGAGATATTTAACAAAAGGATGTCTTCATACCCGTAAAATGCAATCGCAGCAGGATTGGCATAGACAATGTCTCCAGTATCGGGGTTAATTAATAGCATGATTGAATGATGTGATTCGATTAGTTCTTGAAAATCAATTTCAATCTCATCCGC
>CAZNOO010000010.1:29178-52352 GCA_964574705.1 uncultured Candidatus Izemoplasmatales bacterium
TTCCAAGTGTGTTTTAAAATTTAGAGAGGGGGTCTCTGAAATTTATACTGAAATGATGATGGTTTCTGTCTTTCTTTCTTTGTCTCTTAATCTCCAAAGTTTAGGATATGGCCGAAAAGCCGTTGGAATTTTCTTTCCACGAAACAAGAACTCTAGTTCCTGGCTTTTGATATTAAAATTATAAATCACGATTTCATCGGGCTTAAAACTTCTATTTAGTAGCATGATAGTTCTCCTTTAAATGTAAAAAGCTTTTGTTCGTGTATATTATACGCTGAAGGACGCGATTTTATTGTGATGTTTTAACGAATATTTAATGAAAGTGTTTTCTATTCAAGTCATATTTTCATTCATTCATCATTTTATATCACATATATTCATAAAAAAAGTCCTCACGAGGAGGACTGTATTATAGTTCTAGCAAATACATTGATTGATTGTTTTCGCTTTTTGTTGCCTGTTTCACATATCCCATTTTAAGTAAGTATTTTTCGTGTTGAGGATTATCTGAGAATGATACAAGCTTTGAATAGCCTTTGGATAGAAATAATTCTTTTTGTTTTGTATAAACATATTTTCCCATCTTGAAGTCTCGATACATCGGAACAACGTAGTCTAATTTGATTAGTAAAGTATCGTCATTATATTTTGAGCCTACAAACACCCCTGCAGGAACGGTATTTCTTAGAATATAGAAAGTGACTTCAGAGTTTTCTACTTTGAGATTGACTTCAGGAAAGAATTTAAGGATGTCTTTTTGATGAAACTTCAAGAAGTACTCAAAATACTGTGTGCTTGTCGATATCGGAAGCAAAGTAAAGAAGTCCTTTGAATTGAATATTTTTACTAAGTAGTAGATGTTTATTAGAGAAGTTCCGATGTTTAATAACCCTACCGGAATCGACCCTATTAAAAAGCCGTATACTGCAAAAGTAATTGACCCGAAGAGATTGATCCATCTGAGTTTTTTGATGGAACTCATTAGGAGAGAGATTAAGACAATGATGGAGGCAATATAGCCAATGTATTCTAACATAATTAAGACCTTCTTTCGAACATGAGATAGTATATCACATGTCTATCTTTTTGCAAAATGAAAATGTTTGCATACAGTGAAGGTCAAGGTTATTGGTATTCTTTATGAATATTTAGCTTTCAAGAGAAGCGTCTCCCCAAGCATAAATAACTGAAACATACATTGCTGAAGTGCCGGTTCCAATATCGATTGAAAACCATGGTCCATTACAGTAGAAACCCTCATAAACAGTACATTCAGTTTCTAAGATTGTATGAATGTCGTCATACGCAGAACTCCACTCATGTAATTGGTCTGTTTGAGAATACCCATCGTTTTCACATCGAAGAATATAATCGAGTACCATTTGATAATCACCATCGATTTTTGCAGAGATAATATAATTAATCTCATAAGCCTCAGTTCCTTCTGAACGGTTGTTGATTTCTGTAATCATTCCATCCAGTTCATGCCATGCAGGGAATTTTGCGAGTAAGTCATCAGGCCAATCAAGGTATTGCACGGCAGCGGTAGTTGTCGTTTTGGAATCCATATCACAAGCTGTTAATGGGAATAGAAATAATAGAAATATTATCAAAATCAGACTTTTTTTAATGCTCATTTTTCTTATCCTCGATGAGTTGTACGGTTCACCAAGCACTCATAAATTCATTTTATTGCTAGTGCATCTCAATGTCAATAGTACTCTCTTTATTACTTGATTAATCTGAATAGAATTATGCTACCACCTTTCAATAATTCTCGATTTATGCTATGATACACATCAATCTCACACAAGGAGGTTTTACGATGGCGCTCATCAAACCATTTCGTATAAGCGAAAGGAATGAATTAAGAACTTGGAATTGTCACTTCCTTCTTTGCGAATCCTTTTGGATGTGTTCAAAAGCAAGATTAAACTGAAATTCTATAGCAATAAACATTCAAAGCCTTCTTTGATCAAAATATCATTGTGGGTGAACTATATACCAAACTCGATGTCACTTGAAAAGAACACAGTGGTGTGATTGAAGCCGCAAAAGCCTTGTTGAAGATTATTGTGAATGAATAAGATTTTTATTCTCAATTACAAAAAAAGCTTATACCGGAGTAATCTGTATAAGCTTTTTTAATTGTAAAACTATTCTTTTTTGACGTTAATTACTGATGATAGTAATAAGACGAATAAAATTTGATTTAATCGTATAAACAATTCATTCGCCGAAGTCCATGTAAATACCAGAAAATCGAGAGCTAAAATTACATAAAAGATAGCCAAAACCGAGTAGATTATCTTATTAAAAAGATTTGATAAGAACGACTTTTTGAAAACAAATATTATGCATATAAGTGCAAGTACAAACATTGTAATCAAAATGGGTTTTGAAACCACAAGAATGTTCTTTTCGTTAAGGTAAACAAGAACTGAGACAAAAACAAAGTCTAGAAAAGTTAGTAATCTATAGAACATTACACTTTGATCTTTATTCATAATGACTCAGCAATCTTAATTACCGTATAACTGAAGTAAGGTGTTTTCTGAGGCGAAAGTCAGAGTTCCAAATTCACCTGAATCTAGGACGCGGTCAATGCCTTCTCCTGGATTCCACTCAGTAATTTCCAAGAAAGTTGGAGCACCTAATAGCAATGTATATGCTCCTGATACCGTATATGACAATTTCAATCCATGATTGTACATCAACGCATGGTTAATCGTGGTTTGAATATAAGTTTCATCATAAAAACTTTCAATCCAATTATCAAATATCTTAACATTGAAATATTGTAGGAAGGCATCTCCTAAAAAAGCAACGACAATTACCTTCGCGGTTTGAGCAAGGGCGTATTCTGGAACTAGGATTAGTGCACATAGACCAATCGCAACTTTAAACATCAGTTGATTTTCAGGGTCTTGTATTGCTTGCTCAAGTGCATCTGCGAACTCTACATAACCTAAAGTATCAATCATATACTGAGTATACTCTAGAGCGCCATGACTAATATATAATTCAGTTGCAGTATAATCATAATAAATAGTGGTAGTATATACAGGGTATAGACTTCCAATTGGGAAAATATAGGAAGAATAAACAGTTGATTTCGGTTCTGCAGTTGCAATGTCGTTTCTTGTCCATAAAGCTGCACCTTCGAAACTGCTATCTAGATAAATAGATGTGTCAAAGAACACTTTCTTTTCGCATACATCATAAATTTCATACATTAGATAATGGGCATTGAACAATTCTCCGATGTAATCAAAGAAGAAGTCTCCAGAAATGTAGTCATACATTTTATCTCCAAATACCCAATCAATTTCTGCTATAAATCTTCCTCTGTTATCAGTCCCTATTTTTTCGTATGGGTTTCCCAAAAGAGAACAATAATCAGCCTCTGCAGAATTATCGTAGCCAACTCTTACAGGCTCTGTACCAAGATATGACGATCTAAAGTCATAATCATCAAAGAATTTTGCATCATAATATGTTCCACTAATAAGCATCGTAATTGGAACATATATAAACGAATAATTTCCAGCATAATCGTATGAATATACCTTTAAAGTATAAATCCCAGGTTCATTGAAGTTTATCATATTTGTGCTGAAATGGCATGAGACGCCAACTGTTACGTTGTCAGTAGCTGTACAAGTAGGATAGACAAAATCTTCTTCACCGATTAAAAATTCGTCTTTGTTGACAGTAAGAGTCATAACGGGGGCAGTTGTATCAGTGGAAGTCCCTCCTCCATCTTCACCTTCTAAAAAAACGATTGCAGCATCTACATGACTTGTGAGTGCTGCTCCATAAAAAGCAAACAATGAAAGTAAAATTAAAGCTAAAACTTTTTTCATACTTTTTTCTCCTTTTTCTTTTTTTATTTTATCACATTAAGTGTGATATCAAGATTCATTCTTCAATCAAGTACTTGAAGGGAATATATGAAACCTGGAAGTCAATTTTATGAAGAATATAGTATAAAGAAAAAACGGAATCAATTCATCATTCATTTTAACACGAACAGTAAATATATGATTCAAATTTACCGAATTTTTACATTAATATAAAAAATATGACGCTTTTTATTCATTGCCAGAACCTAAACAAATAAAAGATTCCACGCTGTTTGCACATGGAATCTTTCTCTATTTTTGATAATATACTTTTCATCCTATAAATCTTTCGTAACATTTGAATGACCTTGTATGAAATACAGCGATATTTCGATCGGATTCAAAATCAAAAAAAAGCAAATATATCAATGGTCTATTTTTTTATAATGAATGTAGTGATATAATGATTCTAATATGGTTTTTGTTTATAAGTAAGCTTATTGGGGTTGCAAGATAAATTGAAATATAATCTTAATTGGTCGAAAATCAAAAAATCCATAACATTTCTTTAAGGAGAATTCTCAATGACAATCAAATCAGATTTCACTGAACAGAATACGGTTCCAAATAAACAGTTGGATCTTAAGTACTATTCTGTGTATCAATTTCTATTTCAAACATATAAAGGGAAGAGCGATACAATAAAATACTTGCTACAATACATTATTGCAGTATTGAAGGGACTTGAGGATCAACTGGAAACCTCTACTTCGAATTTCATCGATTTGGTTCAGACCAACACAAACGCTTCTAACACTCAAGAGATGCTTGAATCATTTATAAAAAATTTAAGAGATGAAAAACAGGATAACTATCGAAAGAAGAACTATGGAATCCGAATCAACTTGAACAAAAAAGAGCCACAAAATTCAAAGTATATTCTTAACGACATTTTAAACCAAATTACAATTCTTGTTGACGAAACCGTAAACTTCAGCCAACTTGTGCTTGAACTTGAGGGTTCCAATATCAACAGAAATGAAAATCAAGTGTTTTTGTCATATGCTCATATGGACAAACTTTACACTTTAGGACTGTATTTCCTGTTTCAGACACAAGGAGTTTATCTTTTCATTGACTGGATGCATAATGGTTTAATCGATAATGTCGCTGACTTAAAGAATCTGTTAGATATCGAAATGAAAAGAAGTAGGCAGTTTTTGTTTTTGAGAACTTCGAACAGCGAACTTGGCATCTTGGGTGCTGGCCAAATTAGACAATGGTGTGCATGGGAGATTGGAAATTACTACTGCAAAGATTTGACAAATAAATTTTATACTGTAATTTATTACGAAGACAAAATTACAACTGAAAACAAATTACTTCAGACTTTCCGGCCTTTAATAGGAATTCAAAAAGGATTGATGATCTGATTAATCACAAGGAGGCAACATGGCCACTATCAGTATTCTCTTAGTTATTTTATTTTCTGTCATTTTGGCATTAAGGGTATTACATTTATTTTTCAATCTCGATAAGTGTTTTTTGACTAGGATGAGTACACTTCATGGTGTATCTCTTTTACTTACAATCCTGCTATTTTACGCAGGATTACAATATGTCAATATTACACTTCAAACAACATTAGAACTTCTCTTTAAATCACTTGGATTTGCAATTGAAAACTTAACATTGAAGTTCAACAACGCTGAAGTTCAAACAGCGTTTGATGAAGTCGAGATATACCGTTTTGCATTTTACTTAAGTTTTGTAAGTTGTATTATCGTTTCAACAACTTTAGTATTGAAATTGTTTTTCAAGAGAGTCATTACCAAAGTTAGATTGTTATTTTCGAAAACAAGAAGACATGCAATTGTCATTGGAAACAATGTAGAAGCTCATATATTTATAAATAACTTAGAGAAACAAGTTATATTTTGGAATCATGTTCAAAGCCTAGATTACGGCATTTCCAAGAACTCCGTTATTCTCTTTGAAGAACCTCTAACATATAAGTCATTCAGTAAATTAGTAAAGAATGCTGCAGGGGAATTCATCAGTTTTTTAGATAGCGATGAATCAATCGTTCTCTTAAACTTCATCGAAGAATTCTTAAAAGAGAATACAGAATGCAAAATCAAGTTCTACCTGAAATACAATCATATGAATGACAGGTTCTTTGATTCTGTAATGAATAATTTTTCCAATAAAGTCTTTATGTTTAATCCTTATGAAATGTCTGCCAGAAAACTTATTTTCGAACATCCCGCTTCTGCCTACATGAGTTCTAAACAAATTGATTATGGAACTGCTCTAATAAAACCAGATACGGACATCAATTTCTTTATCTTGGGGTATGGAAAAGTCAATCAGAAGTTTGTCGCACTGTCTATATTCAACCAACTATTTGCGACGAAGAAAGACGGAGAAATTGTTGACAAAGTAGTGAATTATTATGTCTATGACAAAACTGAAGAACCTGTCAACAAGGACATCTCAGATTTCTTGCACTACAACGAGTTACTTTTAGACAAAAATGACTATTTTGAGTTGCCTAAGAAAAATTCTCTTATTTCATATCAAAAAGCAGATCTTTACTCAAGTGAATTTTGCGATAACTTGTGCAAGACGTTCAAAACCAACAGTTATAATCAAATTATGATTTCTTTTGATGATGATAACGATAATATTGATATTGCTTTGAAAGTCTTAGAAGTAATCAAAAGAAACAAAATCGATTTCGATTACCAAGTTTTTGTCAGAATCAAACAAGATATTTATAGAAAATCTTCACATGTTGCGGATCTGTTGAAAAACAATCATTTAATTGCTTATGGAACAGAAGGAGAAATCTTATCGCCTGAAAACATCATTCAGGAAAATTTAGATTTGGTTGCTCAAACAAGAAATGCATATTATTATAAAACCAACGGTGTGAAAGGAAAGTCACCACTTGAACTATGGCAAACCCTCAATTATAACAAACAACTTTCTAATCGGTATTCTAGTAGCTCCTTACCATTTAAGCTTCATTTGATGGGCTTGCAATTAACAAATGAATTGGATAAAGGTATCAGCAAATCAGATTTTTTATTGAAATACGACCAGAAAAATACAATTTCCCGAAATGATCATGAAGATATTATTTACACATTAAACTCCATTAATATGTTCATTAATCCAAGACAAGTCCTTGCATTCATCGAACATGAACGTTGGAATTCATTTTATCTTTTTAGAGGGTATCTTCCTATGAAAAAAATTGAAATAAAACTATTAAAGGCCGCAAAGGGCTACAGGTTGTATAAAGATGATGACCAGAAAAGAGTTCATGCATGTTTGACAACGATGGCAGGACTTAATAAGTATAGAGAACTTCAAATTGATTTGTATAAGGCAAATGGCCAAATAGTCAATGAGATGGAATTGGATGTAATTAAGTATGACCTTCAATTAATGGATAATATTTTTGAAGAAATTAAAGATTCAAAGCTTGTTATTGCGCCATTCAATATAAAAAAATAGAAATTTATCTTTATGAATTGTCGCTTCAAAGTCTCGGATTTAACATGATTCTAATTTTATTTTTTGATGAGGTGAACCTATGATTTTATCGAAGAAGTATCTAAACGAATTGGTTGAAAAAAAAGTTATCAATGAAAAACTTTCCAAAAGTATTATAAACAAACAAGCGACTTTACCTCAGTTTGATGTTTTTATATCCTACTCATACAATGATGTCAGTTTTGCTGAAAAAATCGTGAACTTGCTTGAATAACTTGGGTACAGCACCTATATTGACCTTAATGACAAAACCCTGAACAGAAACCATGTAACAAAGAAAACTGCGTTGAGAATCGCTGAACAAATGGACAAATGCAAAGGATTGCTTTACATTCACTCCAGAAGTTCATCTGTGTCGAAATGGTGCCCATGGGAATTAGGCTATTTTTCGGGGAAAAAGAAATTTAGATGTGCAAGCCTCCCGCTCAATGATGCCGCTGAAAGTGATTTTCCAAATCAGGAATATTTGCAAATTTACCCTTATGTTGACTTTAAAAAGTCTAATCAAAGCCAAGACTATGAAGTTTGGATCAATGACCCTGAAACCAAAAAGAGCATCACTTTACACAAATGGATAAATGGACTCAAACTACAGTAATGTGTAATACACTCAATGGCAACATAAATGGAATCAGATTTTAATTTTACATTCTAAATTTAGGGGGATTTCACAATTGGAGTATGTCAAGTTTTATATTGGTTCTTCCATCAAATCGTTATCCGAAGAAAATGATATCTTTTATTCTTTCATATTTGAAATGAACAAAAGATTGAACAAAAACGTCAAGATTCATGTTACTGATCTGAGTATTTTTAAACGACCTAAAGACGGTCAAACCAATCATACTATAGGGCAAGTCTTCGCAGATAATTCCACCTCGTTTTTCCTTGTAAGTAAGGATCTCGATGATTTAACCCAAGCAGAATTTGGTATATGCGAGGATCAGTTTAGTAACTTTAAGACTCCTAGAATCATTGTCATGTTCAAATCCTTCAGTCAAACCGATGAATTAACCGATTCTGCGAAGTCGTTTGAAAAACATTTGCGAGAAGACTTAGGATACTATTATGAAAAATATGATAATCTAGACCAAATTAAATTACGATTAATATTTGAAATTGTCATCAATTCAAATGCGTTGGAAGTGAAATTCCTTGAAGGAAAGTTCTATATTAATGATAATGAAATTGAGGATTTTAGTGAAGCTGCATTCTATAAAAACCATTCAGTTCTAAATAGATACAAAAAAGATTTAAGTGTTTTAATGACGCAATTGGGAAAAGAACACGATCCAAAAAAAGAAGAAAAAGCCAAGGAACTGTCATCAAAAATTCAAGATTTGGAACTGAATTTAGTTAAAACATTCAGAAAATATTATGAGTCACTTGGAAAATGTAACATTTCATCAACCATGGAATTAGCGATGTATCACATTAACCGTGGCGATATCGAAAAAGCAAATGAGATTCTCAACGCTGAGACAATCTTAAATGAAGTTGAAATTGCAGCGGAAAAATACCGGATACAAAGTGATACCAACTTCAAAGAATTTGAAAAATACTTTAATACTTTATCGACTGCGCCATCGATTAAACTTCAGTCGTCAGATCCAAATCGATTTAAAGAAGTTGATAGGCTCTACAAGAAAGCAGTAGAACTTGAAAATGAATTCGAACTTGAACCGAAGATTCATTTTGAGTATGCACAGTTCCTTATGGCAATCGTAAAGATTAAAGAATCAATATTAGTCGCTGAAGAAGGATCTGAACTTGTAAATCGTAAAAACCCGAAATATTTTTATTATAAAGTACTGTTCTGTGATCTTTTAGCATTAGATTCGCTTTTCATTCAAAATATGCTTGATGCAGAGCATTATTGTGAACGAGGTATTAAATATATCGAAACTGCAAAAAGCCAAAATATATCGATACCTGAAGAAGCACATTATTCACTTAAAAACAATCTTGGTCTCATTTATATGAATACCCAACGATTCGATAAATCAGGCATGCTGTTTGCTGATCTAATAAACAATTTTAGTGAAAATCTTGATTTAAAGAATGATGCATTAATTTATTCTAGGACGATACTTTATATAAATTTGGGTATTGTTTACTTGCAATCATATCGTCTAGAAGATGCTCAAGGATTATTCAACAAGGCACTTGAAATGGGGAAACTCATTACAAGGAAAGACTTATCAATCAATTCAGACTTTATCTGCAAACAAAATCTTGCCGTCTTGTATCTTTCACAAGGATTGCTCGATCAATTTACAGAGACGTATCTTGAATTAAAGGTACTTTTGAAAGAAATAAACAAAATTGCCCCTCAAAGTACAGATGCACTTCAAATTAAATTTGGACTTCTTGAAGGAACTTACTTTTTAGCAAACGGAAAACCTCTGGAAGCGAAAAACACATATGAAAATATCGTTGTAATGGCTGAAAAATGCGCTGAAACAGATCCTTTGGTATATAATCCATTGTTGCTACAAATATACAATGCAGTTACACAACTTTATAGTTTGCCTGAAATGGGTAATAAGGATAAAGTCATAGAATATTTAAAAAAAACCACGAGTTTAATCGAAAAACTGGTTGAACTTAACCCTACCGTATACGAACCTGCACTTTCTGTGATGTATATGAATTTAGCAGCTTTGCAGGGCGAAGACGATGAGTTGTCAGATACTGAGAGTTTATTGCGGAAAGCAATCAAAAGTAACGAAAAAAATCTGGAAAGCACAATTGGCATATTTAAAACAAACGATATTGTAGCTCATAATGACTTGGGTTTTGTTCTCTATTCTGAAGAAAAATACGAGGAAGCCCTCGAAGAATTCCAGTTTACTTTCTTGAAGATCATGGAACTAGAAGGCGTTGACCCATCTTTAAACCCGATGACCTATATCAAAGGGTATAAAAATATACTGGATGACATTGGCGATACAAAAGACCTTGATTTGATTAAACGATATTTTGCTGTGCTCGTTGATTACCTTGAACTCGTTGGAGGACTTGACGAAATTGATATTGAAGAAGATAGTCAAGATGATGAAGATGGATTAGATAACGAAGTTGGCTTAGAGGATGAAGTGGAAGACTCCGAAACAGTTTCAGACGAATTTCTAATTTTCTTTCAAACCTTGATCGAAGTCTATGATACGTACCTTCAAAGTGTATGGAACCTTTTAGATTACGAAGAAATGCTGAGCGAAACCAAAAAGATTATATATAAACTTGAACAATTTGAAACCCTCGAAACATTTTCCAAGATCATTGATACGAGCGTCATTCTATATATGCATACATATACACTTTATAAAGTTAAAAACTACAAAGAGTTAATCCATTTCTGTATTTTAACCATTCACTCTTTGAAAAACGAACAATTTAAAACACCGAGATCAAGATTGTCATTTGCTTATAAGATGCTCATTGAGGCTTATTACAAGTTGAAGGAACATCGAAACATCATCGATATTACCCCTACGCTTGAACAAGATTTTGAAACGCTGATTATACCTTCAAAATACGATGAGTATCATGAAGAATTGGCTTTCATCGAAGTTTATACCGCTAGGGCGTTTGATCATGAGGGAGAATCCTTCGAAGTGGTCATTCGTCATTTAACTAAGTCTATCGAAAATTTTGAAATCTTGAATGAAACTAAGGATTATAATTCTTCCTTAAGAGTTCTTTATAACGAATTAATTGAAGTTCTGAAAGACAATGATTTGGATGAGGATATGGAAATCTATAACGAAAAGTTATCAAAGTTGCCTGAGCCCGAGGAGGAATAAATGGATAGTTATAAAGTGTTTGTTGGATCCTCTATCGTCGATTTAAAAGAGGAAAGGATAAAAATCTGTGTTGCTGCACAAAAAATCAATGATTATATGATTGATCATTCAGTCGATAAATTTGTTGACTTAGATTTGTGCGAATTCGAAGATCGAGCTATTGCAAATGAGGGTAGTCAATACTATATAAATGAAAGAATAATTAGAAGCAATTTAGCAATATTCATCGTCAAAAGTTACTTAGGCGAATTTACAAAAGCGGAAATTGTGCTAGCAAAGGCAAATAAGGATCTATACACAAAAACAAAGATATATTTATTCGTCCATCATCAACTAAATGAATTAACAAAAAATGAAATTGAGAATCTAATTTCTGGTTGTGATTTAACGCGAATTGAGTATAAGGAAGTCAAAGAACTGCTGTACTTAATCTTAAATTCAATTAACGAAGAATATTTAGAAGAATCAATGGAATTTATAGAAAACAGAATTTTATTAAATGATCGTGATCTTGGACTATAATTAATCTCAAAATCCGATTTCTAATTAAAGTATAATAATATTCCTGTTCATTCTTGACAGCGAAGAAAGCATTACCAAGTTTTATATGGCTAATAAAAAGCCCGCAAAGTTTGTTCTCAACTTTACGGGCTTTATTTGGATTAATATAAATTTCCAATGACTTCTTTAAGACTATTAAAGGCTATATCAGATTAACTCTATATCTACAACTTTTTTTGCTATTTTTAAAACAAGCGCCACATATTGAAAATTCTGGTTTATAATTCAATAGGCTATGTGTATTGTTAAAACAGTATTTCTAAACAGTTTTTAAACTCTGAAAATTGTAAATTATACGTCTAATAGTAAGATAGAATTTATATACGAGGTATATTGGTCCTACTAGAAGACTGATAAAAATTCCAAATAGTAAGGATAAAAAGAATCCTGAAACACCTTGATGTTTGACATAGATTCGATTTCCTACAACCTCTCCATAGTATTGCTTACTACCAGCAGCATACCCTTCTTTTGCGGAGCGAAAAACAAAGATGATTATGTCAATAATGAGTGGAAATGCGCAAACAAATCCCCACAAAAACCACCTTCCAAAATAACTATCACTAAATGATGTCTCAGTTAAAAACAAACTAAGTCCTGCAAACCATAAAATCAGAGCAACAATCAACCAAATTATCCCAATTACTATTTTTGATATAATGATTGGTTTTGTAGAATCCATACATCTCATCCTTTCTATATTTTTTGTCTTAATTTTAGCACTGCTTAAAATCCAAGTCAACATGAAAAATAAATTTAAAATGAATAATTATGTGCGTAATTTTCAAAAATAGCAAAATAAAGCCAATGAATAAGAAAAAAGTTTATTCAAACCATTGAATAAATATGGAAACTAATAGATAATTGAATATATAATTACTACTAAGATTTGTTTATCATTTAATAACGCATCTTGTTTGTTTGTTTTTTTTATTGAAAAAAGCTCAAATTAACATGGCTTAACAAAGATATATCTATATTTTACATCTTATTGACGGAGGCTATTCAATGGAAAAAGAAATTACACTAAAATGGCAAGAAGAGATTAACTTGTACCGGAATTTTAAAACAACTTTTGTTTTGGAAGGCGAGATTTTGGATAAGCAACCCTATATTGATAAGGATGGAGATTTCGATTTAATGTCACTGGATGACTATTTTAATCGAATGCTTCATGAAATCGGATATCGAGTTGTCGTTTTTTTTAATCATGTAGACGGGTTCTATAGTTATGAAACAGACGATTTGTCAAGATTCAAAAAGATCATTGCAAAAGCAAAAAAAGAAGATTCGGATTCGGATACGATGTTGAACCGTCAGGGAAGAGATTCCAAGTTTGGTGATGCAACTCTAAACATCCGGTATGCCATGGCGAATATTGACGAGCCAGTGGCCATCATTCTCGATATGGCATCAAGGTACATTACGGCAGCTACGTCATTGCAAAATGATGAACAATATTTTTATTCAGAGTTGTTTCTTGCCAGCCAATCCCAGTGTAACCCGGCTTGTTATAAGGATTCAAAAATAAGGCTAAATAATTTAACTTTTATCTGCGCTGATAAACTGAATGATATTCCTGTATGGTTTTACCTTAACAACCCAATGGTCAAAACGCTCATTTTGACAAATCCTGACAGTGACATTAGGCAGAAATTTCTTGAGTCTACGATTGAGTATTTTTACGGTTACAACGAATTAAAAGAGAAACCGGACAATGAAGTTGAAAGAGTCAAGAGGAAATTTGTTGATCTCACTGATGGATTTAGAAATATAGATTTGAATTCATTACGCGAATTAATGACCAACGAAAAGATATCGATTGAAAACATCGATGAAGCCATTTCTCTGTATAAGTATGGAATAAAAGACAATCCATGGAACAAGGAAGAACTTATCGAAAGGTTAGACACAATCGAAAGCGATATCAAGAAATATGTCAAAGGACAAGACATTTGCGTAATGCAAGCTGCAGATATCATTACGAGAGCCGTTTTCGGAATGAGCGGACTTCAACACTCTTCATCCAAATCGAAACCTCGTGGAATCATGTTCCTTGCCGGACCTACCGGTACAGGAAAAACGGAACTAGCTAAATCAATTGCACGTTGGCTATTTGGAACTGAAGACGCCTGTATTCGCTTCGACATGAGTGAATATAGTCAGAGTCATTCAGATCAAAGATTATTGGGCGCACCTCCAGGATACATTGGATATGAATCAGGTGGACAACTGACTAATGCCGTTAAAAACAAGCCTTTTTCAATTTTGTTGTTTGATGAAATCGAAAAAGCAGACAAAACAATCTTAGATAAATTCTTACAGATCTTGGAAGATGGAAGAATGACAGATGGCAAAGGTGAAACGGTGTATTTTTCAGATACAGTCATCATTTTCACATCTAACCTAGGCGTTTCTAAAACAAATAGAATGACAGGAGAAAAAGTAGACATCATTTCATATTACGATGATAACTCGGATTACGAAAAATATAAAACAAAAGTAATGACCGGAATTGATGACTTCTTTCTCCATGAGGCAGGAAGGCCAGAAATCAAAAATAGAATTGGAGACAATTTTATAATATTTGAATATATAACAGAATCGGTTGGAGAGAAAATAGCAGATAGCCAAATATCCAAGATCGTCTCTAACCTGAAATCTCAGAAAAACATCGAATTAATCATTTCCGATCTTGCTAAGCAACAAATTTACGAAAAGGTCAAAAAACAATTATACCTTGGTGGGCGAGGGGCAGGAAATGCAGTTGAAAAATATCTAATTAATCCATTAGCAAGATATTTGGCTAAAAACCGTATTTATTCCGGTCAGACGATTCATCTAGAATCATTAAATGAATCAAATTCAATCACTGAATTGGTTTGTGAGTTATGAAAATCATTGCAATAAGTGAAAATGGCTATGTCAAATCAAACAACGAAGATACGTATTTAATTAACGACTCCGTATTTATCGACAGTAATACAGAATTGAGTGAGAACGCAAGCGTCTTTGTTGTATTTGACGGAATCGGAGGAAATTCATCCGGAGAAGTAGCAGCTAAAGTAGCATCCGAGTATTTTGCTTCAAAGTATAAAGACATTCTTCTTTCAAATGAAGATTCCTTGAAAGATATTATTGAACAGGCAAATTCTGAGGTGTTAAAATACGCTACAACTGACACACATAATAATGGCATGGGAACAACTCTCGCTGGAATGATTCTACTCGAAGATCGATGGATTGTTTTTAATGTTGGTGATAGCCGTGTTTATCGGCTAAGAAACGGTCTTTTCAAGTATTTTTCTGTTGATGATAGTTATTTCAATTATCTTAAATCAATGGGTTTGGTTAAAGAAGAAGATTCTGAAAAATACGCGAATAATCATAAGATAACCGCATATCTAGGAAACCCTCATTTTGATAAAGAACAGATTCATGTTTTTTCAATCGATTTTGGAGTGAGGGCTGGAGATACTTTTTTGTTATGCACAGATGGTGTAAGTGACATGGTAGATGACGATACCATGCGAAGCATTCTTGAATCGGGTCATTCCATCCGACACTTGTCAGAGCAAATTCGTCAACACATCTTAAAAGCTGGCGCAATGGATAATTTCACGTATATCTTAGTTCAAATGGAGGACAGCCATGATTGACAACATGCTAAAACTCTATCAGATTTTCAAAGCCTGTGAGCCTGATACGAATTTTCAATCCTATGAAAAAAAGATGCTTGCATTGATGCAAGCTGATTATTCAAAAAAGCTTAAAGAAATTTCTTTTGATACAAGAAGAGTAAAAATTGACGTTAAGGTAGACTCCATCAATGAATTTGAAGATAAAAACAAATATCTAGACGGTTTGCTATTCTTATACAATAATTGTAAAACTCACATTCGAAATCATTATGATTTCACCTATTTCAATTTACCTGAAAACTTTTACAAAGATGGAAAACTCGAATTAGACACTTTAGAAAATGTCGAATTGGCGACAACTTTACTCGACAAAGTCCCGAAAGTCAGTAAAGCATATAAGGACATAGACCTCAATAAACCTTTTTCTTTGCTCTATAAGGATGTAACTCATAAAATGAGTGAACCAATTAATTTATCGAATGATATTTCCTACAAAAACATTTCTGAGTTGAAAAAAATCCTTGCAAAAACGCTAAATAATTATTATATATCTGATGCCATCGTTTCTGAACATGCCGAAAGGATTAATCAGAAAATCGAGTATGTTAAAATGAATGAAGCAATCAAAATAAAGAGAAAAAATTATATTTTGGATAATGTGATTCCAAGCTTAATTTTGATTATAGTTGCTACAAGTTTCAGTTACCTCACTTCCAATATTCTTGATTTGACGAATTCTACCGGATTTGTGAAGTTTCTTGCATTTATAGGACTTTTGATTGCCACCGTAATTGCTGCTGGATTGAGTATAGCATCAATCTATGTTGTTACGTCTTGGTCAAAGCAGGATGAAAGACAGGGGGCATTAGAATACTTATCCTCTATTTTGATATTTTTTCTAATTTATGCCTTCTTAATTAGACCAGATGTGGTACAAGTAAATGGACTTCTATTTCTTATTCCAACAATTATCTTTGCAGTGATTGGATTTGCCATTAGACAGATCAATAATATTGTGCGTTCCGCCTCTATTGTTGGAGGGTTGGCAATCATATATAATATGATGACGTACTTTTCTTTTAGTCTAGCGTATGTCATAATTGCACTAATCATTTTTGCATCGATTTATGGACTTTATGTTTTAGGATCTATGCAAGACTAAATGCTGGAGGTAAAACCGTGAATAAGAACGAACCTATAGACAGAATTACTGAAGTTTTGGATACACATAGTCAAGATAGCACTGACAATAGAGTAACAGAACCTCTACTGAAATCTGAAAAAAAAGTCATTTCAGATCGAAGCAGAGTAACAGAGCCTATTAAAACTAATTCAGGAACTTCATCCAGAACCAAAGTCGATTTTGGTGACATCATCGGATCAGGATACAAAATTGGTGAGATTCTTTCAGAAAATTCAGGAGAATCCGATGTCCATTTGTGTGAAAAGGATAACAAGACTTATGTTGCTAAAATATATAAGCAGTCTCACAAGATAAATGCAGACATCATTGCCAAATTGAATCAAATCGATTCAGAGTATATTCTTAAAAGCATTGAATCCGGAATTCATAATGGGAGATATTACGAAATCCTTCCATATTTTAGAAACGGGACTTTGTTTGACAATCTGAAAAGTTTTTCTGATAAATTCATTAAAGATGTCTTGGTTTTTGAAGTAAATGAGGCATTAAAAGCAATACATGAACAAGAGATTGTCCATGATGATATCAAACCACATAATATTTTTCTAACCGATGACTTTAAACATATTGTAATCGGTGACTTTGGAATATCGAGAGACATGCAAGGAAGATCCTACATCACAAAAGCGAGTTCTGCGATAACATTGATGTATGCTGCTCCTGAAGCGGATGAATCTGTATCAAAAATGGGGGATTATTATTCTTTCGGAATGACATTGCTGCATATGGGATTCCGAGACGATCCGTTCAAAGGAATCACGAATCATAAGGTTCGCATGTTGCAGATGAACTATAAGACAGAAATTCCGAATGAAATTAATCCTGATCTTGCGGATTTGATTCATGAATTGATTCGTTTTGCACCTTACGAACGGCTTGATTATATTGGCGTATCAAAGTGGATTAAGAATCATAAGATCTATCAGGGATGCAGATTGAAACAAGAGGAAAAAGATCCGAATAGTATGTATTTGATTGAGGATTATCAATTCAAAGTCAAAGGAGAGAACAAAATATTTTCTGACTCAAAATCATTGACAGAAGCAATGATTGATGAATGGAGTGAAGCGCTCAAGCATTACGAGAACAATCTAATCAATGAGGCGATCAAAGCACATAATCAATCGTTTTATCTCGAATTGAAAGATGTATTTGCCAAATATCTAAAAACACCTGAAATCGGACTGTTTATCACTTTGAATATGATTAATCCCAAATTACCTTTTACCTATCGAGATAAAAAGTATGGGAACTTTAAGAATTTCATTGAAGCCATGATTAAAATGTACCCTAACGCTGAAATGCCTGCGTTGTCATTAGACATCCTTCTCTTGGTTGCCAAAAACGAAGGGCTTGACAATAAAGTACAAGAGACAATCAAGGAGATATTTCAATCTTATCCTGAACATTCCTGGGAAACATACGATATGTTGCTAAACTTATTTAAGTCTAGCGAAGAAGTTTTTCATCGTGGCGTTAAGTATAAGAACCTAGCGGATTTTATGAATGTTCTTTTTGATGGATTAGAAGTAAAACCTTTGACAATTGAATCAAACCAAAAACTATTCTATTCGTTTTTGGTGAATCAATATGGGATTGAAAAGAAAAAAATAGATGTAATCAAAAAAAAGGAAGACATTGTCGATCGCTATTGCTCTCTTTCTAAACTAATCCTAGGCCATTTGTGTTTCTCTTTTAATGCTTCTCCTGTGAGAAATCTTCATGATTTTATAGTTCAAGTGGGTATTGCTTACGAATCACAAAACCCAGAATATATTGAAGCACTTTCTAGTTTTATACAGACTGGGAAATTAAAGATCATCAACGATCTTGAAGAACACCCCAATAACGAACTCATTTCCCAAATATACAAATTGAAAGACAAGAAAGAGATGTTCTATAAAGCTTATTTTCTTACTTCGACGAAATCGAATTTTAAAGGATGCACGACTTTATCCAGTCTTTCAACTCTTGTTCTGTCAAGTGCAGATCCAGACAAATTAGCTCAGGAGATATTGAAGGACCCATTGTTTTCCATGTGGCTAAATTCGAAAGGTTATAAAGTAAAATGATGTTTGCTGAAAAGGAGAGACACTAGATATGAGCGGAATCATAGATGAAGCACTAAACTTACAAGGTGATGTTATAGGTGGCCTTCTGTTGGGCGTTGGCGCGATTGTTTCCATAAGCGCTATTGGAGTCGCAGCGGGAGGAGTCTTGATTGCTGATGGGCTCAGTAAAGGCGTCAAAAACATCAAAGCAAGCATTTCTTACCTTAAAGATATGATGATAGAAGAACAAGCTCAGTATCAGAAAGCTTTTGATCGTTACCAGAAAATTGTTGCGTTGAATCAAAATAGCGCAATAGAGTATCTGAACCGTATGAAATCAAATTTGAATTTGAGCGTGCTGGGTTGCTCTACAAAAGATTTAGTGCATATCGAGAAGAAAAGCAACGAAGAACAAGCCAAATACTTTAACCTCATTAGTCAATTTTCATACTATTCAGAAACCATACAAGAATTACTATTTCATTTAAGTGAAGAGGGGACTTCTATTCCCGATATTGAAGAATCACTCTATGGAATCAAAGATAGGTTTGTCACAAATATCAAAAAGGGCAATCTGTCTGGCATGGAAGCTTCTTTTTCTGAATATAAAACTCAAGTGAATGAAATAAAAACAAAAATAAAAGAATTAATGGCAAATCATCAGATTTTTGATGTTGAACATATCGACAATCTTATATTTGTGATTGAAAACGAAATCGGGATTCCGTATTTAACAGTTTTTTACAACGAACTGCGTGAATTGCTCGAAAAAATGAGTGAAGAAAAAAGTGAAGAATCCTTAGACTTGAAATTATATCAAGTCAAAAAAGAAATTATCGACGTCATGACGTCAATAACAAATCTAGAGTATATCCATGATTTTCAAGTTTGCCAGGACCTCGTGGACAGCGTAAATGAGATTTTGGTTGATGACAGACTATCTAAACAGACGAAACTAAGCATGGTTATCGTTCGGAAAAGACTTCTAGACGACAAATACTTGGAAAGTAAGCACAAATACTCAGAAGTCATCAAAGCGAAGAACAATTATGATGAGTTGTATTATAAATTATCGGGTTATATGAAAATTCTAGAATTAGAAAGTCCAACATATGAGTTTTCTTTTGAAAATATAAATGATTGCATCAATCAACTTAAAGTACAAATTGCTAAATACGAAAAACCAGCGATTGAGAAGAAGAAGTCAGAATACATTCGTAAATCATTACGAGAAATTATGAACGAATTCCGATATGAACACATCGAATCTCAAGACATACAAACAAATGGGCAGGATATTCATAAAGATATCTACCATATTGAGAATGGAAACGTACTTGCTGTGACACTTGTAAACAATGATCAATTGACATATCGAGTATCTGGCATAAAAATGGACGGAATTGCAGAAGACAAAGCATCAGTTGTAAATACAATGAAAAAATTCTGCGATAAGAAATCAATCATCAAACAAAAATTGAATGAAAAAGGAATTAACACGCTAACGAACGAATTATTTGATCCTGATATCAAATGGGCTGAAGAAATTAAACTATCCGGCAATGTGGATATCTCCAAGGTTGAAATTATCAGAAAGAATAGAATGAAAAAGGTCCAGCATGTTGAATTGAAACACAGGGTGGTACAATGAAAAAAGTAAAAAGATGTCCCAATTGCGGAGCTTATAGCAAGAAAGTCTTGGATAAGTGTGAGAAATGTGGATTTAAGTTGGATTCAAATATTTTTATTGTCGAAGATGATATCGAATATGATCCCCTTTTCAATATAACAGAACCTCCTGTGGCTGAAACCAAGGAGATTGTTCAAAGTGCGAACGAAACAATCAAATTATGCCCTCGATGCAAGATGCCAGTTTCAATTTCTGATTTGTTCTGTCCCATCTGCAACAAGCCTCTTCTAAGTAAACCCGTAGAAGATAACTCCGATTCCATTAAAATCGATATTCCTCAGGCGCCATCCACAATTAAATTACGCTTGAAAAATCCTGAAGCAAAATTAGATCTTGAAGTCGATGATACCACCAAATCATTTGGCAGATATACAATAGAAAACGTTTTTTTGAATCAATCTCTAACCATAAGCAGAACCCATTTCAAATACACGCTGAAGGGTTCTGAGGTTGTCATCATCGATTATAGTACGAATGGAACGTGGTTGAATGGGAAAAAATTGACTCCTCAACAAGAATTTCCTGTTCATTCAAATGATGTTCTAACACTTGCTAACGTGATTTTTGAGATAGAGTATGTTGGTTAGGTCTATTCTTTTCCCTGTAACAACACTGGGACCGGGAAATAGAATTGGAATATGGACACAAGGATGCAATCATCACTGTGAAAATTGCATTGAACCCAAACTTTGGCCGATTGATTCCAAATATGAAAAGCCAAATATAGAAATCATTTCAAAATGCCAAGAAATATTAAACGATAACATTGTATCAGGCGTTACCATCAGCGGTGGTGAGCCAATGATTCAAGATGATCTACCAGAATTGCTCAAACAATTAAAGGCGCTAGGAGTTTCAGATGTTTTGGTATATTCTGGATACACACTAGAGGAAATATCAATGGACTCAAATATGTCCAAGAATTTGGATTATATCGATGTTTTGATTGATGGTAAATACATAGATAGTCTTAATGACAATCATCCGCTAAGAGGTTCCAGCAATCAAAAAATCATCTTTTTAAATGAGTCTCTATATAACATATATCAACCTATATTTTCGCAAAACAGATCCTATGAAGTTATAGAAGCTGAGAACACCTTGAATATTATCGGCATTCCTCCTAAAGATTTTTTGAAGAAATTTGAAGAAAAATTATTGAAAAGAGGAATTAGCAGAAACAGTAACCATAACGAAACTTAAACTCAATTCTAATCTGTTACCATTGGAGTAAGTATTCTCAAAAGTGGACACTTTGAAAAAAGACGTCTACTTTTTTTATTGTAAATCTGCCGTAATATGGACCTTTACCTTCATTTCCAACTTCTTTGTCACAACGATATAGAATCTTATATTCTATAGAATTATCAATTCAGACTGGAATGATGGTCTTTGTTTAAAACTCGGCATAATAAAAGAGATGTTCATAGACGCTTTCTTTGTGTCTACGAACATCTCTCGTAAAAATTATTAAGTTTGTGTCCATCAAAGAAGTGTTTCTTTCATATGACTGGATTTTTGAAAATATATGAATTAATCTTTAAAAAGTTGCTTGATTGACCCAAAAGTGTAATCAGGCTTGACTTCACTTTTTTCAATATCATCAAGAGTTGCTTCTCCTGTGAGGACACAAATCGTCTTAATGTCTGCATTTTTTCCTGAAGCGATATCTGTATACAACCTATCTCCAATCAAAACGGTTTCTTCTTTGGAATATCCAGTTAACTTCATTGCATTTTCAATCATCATCGGATTGGGTTTGCCAATAAAGAAAGGTCGCTTTTTAGTAGCGTTGTATAACATTTCTGAAATGGATCCACAATCTGGAATATATCCAAAATCGACAGGACAGACAAGATCAGGGTTTGTGGCGATATAGGCGAGGTCTCTTGTCGTTAGTAAATAACTCAAATCACGAAGTTTCTTTGAAGTGAGTTCGGTGTCAAACGCCAGAAGCAATACTTCAATACCGTCTTCGATTTGTTCGGTTATTTTAATCCCCGATAACTTCATCTCAAGAACAAAAGATTTCGTTCCAACACAAAACACGAGTTTATTCGGATAATGTTCTAATAAATAGCTTGAAGTCGCCATTGAAGAAGAGTAGAAGTCTTCTTTGGTAGTTTCAATACCTAAAGAAGATAACTTTTTGACATAATCATTGATTGATTTAGAAGAATTGTTTGTTAGAAAGAGGTATTTCCCACCAGACGCTTTGATCTGTGAAAGAAACTCGATGGTACCATCAATGAGTTGATTGTCGATATAGATGGTTCCATCCATATCGAGAAGATATAACTTGAAGTCTTTTATCATAGAATACCATCTCCTATTTAATCGTAAGGAATTTTATTATTATTCGTTTAGTAGTGAAATCACGTAGTTTGGCAATGCAAAACTAGCGGTATGGATTTCATGATTATAGTATCTTGTTGAAAAACCAAGTTGATGGATTAATGTTTGTTTGAAATCTTTGATTGGATCCAGCTTCTTTGAAGCAAACCCGAATAGCCAATGACCAGATGGGTAGGTAGGAATGAATGCCTGATAGACTTTTGAAATTGGAAACAAGTCTTTGATTTTTTGATGGGCTCGTTTCATTTCAAGAGCTTCTTTATCGAAATAAGGACTTTCATGTTGATTAATTAATATTCCATCTTCACTTAATAAATTAAAACAAGCTTCATAGAATGCTTTCGAGAATAATCCTTCTCCAGGTCCAACCGGATCAGTAGAGTCGACAATAATTAAGTCATACCTTTCTTTTGAAGCGTTGACGAAGTGAACGCCGTCTTCTACATAGATATGAACT
>CAZNOO010000010.1:52452-64886 GCA_964574705.1 uncultured Candidatus Izemoplasmatales bacterium
CCTTTCTTTTGAAGCGTTGACGAAGTGAACGCCGTCTTCTACATAGATATGAACTTTAGGGTCCGTTAAACCAGATGTAACGTGCGGGAAATACTCTTTACATAATTCGATGACTCTTCCATCGATTTCAACTAAATCCACTTGGTTGATTGTTGGATATTTAACGAGTTCTCTAACCGTCCCACCGTCTCCTCCTCCAATAATCAGTACTTTCTTGATTTGAGGATTTACAGACATGGGAGTATGAACAATCATTTCATGGTAGATGAACTCATCTTTTTCCGTAATCATCAGCACATTGTCAAGTGTAAAAAAACGTCCCAAATCAAAAGAGTCATAGATTTCAATCTGTTGGAACTTGGTTTTTTCGGAATGGAGATGTTTCTTGATTTCAACTGAAAAATCAATGTGTTCTGTCCATTTCTCTGTAAATTTCATTACTTCACCTCACAACATCTTGGGAATATTCATTCCGTAGAAGATTTCCGCAATCTCTTTATTGATTTCTGAATGGATTTGATCTTTTTCACTCTCTTCTAAATCAAAAGAAGAGATGTTAAAAAGATAGTTATCAAGATTAAACTCTTTTAACATCATCTTTGTATGAAAAATATTGGAATGTTCAAGGTTAATATCAATCACAGAATATTTATTCAATATTTCTTCTTCAATCGTATCGTGGATCGTATTAATCGAATCATCGATGAAAACCTTATTGCCATCCGTGTCACGGGTAAACCCTCTGACACGGTAGTCCATCACGATCACATCGGAATCAAAACTATTAATCAAATAGTTCAAAGCTTTATTCGGTGAAATCTTTCCACAGGTCGATACATCGATATCGACCCTGAAGGTAGAGATATTATGGACCGGATGACTTTCAGGATACGTATGAACAGTCAAATGAGATTTATCTAGATGACTGACGATACTGTCTTTTCTAAGGACATCTCCTAAATTACAGGATGGATCCACTAATCGCTTATTGACTTCTTCCTCAGAGATCATCATTGTGACACTGGCACCTTGAGGATCATAATCTTGTTTTGATATATTTAAGACGTTTGCATCTATGATCTTGACCACATCGAGTAAAATATGGGTAAGTCGATTGGAGTTGTATTGCTCGTCAATGTACTCAATATAAGCATTTCGTTCCTCTTCCGTACGCGTATAACAAACGTCATAAATATTGAAGCTTAATGTCTTGGTTAAATTATTAAATCCGTATAGTTTCAACTTGTCCATATTGTTCCTCCTGTGACCAGTCTATGTAACAACTATTGTATCATAGATTGGATAATATTTGGGCTCATATCTTCGTATAAATGATGAGAAACATATTGGAATTGGCCCCCTTTAAAAAAAGGCTTACTAATTAAAAGCCTCTTACGACGCAATCTTGGATTGAGAGCCAATACTAAAGTAGTACAAGCAGTTTTTCGTTATTTGTACTTGCAAATATAAATTCGTTATGTTCAATTGTCTCAAAATGATTTTATCGATTATTCATGGTCTCTCAAGCGCCAACCGCAGTTGAACCAGTACCTTTTAAGGGGCTGATGTAAATCATCCATCAACAATGACTTCCCAAGAAAAGAAATTGAGAAAGAAGACCCTTAAGAATTAAGTCTTTATCTCAGTTTTTTTATGGGATGAAATCAGCCATTTTTTAAAGAACTTCATTCCATGTTTTGCATCAAAATAGCCTATAATACTCACAGCCAAAGAACTGAGACTAGCTAAAAACAAATCGTGGATGGTGTCACTTACCGCCGATAACCCCTGGAAAGGGATATTGGTCAGTGAATCATAAGTTCTCATCATATTGCTTGAGCCAGTCAAAGTATCGATTGCAAACTCGAAAAATTCCCAGATAACACCAATCGTCATCGAAAAACAAAATACGAACAGAGCAATGAAAAAAGGATTGAGAGATAATGCGTTATTCGGATTTTTAACTGCTGTGTTAATGATCGAAAAACTTGTAATCGCAACTAAAACGCCTGATGTGGTATGAAGCATGTCATCCCACCAACTGACTTTGACAAAAAATTCGGCGACTTCACCAAATATCAAGGCTGCGATAATGAAGATTAAAAAGATTCCTTCCAAAAAATCAGGAATGTCAAGCTTTAGCCTTCTTTCCATTGCTGGAGGTCCAAAAGATAGTAGCAACAATATAATTGCCTGAATTGCGACAAAGATGCCACGGCTTAAATCCGCATCGTCCCTTCTAATAAAAATACCGATGATACTAGCTGAAATAAGGATTACCATTGATATTCTTACAATATAGTAGAATATTGTTAGTCGTTTATCTCTAATCATATAATCACGCCCTTTATAGGTTATCTAGTTTCATTTTACCCTATATTCATTATATTTACACAACTTTTTGGGCAACTTATGAAATTCAATCAGTTGTTTTCAGAACACATAATATCTTAAAAAATGATTGAATGAATAAATTGATGAATTGTGAATGGCCTTAAACAAAACCATTTGTCCATAATTCAATCTTTTATATTCAAAATAGATATGGTAAAATAGGCTTGTTAAAAGGGAGTGAAAGGTATGAGTACAATCGTCATTTATAAATCCAAATATGGTCATACATTAAGATATGCAGAAATCATCGCAAAAAAACTTGAATGCGAGTTTGTTGATTTTGATGAAATCAAGAAAAAAGAATTGTTGAAATATGACAAAGTAGTTTTTGGTAGTGGAGTATATGTCAATAAACTGAAGAAAATAAAAAAAGTCTTGAAACTCTTTAAAGACAAACCGATTGTCATCTTTGCCTGTGGTGGCAGTAATGAATTCTCAGAACATGAAAGTAATATCTTTAAAAGCAACTTTACAGAAGAACAGTTAAGATTCCATAAATGCTTTTATCTTCCAGGTGGACTGGATATGAATAAGATTACTGGTCTGATGAAATTCTTTATGGGCAATTTCAAGAAGATCTTAGAAAAGAAGCAGAATAAAACCCCAGATGAAGAAGGCTTTTTATTTGGATTTAATAACCCCACTGATTATGTAAGTGAGGAATATACACTACCTCTGGTAGAATACGTAATGACCCAATTATGAGTTCTACAACAAGGTAACCAACAAGATGGCTATTTTTCGCCAAATACGATTTGAACAAAGAAGATGTAGCCTTTAACATTTTCTTTTTTTGTTTGTTCATATCTTATTGATTTTTCATTGAGATAGATATAAAATATACTTAAACAAATACAATTTGCTTTTCATAAATAATTTATTCTTTTTTACAGTCGGATTATGTTACTTTATATTGATTTATATACAAACATTAAACTTAATTTAAATTCAGTAAAAATTTATTTTCATGAAAATAGGAGGACATAGAAATTTGCATTAATTTCTATGGAAAACACGGATGAAAAGAAAAGTATTGTTTGGATTCATGTTTGCACTTTTTAGTATTGCTTTAATGGCATGCGATAGCTTTTTGGTAACATCTGCAACTACAACCCCGGATTCTTCAATTACGACTACAACATCTAGTGATACAACAGTATCTTCTTCTGGAGATGTCGCTACGACAAATCATGTAAAGACTATACCCGTTTATCAAGGAATGGTTGTTTCTAAAGATTTATCATTAACCTCTTTATCATTTCATTTTTCTGGTGAAATTGATCAAGAGGATCCCTTTGGTAATTTCGACGGAGAAACAATAGACGATGAAATTTCGAATTTACTATCCTTGAATTCTTTTGAATTTGCGGACTATTATGTTAAAACAAACGAGGATTTCTTCATAACTGTTAAGCTTCATAACCCTGACAGTTATGAAATCCTTTCTTTTACATTAAATGGTGTGAAATACCAATCCTATCAATTCCAAGACGGTTCTGACTCAGAAAACTTGATTTTGAAAGCGAACTCAAAAGATGTTTCGGGTACGCTAGTCTTCACAATCGATCAGATTAAGTACGTTGACGGAATCGAAATTAATAATGCTATTATCGAAGGAAATCAGACAATTAAAGTTGGTGTAAGGTATGATACACTTCCAGCAAGTTTAATTTCAGAATATGATTTGACACCGACAAGTTTATTTTTTAATATTCAAATAGGTGATGTAAATCATTTGATTGAACAATCTGGATCTGTATTAAAGGCTATTCTATACGATGGAACTGACTTGATTTCGATTTTTGATTTAGCGGTTGGCTATAACACGGTTATGTTTGATAAACTGACCCCAAATACGCTCTACCAATATGCGGTTGTAACCATATATGACATCAATGATGGTTCTGGGCCACAAATTGTTGTTCTGAATCAAGAAGCGTTTTATACAGAAGAAATTATAGCAGTAGAAGCGAGTTCTATTCGCCAATCCTCAATAAATTTTAACATCTTTATAAATGATCTCGCAGATGTTGGAGCGGTGTCTTCAATTTCATTATATAAGGACAGTTCTTTGGTTGAAACTTTAACAGATCTTGATTGCAGGACTTTTTCAAACTTAATATCAGACAACCAATATACTATCGAAGTTGTATATACTTACGATTTGAATAACGGGGAAGGTCCGGCTCAAATACTATCTAATCTCACTTTTGAAACCGTGGCAAAGCAAACACCTGTTCTTCAAATTAATACTGTGAATCCAGATCAAGACTCTGTATCATTCAATCTAAATGTCACAGACATTGATAATGTTGGTGAAATCACATCTGTTTCTCTATATCAAGGCACAACATTAATTGAAACTGCTACAGACATACTCGTTCGTGAGTTTTCGAGTCTTTTATCAAATAATTTCTACATAATTGAAGTCCAATATGATTATGATTTGAATGACGGAATTGGTATTCGTCAAGCAAAGATATCATATACATTTTCAACGCTTGCTAAAGCACTTCCTGTAGTATTAATCAATAATGTGAATCCAGATCAAGACAGTGTATCTTTTGATCTTAATGTCACAGACATTGATAATGTTGGTGAAATCACATCTGTTTCTCTATATCAAGGCACATCATTAATTGAAACTGCTACAGACCTACTTGTTCGTGAGTTTACGAGTCTATTGTCCAACAATCAATATACAATTCAAGTGCAATATGATTATGATTTAGATGATGGACTTGGTACTCGTCAAATTACAATTACAAACGCATTTTCAACACTTGCAAAAGCCATTCCACTTATTTCCTTCATTGAAATTAATTCTGACAAAACGTCCATTCAATTTGAATTATCAATAACGGATGTTGATAACGTCGGAAATACAAGCAGCATAAATCTGATTCAAAATGGAAACGTCGTATCTTCCTTAGTGAATTTGAGTGATAGATCGTTTTTAAATCTCACACCAGATCGACAATATTTTGTACAGGTTACCTACCAATATGACCTAAATGACGGGCAAGGAGTTCACAATATTGATATATCTAATTCTATTTATACCGCCCCATACTTAGGACTAATCAATACAAATGTCATCAATACTGTAAAACTTACAGAAGGAGATACCTTGGTTCTTGAACTAACGGTTGATAATCCTTCAAATATGACTTTTACTCGTCTTTTAATCAATGATAAATATTACACCGTTAGCGCGGTTACAACTCAATCGAAAATTCGTGTCGAAATTGTGATTGATTCTAATTATTCAGGAGGTTTAACTGAATTTACAATTTCCAAAGTAGAAGGATACTATCACGGTGTACTAAGAGAGTTTGAAGTCGATGCTAATAATGTTGGACAGGCATTTATCAACGGAGACATTTTCGTTGATTCGATTCGAATTGTTGATATAAATGGATATGATATTGATTCAATCATGCCTGGAGATGTTTTCTTTGTTCAAATTCGTTTTGATAATCCTACGGGTTATACAATCGATGACATAGATTTGAATTATTCGTACGATTACTATAATCAAAACTTAGTTTATACACTATCGGAAAACAATTCTCTATTGACGATACAGCAAACATGCCGGTACACAAATACCGTGATGTACTATTCGCTTAGAAGTTTTACGTATTCAAGCGAAAGTGTTGGAGTTAAGACGAAGAATGTTGATAACATTTATGCGAACGCAATCTGTGTAATTGACACTAATTTTAGGTTGATTTACACTGTTCAAGATCTCAAAAACATCCAAAATGGCTATGCTTATAAGTTAGCAAATGATATTGACTTAACCGGAATAGATTGGAACCCTCTCAATTTGAGTTACATTGTTCTTGATGGAAATGGATATTCTATCATTAACTTTAGAACGGTCAAGACTTATGTTGATGCTAGCGTTAATATAGGATTGTTTGGAGAACTGAATTATTCTACCGTCAAAAACTTAAATTTTGATTCCGTTTTAATAATGGCAACACTTAACAATTCCACCACTTCATCTGGCTACTCTTTGAATGTTGGAGCTTTAGTAGCATATTCTTATAATTCTACTTTCGAAAACATCAGTGTAAGTGGAGAAATGAGTACAACAAACAACACTTCAGAAAGCATCAATCTTGGCGGAGTCGTAGGCGTTGCTTCAAGAACCAACTTTGAACAAATCTATGTCAACGTCATTTTATCCGGACGCGACAATATTGGAGGCATTGCTGGAAATCTTGGAGACCAATCGAGCTTAAGCCGTACATACAGTTCTGGTACAATTTATGGGAATAGATTCTTAGGTGGTTTAATCGGTCAAACCTATAGCAGTTCGATTTATGATTCCTTCTCTTCGATGACCATTTCGAGTGACAATGGATATTATGTTGGAGGATTAATTGGATATGCTAGCTATACCTACATTTTGAACTCCTATGCGAAAAACGTTTTTGCTTCCAGCGTTCAAAATTGGGCGAATTCAGGAATCCTAGGCTATGGAAGCAACAATGACATCTTGAATTCTTATTCACTAGCCAAGAATATTAACAATGTTTATATACAAGCGTTTAGCAGTTGCGATAATTGTACGATTGAGAATGTTTATTCCCCAGTCTCCTCAGTAGACGGGGTGATCGTTGCGACTGGTTCTGAAATATTCAATATTATAAAAGGCTTATGGGACCCAGAAGTCTGGAGTTTTAATCAAGAAGATCCTGCACTTAAATGGAAACCATTGGTTCGAATCAGTGACTTGGTTATCACAGAAACGACGATTGATTTTAGCGTCAATTCAACGGATTTTGACCAAGTTGGATCGCTATACAGTATTTCAATCTATAATAATGGAACGCTCGTAGAAACATTATCAGACTTATCAGACTTACACTTTGAAAATCTGAAATATTTTACCGAATATACGATTATTGCAGTATATGTTTATAACTATGGAGACAGCGTTGGAGATCAATTCGTTGAATCCGTCGTTAATGTAACGACTATTGCCAAAGAAGGAACGCCAACAATCGTCTTTGATAGTCCAGTCATATCACAAGACTCGATTACCTTTGATTTTGAAGCTGTCGATGACGAAAACGTTGGAACCATCTTATCTATTTCTCTATATGACATCAATGGCAATGTGATTGAAATACTTTCTAGTTACGACTCTTTGATTTTTGAAGGATTACTTTCAGATAATGATTATTATATTAAAATTGTATACGGATATGATTTCAATGATGGAATTGGGGTTCAAGAAGCCGTTTACAAACTATTCTTCACCACAGAGTCAAAATCGATTCCTGAAGTGTCTCTTGGAGACATCAGGACCGATTCCAGTTCTGCAGGATACGATGTAATCATTTTGGATCCTGATGCGACTGGAGAAATCACAGCCGTTTCTTTGTATCAAGGAGATAGCTTGATTGGTACACTTTCTAACTTCAATTCATTGATATTTACAAATGTTGAATCAAATACGGAGTATCGCTTTGTAGTGACTTATACTTATGATTTGAATGATGGAACAGGACTCCATGATATTATTGTTGAAGATACACTGAAAACTGCTCCTTTGGTTGAAATCTTAGCAACCAGTGTTTTGAATACTGAGGCAACTGTTGTTGGAGATACCTTAGTTCTTCAAATTGATGTCACCAATCCGGATAATGTCGTATTCACGAGAGTGAAAGTCAATGGAGTATATTACAATGTCAGCAGTAGTTCTGAAACCAAAGTTCGAGTGGATATTAATATTACAGAAAGTTTTGGAGGCGGACTTGTAAGCGTTATTGTTGAAGAAATGATTGGTACGATAAACAACACTTCTTACATTTATGAACTATCAAGTCACAACGAAAGCTCAATCTTCGTAAATGGCGAAATCTATATTATCAGTTTTTCATTAGTTGATGCAGCCGGTGAAGACATTGAGTATGCTTTAAGTGGTCAAACTTATTATGTTAAAGTTGAGTTCTATAATCCTACAGGATATCAGATTAATTCCATTCAAATTAATGACAATACTGTTTTCTCGAATGCATTTTTGTCTAATGAAAATGACCAAATAATTGTAATTCCTTACACGGTTAATGAAAGCCGATACTTAATGAAGTACATCAATTCATATACCTATGAAAATGATTCAATCTCTGAGAAAACCAGACAAGTATCTGGGTTCACAGATTCATTTTCAATTGTCCTCAGTAACGTAATCAAGGAAATTCGGACAGTTCAAGACTTGCAGTCGATGACAAATGGGTATTATTACAAATTAATGAATGATATTGATTTATCTGGAATATCATGGAAGCCGATAGCGGACTTCTACGGCGTCTTTGATGGAAACGGACATATCATCAAAAACCTGACGATTATTAAGACTTATGAGGATCAACAAGTAATTGCAGGATTGTTTGCATCTATAAGTGGTGGAATCATCAAGAATTTGCTTTTGGTTGATGTGAATTTTGTCATCACATTGAAGACGGCGACTTCTAATTCCTATTCAGCATATGTCGGTGGACTCGCAGGCTCAATCACGAGTTATGCTCAAGTTTATAACGTGCTAGTAACAGGCGACATCAGTGTCGTAAACAATACAAACGGCAACACCTATGTTGGTGGAGTGGCTGGACGTGTAGATTACTCTAGTATTTCAAGAGTTTATTCTGCTGCATCGGTCAGTGGCAAGAGCTATGTAGGCGGTGCAATCGGCTATCTATATTATTCAACTCTAACAGATTCTTATTCATCTTCTCGAGTTACAGGTACAACGGATTACATAGGTGGCTTAATAGGCAGGGCATATCAGTCGATGATTTTGAATGTGTATGCTGAAAGCATTGTAACAAATCCGAACAATTATTGGTATGCATACGGACTGGTTGGATCTTTGTACTATTCAACGATATTTGATAGTTTTTCATCTAGCAAGGATATGTTTGGTAATTATGCGCGGGCATTTGGAGATTTGTATAATTCTACCGCACAAAACACATACTCCTTAGCAAGTTCTGAGACTAATGCTACTTTCAGTACGCTCGCTTCAATTCTATTAGCCATGGAAGAAAAATGGAATCCTGAACTTTGGAGTTTTGCCGGATCCATGCCAGTATTAAAACGCGTTCCAATCGTGATGGTTTCAAATCCTCTCATTGGTGAGACTTCCATTTCGTACAGTATCAGTTCAACTGATTTCGATGGAGTTGGCTCGATTCATAGTATTGAAGTGTATAAAGATGGCGTACTTTTCCAAAATATTGAAGATTTGAACTCAAGAACCATCGATGGACTTCGTTATGATTCCAGTTACACGATTAAGATCGTTTACCGTTATGACTACGGAGATAGTTTAGGGGAGTCGTTCGTTGAAACGCTCTATGCTTTTTCAACACTTGAAAAAGCAAACACTCCAATCGTAACCATTGAAGACGTTATAATATCTGACTCCGAAGTTGTGCTTGATTATAATGCAATTGACATTGAAGAAGCAGGAGAACTTTTCTCTATTGAACTTTATAATGGAGCAAACGAGTTGGTTGCCTCCCTTACTGACTTCAACCAACTAAGGTTTACTGGGTTGTCCTCATATACCACTTACACGATTAAAGTGGTTTACAGTTATGATTTCGAAGATGGATTTGGAGTTCAATATACTGAAGCCAGTTATACGTTCAAAACGAATCCTAGCTTCTCTCTAACTTCCACAAGCATTTTAAATACAGAAGCGATCATTTTAGGAGATACATTAGTTATTCAGCTTCTGATAAATAACCCGAACAATGTTGTGTTTACAAGAGTTCTAATCAACGATGTATGGTACAACGTTAACAGTTCTACCTTAACCAAAATTAGAATTGACATCAATGTTACTTCAACATTTGGCGGTGGGGACACTCCAATCGAAATTCAAAGATTGGAAGGTTCGTTAAATCAGGAACCCTTTACTTTCAACCTTTCTACGAATAATTTAGTGAATGCATTCATCAACGGGGAGATTTATATTGTTTCTTCAAGCATTGTTGATGAATTAGATAATGAAATAGAATTCTTAACAAGTAATCAAACGTTCTACTTGAAAGTCTCTTTATACAATCCTACTGGTTATGTGATAAATTCCATTAGTGTCTATGATAACTATTTAGGAGAATTAACTTTTACCAGTGAAAATATTCGGATGAGCGAAGATTGTTCTACCGCCTGGATTACCATGTCATCGATGCGTTATTATGAATGGACTTCAAGCGAATATGTTTCCATTACTTCAATCGTCTATTCAAACGAAAGAGTAGATCAAAAATCAAAGGCGGTGGGCGGCCAAGTCGTATTCTTTTCACTCTTGGTAGATGATACGATTATTGAAGTCTATACTGTTGCACAACTTCAAGCAATGAGCAGTGGACATGCCTATATCTTAATGAATGATCTTGACTTGACGGGTGTTAACTTCACGCCAATCGTTAATTTCAAAGGATATTTTGACGGAAACGGTCATACGATTTCAAATCTGTCAATCGTCAAAACTTTTGAAGATGTTTCAGCCTACATCGGATTATTTGCTTCTGTTGACGGAGCTGTAGTTAAGAACTTAAATTTCTTAGATTATAGTTATGTAATCAATGTTAAATCTGCTATTTCAATCAACTACACTGCCTATGTAGGCGGATTGGTTGGTTCAATCGGTTCCTATAGCAGATTCTACAACATAAACGTTTCCGGAGAAATCTCAGTGACAAACCAAACCAATGGCAATTCTTATATAGGAGGAGTCTTCGGAGCATCAGGAAACAACGTCAAACTAATTGATATTCATTCAAATGTAAACTTAAGTGTCGTGGGAAATAACGGTGATGCACCAATCGGTGGAATCATCGGCATTCTTGGTGAATATTCTCATCTTTCCTCATCCAGTAGTATTGGTACAATTCATGGAATGAATCATATTGGAGGTTTAGTGGGCTCTACTTATCACGGTACTATAATCAATTCTTATTCTCAATTGAACATTCATACAACATCAAATTACTACATTGGGGGACTTGTGGGGTACGCTCCTTACTTGTACTTATCTAATAGTTACGCTTCTTCTATAATTGAGTATTTAGATTATACTTATGTTGGAGGAATGGTTGGATATATTGACCAAGGAGAAATTGCAAATTCCTATTCTACTTGCACAAATCTTACCGGTGATTACTTGCAAAGTATTGGAATTAGTTACAATACTGAATACATAGATTCCTATTCCATTTCTTATGACGCCTACTCTACGCAAGCTACCCTTGAATCAATTCTTATATCTGTCAGTAGTGTTTGGGACCATGAAATTTGGGACTTTGATAATACAGACTCATTGGGGAACCCAACACTCAAATAAAATCTTCAATTGGGAGTTCAAGGTTTAGAAAATTTATTTATAATCAAAAGGGCTGATTTTCGTTAAATCAGTCCTTTTTTTTGTAGAAGTGTATAATTTACTAAATTACTTTTTCATGATATGACTTGAAACCAAGATAAAGAACTGAATTCAATAAAGATTCAAGAAAGGGATTCTCTTGAAATCACAATATAGTTTATTCTTATGCTTTCATAAAACTAAAAAAAATGCTATAATATACAAAAGAATTTTGAAGTAGAGGCAACGATGAAGAATCTAAAGAATTTTCCATACACTGTGTATTATTTAGTGTTGCTTAGCAGTGCAACTTTATTCGTTTGGTCAAACCATTTAGAAAACATTGGAGTTCCAATTGTCTTGGGACTCATGTTTTTGTTCTTTGTGTTTTCCGAAGATACGATGCCTACGGTTCCTTTACTATTAAACGGATTATTCATGGTATCTCAAGCTCCAACCTCGTTTGAAACAGCTCCCTTATTTCTTTACTTAACACCAGCAGTTCTCCTTGGTGGTATGATCATTCATATCATTAAATACAAAGTTAATATCTTTAGAGGAAAGATGATCTTAGGAATTGGCATTATGTTTCTCGCGATGATTCTTTCATCCTTTAATGCAGTGAATGTAGACATCTATTATTTCTTCT
>CAZNOO010000011.1:0-57387 GCA_964574705.1 uncultured Candidatus Izemoplasmatales bacterium
TTCATTCTTGACAAATTCATCGTAAAAGCCAATATCGACAATTTCAAATCTTAAGAAATATTGTTGAACCATAAACCTAAAAGGCACTCTGAAGTTTCTGAGTGTCTTTTCATTTGTTGCCCGCGCACAAAACTGTAATTACTTCGTTTTAAAAACAAAAAAAAGGCTGTAAAGCCTAGACGCATTGAAGTCTAAATTCTTTACTGCCTTTATAATATTTCAATTTCCGCAAAGTCCATTTCGATGGGTGTTTTTCTGCCGAACATGTCGACGAGAACAACAACTTTGCCTTTTTCATTGTCAATCGTATCGATAGATCCGATTTGACCTGCGAAAGCGCCAGCAGCCAATTTGACTTTTTGACCGGGTTTTGCGTTGAGTTTTTGAACCTGCAATAATCCGCATTGCTTCAAAATAGGATTGATTTCATCTGGCATTAGTGGGATCGGTTTTGTTCCCCCTCCACTACTTCCAAGGAATCCAGTGACTCCGGGAGTGTTACGGATAACAAACCACGAATCATCAGTTACAATCATTTCTATGAAAACATATCCGGGATACATCTTCACCATTTTTTCTTTGGTGGAGCCGTCAGCTTTCTTTTCGGTTCTTAATTCTTCAGGAATCATCACTTGAAAAATCAAGTGTTCCATTTCCATTGTTTCAATTCTTCGTAGAATATTGTCCTTTACCGAATTCTCTTTACCGGAATAGGTTTGAACGATATACCATAAACGCTTTGTAGTATCCATTATTATTCCTTAATGTCTTACAGGCTGTAAAGCCATTTGAATAATGGATCTAAAGCAAATCCGTAAAGTGTAAAGAGTACCATCAGGAAAACAAAGAATGCAAATACTCTTGAAGTATCGGTACCGAGTTGCTTAGCGGTTGGCCAAGTTACTTTTTTTAACTCATTGAAACTTGGTTTAAGAATTGGCATTAACAAATAGATGATAACGAGTAATCCGATGACGATTAAAACGATACCAACGATGGTTCTGGCCAAATCGGTTTGGAAGAAGAAATCAATGAATCCGATTCCTGAATTTCCAAGAATGGCTGTCAAATCAACAGATCCAAATTTCCCGATTGTAATATAAATTCCGTATAGAATCAAAACTGGAGACAATAATGCGAGCAACCAGTTTTCAACAGTATATTCCTTCTTGAGGATTTCAAGAACTCTCGAATGTTTTTCTTCCGGCGTAAATTTAGGTTTTTTCTCTACTTTTTCTTTTTTAGCAACTTTTGCCTTTTTTTCAATCTCAGCCATGATAGCCTCCTACTTGCTTTCCTTGTGAAGTGTGTGCTTTTTGCACTTCTTACAATATTTCATTGCCTCAAACCGAACAGTCCGAGTTTTGTCTTTTTTGATTTCATAATTTCTTGATAGGCATTCTTGGCATATCAATATTCCTTTTTCATTCATATTATCAACTCACTTGCTTTATTAAATGTATCAAAAAATGCACTATTTGTCAAGAAAATCATTACGCTAAATGCATTTTTAGTTTAGCCCTGATTCTATCGATTGCATTATATACTTTTTTTGTATCACAGTTTAAAAGATTTGCGGTCTCTTCAATTCCAAGTTCGTTAAAAAATTTTTGTTCAAATACAGCTTTTTCAAACGAGGAAAGTAATAAAACAAAATCATCGAAATCTTGCTTTGAGAAATACAGTTTGGGTTGTTCGTGAATCTCATGTTCAACGAGCATCGGAGACTTCTCGGATAAAAACTTAAAGTATCTTCTTCTCGACCTCACGATCGAAATGAAACGGTTCTCCAAATTCATTTCAAAATACCTTGTGAAAGACTTGTTATATATGGGTTTAAACCTTTGGATAGAACGAACCAAGACAATCAATCCTTCTTGGTATGAATCATCGTATTCATATCCCAGGTTGAACTTTGAGATTTTTTTCGCAATAAACAATTTATATTTCTCTTCCATCAGATTGAGCGCTTCTTCATTGCCCTCCTGAATCAAAGAGATAATTTCATTGTCGTTGTACTTGCGAAAATCCAAAGATTACCCCTGCTTTCTTCTTAAAATATCAAAGATGAGGATGCCTGCACTGACAGAAGCGTTTAGACTGTTCATTTGACCAACCATTGGAATCTTGACGTTTAAGTCAGCGTGTTCCTTTATAAGCCTTCTGATTCCAAATCCTTCGGATCCAATAATTAATACGAGTGGACGGTCAATGAAGATTTTTTGATAGGTTTCTTCAGCTTGAATATCTGTTCCTACAATCCAAAATCCTTCTTTCTTCAACTTTTCAATTGTCGTGGTCAAGTTCGTTACTTCAACGACTTTGACATGCTCAATTGCCCCTGCACTCGTTTTTGCGACGGTGGCCGTTAATTTTGCACTCCTGTTTTTCGGAATGATAATAGCTTCCACGCCACCCGCTTCGGCAGTTCGAATAATCGCTCCTAGATTATGAGGATCTTCAATTTCATCAAGCATAAGTAAAAACGGGTTCTTGGAAATGTCAAGAACGGGAATCAATTCTTCCAAAGTATATGTCTTGTAATCTTCGATTTCAAGAACAATTCCTTGAGCAGTATTTGGAAAAAGTCTTCCAAAGTCCGATTTGGACAAGTATTCAACAGGAATATTTCTTTGCCTTAACAAAGGCAACGTTTCATGATGAAATCCTTCAACCAAAATGGCTTTGAATATCTTCTTTTCTGACTTGCAAACTTCTAATGCCGGGTTCTTCCCGTAGATTTGTATACTCATGTCATCACCACTTCTATTATATCACATTATTTGTGTTTTCTTTTTGAGAAATATGGGCTATTTGAAAGAAAAGAACTCAAGAATTATCCTGGAGTTCTTCAATGATTTCAATGCTTTTTTGAATCAATTCGTTCAATCGTTCAACTTGACCATCAAGATAGAGATGTCCGATTAAACATTCAAAGCCGGTTGCGGCTCTGTAAATTGTTAATTCTGCATTTTTCGGTTTATGAGTCGAATTCGCGTTTCGTCCTCTTTTAAATGTATCTGTTTCGGATTCGGAGAGTTCTGATTCCAATAATTTTTGAATTATCTTTGCTTGACCGGTGGCTGAAGTAAACTTGATTGCATATTGATGCAATTCATTGACCTTAGTGTATCCTTTTTGAATCAAGTAGTCTCTGATAGCAAATTCATAATACGCATCACCGAGATAGGCGAGTGTTAGTCCGCTTTGTTGAATCATAAAATTCCTTTTTCCTGCAGCAGGTACCGATATTCATCTGCTTTTTGATAATCCTTGTCCACTCTTGCTTTTTCCCAGAGATGGAACAAGTTTTTATCTTCTCGAGTCAAAGGCGTGTATTTCAATTCGATTCCGAGGATTCCCATCATGTAATTAGCAAGCTCCAAAGATTGTTTCAAAACAGAATTGTCTGTCTTTTGACGGAGAAACAAGTTGATTTGCTTGATTAAAGCCTGAAGTTCAGTAATGGCGTTTGGCGTATTGAAATCAAGGTTCATTGCATCATCAAATCTTGATTTTAATCCGAGTAATTCTTCATTTGATATTTCAAGATTTTCCAACGAATCAGAGAGATCTAGTTTTCGGTTCAATGCGTATACCGTGTTGTTCATCTTCTCTAATTCTTTTTCATAGGTTTCTAGATGCTCATAGCTGAAATTGAGCGGTGAACGATAATGAGTCGCAAGCAAATAAAGCCGAAATGAAAGTGGATTTCCAGGTAGGTCCTTCACCCAAATCACATTTCCAGCACTTTTGCTCATTTTGCTATCAGTATCCATACTCAGCCTGCCATTGTGCATCCAGTAGTGAGCTAAAGGATGCTTGTGGGTTGCGAGTGATTGAGCAATTTCATTTTCATGATGTGGAAAAACAAGGTCAGATCCGCCGCCATGAATATCGATTTCTTCATGAAACAGGTGATCAATCATGACGCAGCATTCTGTATGCCACCCAGGGCGGCCTTTTGAATAGGTGCTATCCCATGAAATGCCTTCTTCGGTAGATTTCCATAAAGTGAAATCTAATGGGCTTTCTTTTTTTAAGTTGATTTCAACTCTCGATCCACTGATCAAGTCGTCTAACTTTCGGTTGGATAGTTTTCCGTACTCATCAATTTTGGACACACGGAAATAGACGTCTCCATCAACCACATATGCAAACCCTGTTTTTACAAGGTTATCGATATAAGAAATAATCCCTTCCATATATTCAGTCACTCGAGGTTGAATATAATCGGTCTTACAACCTAAACTTTTTAAGTCAGTTAAAAAAGCATTGATGAAAAAACTGCTGACCTCCAGCTCTGTTTTATGTTCTTCAATGGCTTTATGAATGATTTTATCATCAACGTCGGTAAAATTTGAGGCAAATTTCACTGCGTAACCCAAAGATTCAAAGTATCTTCTGAAGGTATCGAACACCACTACCGGACGCGCATTTCCGATATGAATATAGTTATATACCGTCGGTCCGCAGACATACATTGAAACCTGATTTTTATGGATTGGAACAAATTCTTCCAAAGAAGATGAATAGGTATTATATATTTTCATGGCATTCACCCTTTCTCTCTCTCATATTATATGAGAAACAGGTTCTTTTTACAAGAAGATTCCAAGAAGGAATCATCCCTACATTTCAACCAATATGTAAAAAAAGAACACTCAAAGTGTTCTTTTCCCGGCTAACTTACAGTTTTTATCAATTATAATTTTTCGATATTTGCAGCTTGAGGTCCTCTTGCTCCGTCAACTACGTCAAAGCTTACTGCTTGACCGTTTTCTAAAGCTTTGTACCCGTCGCCTTTGATTGCTGAATAATGTGCGAAAATATCTTTGCCATTTTCATCAGTGATAAATCCATAACCTTTTTCTGCGTTAAACCATTTAACTGTTCCGTTCATTTGTTTCTCCTTAAAATGTTTTTGATGCTAGTGACATTATACAATGCAAAACGATAAATTGCAAGTAAATTTTACGCAAAGGTGCAGAGAATCTATTTATTTGAGCATTTCTTCGCTTTCATCTGAATCATCTTGAAAGTCAACTTCTTTGATTGTTTCAAACTTGGAAGTGATTTTGTCTACTCGATTGTTTACTGTATCGCTTTGTTTTGTAAGGCCTTGAATATTAGAATTTAGTTTCTTCCATTCCTGATCAAAGAGACGGAAATCTTTCTGAAGAAGAGAAATTTGCCTTCTAATTTCTTTTGAATTTTTCGAGATTTCATAGTCCTTAATCAATGCATTGAAACTCGAAAATAAAGGAATGATTGTAGATGGTGATACAATTGTCACATGTTTTTCTCTTGCGTATTCAATCACATTCAAAAGTTTGGAGTGAATAAGTGCCAGAATTCCATCACTCGGCACAAACATCAATGCAAAGGGTGCAGTTTTTCCAGGAATAATATATTTGGATGAAATATCAGTGATGTGTTTCTTGACTTCCATTCCGAAGGAAGAAACCAACTTCGACTCATCGTCTTTTGACAGTTCGTTATTATCTAGCAATTTCGAATAAGAAGAAAACGGAAATTTCGAATCGATTGCAAGCATCCCGTTGGGCTCTGGCATATAGACAACTGCGTCTGCTCTCACGGATTCTTGCTTACCGACCGGTTCCTTAATGGTTACTTGGGTGCGATACAATTTTGGATTGTCTCCAAACACGCTGTTTAAAATTTGAGTTAGTTGATATTCGCCAAAAGATCCTCTGGCTTGATTGTTACTCAAGATATTTTGAAGTCCTATCATTTCAGTGGATAGACTTTCAATTTTCTTTTGAGCTTCATCGATTACTTTAACTCTTTCTGCAATTTGAACAAAGGTTTGGTTTGTATCGCTAAATCCTTTGGAAAGACGATCTTCAACTTTTTGGTTGATTTGCATCATTTTTTCATTGATTTCCAATGTTAACCCTTTGAAATCTATGGTTAATTGCTCATTGATCTTCGTTTGGAACTCACCAAGGGCATTGTTGACATTAATTCTGAATTCTGTAATGTTATCTCCTGATTTCGATGAAGATTCCATTAGTTGTTTATTGACTCCGTTGTTAAATTCAATCATTGACTCAAAAAGCGATTTTGTCATCGCTGTTTTGATTTCTTCGACTTCTCTGCGAAGCGAATCCTCAAGCCCCTCAAAATGGTCTTCCAAATGAATGGATCCGTGTTTTTTGAAGTAGACCAAGATAATGAATGTTAAACTCACTGTCAATAAGATAACGCTGATAATTCCTAATATTTCTGGTAATGTCATAATGTACTACCTTTCTAGAAAATAGGGCTGAATAAATTGAAAAGTCCTTGAACGATTCTTTTTAACAATCCTTGTTTCTTCCATTTTTCAAGTATGATTTCGTCTGATTTGGTTAAGTCGTCTTCAAACGAATGAACCAATTTGCGAATGGCTTCATTTTGAAATACTCCCGTAACCTCAAAATTGAGGTGGAAGCTTCTTGGGTCAAAATTGACGCTTCCTACACTACCGATTTCGTCATCGATAATCAACACCTTCGAATGGACAAAATGTTTTCGGTATTCATAAATTCTAACACCCATGGATAAGAGTTGTTCATAGTACGACTGGGTTGCAAATCCCACCATGACATAATCATGCAAGCCGGGAACAAGCAAATTCACTTCCACTCCGCTCTTCAATGCGATTTTTAATGCACTCATCACTTCGGGTTCAATGATTAAATAAGGTGTGACAATCTTGATTGATTTTTTCGCTCGAAACATCATCTTAATATACACATCTCGAATTAACCCATTTTCAAAATCAGGACCGGACTCGATTACCGCAAACATTCCTGGGAAATGTTCATTCGACTTATCCATTTTGTAATCCAAAACTTCATTGCTGATATAATACCAGTCTTTAATGAATACGTTTTGAATCGATGTGACTCCGTTTCCTTTAATTAATATATGAGTATCTCTCCAAAATCCAAATTTTGGAGATTCATGGTTATATTCATCCCCAAGATTCATTCCGCCCATGAATCCAATATGTCCATCAATCACGGTCGCTTTTCTATGGTTTCTGAAATTGAGGTTACTGTTGAATATCGATAAGGTTTGAGGATCAAAAGCCAAAGTCTTGACACCGGCCTCTCTCAAAGAATTCATATACTTCTTGTCAAGGTGCTTATTGCTTCCAAAATGGTCATAAATAAGTTTAACTTCCAGACCTTCTTTTGCTTTTTCTTTTAATATATCTAGAATTTTGCGACCGATTTTATCGTTTTTGACAATATAGAATTCCATTAGAATATATTCTTTTGCCTTTTTCAATTCCTTAGCAAGAAACGGGAAAAATTCATCCCCGTTATTTAAAACTTCAACATAAGTGTCATCTTCATAGACACTTCGTCCAGAGGTTTCATGGATATATTTGAATATTTCTCCATAAGGATGGTCTTCATACTTCGGAAAGGTATTTTCTTCAAAACCCAAGAATGCCTTTGAAGCAATCAATGGTCTTGTCTTATAGAATTTTCTTGTCGCAAAGTCTCTAGCAAAGATCATATAAAGCAAGATGCCCAATAGCGGGTTCATTAAGATAATGATAATCCAATAACTTTTATTGTAAGCATAGGTTTGTTTGAGAACGATTCGACCTGCAATAATCAAGGCGATGAACCAAAGTATTGCTTCAACAATATAGAGAATTATCCCCTTGGGAAAAACTTGATTCAAGGAGGATACATAGATATATTGAAGAAGAGAAATTGTATATACAAAAGTGGCCAAAATGAATAGTCCAACCAAAATAAATATTCGCTTCATGTTATCCCTCCTCTATCTTCTATTTTACCATAATATGACGAGTTATTTGAAGGAATGAAAAAGAAAATGCCCTCTGCATTTTCTTTGTCAAAACATTTGAACCATTCAGATTAAAATAACCGTTTTATAAGTCGAATAAAAGTAAATAGCCCAAATCCTGCCAACGAGAAATAGATGATTCCTAGATCGGCTATATTTCCACATGAAGTGCAACTTGACATTTGAATGATTCTCCTTTCATGACTCGAATTTATAATTCATTTTATCAAGCATAAATAAACAAATCAATACTTCTAATGATATTTATTAAAAAAGGGCGAATCATTCGCCCTTAGTTTTAATCGGTAATCGGTAAATCCAACACTGACTGACTAAGTAAACTACCTTGATCATACTGAAGACGATAGAGCTGATAATAATGGCCCTTTTGCTTCAATAGTTCCTGATGACTGCCTTCTTCGATGACTTTTCCTTTTTGCATGACGATAATCTTGTCCGCGTGCTGGATAGTCGATAATCTGTGAGCGACGATAATCATCGTTGATATGTTCATCATTTTATTAAGGGACTCTTGAATCAGTTCCTCTGTTTCGGTATCGATATTTGCTGTCGCTTCATCTAGAATCATGACGGAAGGTTTATGAACCAGTGTTCTCGCGAATGACAACAACTGCCTTTGTCCGGCTGAAAAATTGTTCCCTCTTTCTCTAACAGGTTCATCATATTTTTCAGGCAATTTGTTAATGAACCAATCGGCATTCACATAATGACAGGCATCCAATATTTCTTGGTCAGTAATTTCCTCATTATTAAGTCTGATGTTAGATTCAATCGTGCCTGAAAACAGGAACACATCCTGAAGCATCTGTCCAACTTTACTTCTTAAAGAAGATAGTTTAATCGATTGAATATCAATATCATCAATCAAAATTTGGCCTTTTTGAATGTCGTAGTTTCGAACAATCAGTTGGATGATGGTTGTTTTTCCAGAGCCAGTCGCGCCGACAAGTGCCATTGTTTCCTTGGGATGAATGACGAAAGACACGTCTTTTAAAACCCATTCTCCTTCGTTGTAGGCAAACCAAACGTTTTTAAATTCGATTTTTCCCTTCAGGGAATCCAACTCTATTGCGTCTTTTTGGTCTTGAACTGCAGGCTCATTATCAAGTATGTTAAAGATTCTCTCCCCTGAAGTGAATGCGGACTGTAAGACATCAAACTTTTCCGCAAGGTCTTGAATCGGTCCAAAGAATTTTGAAATATACTGCGTGAAAGCAAATAAAATTCCGAAGGTAATCACTCCAGACATTACATCAAGAGATCCCTTCCACAAAATAATGACAAGTGAGGCGACATATAGCAAATACATAAACGGTCTATATAAACTGAATGTGAGCGTTTGTTTGATGTAACTTCTATTCAATATAATGTTTTTTTCTTTGAATTCTTTGAGTTTTTTATCTTCTCTGTTGAATATCTGGATTAATTTCATGCCAGATAAATGCTCTGATAGAAAAGCATTGATAACAGAAACATTGGCGCGTACTTTGCGATATGCCATTCTGGAAAACTTCCTAAAAACGACAGAAGCAAAGTAAATAAATGGCACAACAATCAATATGAGCAAAGTCAATTTGAAGTCCATGACAAACATGATGACGAAGACAATCAAAATTGTAATAATGTTTCTAAAAAGATTGATAATGACATCTGTGTAGAGTTGATTCAAGGTGTCTGTATCAGATGTTACTCTCGTGACTAATTTTCCAATTGGAATTTGATTGAATTGGGATATTGATAGTGTCTCAATGTGATCAAAAACATCTTTACGGATATCATAGATTATTTTTTGGCCCGTTGTTTGTAATAAGATTGTCTGTTTGTAAGCAATGAATGTACTGATAATCATCACGCCAAGATAAATAACAATGATAATGATGATTTTTGAAAATACGACCGTATCTTTTCCGAGTTCATCAATGACTCTCGCCATAAAAAGTGGGCCCACTAAATCAAGACCGACAACAATCATAACAAGTACGAATGCGATTACCAACTCCTTGATGAACGGCCGAATGTATTTCAATAATCGTCTGATAATCGTCTTGTCTTTCATTGTCCGGATGACATCGATGTCTGCGTAATTTTTAGGCATCTTCTTCACCCCCCTCAATCTCGGTTTCGAGTTGTTGGCGAATGACCATGGATAGATATTCCTTCGAAGATTTCAACAGGTCTTTATGAGAACCGATTGCTTTAATCATCCCTTCTTCGATGAAAACAATTTGATCTGCGTTCTTGATGGTAGAGATTCGATGCGCAATAATAATTGTTGTTTTTCCTGTTCTTAATAATCTTAAATTACCAAGAATTGATTCTTCAGTTTTCGTATCAACGGCGCTAAAAGAGTCGTCCATTATAAGAATGTTGGGATTTTTTAGTAGCGCTCTAGCAATAGAAATTCGTTGTTTTTGTCCGCCGGATAAGGTGACTCCGCGTTCCCCAACCATGGTTTCATACCGATCCGGGAAATCTATAATGTTCTCGTGTACATCGCTATATCTAGCCATTTTCTCAATCTCTTCTGGGTCAGCTTGATCCAATGCAAAAGAAATATTGTTTTTGATGACGTCTGAAAATATGAAATTGTCTTGTGGAACGTAACCTATCGAATCTCTTAATTGTTTTATCGGAACTTTCATAATGTCGTGGCCATCAATATAAAGAGATTCTGGATCTAAATTATATAGTCTTAACAGTACATCGACTAAAGTGGTTTTTCCAGAACCCGTTCTTCCAATGATCCCTATTGTTTGACCTTTTTTAATTTCAAAATCAATATCCTTAAGTACTAATTTATCGGTGCCTGGATAAGCAAACGACAAATGACTGAACCGAATTGTTCCCTGAATTGGATCAATTGGCAAGGCGTCCGAATCATCTCTAATTTCAATCGGAGTATCCAAGAATTCGTTGATCCTCTGCAAAGATGCGTTAGCTTGAGAACGCATGTTTATGAGTCTTCCAATCGCCATCATCGGCCAAATCAAAGTTCCAAAATAGGCAATGTATACCGTTAAATCTCCGATTGAAAAATCAGACGACGCTGTAATGTATACGAGGTATCCTCCAATTCCCAACATCATAATCCGAATCAAAGTAATAAACATTTCAATCGAAACGGACATCAGTGTTGAGGCCTTGATGAAGGAAACGTTCTTATCTTGGTTGTCTTTATTGATTTTACTAAACGCCCTAACTGCTCTTAGTTCATTTACAAAAGCTTTAATAACACTGATGCCATAAAAATTCTCTTGTGTAAAATCAGACATGTTTTCAAAAGCTTTTTGTTTTGCTTTGAATTTTCTTCCAGTTATTCTAGAAACAAAAGTAGCAGTAATTGCAATCAAAACCATTGGAATGATTGCAAAAAGTGTAATCGTGGAATCGAGTTTATACATTTTGAAGAATGCCATTCCACCAAGTGCTAACACATCAAAAGTAATCATAATGCCAGGACCGAATGCCATTCTTACTGCATTTAAATCGTTAATGAAAAGAGCCATCAATCCACCAGATTTCTTCTCCTGGTAATAATGTTGGCTTAATTTTTCAGCATGCGCGAACATCATATTGCGAAGCTCAAAGTCAATTCTCCTTGAGGTACCTAAAATAAAGATTCTCCATAAAAATCTTCCTACAACAATCACTAGTCCAATCTTGATTAGCTCAATCATGAAGTTTTTCAGAGCAATCGCAGTCAATGTTGAGTACTCAAGCCCCTCAATAATACTTCCTGAAATTTCAGGAATAATTAGCTGAGCATAATCGATGATCACAAGTGCAGCTATCCCAATTAGAAAGAAAAAGCCGTATTTTAGATAGAATTTATTTATGTGTTTACCAAATATCATAGCTTCCTCCCGTTGAAATGAACACTACTAATTTTACTTTATATTGAAGAAAAATACAATTTATTCATTTATTTTTTTATGAATGGAAAAATTATTTCTACATAAGACTGATTTCTAAAATAAAATAAAGCAGAAAAAAGAAAGACCTAAGGAATATAATCATGCATTATTCAATTCTAGAAATGTATACGTTTTTACTGTCATATTTTACAAAGATATCTCTTCATTTCTATAACATTCTATGTTATAATAGGGCAAGTTAAAGGAAACCACCTTTGTTCAATATCCGCAAATATGGCGAACTAGCATTGAATCTTTTTAGACTTTTTTCTGAAATGATATCGGTCAGTCTATTCTCTCTGTTTTTGCATTCATCATTATAATGTATTTCCGAAATCGGAAAATTTTTTTGTCTTTTGTCCTTTGTTATTTACAATGAATAATCCCTTCTATCCATGCAGTGGTTTTTTTCTTGTGTCGATAGAAGGTATTATTCGTGATAAATATAGAATAAAATTTAATTACATATAGGAGGAAGTCGATGAAGTATTTAGCTACATTTATTGTATTGTTTGTCGTGTACTTGTTTCTCGCGGGCTTTACAGTTTATGAACTGATACTAGGTGGAATTGTAAGTGCGGCTTTGACAGTAATTTTGGTCAAATTCGTCAATTTTAGTATTGATTGGCGTTTCCCGATTAAATTAGTCAAATTCATATTTATTTACCTACCCGTATTCATTTGGAAACTGTTGCTCGCAAACTTGGACATCGCGAAAAGAGTACTAAGCCCCAAGATTCCTTTAAATCCTGGAATCGTCAAAATCAAGACGGATCTACAAGGAGATTTTGGAAAACTGACTTTGGCAAACTCGATTACGCTAACACCAGGTACGTTATCCATTGATGTTGAAGGGGACAGTATTTATGTCCATACCGTAGATGTTAAAGGAAAGAATGCGGAAGAAAATCGTCAACGAATCAGTGAGCCGTTCGAAAAAATCTTAGGAGGGATCTTCAAATGACAGAACAAGTTATCAACATCATTGTTTTCTCCCTTTTGGGACTTGGATTGCTATTTGCTTTGATTCGTTTCATCAAAGGACCTTCTCTAAGTGACAAAGTGGTCTCTCTTGACACGTTTAACATGATTGTAATTGGTGTCATTGTCATGTTAGCTGGTCTTTTCAAGAATAATCTGTATTTGGATATAGCTATTATTTATGCGATTTTGGCTTTTTTGGAAACCGTCGTCTTCGCAAGATACGTGGAGGGCAAAAAAGATGCAAATCGCTAGTTATGTATTTTTAATTATCGGCGGACTGTTCTTCTTCTTGGGAGGACTTGGCATTTTAAGAATGCCCGACACGTTCAATCGTATTCAAGCGGGAACCAAAGCAACAACCCTTGGTTCATTCTCAATTTTGATTGGTGTCGCTTTTGCGAATCCTTCATGGACTTTCAAAATCATCCTGATCATTGTGTTTATTGTTATTTCTAACCCAATTGGATCAAGCGCAATCGCAAAAGCAACTTATCGTTCAAATCACATTCCAACAAATCTAGTTCAAGACGATTTGGCAAAAAGAGGTGAAGAAAATGACACTAACTGATATCATCATGGCTGTTGTCTCTGTTTTACTTCTTGGAATTGCATTTATGGCCGTCAGTTCAAAGAAACTGATCAAGGGCGTTATTTTCCTTTCTGCCCTCAGTATGCTTAGCGTTGTCAGCTATGTTTTAATGAAAGCGCCTGACGTAGCTTTAACGGAAGCCGTCATCGGTAGCGGAATGGTAACGGCTCTCTTCGTGTTTACCCTATTATCGATTGATAAGGGGGCCACGAAATGAAAAATATAATCGCATTTGTGCTTTCAGTAGCGCTTGGCGTATTAATGGTACTCTCTTTAACAAACAACGATTGGTTTGCTCAATTCGGATATGCGGACTTGACGGACAGAGTCTCTCAATCCTATATCGATAAAAGCGTCACAGGAACTCCTGGAGAAATCATCTTTGGAGTAACAAGCAATCCTGAAGACGGCGCAGCCAACATCGTAACGTCGATTGTAGTCGATTATCGTAGTTTTGACACCCTTGGTGAAGTAACCGTTTTATTCATCAGTGCCTTGGGCGTAGCTCTTCTGTTGAGTTCTGAAGACAAAAACAAACGTCTTCAACTCAATTTCAAACCGAACTTTATGTTAAGGGTCGGATCTAGAGCTTTGTTTTCAATCATTTTAATGACCGGTGTTTATGTCATCCTTCACGGACACTTGACACCTGGTGGTGGATTCCCTGGTGGAACCATGATTGCAAGTTCGATTCTTCTTCTTTACTTGGCTGACGATCAGTTCAGAGCGAAAGTCAAAGGATTCAAATTGCTCGAAGGTGTTGCTGGAAGCTTCTACGTTGTCATCGGACTTCTCGGTCTGTTGGTTGCATCGTACTTCTTGCAAAACTTCTTGCCAACCGGTACGGTCGGTGACTTGTTTAGCGCGGGCATCATTCCAATCGTCTATATTTTGATTGGTTTGAAAGTCGGAAGCGAAATCGCAGGAATCATCGACAATTTCTTGACAGAGGAGGAAGTATCATTATGATCCAATACGCTGCCATCATATTGATTGTTTTCGGTCTATACGGATTATTAAGCAATCATAACATCGTCAAAATGATTATCTCCCTCAATATCATAGAAATCGGTCTTAACATTTTCATCATCAGCGTTGGTTTCGTTTATGACGGAATTGCGCCTATCCTTACAAGCACGAACAGTTCAAGTGCATTACTTTACGTCGATCCACTTCCTCAAGCTCTTGTGTTGACTGCCATCGTCATCGGCGTTGGAACCACTGCACTGGGTCTTGCATTAGCGAAGAAAATCCACTCGAAGTATGGCACGTTCGAGCTTGATGAAATGGGGGACAACGAATGAGTTCTTTAGCTGTATTGCTGATCGCGATTCCGCTACTAGCGGCATTCGTATCGATCCTATCAAAGAAAATTGCTCCCTATTTGTTACTCGCAGTTAGTTTGGTCAATGTCTTATTGCTGTTCTACTTCGTTCCAAACGGAATCGTCGTTATCGGCGGATATGACTTGCCATATGGCATCAACCTGTTTGTCGATGCATTCTCTAGAATCGGACTAGGCGTCGTTAATGTTTTGTTCTTAATTGTTGTTTTACTAAATATCGTTGAGTTCAAGAAATTCTCTAGTATTTTACTTGTTGCTCTCGCTGGATTAAACGGCTTATTGCTGACTGGTGATTTGTTCAACTTGTTCGTTTTCTTAGAAGTCGCCGGTATTGCTGCTTATCTCATTACGACTTCCAATAAAAAACCGCTTGCGACTTTCCGTTATTTGATTATCGGTTCGGTAGGAAGCAGCCTCTATCTATTTGGATTAATCATTCTTTATGGAATGTTCGGTACTCTGAACTTAATGGACATGGTATCTTTCATTCAAGCAAACAATGTTGAAGCATCTGCATTGGTATTACCTGCTACGCTGATGTTCATCGGACTCGGCGTTGAAGCAAAACTATTGCCATTCAACTCTTGGGTCAAAGGTGTATTAAAAGATTCAAATACATTAAGCGGTCCAATGATTGCTGCTGTATATGCTGCAACGATCAGTTTCGTATTCGGAAGAATCATCAACAATCTTCTTTCCTTAGCATTTGTAGGAAACTTGTTAATAGTTGTCTTAGTGTTATTGGCTGTTGGAATCTTCATTGCGGAAGCGATGGCATTCTCTTCAACCAAAGTCAGAGAAATTCTTCTTTATTCAAGCATTGCCCAAGCAAGCATCGTTGTTTTGTTGTTTGTCAACGGAATCGTTCTGTGGGCAGTCTATTTAATTATCGCGAACGCCCTAAGCAAAACCGTCATGTTCTTAGTTGCCAATAAGGCGGCGAAAGATCACGGCAGTGATGAATCTGAGAGTCTACAAGGAATTTTCTCAAAAAACATCCTTGTTGGAATTACCTTCAGTGTTGCAACATTAAGCGTTATGGGACTTCCGTTATTCTTTGGATTTGTCGTTAAACTGAACTACCTTACGGAACTTGCACTTGGTGCACAGTGGGCAATACTCGCTGTCATCTTAATCTCAAGCATCATCGAAGGCATTTATTTTGTGAGAATGCTGATTAAACTATGGTATCCTGAAAAGAATGAAGTAAATGTTACATTCGACCTTCGTTTCAAAGTCGTGTTTGTTGCTATCGCACTGATTCTTCTTGCTTTGGGAACTTACACAGCTCCACTGAATACCTTAGATAACTCAATTGATACAATCGCGGAGGTGATCGACAATGGCTAATATTGAATTATTGTTAATATTCCTGTTAGCTTCAGGTGTCATCTCTTATTTCCTGACGAAACTGAATTCCTTCGCAGGAAGCGTATTTACAATCTTCTCTACGATGTTTGTCTTTGCATCCCTTGCAATGTATGGCTTCACTGGAAATCTTGACACAACCGTCAATTTAATCCCTGTGTTGTCGTTTGCACAAACAAACGTTGGTTTCTATTTTGCAATCATCATCGTCTTCGTCTACTTAATGGTTAGCTTCTTCCATCCTTACTTTGTAGGCGAATACAAATACAAAAATTCCTACAACATGATGTTCCTGCTCAGTTTAGCGGGCGTCATCGGAACATTCTTTGCAGACAATTTTATTCAATTGTTCTTCGCTTTTGAATTCATCGTTTGGACGAGCATGCTATTAATCCCGATGGGCAAGAGCAAAAAAGCCGCTGTTTCATATTATGGATTCAGTGCTTTAGGAAGTTTTGCAATGTTGTTTGGAATCTTGGTCATGAGAAGTGTAGCCGGATCCTTCGACATCGATTTGGGACTTGCCAGTGTTACTGGCGGACAAGCCACCTTGGTGTTCGTATTGTTCTTGGTTGCGGCATTTTCAAAACTTGGAGCGTTCCCCTTCCACGTGTGGTTGCCGGAAGCTCATGGAAATGCTCCTCATCCATTCTCTCCGGTATTATCCGGAGCGCTTGTCAAACTTGGAGCGTTCGTGGCGGTGTTCGCTATTTTAAGAATTTTGCCATCCACTCCACTTGTGAATTTCGCTAATGCAAATTTACCGAATATACCACTTGGACAATATGCCGTTGTAATTCTAGGTAGTCTCTCCATCGTCTTTGGTACGTTGATGGCTATCAAGGAAGACGACGCAAAGAAGTTATTAGCATATTCGTCCATGAGCCATGGTGGATACATCCTCGTTGCTTTTGGTATCATGACTTCTCAAGCTGTTGCCGGTGGATTCTATCACATTCTTGCCCATGCACTTGCGAGTGCAGGCGCATTCATGGCAATCGCAGCTGTCGCAAAACAAACACATACGACGAAAATCAGCGAACTAGGCGGTATGATTCACAAAATGCCGATTACTTATGTCGTTTATCTTGTCGCAATCATATCGATGGCAGGTATTCCTCCAATGGGTGGATTCATTTCCAAATGGTTGATATTCCAAGCCGTCATCAACAAAGGAATGATATTCGTAGCGGTTGCGGTCTTCTTCGGAAGTATCGGTTCCTTCCTTTACGTGTTCAGACCCCTTGCAGCTTTGTTCTTAGGACAAGAACTTCGTGAATATAAGATTACTGTAAAAGAAGCTCCAATCTTAATGTTGATTCCAATGGTGATTATTACAGCGCTTAATGTCTATACCGGCGTTATGCCAGCAGCCATTCTGAGTTTCATCAACAAAATGCTTCCCGAACTCGGACTTGCGCCAATTTCAATTACAATGTGGGACATCGTTGGCACAAGCGGAACACTGAACCCTGGGCTCATTGCTTTGGTATTTGCAACCGGCTTTGTCGTTGCGTTCATATTGTTCCTTGTATTAAAAAAATCCAAAAAAGTCACTTTAATGCAAACCTATACCGCAGGAAACTTCGTTCATGACGAACAACTTCTGCACTACACAAAAGATTTCTATGCACCGCTTGAAAGGCTGTATATCAAATATACAACCAAAATGACGGACTTCTATGAAGCTCTCGCAGTCAAAATCAAAGAAATTGGAAAGTTTGGCAAATATCTCTTTATGAATAAATTCATTGGGACAACGATCCTTTGGATCATCGCCATACTTCTTTTCCTATTGGTAGGTGAAGTACTATGATTCTTAATCTATTAATTGGACTCGGAGTCGCATTCTTCGGATTTGCGCTTCAAACCAGTATCGCAGGACTCAACCGTAAAATCATCGGCCGTCTTCAAAAACGTGTTGGCCCGAGATGGTATCAAGAATTCCTCGATATCTTCAAACTATTAAGCAAACGTGCAACAAGCCATGGATGGATCTTTGATTTCGGAGTCATCATGGCTTTAGGCGGAATCATCGCAACAGCAATGTTTATGCCTCTTACTTCTACTTTCAGTGCCTTTGGAACCTATGACAACTTTTTCATCTTCGTTTACTTGCTTGCCGTTGGTATGTTAGGTATGGCAATGTCAGCCAGTGGTTCAGGAAACCCGTGGGCATCCATCGGCGTCATGCGTGCATTGACCACAATGCTAGCTTATGAAGTGCCTTTCATGATCATCATTCTTACCATTATCAAGGTTGCAGGTACCAGCTCAATTTCAGGCATCCAATTATTCCAACAGGCTGCAGGAAACAATTGGTTCGCAATCGCACTTCCGCTTGGTGGAATTGTCGGTTTCATTTCCTTGATGGGAATGTTAGGTAAAAAACCATTTGAAACATACATTGCGCCCGCAGAAATCGCATCCGGACCGATGGTTGAATACGGTGGCAAACAACTTGGAATGCTCTTCATCATGCATGAAATTACTGTGTTTATCGAAGTCAGTTTGTTTGTCCATCTGTTCTTAGGTGGCGCAACTAATGTCTTCATCTTCATCTTGAAATACTTCTTGGTTTACACGTTCGCAAACTTGATTTCAAATGTCAACGGACGTTTCAAAATCGATCAGGTTGTTACATTCTTCTATAAATGGCCATTAATTCTTGCCATGGTTCAAGCGTTTATCGCAATCTATCTCGGGTGGGTGATTTAATTGAAAAGTACTAAATTTACACCAGAAAGAAACATTACCAGAGCCGAGACCGATCGTAAATGGTGGGAAATCGGAGATTTTTTCAGAAGAAACTCGCTTTGGTTATTAATGTACTGTACAGGATGCTGCGCGATTGAGTTGCCACCGGCAATGACATCCGCATATGATATGGAACGTCTTGGAATGGGCCCTATGGCTACGCCAAGACAAGCGGACATTCTGCTTGTCTCAGGGTATCTTTCTTTAAAAACTTTAAGACGTTTGATTTATACTTACGAACAAATGAGTGAACCACGTTATGTCGTCGCACTTGGAAGTTGTCCAATCAACGGCGGAATCTATCATGATTCCCACGCCGTCATCAACCAATTGGATCAATATGTTCCTGTCGACGTATACGTCGCAGGATGCATGCCGAACACGGAAGCTGTTATGAACGGTTTCGTCGACTTGATGGAACAAATCAAAAACAAGTCAGCAAACGGTTGGATGAAGTATCGCGACAACTACGAATGGTATCGCCAAAATCAAATTCAATCACTTGGGGAGGTAGATGTTCATGACGAATTCCATGACTAATGTCGAATTTGTACAAAACCTCGTAAAATCCAATGTAAAAGTATTAAAAGAACACGTAACGGACCAATACCAAGTCCATTTCGTTGTAGAACAAGATAAAGTCCATTTCCTTCTTAATATTTTAAGGAATGCAGGATGGATTCAATTATCTTACTTGAGTGCAGTGGACTGGCCTGAAGAAAACAAGTTTGAGCTCGTATATATCGTCTTTAATTGGGACAAACCGGTTTATGTTCAAATCAGAACTAAAATCGACAGAGAGAATCCGGTTATGAATTCGATTCTTCCAATTTATCCTGGATGCAAATACTATGAAAGAGAATGCCATGAATTCTTTGGCGTTAAATTTCCTGGAAACCCAGATTATGAAAAACAACTCATCCTTGAAAATTGGGACGACATTCCTCCAATGCGAAAGGATTTCGATCCCGAAGCTTATAGCACTCGCAAATTTCCACAAAGAGAATACTCAGAAACTTACATCGTTCAAAGTGAAGGAAAGAGCAAAATTGCTAAAATGGAAGCTAGAACAAAACGTGCAGAATCTTTGAGGGGAGGCAAAAAATAATGAGAGAGATGAAATTATTCTTAGGCCCCCAACATCCTGGAATGCACGGAAATGCTTCCGTCCACATGTATGTGGAAGGAGACATCATTAAAAGAAGTTTCTTATTACCAGGAATGCTTCACCGCGGTTTCGAAAAAGGAATGGAACGTCATTCTTGGATGAACAACATTTCCTTGATTCCGCGTGTTTGCGTTGTTGAACCAGATATCAATGAACTTGCATTTGCAATGGGCGCAGAAAAACTTTTAGGTCTTGAAATTCCTGAAAGAGCTCAATGGATTCGAATGATCATCATGGAACTTGCAAGACTTTCCATCCATTTGATGGCCTACGGTGGCATCGGTGGACCAACAGGTAACTACACCTTGATGTATCATGCTCACGCAGATAGAAATGAAATTTTGGATATCTTTGAACAGATTACAGGAATGCGTGTCTATCATCAATACATCGTCATCGGTGGAGTCAGAAAAGACTTGCCAGAAGGCATCGAAAAAGACATCCATAAATTCTTGGATAGCCTGGAATCCAGATACGATGAATATCGCGATCTTGGAATCGATAACCCTTCAATCATCAAGAGAATCAAGGACACGATCATGCTTCCAGAAGAAGTTGTTTGGGAACTTGGCGTTACCGGTATCGGTATGCGTTCTTCCGTCAACAAACCTTATGATGTTCGTAAAGTCATGCCTTATTGCAGATATGACCAAGTGGAGTTTGAAGTTCCGGTTTCAGATTATTCAGACGCAAGAAGTCGTATCGATTGCAAACTAAAAGAAATTCTTCAATCCATCAGCATCATCAGACAATGTCTGGTTAAAATTCCAGAAGGACCTGTCAGAGTTCCAATCTCCAGAGGTCAGTCGATGCGTTGGGTCATTCCAAAAGGGTACGTATACAGCGTCGTTGAATCGAGCCGCGGTGAGTTTGGATACTTTATGGTTTCAGATGGCGGAACCAATCCTTACAGAGTCGGTGTTCGTGGGGCAAGTTATCCTCAAGGATTGCTTGGTGTTGAAAAATACATGCCTGGAACCAGAATCGACGATGCACCATTATGGATAGATACCATGGGCGTTTGTTCGCCGGAAATTGACAGGTAGGAGGAGATACTATGAAAGATAACGAAAACAAGAGATACAAACACGCTAGCATCTTCGGTCCGATGAGACATTTCAAGTACCTTTTCAAAAAACCCGTCACTCATCCGTTCAAAATCATATTCACAAGAAAAAATGCTAGTTATTTAAATGACAATGCCATCTTTAAAAACAAAAAAAGATTGGACTCTGCTCCTAGAACAGCTCCGGATAATTTAAGAGGATTCCATACCAACGACTGGGAAGTCTGTATCGGATGTGGTACTTGTGCTGATATCTGTCCAACAGATGCAATCAGAATGGTTGAACGCGCTGATTTAAAAGATGAAGCAGGAAAACTCCAACAACGTCCGGTTATCGACTATGGACGCTGCTGCTTCTGCGCACTTTGCGTTGACACTTGCACGACAGAATCTCTTAAAATGAGTAAGGAATACATCTATTCAGAAACTGATCCTGACCAATTCCTGTTAATGCCTGAAAAAACATGGCAAGGGGAAAAAGTCGAAGCGGGCTATGTCAAAACCGAAGAATCCGATCTTCTTGACCTCAAACGGGTACCGATGGAACACATCGAACCGGATGAAAGAAAGAAAAGCTTCATTGAAGTTGTTCGTGGTTATTCCAAAGAAGCCGCAAGACAAGAAGCCGCACGTTGCGTTGAATGCGGCATTTGCACAAGCTCTTGTCCTGTTCAAATGCACATTCCAAACTACATTAAAGCAATTTGGGAAGACGACATTGAAGGTGCGTTGAGACTTGTATACGAAACAAATCCATTACCAGGTGTTTGCGGTAGAGTTTGTACTCACAACTGTGAAACTGCCTGTGCGATCGCCGTCAGAGGAGAAGCTATCGCCATTCGTTGGTTGAAACGCTATATCATTGACAGCGCACCAGATGATATGTATGACAAGATTTTCGCTGAACCTGTATCCGAAGTCATCGATGCAAAAATCGCTATCGCCGGATCCGGACCTTCAAGTTTAAGTGCTGCATACTACTTAAGAGCCCTAGGATACACTGTTGACGTATTTGAAGAAAAAGATCGTCCCGGTGGAGTCGCTAGCTACGGTGCTCCGCAATATAGAATCCCTGATTATGCTGTTGAAAAAGACATCAACTTCATCAAGAAAATCGGTGTAAACATCAAGACGAACACAAGAGTTGGAACCGACATTACAATAGATCAACTTCATGAAAAATATGACGCAGTATACCTCGGAACCGGATTCTTTAAAGCCAGAATGTTGAACATTCCTGGTGCAGACCATAAAGACGTTATCGGCGCAATGGACTTCCTTCCACTCGCAAGAGACTTCGCTAGAGGTCACCTCTTGCTTGAAGATATGAATGTCTTGCAAAGCGCAGTTGTCGTTGGTGGTGGGGACGTTGCATTCGACGTCGCAAGAAACCTAACAAGAATTCAAATCATGAAATATGGAAAAGCAAACGTATTGTTGACATCACTTGAATCCAGAGACATTCTTCCTGCAAGCTTGGATGAATTCGTTGAAGGTGGGGAAGAAGCCGTTAAAATGCAACTTGGATTCGGACCTCAAGAAATCGTCGTCAAAAATGGCAAAGTCAAAGGACTTAAAGTATGGAAATGCTTAAGCGTCTTTGATGAAACCGGACGTTTCAATCCAAAATTCGATCAAACTCAGGAACAAGTATTTGAAGCGGATCAAGTTTATCTGTCAATCGGACAAGCTCCGGACTATGAATATATTCCTGAAAGTATGAAAGATAAAGTAATCATTGAACGTGGCAAAATCAAAGCCAACGAATTCGGTCAAGTCGCAGGACAAGAATGGCTGTTCGTCGGTGGAGACATCTTCCGCGGACCAGATATCATTACCGGTGTCGCAGATGGTCATAGGGCTGCTCAAGGAATTGACGACTTCTTATACAATAAGTCGAAAAAGAAAGAGCAAAGCGAGTATTACAAGGAATTAAGGGAAGCAATTCACTTCAATACACCTAAACTCGCAATGAAGCCAAAAAGAAAGTAAAATCAAAAGAGCACCGATTTCATTTTGAAGTCGGTGCTTTTCTATTCTTAAATGTCTGATCTTCTTCTGCCTTTATTGACAAAATAAGAACCTCTTGTATAATAAATATAAAAGCAGGAGGGAATCTATGGACTATTCGGTAGCGAGAGAATTAAACGGACTATACATCATACTAGACATTATTTTTCTATTATTTCTTGGAATATTATTGCTGAAATTCAAAAAAAGACTAGCCTTTTTATTTGGTTTATCAGGGGCTCTACTATATTTTTTCGTCGACTACGGCATTTTCTTTCTTCTTCTAGGAACAAGGGAAGTTGTTGGCGCGAGCACGTTTTGGTTTTTGCTTTGGCTTTCCACTAGTTATGGGTTTACGAACTTCGTTTGGATTTGGTTGTTCTTAAATAAAGACAAAAGAATATTGGAATGGTCACTTTTTATCGTGATTGGATGGATTGCGGTTGCATTATTGTCTCAAAGCTTTGGTTCAGGATTCCAACTGATTCAGATTTCAAGGGGAACTTCATCTTACCACGGAGCCATGGCCTTAATTCTATTTATTGGATATTCAATCGTCATTATCAAAAACCTTAAGAGCAAAGACGAAGAACGTCTTCCAATTTTAAGAATGTTGTTCATTGGAATATTGGTTCAATTTTCTTGGGAAGCTGTGTTACTTTTAACGGGAATCAGACCCTCCGGGCTGAATCCTTTGATTGTCAATTCGCTCCTCGAAACCAATCTTGGCGTTCCATACCTATACTTCATTCACAAAGCAATCACTAAAAATCGTCAAGAAGATTTAACAAAGCAGATTTTCTAAAATTACATTAAATGAAAAAAGACTTGAATTTTCACGAGAGAATTCAAGTCTTTATATTATATTTGACCTATGTGTTCGTTATCAAACGAACCTTTTTTCTGTTTGATTTAATATTAGTTACGAGATATACAAGATTAAACAAAATGAAAATCGCTAACCCAAATCCAATCGGCCAGAAGTCGCCTAAGAACGAAAACATAAATACAACTTCTGCTGGGAGTTCTCTTAAAAACAGATGATTGGTGTCAATCAAGAAGTTGATTGGGTAAACAATCAAAGAATAGATGAAAAGAATCAAACTCGATTTAAGCATATCTTTGTAAGTAAATTTAAATCTGTGAACTTTAAGAAGGTATAAATTCCCTAGAAGAAATAATCCATGATTTCCAAAATAGTGGATGTATCGGAAATGCGGAAATACGTAAGGTTGATCCGCAACAATTAATGATAGAAGAGATCCAATGATGGCCCACGGATATATAAACTTGAAAACTTTCTCGCTCTTCGTCCATAATGCAATTGCGGTCGTGTACATTGAAATAGCGCACATACCCATCGGTAATAAGGATGCTTGAAAAATGCCATCTTTGAGAGCCCATGCATAGAACGTCCATTCCATCGAAACCATTAGTACTGCAACACTTCTGCGCAGCCATAAGTCAACCTTGTCTGAAATCTTGTTTTTGAAAACCATCATCAATACAAACAATAAAACTAGGAACAGGATAGCAAAAAGGTGTGCAAGTGAAAACATTTCAAAAGTAGCGTATCTTTCATCAAAGAAAATCATCAAGCCATCTCCTTAAGCATATTTAGTAGATAGAGTGAACTCTATCTTTTTCGATTATACCTTATTGATTTGACTTTTGCAATGCGACAAATAAATATCCTTCCGTCTCAAAGGTTTTATACAAATAAAAACAGCGTGACAAGAAAACTGTCACGCGTTTACAAATTCATTTCTATAAAACATCAATTGCGGCTAATCCAGCAAGATTCAACAAGTTCCATGGCTTATTAAAATTGGGTTGGAAGAAGAAATCGACAAAAGCCAAGTCTTCTACGGTCATTTTGTTTTGAATGCAAACAGAAAGTGTATTCATGTTTTGGGTTACATCTTTCTTTGACAGAATTTGTCCTCCCAATAACAATCTTGAATCCTTATCGAATACAATTTTCAGCATAACTTCTTCAAATTCAGGCATGAACTCTGGACGGTCGTTATCCTTGATTATGACAGTTCCGTAGTTAATGTTCAGTTCCTTGGCCACGGTTTCAGTCAACCCTGTTGACGAAATACTGTATTCATAGATTTGAATTCCAGAAGTTCCTTGTGTTCCTAAAGATTTGATGGTTGGTTTAACGAGGTTTCTCGCAACCAGTGTTCCCATTCTAACCGCATTTGTGGCAAGAGGAATGTATCTTGTTTCATTTGTTGGGTTGTAATGAACGGTCGCAGCGTCTCCACATGCAAATACATCTTTTCTGGATGTTCTCATATACTCATCGACTACGATAGCTCCGCCTTTCGTCATTTCAACGCCACCTTCAAACAATTTGGTGTTTGGACGGAAACCGATGCACATGATGACGAGTTCGGTATCATAAGATCCTTTGTTTGTAACAACTTTGTTTACAAGACCGCCTTTGGTTTCAAACTTAGAAACCATTTCTCCTAGCGCGAGTTGAATTCCGCCCTTACGAAACGCTTCTTCTGCGATGTCCGTAAACTCGGGATCAAGATATTTTGGCATAATTCTGTTTTCAGCATCAATCAACGTTACGGCTTTTCCTTGAACTGCAAAGGCTTCAGCTAGTTCGACACCAATATATCCAGCGCCAACAACAGTGATTTTTTGAACGTTCTTTGCTTGAGCAATGATTTCGTTTGAGTGTCCATAGTTCTTTGATAGCAATACATTGGATGATGTGATTCCTTCAATTCTTGGGACGATGGGCCAAGAACCTGTTGCGATGACTAATTTGTCATAAGTATCTTCAAAAGTCTCTTTCGTCGTCAAATCTTTGATAAAAACTTTTTGATTTTCAAAATCAATTTGTTCGACTTCATGAAGCATCTTGGTGTTGACGCCCATGTCTGCAAGTTCTTTTGGAGATGAATAAAATAATCCTTGAGGATCTTTCACGACGCCCATGACATATAATGCGATACCGCATGACAGGAAGGAAATGTTATCATTTCTTTCATATACCGTTACATCGGCATCCTTGTATAGTTTTTTAATGTTTTTTACAGCGGCTGTCCCAGAATGTGTACAGCCTATTACGATTACTTTCATGTAATTTTTACCTCCTAGTGCTCTATTATTATATCGTATAAGGATGCAAATCCAAAGCAATGTGATAAATTATCGAATCGATCAAATCTAAAAAAAGAGACCTTTAATCAGGTCTCTTTATGAATAGAATAAATAATGTTTGAGTTTTAAATTATCGAAAGTTATATTATTTTACTTCACCCTCGACGTTAGGCTTTTCTACCATCAAGTTCATGTATTCGTTCTCGGATACTTTTCTCACAACAATGGTATTCATAGCCATGTCATGAAGACTTTTTTTATCTTGGTTGAACAATACAACGATAAATGAAATAATCGAGATTGGGTTCAAAACGCCTTTGATGATGCTTCGGAGAAGCGCTTTTTGATAGGTTAGTTCCTTTAAATCCATCTCTCTCGCTCTCGTTCCGACAATCAGACTGCCCAGAGACGCGCCTTTAGAGATAAGTCCAAAAAAAGTGAAATAAATGATTCCCATTAAAAAGTATTCAAATAAATTAAAATTCAGTCCATAGTATCCAACTTCTACTTGAGCCGTGCCAAGACCAAATACATAATGAAGTAGCGATCCCAACCCAAAGAACATCACAAGCATATCGATAATATACGCTAAAAATCTTGCCCCTACTGCTTTCTTGTACATTTGAACCCTCCAATATTTGTGTATTTTAGTTCAGGTGGATTATATATCAAAATCTGTGAAAAGTAAATACGATAAGTGATTCCGTTTCGATATATCGTTTCATTATTATAAGGTATCTTCATTCGTGTGCATCACCATAAAAGCAAGAAGGATTTTTCTAGATTATTGTTTCGTTGGGTATCAATGCTTTTATGATATATAGAAATCCCACTCCAAATATCAGTGCATTCACACTTTGAAGAATCTGATAAAAGTAAATGTCTTGATAATGAATACCTGGAATATTGAAACCAGTAGGAATTTCTTGGTATAGGCTAGAGGAAGCAACAGATGTTAGAACTACGATGCCCGTTAATCCCAAGAAGATAAGTTGTCCTAAATGGATAACCTTACCATTTTTGAAAACACCTAAGATTGCTAAAACCATAAGAACATTAATTGTTGTACTAACTAAAAATATCAAGAATCCAACAAAAGAAGCTGAAGATGTAAATAGGCTATAGATTGAGATTAATAAACTAACTCCTAAATAGCCAAGAAAATATCTTAGATCCGTATCTGCCTTTTTGAGTGATAATATCAAAAGTCCCGTTACCGCAATTTGAAGAAAGACAATTCCGGCCGGAAAATATCCAGAGATATTTGCAAACCAAAAATCTGATATCAGCATAAGAAAGCCATAAACAAATACCGATAGAATCCAAACGGTTCGAATGTTGTTTTTGTTATAGGTCTTTGGCAAAACGGGTGATGATAGAACCTCGGATACCGAACTCGTTTTTTCCGATTCTTGTGGTTCTTGACCCGGCTCGTCTTCATCCAATAATTCGTCCACGGTCATTCCCAGTACAGAAGCTAATTTTTTAAGCATTCCAATTTCAGGTTTCCCACGATTGGTTTCCCATTTTGAAACTGTTTTATCACTTACAAAGATTTTTTCAGCCAACTCATTTTGACTCCATCTGAGTTCTTTCCTTTTTTTGGCTATTTTGTCTCCCATTTTCATGTAATCATCCTCCGTCAATATTGAACCATAAATTCTTTACATTCGCAAGATATTCTTTTCTCTACGGAGCGTAGAGTTTTTCAAAAAAAAGACTTCCTAAATCAGGAAGTCCTATTTATTGTTTTTGCATCTCTACGAGAAGATAATGAGAATCAGAGATTGCTTTGATTTCTAAAGATTCTTCAATGATTTCTGCTGCGTCTCTTTCCATCAGTTCGAGATCATTGACAAGTGAGTTACCCTCGATTTGAACAAGATATACTTGTCTGTCTTTGCGAACAGGGAATCCTATTCTTTTTCCTTTTTCAAGATAAAGAGCATAAACACTCGCGTCTTGATGGATGGTAATTGGTGTCTTCAAATTGACGTTAGAAACCATGTGCAACCACTTGTTCATTCGGCTTTTCCAGTCGAATGCGTGATCTCCATAATTTGGCTGATATCCTCTTCTGTCAGGAACAATCCATAGTTGAAGAAGTCTAAGCGGAACTTCTCCTTGATTTTTTTCACTATGATAAATACCAGTACCTGCGCTCATGTATTGAACTTGTCCCCTTGAAAGGGTTCTTTCATTTCCCATTGAATCAATATGAGTTAATTCTCCATCAATGATATAGGTAATGATTTCCATGTCTCTGTGCGGGTGCGTATCAAACCCCGTGTGTGGACGAATCAAATCATCATTAAGAACTCTCAAGGACCCGAAATTCATGTTGTTGCGATTATAGTATTCGGCGAATGAAAAATGGAATAGACTATTGAGCCATCCCAAATTACTTCTGCCCATTTTATTGTGATCAACTTTTGTAATCATTTTAATCGACTCCTCATATCAAATGCGATGATATGACATAATAATACCCCTATCAACTCCACATTCGCAAGTGATATGCTTTATGACAAATGAAAGTTGCTTATTGGCTTCCTTGTTGAACAGATTTTACGACTTTAAAATATCGTAAAGTAATCAAAATGATAATGATTGACATTCCTAAAACAATATAAGGAAAGATTTCTATCGAGATCACATCAAAGAATAAACCGGCAAGTGGGGTCAAAACGCCAACGCCCACATAGCCAATAGCCATCTGTAAACTCATGATTCTGGATAATTTCGATTTATCGAAATTTTTTGAATTCATAAACATCATATTTGGGAAAATTGGCGCGCATCCAAACCCAAACAGGAATACAATCGCAAAATAAACCCATAACGCTTGAAAATGAAAATTCATCAAAATGGCGGAAAGAAGTATCAATCCTTCACCGACACGTATCAACGTGTTCGGGTGAAGTTTATATGAGACAAAGCCGCTCAACAGTCTTCCGATGGTGAGTGCGAGATAAAATATTGATGTGAACAATGCTGCCGTTGAAAAGGTAATATCCTTGGTGATGTAAAAATAACTAGCAATCCAAATCCCTCCCAAGGTTTCGACGTGGACATAGAACAGAAAAATCAGAATACTTGAAATGACACCTTTCGTTTTGACAATCTCTTTGACGGGGATATGGGAATGAGACTCATCTCGCTGTTCTTGGGACTCATTCTTCCAGAGTTTGAATGAAATCAAGGTTACAAACGCAATGATGAGAAGAATTGCACCAACATAGACATACCCCATTCGCCATGAGTTGTCTCTTAAAGTATATGCCATAACTGTCGGGGAGAATGTAACTCCAATACCATAAAACGAATGAAGGAAATTCATATGGTGCGCCTTGTAATTTGCAGCGAGATAGTGATTCAATGAAACGTCGATGGCACCAGCTCCAAGTCCCAAAGGAATGGCAAAGAACAACATTTGGTAAAATTCATTTACCCTGCTAATCATCAACAGTGAGAAACCCGTGAACAGGATGCTTACAAAAACAATTCGTTTGGTCTGCAATGCTCTTAACAGTCTTGGCGCATTGAAAGTCGCAAATACGCTCATGACATAGACGATGACTGTCATGATTCCAAGCGTTCCCAAGGAAGTCGATAAATCAATTCTAACTAGGTTCCATGCCGAGCCTAAAATCGCATCGGGCATCCCGAGCGCTATAAAAGACAAATAGATGACAACAAGTAATAAGACTGCTTTCTTTTTCATGACTTCTCCAACCTTAAAAATACGTCGATATGATTATATCATAAAAAAAACACGGGATGTGGAGTCCTGTGTTTTTAATTTGGCTTTGATTAACGTTTACTAAATTGTGGTGCTCTACGTGCGCCTTTAAGACCGTATTTTTTACGTTCTTTGGCACGTGGGTCTCTGGTGATCAATCCAGCTGGTTTTAAAATTTTACGATATTCAGGGTTAACTTCGAGTAATGCGCGAGTGATTCCATGTCGGATCGCTCCCGCTTGTCCAATTAGTCCGCCACCATTTACGTTGACGGAAATGTCAAATGTTGATTCATTCGCTGTTAAAACTAAAGGTTGTGATATATCAAGACGTGCCAATGAGGAAGGAATATAGTGAGTAAATTCTCTACCATTAATAGTAATTGTTCCCTTGCCTGGTCTTAAAATCACACGTGCAACAGCAGATTTTCTTCTACCTGTTCCACGATACATTACGGATTTAGCCAATGGTTGGTCCTCCTAACCTTTCAGTTCCATTACAGTAGGTTGTTGAGCACTGTGTTTGTGCTCGCTACCTTCATAAACGAATAATTTTCTGTACATTTGATTTCCTAATTTTCCTTTTGGTAACATCCCTTTGATCGCTAATTCAACCATTCTGATTGGTTTTTCTTGCATTAAAACTTTTGCCGTTTTCGTTTTCAAACCTCCAGGATAATTTGAATGGGTATGATAAAGCTTATCATTCCATTTGTTTCCTGTTAATTCGATTTGGCTTGCATTGATAACGATGACATAATCTCCACAATCCACGTGTGGTGTGAAGGTTGGTTTATGTTTTCCTCTCAATACTGAAGCTACTTCTGTCGACAAGCGTCCTAATCTTTTACCAGCAGCGTCCACAACGAACCATTTGCGTTCGATTGTATTTTCGTTTGCCATATAGGTTTTCATTTTTCTTTCCTCCTTAAATTGTTTTTAAAGAGCTGTGGGTTGTAAAACAAAAAATGTACCTTGTATATAATACCAAATTGAAGCGCGATAGTCAAATGAAATTCGCTCTAATTGATAATCTTTTTCGTGAACTTGCCTTTGACATTTTGTACAGGCGTAAAAACAACGAATGCACTCGGATCAATGTCATTGATTAGTTTCAGGTACTGCTGCATCTCATGAACCGAGATAACGGCATATAGAATCTTTTTTTCTCGGCCATAATATGCACCGACGGCGTCAATCATTGTAACCCCGTGAGGAAGTCTCGATTTCAATACTTCCGCGATCTCGTCTCCATGTTCTGTGATGGCCTCAATTTTGATGAAATTGTAGCCCGTAAAGACTTTATCCAAAACAATTGAAGACATAATCTGGGATACGATTGTATAAATGGCGATATCTAATCCAAAGATGATTCCGGCAAGCAAAATGATAGCTCCATGGAAAATGATTTGATAACTTCCCATAGATTTTCCTGTTTTAATCGACAAGTACTGGAATATGATGGAAGTTCCTCCGCCGCTTGTTCCTGCATTGGCAAGAATTCCGTTTCCAATCCCGCCCAGGATTCCGCCGATGATTCCGCTCGTAATCAGATCGGTACCTAAAATACTGACCGGGGCTTTGAATACCATGATTGCAGATCCGATAACGGATGAAATCAAAGTGTAGATGATAAATCTCTTGCTCAATTTTTTCCATCCAAAGATCAGGAGTGGAATCTGGAAAATAAAAACCAGGAGTCCCAGATTGATAATAGTGCTTCCTCCGGTAACCCTACTGATAACGTTGATGATTAACTGCGAAAGACCGGTGACACCACCGGTATATAATCCTACAGGATCTAGAAAAAAGACAATCCCTAGAACAGCTATTGCAGTACCAAGAATGACTTGAAATAGTGTCTTGGCTTCTTTCTTGTAATTTAATTTCTCCATCGCTTAACGAACGTTGTCTCCTGGTTCCAAATTTTGGTCAGCTTCAATGATAAATAGTTTATGATCTTCAGTTTCTCCGCATAAAATCATTCCTTCGGAAAGTTCACCGCGAAGTTTAACGGGTTTTAAATTGGCAATGACAAGCAGTTTCTTGCCGAGAACTTCTTCGGGTTTGTAAAACTCTGCGATCCCAGAAACGATTTGTCTTATCCGGTCACCAGTATTAATTTCAAAAACAAGCAGTTTTTTTGCATTTGGGTGTGCCTTGGCAGAAACCACGTGCCCCACCAAAATATTGACTTGTTCAAATACATCAATTCCGATTTCAGGTTTGACGATGACTTCTTTTTTCTTTACGGTTGGATTCATCATTTCCTTGATGACCTCAACTTCCTTTTCAAGATCGAGTCTTGGGAATAGATGTATGGGCTGACTCGTCACCGTATAATTCGATTTCTTTCCAAAATCAAAAGATTTAAAGGTTTGATATTCTTTTTCAACATTCAACTCTTCAAAGATTTTACTTGGCGTTTCAATCAAAACAGGAATGTAAAGAATGGTCGAAAGTCTTATCGACTCTAACAGATGAAACATTACCATCTCAAGGGTATCTTTTAGTGAAGGATCTTTTGCGAGGTCCCAAGGTGATGTTTCGTCGATAATCTTGTTTGTTCTTGCAATCAGTCTTGACACTTCAAACAAAGCGTTTGAAACTTTAAACTCGTCCATGAATGCTTTATAATCGGCAAAAACTCTTTTTGAAGTTTCTTCTAAGTCGAGTGCATATGCACGGTACGGATGGTCTGTCATTTTATTGGATACTGTACCGTTAAAATATTTATTTACCATGGAAATGGAACGGCTGACCAAATTTCCTAGATCGTTTACTAAATCAGTATTTGTTCTCGTCACGTAGTCTTCCGGTGTAAACAAGCCATCATTTCCGAAAGGCAATTCCTTGACGATGTAATATCTAAATGGATCCAGTCCATATTTTTCAGTGAGTTGTTCTGGATAAATGACGTTCCCTTTGGATTTAGACATTTTTCCATCTTTCATCATATACCAGCCGTGCGCAAATAACCTGAACTTAATCGGTATGTTTAAAGCCATAAGCATGATTGGCCAATAAATGGCATGAAATCTTAAGATATCTTTTGCAGTGACGTGAAGGACCTCGTCCCCATTCACCCAGTATTTTTGATAAAGGGAATCGTCTTTAGAATCATATCCCAAAGCAGAAATATAATTGCTTAACGCATCAATCCAAACATAGATTACATGCTTGGGATTGCTTTTGACTTTGATGCCCCAGTCGAAAGCTGTTCTTGACACGCTTAAATCTTGAAGTCCGGACTTTACGAACTGAACAACTTCGTTCTTCCTTGTTTCTGGTGTAATGAAATCAGGGTTATTTTCGATGAATTCCAAAAGTTGGTCTGCGTATTTTGAAAGCCTGAGAAAATAAGTCTCTTCTTTGACAATGCTCGTTTCTCTTCCGCAGTCTGGACAGAGATGGCCTTCAAGGAGTTGTGTTTGAGTAAAATAAGCTTCGCAAAACATACAGTAGTTTCCGCTGTATTCTCCAAGATAAATATCGTCTTGTTTTAAAAGACGTTCAAAAATTTCTTCAACGACGATTTCATGACGAGCCTCGGTGGTCCGAATGAAATCGTCATTTTCAATCGCAAGTTTCTTCCAAAGTTCTTGAGCAAGACCAGCAATGTAATCAACATGTTCAATCGGTGTTTTTCCGAGTGCTTTTGCAGCTTCTTGTATTTTTAATCCATGCTCATCCGTCCCAGTCAAAAACCGGGTGTCATAACCCATTTCTTTTTTATAACGGTTTAAAGTATCGCATAGACATGTCGTATATGCATTCCCAATGTGAAACTTGCCACTTGGGTAATAAATTGGGGTAGTAATATAAAATGTTTTCTTCATAAAGTCCTCTTAATTAATCATGTATTGTGTTCTTTTGATAATTTGAAGCTTGACGGCATCTCCCATGAGGGCAGAAATGACCTCAAATGCAAATTCATAAACCGCTCCGGCTCCAATTCCTGTGATGATTTTTCCGTCTCTAACAGCTTTTTGCTTTTGTCTGATGCCCAGCGGCATATATACTTCGGTGGAAGGGAATGAAGTGTAATTGACTCCATCCAGGATTCCAAGAACACCAAAAACAGTCGGCCCTGCGCAAATGGCAAGCAGCCATTTGTTTTGATCGTAGAACAATTTGACAAGTTCTTTGACTGAATTCGTTTCTCTCAACACCTTCGCTTGCGCTCCGCCGGGAATGAAAATCCCGTCATAATCGCTGACATTCATTTTTTTCATCATGACGTCGGGAACCACTTCCGTTCCAAACGTTCCTTTAACGGTCTTGTTGTTGAAGACACTGACAAATTCACAGATGATACCTGCTCTTCTTAAAAGAGCGACGGTTCCGAGCGCTTCGATGTCTTCGAAGCCATCGGACAATAGGCATGCAATTTTCATTATAATTCACCTCACAAACTTTTGTTTTTTGAGCTCACTTTGGTTTGCAGATAATCTTGATAAATTTTGTTTTTTGGAAGCCCGGTCAGCGCAGAGACTCTTTTCATCGCTTCTGTTTTGGTCAGACCGTCTTTGATGAAGAAATCGACTTGATCTACAATCGAAAGCTCGGAATGGAGAAATTCTTTCTCCTGATTCCCCGAGACCACAATCACCATTTCACCTTTTAAGGGCTCTAGCGTCATGCATTCTGAAATGGGTCCATGGATAATTTCTTCAAATGTCTTTGTCAATTCTCTGGTAATCGAAATGACGCGATCACCAAAGATAATATACATATCTTCTAACAATTCCTTCAACCGATGAGGCGCTTCGTAGAAGACAAGTGTTTCTTTTCTGTATTTCAACTCTTCGAGTTCTTTTTGTCTTTTTGTTTTTTTATTGTCAAGAAACCCTAAAAAAGTAAAAGGTAGAACTTGAATTCCAGATGTGACCAACCCAGTCAATACGGCATTCGCTCCAGGAAGAGCAACAACATTATATCCTTGCTCTCTGGCTTTTTGAACGATTTCAAATCCAGGATCGCTCAGCAATGGCATTCCAGCGTCGCTGATGAGAGCGACGTTCTTACCTTCTTTCAACAAATTTAAAATTTCTTCGGTTGCGACATGTTTGTTATGTTCGTGATAACTTCTTAATTGTCCTTTGATTTCAAAGTGAGACATAAGTTTTTGACTGACTCTGGTGTCTTCAGCAAAAATGACTTCCACTTCTTTTAGAATTCTAACACTTCGAAATGTCATGTCTTCCAAATTTCCAATCGGAGTCGGGACAAGATAGATTGTCGGCAATTCCTGTGCGAAACTTTTTTGTCTTAACATAGGAATCATCTCCTTTTGTAATTAAAAATCTCCAAAACTTCTAATGTATAGGTTCCATCTTCATTGTAGATACACAGTGGTTCCAGTAATTCCATGCTTCCGGTTTTTGAATTGGATTTTGCATCGATTAATACCATCAATGCCTTTTTTCCCTTTTTCGGATAGACGTACTGCATCCGTTTTATATGAAATCGATGCTTGTTCAGAAGCAAGATAATTTCTTCAAGCCGATCCACGCGATGGATGAAAACTAAGGATCCTCCAGTCGAGAGCAATCGTTTTGCCTGGGTAATCATATCTTCCAATTTTAGATGGGTCTCATGTCTAGCAGTTGTTCTTTCTTCAATTTGGTTGAGAACTTTTTCGTCTCCCGCTTTGAAGAACGGTGGGTTGCAGGTAATAATGTCGAATGAACTATCTTTGTAGATTTCGTGGGCTTTTCGGATATCAAGATTTCGAACTTCAATCTGATTATTGAGATGATTGATTGAAACAGAATCTTTTGAATATTCACAAGCTTCTTCCAAAATGTCAATTGCAGTGATTTTCGCTATTGTTTTTAAAGAAAGAAATAATGGAATGGGTGCAAATCCGGTGCCAAAATCCATAATGTTTTTAATTCTTGGCGTAATTTTCACAAAATTTGCAAGAAGGATAGAGTCAATCGAAAACGACAGTAACTTCTTGTTTTGATAGATTTTCAAACCATCATAGGCCATTAAATCATGCAGTTCTTTTTCCATAAGACTTTATTCTTCCAAATCTTTGAGATCGTGCCCGTTCGTATCAAGTTCTTCTTCTGTAGCTTTTTGTTTGAACTTCAAATCCGATACGTGATAAAAAGCGGAACCGCCGTTCTCATAGTCTACTTTGACGATTTGTGTCAAGAAATTGACTTGAGATACTTTAGCTCTTCCTTCTTTTGTCGTAACGAATGAATCCTTTTTCGGAAGTTCTTTTCTGTACTGTTTATAAGCTTCATCTTCATAGTTGATGCAGCAAAGAAGTTTGCCGCAAAGACCTGAAATATTCGACGGGTTCAAAGAAAGATTCTGATTCTTCGCCATTTTGATAGAAACAGGCTGAAACTCTCCAAGAAAAGTAGTGCAGCATGTCAAGTAACCACAAGGTCCAATTCCACCAAGAACTCTCGCTCCATCTCTTGCGCCAACTTGTCTTAATTCGATTCTCAGATGAAATTCAGTCGCCAAATCTTTGACGAGTTCGCGAAAATCAACACGTCCTTCAGCATTGAAGTAGATAATCAATTTTGAACGGTCGAGTGTAAATTCACAGTTTAAGAGTTTCATCTCCAACTTGTTAAGCTTTACGAGTTCTGACGTTTTCTCCATAACTCGAATTTCACTAAATTTGTTCTCTTCATACATTCGAAGATCTTCTTCAGTTGCAATCCGCAATATTGGCTTGAGCGGAGAAACCAAATCTGTTTCTTCAATTTCCAAAAGATCCGAGACAACAAATCCCATCTCGACTCCTCTAATGGTTTCAACAACAACGCTATCTCCTTTTTTAACAGGAAGATGGTTGAAATCAAAATGATATTTTTTACCCAATTTGTCAAATTGGATTAGTGCGACTTGATAAGCCATAGTAAAAACCTCTTTCCAGTGTCAGTAACAATTTGTCGAATGCAAATTGAACATTGATATTATACTTTAATCTAAGCTTTAATCCAAGCATCATGTCCAAAACGTCTTCAATCCATTGTTGGGACATTCTTGTGGATAATTTTTTGAAAATATCCTCTTGGTCTTTGAAAATGATTTGATCCAAATGTCTTAACTTATAGGTCATGACATCTTTTTGAAATAAAATCATCATGGATAAAACAAAATCGACTCTTGTGGAGTCTTTGATAAATGCATCTTTTTTCTCTTTAAAGCTGAGAATCGCAGAACCTTCTTTCGTTGCAAAAGATTCATAGATACTTTTAACAAATGTAACGAGGTCAAGCAACTCTTGATCTTTTGAAATGAGTGTCGCCTCATCATAATTGTTGGTATATTCAGGAATCGCTTCCGCAAATAATGTTGGAACATTGTTCTTGAGAAGATCCGCTTTAATCAAATCGTTGTCGATGGGTATAAAGTGGATTACTTGGGCTCTCGAAACAATCGTTTTTAACAGAGAGTTGATTTGATCAGTAACCAAAATTTGATAGATATCCGTGCCTGGTTCTTCCATCGTTTTTAAAAGTGTATTCGAACTCTCTTGATTCAAACGTTCTGCTTCATCAATGATATATATTCTAGGCCCATCTTCAACCGAAGCTTTAGAAAATTCATTGATTAAGTCCTTCATTTGTTTCTTTTTGATTTGTTCTCCGTCACGTCTGACAATAAAGACATTTGGATGCGTATCATGATCGATTCTTACACATTGATGGCAGACTCCGCATGGGTTATGAAGTTCATCGGGAGCGGTACATAGTAACGCTTTTGCAAAAAAGAGTGCTGTATCGAACCTTTTGGTCCCTTTTGGCCCTTCAAAGATGTATGAATGAGCTAATTTGTTGTACTTGAAGCTATTTTGCAAGATTCTTGCAACATGACTTTGATATGTCGATAAAGACTGAAAGGAAGTATCGTTCATATGAACACCCCCTAAATCAAGGATTCAATCAAAGCGATTGCTTCCTTGCTGACTTCTTTAATCGGCTTCTGACCGTCAATACGTTTAATTCTGTCTGGATATTTTTGAATCAAATCCATGTACCCTTGATAAATCACTTGATGAAATTGAAGTTTTTCAAGATCTAGCCTGTTGACTTCTCTATTGGCTGTACTGAATACTCTTTGAAGTCCAACCTCAGGAAGTACATCTACGAAGATTGTCATGTCCGGAAATGTATTCTCTATTGCAAATTGGTTAATCTGCATGACTTCGTCTATGCCGAGATTTCGAGCAATTCCCTGATAGACTAACGAACTGTCTACAAAACGGTCGCAGAGAATCAATTTGCCCTCTTTTAGAGCAGGTCTGATCTTTTCAACCAAGTGTTGTCTCCTTGATGCCGCAAACAATAACGCTTCTGTTCTAGCGTCCATTTCAGTGTGATTCTTATCGAGCAAAATATCTCTGATTTTCTCAGAGATTCGAATTCCGCCGGGCTCTCTTGTTGTTAAAACTTGACGCCCTTTATCTAAAAAGTATTTTTCAACTTCTTTGATGATTGATGTTTTTCCAGAACCTTCCGTTCCTTCAAATGAAATAAAAAGACCCTTCACATTTTCACCTGCTTTACATTCTATTATCTCATAAAACGGCCGATTTTTAAATATATTATTTTATCTACTACTTCGAATATGATACAATAAATAAGAAGGCATGGTGATGGTATGCAAATTGATGTGCACAATCTATCGTTTTCTTACGGACATCGAACGGTAATCGACAGTTTATCGCTTAGTTTGTCAAGCGGAGATTATATAGTCATTCGCGGTAAGAACGGTACTGGAAAATCCACATTCATTAAATGTTTGCTAGGAATGAATCCCGTTAAAAATGGGATGATTTTTTACGATCACCAAGACATAAATTACTTCAAGGAATGGACAAGTTTTGGATACGTAAGCCAGAAATTTGAAGATTTCAACTATGAATTTCCTATTACAGTCAATGAATTTCTATCGGTCTCAAGCTTAAAAAAGACAAGCCAATCAGACAGATTGAAAGCGCTCGATCAAATGGGGATTTTAGAATTACTCAATCAAAACATTAATAACCTCTCAGGAGGAGAATTACAAAGAACTTTTATCGCCAGAAGCATGCTCAATAACCCAAAATTGCTTATTCTTGACGAACCAACAGCTTCGATTGATAAACTTTCCACCGAATATTTCTATAAAGCAGTAAACCAGTTGAATCTGCAGGGTGTCACGATTATTCTAGTTACACATAACGAGTCGCTAGGACACTTAAACTATTCACATGTATTAACAATGTTTTCAGATGGAACTTATACTTTCCAAACCCGAGATCGCTGCGATCTAACGGAGGTGGATTTATAATGGTATTGTCTTTCTTTACAGACCTGTTTCAACAAGATTTTATGATGAGAGCACTTCTTGCAGGTCTCATCCTTGGAATGCTCGCTCCAGTCATTGGATCGATTGTCGTTATAAGGCGTTTGTCCTTCATTGCCGATACGTTAGGTCACTTCTCCCTGGTCGGTATCAGCGTCAGTTTGTTTTTATCCACTTTGGGAATTTCAATCTTTTTTGAAAGACCACTATACCTCGGAATCTTGTTTTCCGTCGTAGGAGGACTGTTGGTTGAACTCTTCCGAAGGTCCTACAAAAACTATAAGGAAATATCAATGGTCATTGTTATTTCACTGGGTGCTGCTTTGAGTGCGATGTTCTTCTCGCTCTCAAAAAAGACAGGTTCTTTATATAATTACTTGTTTGGTTCCATTTTGACGATTACCAACTATTATGTTGTTTTGATTTTAATCACAGCAGTGATTGTATTTACGCTCTTTTTGATATTTGGTAAGCAAATCGTTGCGGTTAGTTTTGAAGAGTCCAATGCAAAAATGCTTGGCGTCAACGTAGGCGTGTTCCAGTTCTTGTTTATGATTATGCTGAGTATTGTTGTGAGTGTTTTGCTGGAATCCGTGGGTGTCCTACTGATTTCATCGATGATGATTATCCCGGTCGCTACTGCGATGAAGGTGGGATGGTCTTATCGTTCTACAACCATCATAGGCATTGTCTTTTCGGAACTAAGCGTCTTTTTCGGACTTTGGATGGCCTATTCATTTACCATTCCAAGTGGCGCTGCCATTGTCAGCATTAATGTCATCTTGTTGTTGATAGTATCTTTCATTAAGAGAATCCGTACAGGAAAACGATTAAAAAAAGAACCACTGACTAACGAAGCCATTGAATAAAATAAAAGGCAGCTCCGAATCACGGAACTGCCTTTTTTAAATTATTCTGGTTTCTTCTTGGCGTCTTCAAGAACGCTTTTGAAAATTTCTTTGATTTGATCAGCTTCAAGGAAAGGCATGAGGGTTTCAATCGAAATTCCTACATCTTCACCTGCATTGATTCTCTCAATCAAAGCTTTGAGACTAGATTCTTCAATGAATGGAAGGAATCCTGCTGGGTTGGCATCGATTTTTTTCTCCAAGGCTGCTTTGAATAATCGATCAATGTCCTCTGCTTCGATAAAAGGAAGTAATGCAAAGGTGCATAATTTGGTTTTATCGATTTCGTTATTCAAAATAGAATCAACTAGTTCTTTGATCTCGGCATCTTCTAAAAATGGTAACATTCCAACTATTTTCATTTATTTTTTCTCCTTTACTTTTTTGATTTCACTATAAGTCATCAAATGACGTAGTGATGTGAGGCTTTTTTTGTATTTTCCGTCTAGATATTTGTGGATAATCAACTGTCTTTCATTGAGTGATAATCTTGGCCAGAGTATCTCACCTATTTCAAGATTTTGATCCATCAGCAAGTACAAGGCGTACTTTCTTTCATCATCCGATAATTTGTGGATGATATCATTCAGCGTCACATCTTTCACTCGGTTCATAATAACCTCGTGGATGATAAATTCACGGTTATGATTCTGAAACAATTCATCAAGATTGTCTGCCTCGATTTTTTGTTCGAGACAAAGTAATTCTTCCAAACTGACAGTGTATAAATCCATCAAGTAGCAAAGATTGTCGATTGAGGGCAGCGCTATGCCTCTTTCCCACTTTGAAACTGCCTGATGAGAAACATACATCGTTTCAGCTAAATCATCTTGTGTGAATTCTTTTGCTTGTCTTAACTGGGTTAGTTTTTTGCCTATTTGAATTAAATCGAGCAAACTATCACCTGCTTTCGTAACTTTAAGACAACTTCATTATAACACCTTTAAAAATAATTAGAAGCAACCGGTGGTTGCCAAATAAAAAAAACATGCCGAAAAAAATCGGCTTGTTCTGTAATCTATTCGTAATCCACTCTGGACAAATAAAGTCCGCCTGCAGGGGCAAGATGAGTGGTTCTTTTTCTGTTTAAATCGTTTAGAAGATCTTTCATGGTAACTTTTTGTTCGCCTTGAGAAATTTTAACAAGTGAAAAAACAATGAGACGAATCATATACCTTAAGAATCCATCTCCCTCGAATACGATTTCAACAAACTCTTGATGTTTGACAACATCCGCTTTGAAAATCGTTCTGATTTTGGAATCCTTTTCTCCTTTTGAAAAACTCGTGAAGTCATGAGTTCCAATTAAATGCTCGCATTCTTCTTCCAAGCGGTTCAGGTCTAAGTCTCCAACATACCATTCAAAATGTCGCATTAAGGGATTGTACTCTTTCAAGTTCAATCGATATCTATATTCCTTCTTCAAGACATCATATCTTGCATGAAAAAGCGGATGCGTGAATTTGGCTTCAAACGCATGAACGTCATTTGGGAGTCGCTTGTTGAAATAATGAAGCCATTTCTCAATAGAATCATTCCTTAACGTATCAAAGTGAATGACTTGTCCCAACGCATGAACGCCGGCATCGGTTCTCGATGCACCTACGATTCTGGTTGACTCTTGATGAATATCAGATAGGATGCTTTCAATTTCTCCTTGAACGCTCCGATCTTTAGATTGAACTTGAAATCCGGAAAAATCGGTTCCGTCATATGAAATCTTCATCATCACTCTTTTTGATTCAGGCACTTTTGTCATGATGATGATTCTATTTATCAAACGATCACGAATGCCTATTTTATATAGGTACCCATTTGATAAAGATCCGTAGGATAATCCGTCCTTGTCGAAACATATTGAAATTCCGTCGAACCACTCTTGATGTTCTTCACAAAAAGAAAAAACGACATCTTGGTTTAAAAATACTAATTTGTTGAATTTCAATCCACAGTTTTCTGTCAAATCTGTCATCTTGAACATCATTTATATCACCCTTAATACAATCGCAAGTGCAAAACAAGCCGCAGTGAAGATGCTTGTCATTAAATCGTTCCAATTGAATTTCAGTTCATAAATTCTCGTCCTTGGTTTCCCTGGAATAAAGTTTCTCGACTCCATTGCATCTGCCAAATCTTCACTTCGCTTGAAAGCGATAATGAACATTGGCACGAGAAGACTTATGACCTGTTTTACTTTGTCTTTCAGTTTGCCTTCTGAAAAGTCTGCGCCTCTCGAGGCTTGAGCAAGCATGATTTTGTTTGCTTCGTCTAGAATCGTTGGAATATATCTAAGACTGATGGATATAATCAAAGCGAAGTCTTCTGAATTCATTCCGATGACTTTCATCGGGCGAAGAAGTTTCTCTAGGCCTTGAGTTAAATCCGTCGGTTTTGTCGTAATCGTCAATACAGTAGAAAGTGTAATGATGATTAAAAGTCTGATGACGACAAATATGCTCATTTCAACACCTTTTTGATACACTTTAAGTGAAAAAGGTGCAAAGGTAGGACCAAAATGAAAATAGATTAAGAGAAAATAGACTCCAGCTACCCAAACTAAAAATAAGAAGAAATTGAATCGCTTGAAGTGTGCAAGGTATCTCCACAATACTGTGATAACCAAGATACCTGCGATGCTTGTATACGATAAAGACATCTGTTGATTGACTAGCAAGGTTCCTTCCTGATTAAACATGATTTGGAACAAGAAGGTAAAGATGAGCAGGACAAATATCGGCTTTAGTCCTCTGACAATCCGCTTGATTGATAACCTTCCGATAATTAGCATGACGACAGCTAGCCCGAATGCAATTAGAAGTTGTGTAATGTTTTCAAGAAGGAACAACGCAATCATCAAGAAAACGATTGAAACGATTTTCGTACGTGGATCTAGTTTATAAAAGAACCCTGTTCCTGGAACAAATTGTCCAATGACGATATTTTTCATTTGTTCATCACCTTCTTGAGTTCCTCGAAGGCAAGATTAACCGTTTTTTGATATGGGTTGATATCAAGATGGAATTGTTCTTTCAAACGGCGCAAAACCTTAATGGTTTCAGGGAGACCGAGTGCCCACGTTGTGAGTTCGTCTTTTCTGAATAAGTCTTCTTCATTTCCGTCATAGACCAAATCGCCATCATTTAAAACGATGACTCGGTTCGCAAATTCATAAACCAAATCCATGTCATGAGTGATGATAATGATTGATTTTTTTGTCTCTTTTTGGATGTTTTGAAACAGTTCCATCAATTGTCTTTTACCAAATGGATCAAGTCCAGAAGTGGGTTCATCCAATACTAATATATCTGGGTCCATCGCAAGAATTCCGGCGATGGAAACTCTTTTTTTCTCTCCTCCGGATAAGTTGAAAGGATTCCGTCTCAAATAGGATTCGTTGAGCCCAACCAAACGAATGGCTTCGGCCGCCCTAATCTTTGCATCTTCAAGAGACACTTTGAAATTCATCGGGCCAAACATGATGTCCTTTTCAACTGTTTCTTCAAAGAGTTGATATTCTGGGAATTGGAATACGAGTCCAACATGTTTTCTGAGTAAATTGTAATTTACTTTTTTGTCTCTTTTTTTGGTAATGACTTTCCCATTGATTTCGACTTCCCCTTCGGTTGGAAAAATCAATGCATTCATGTGCTGGGCCAAGGTAGATTTTCCGGACCCTGTATGACCGACAAGACAGATGAATTCGTTTTCGTCCTCAATTGAGAGTGTGATTTTATTGATTGCTTGATAATCTCCGACTTGGTAGGAGGCGTACTCGTGACTTACTTCTCTAAAGTGTATGCCCATAGACTCTCCTTCCAATCCTTGTTCGATTCTTCATCGAGCAGATTTGCAAGACGCAAAGAAATCGGAAGTTCAAGATTTGCTTCCTTAATTTTATCCGCTTGAGCCAGTACGACTTCTCTGGTTCCATCAAGAAAGATTTCGCCTTCTTTTAAAACAATTAAACGATCAGCAAGTAAGGCCTCCTCAATGTCATGTGTAATCATGATAATGGTAAGTCCTTCTTCATGAAGCTTTTTAATATATTTCATCAAATCTTCTCTGGCATAAGGATCAAGCATCGATGTAGCTTCGTCAAAGATGATAATTTGAGTTTGCATGGCAAGAATTCCGGCGATCGCGACTCTTTGTTTTTGTCCTCCAGAAAGTGTTGCAGGCTCTTTTTCCAAGAACGTATCAACACCGACTTTCGTTGAAAAAAAGTCGATGGCTTCTAGCATCTCTTCTCTTGTAAAACATAAATTTTCCATTCCGAATGCAATATCGTCTCTGACAGTTACACCGACAAATTGGTTATCCGGATTTTGAAAAACGATTCCAATTTTCTTTCTGATGTCGTAAGAGGACTCTTCCGTCAACAAAAGATCATCAATGTAGACATGTCCATCCTGGGGCTCGAGCAATCCGACAATCGCTTTTGCGAGTGTGGATTTTCCTGAACCGTTATGGCCTAAAATAGCCACCCATTCACCTTTGGAAATCTCCAGATTGATGTTTTTGAGAATCATTCTTTTTTGATTGTAAGAAAAGTTCAAGCCTTCTACTTTGACCTTCGACATCTTATCACCTGCGCTAATTCATTATATCAAATCTTAAAAGAAAAAGCGAATGAATTCCTGTTCATTCGCCAATGAAATTTGGTTTCTAATTTTCTTTATTTAGTAGTGGAACTAGATTCTCAAAGACGATTCGTTCGATGGTTTCTTCGACTTTTGAGAAGCGTTTATTGTCATTGACATTTGAGAGCAAAATGATTTCTATCTCTTCGTCAGGATAAATGGAGTTTACACTGCGAACGCCTGGCCCGCCACCGGTGTGGTAATACTTTCTTCTTAGCATTCCTTTGGAATCCTCTTTTTCCAAAAAGATTCCGTATCCATAGTCGGTGCTGTCAATGATTTTAATTTGAGGAGAAATCATCAAATCAAAATAGGGTTTACCGATAACTCGCTGTGAATATAGTGCATGATTCCAACGATGAAGGTCTTCTACTGTCGATAGTAACGCTCCACCACCACCTGCAATTCGCATATCTACAAACCAAGCGTTTTGAATCACGCCATTTACTAGATCATACCCTTGTGCTCTATTTGGAATCACTTTTCTGTAATCATCAAAATCTGAATTTTTCATTTCAAGAGGTTCAAAAATCGTTTTTCTTAAAAAATCGATATAGTTCATTTTGCTTACAAGTTCAATTAAATATCCCAAAAGAAGGTATCCTGAAATAGAATACTCGAACTGCGTTCCCGGCTTAAAGCGCAAAGGAAGAGAGCTGAACATCGAAATCAAAGATTTTGTAGGAGATTCACTCTTGAGTGCGTCGTGAAAATCTGAATCCAAGGAAAAGCCTTCGATTCCAGATGAGTTAGCGAGCAAGTGATGAACCGTAATTTGTTCCCCATTTGGATAGTCTTCTATATATTTTGATATTGGGTCTGTAAGAGATATAAGATCTTGTTCGACCAGTATTAATATAGCTGCTGCAGTGATTTGTTTGGTAATCGATGCAATTCGAAAAACGGAATCCGTTTTGTTTTGAACATTCAGTTCTTGATTTGAGTATCCATACGATTTTTTAAATAATATTTTCCATTTTGAGGAAATCAATACAGCCCCCGAGTAGTCAAAGTCTTGCAAGGTTTGATCAATGGTCTTAAGAACATTCGATAAACTCATATTCAATCCTCCGCTCATTTTATAGAAATGCCTGTTTTAAATCCCATATCGTGATAATTCCAAGAATCGCTTCTGTGTTCACTCCATGTTCAGTTACAAACAAAATTTCTAGTTCCCGATCTTTTTCAAAATCTTTTTCAAAAGCCAGAAGCGCTTCATATATATCCATATCCTTGGGTATGAAATCAAAATACTGTGTAGGATCATTATCCAAATCCATTGCCTCTAAAAGATCTTTCATCTTAATATCTTTACTGACAAAACCATTGTTGTCCATCATAAAATAATGGAATAATGTCCGTTCTGTAAACACCCCTTTGAGTTTATGGTTTTCCACAACCGGAATGTTGGAATAACTGTTTTTCTTCATCAACCCAACCAAGTTCTCAACTGAATCTTCCAAAGTCGCAACTGTCAGATTCCGGATTGAACGCATGACGTCAATAACTCTTTTCGGTCTAACAATGTGATTGACGACTTTTTTGAATTTTACCAAAAAGTCTTCTGATGGAAGTGCAACACCATCATTATGAACCATGATGTTTCTGAGTTGTGCCGCTTGGGACAAAATCTCAAAATTGTCTTTATCTGCGATTAAAGGATTGCTGTTTTTTCCTTTGATTCTGTATAAAGTCCCCATAAAACTGGACTCGGAAAATCTTCCTTCGTTATATTCAATTCTTAAATATCTTTCAATATCATTAAATGTATTCAAAAATTCTTCTGTGATTGGCATGGCGCTCACCTCAACATTCATTATACGGTTTTATCTTTCGTTTGTAAACTCATCGTAAAAAGGACAAGCAAAATTTTGCTTGTCCTTTGAAAGTGTATAACTCTGTTTAGTTAGCAGGTCCTATTTTGTAAAGAGTTACATTGTCAATCGTAAATTCAAATGTTCCTACCATTCCTCCATCAGGAACGCCTAGTGGAATCAAGATGTAATAAGTGTTTCCTTCAAGTAGATTGTCCGCGTGTAGACTATCATCAACCATTAACGTCGTGCTAAAAGTATCATAAGTTTGGCCAAGTGTTGTAAAGGATGTTAATGCAGTGACAGATCTGAAAGTTGTACTTCCTATTTTCGTCGCTCTAATGTATACGCTGATTGTCTGATACGTAACATCATTTACTTTAGCATCAAAAGTAACATAATAAAGGTCTTTGTCAGTAATTCCAGGAACTTCGATAGCGTGATATAGATAGAAGTTTAAGCTTGTAGCGCCAGTTGCGACTGTCGCGTTGACAACTAATTCGTTATTAACGACGGCAGCCGTCATTGAAGGAACGTTTGTTGTTCCATTACGGTACAGGAACCAATCATCAAAGGTATACAATTTGACAGGATCTAATACTTCATTTGCCAAAGCGAATGTGCCATTGGTATCAAAAGTCCCGCCTACAAATAAGTTCGTCGTTCCAAGCCATTGAGCTACCAATACTGCAGTTTCTCCTGAAAGCGCCAAATCAGTGACTGACGCACCGTCTTCAATTATAACTCCGTTGTACTTCCAACCCATGAATGTGAATCCGTCCGCCGAGAATCCCAGAGCAGTTAAGACGCCCGCTTTCCCAGTGACCATGACTTGATCATCCATCGTTCCGGTTGCACCATTGGCATCGTAAGAGATATTATAATTGAAAATTTGTTCAAACAATGGTGTAAGCGTAACTACACCTTCCACTGCAGATGCTTGCAAATCAGCGTAGGTTACAACTGCGTCACCAAGATATGCTACAGTCGTTGTGTCTAAACTCCAACCTAAGAACTCATAACCAGCAAGTTCTACAACTGGCAATGTCAAACTTTCGCTAACCAAATCGAGAAGTGTTACATCAACTAGGCTCTCATCTACATAATGAATTGTAATAAATGGAGCAGTGATTTCCCATTTTGCGGTCAAAACAAGCGATGCGAAACTACCCAAATCGATTGAAGTAACTTCGGTTTCACCAATGAACCACCCAAGGAAATTACATCCTTCACGGCTTGGATCCAATAAAGTAATCGTCGTTGTAAGGTATGTGAATGTATCGGGATTTCCTGCATCATTCGTTCCGCCGTCAAGCACATATTCTATTTGATACGATGCAAGTTCGAAATAAGCATATACTTTTCCATTGGCAGTAATCCCCGTAGGGTTCCAAGTAGATAAGTTGTCATCAAGGGCAGTTCTCCATTCTATGAATAGATATCCTTCTTTTGATGGCGTTCCTTCATATAATGGCGTATTTCCCATTGGAACTGTAACTTGTGTTTCAACGCCTTCTACGTTAAATGTCATCGTGTTTTGTTGCCAAACAAGTTTTGTTTTCGCATTTCCAGATGAGGATCCATCTGTAACAATGAACTTTTCACTTCCAACGGCCAAGCCGGAATTCAGTAATTCAGCCATATCAAGAGTCACAGAAACCCCAGCAAGATTGCCTTCGCCAGTTGGCGCCATACCTCTTGTTCCGTGGTAGTAGCAGTTATCACAGTATTTACTGACAGAGTACCAATTACTGACATCCGTATTTAGGAAAGGTGCGATTTCATCAGTTTCATTTCCATCAGAACGGAAATTCGAATTAGACCAAGAATAAGCAACATACGCTACGCTGCCTTCGGATTCGTCAGACAAACCAACGATTCCACCGATATTCGCTCTACCGCCAATATTTGCAGGGCTATAAGAATAAGTTACTGTTCCAAAGTTTTGCCCAACGATTCCGCCTACGATTCTGTCCGCATGAACTGTGGATCCCGCTGTTCCATAAGCGTTATAACATTCACTTACTAAACCATCAGCGTAATTGTATCCAACAATTCCACCGAAAACTTTATTTCCATTCGTAGCTACATCAAGGTTATTTCCAGCTCTTTGAGCAAAAACACGCCCACGATTTTGAGATTGTAATACGTCTCCGCTATTTAATCCTGCAATTCCACCCATATAGGAAAACTTTCCTATGGAAGCTTCAGCTTCAGATATATATATTACTTCTTTTTCTCCGACTGTTCCCCAAGAAGAGCATAAAGTGATTGAACCTTGATTATTTCCAACGATTCCTCCGCCTCCAACTCTGGCTTGAACATTCGTATTAGATTCACTATTCGTAATCACTCCATCGGATAAGTTCGTTCCAACGATGGCTCCCGCTCCGCCGATGCCATCTTCCAATGTCCCAACGACACCAACAAGACTTCTGATGCCTTCTCCAGAAACATTAATCATCGAAATTGTTCCTGAATTAAAATTAGCAAGCATTCCAATGCTATCGACAGAATCCGTTTCAATGTCTCCAATGATATTCAGATTAGAGATTGTTCCCTGGTTTTGATAGAATACTCCGGAATCTCCCGTGACAGTGATTGCAAATCCTGCTCCATCATATGAGCCGTTGAACACAACTCCATCAATATCTTCAAAAACAGTTTCAATCGTTAAATCAGCAGTTTGTTCGAAGACCATTTCAGATGTCGTGACAAATTGTCCGTTTCGAATGACATTCAAATCTTTTGCTGTGGCGACTAGGTAAGGTGATGCTTCAGTTCCTTCTCCAGAAAGCATGTAACTAAATTGCCATTTAGCATACAACGTGATATTCCCCGTAACTGTATTGGTAGAAAAATTCCATTCGGTTTCATAGGAATCTTCTAAATACCATCCTAGTAAAGAATAATCTTCCATAGATGATGTTGCTGCTGATAACAAAGATCCATCTTCAACAGTTACTTCCGTTACAGCTGAGCCACCAAAGGTTTCAAATGAGACCGTAAATGTTGTAGCTTGTGATGTTTCTGTTGTATTAGTCGAAGTGGTAGTGGTTTCTGTTGTAGATGTTGTTGTCGTTGCGGATGTTGCAGTCGTTGCGGATGTTGTTGTACATCCAACTAGAATCATTGCTACAAAAACAATCATCAACAATAATATTGGCTTACGTTGTAGTTTCATATTATATCTCCCTTTTTTATATTTTTATGGCTGCACTTGCCAAGCAAGTAAAGTTTCATTATTGCTATCAACAAATAGATTTCCTAATAACCCCGCATAACTTCCTGGTAGCGTATAATATACTGCGTCTCCTGAAACCAATGAAGTATTGCTTACCATTACATTTCCTGCTCCAATTGGTGCTGTTGGGTTGTCTGATGAAGCATTACCGTAGACTTGATCACCAGTAGCGCGTAAATCATGGTTTACATATAGATAGACGCTGTTCGTTGCGTATTCAGCAATCGCATAAGCTATATCTTCATATGAATACACATTTGCGGCGTTATAACAATTTGTGATGACTCCACCAGTCTCTTGTGCACCAGCGATTCCGCCGACATTCAGTCTTCCGGCAATATAAGATCTAGCTGTTGTAGAGGTGTAATATCTTCCTCCAGTGTAAGAACTATCAATTAATCCAGCATTGATTCCTGCGATTCCGCCAACGTATTGATCACCGTGTACTCGAATTCCATTGAAGAAACTCTCCGTCACTTCTCCCTCTGCGGCGTTGTATCCAACGATTCCGCCGATGACTCTGTTGTTGGCTGTGTCGGTGGGTTCACCATTATTGTAGTAACGTTGTCCCAAGAGTTTTCCAGTAGAGGTTGTGCTTGATCTTGTAATCAGTCCGTAATTGAATCCTGCAATCCCCCCCATATAACTATAGTTAGACATTGACTTACCACTTTCAACCGAGTTATAAGCTCCGAGTGTTCCGCGATTTTCACAATCTGAAATCAATCCATAATTGATACTGGCGATTCCGCCTCCACCTATATAGGCTTTAACAACGCCATCAGAACTACTTGTTCCTACAAATGAAGAGCTACGAATGATTCCATCTTCTAGGTTTATTCCAACAAGTCCGCCTGCACCTCCATCTTCTTTTGAGGAGGGATCTCCTACGACACCTGCTGAAGAGGTTAGTGCAACTCTGGAAGTTACATTTTCAATCAATCCGTTATTTCGAATTGCAACTCCACCAAGTAATGGAATCGAAGCTGTTGTAATCACGCCGGAAACTGTTAAGTCATGAACAACCCCAGTATCTCCTAATTCATAAAACATTCCTGCGTTTCCTAGAACGGTGATTGTAAATCCGTTTCCATTCAAATCTCCTAAGAAAGTATTATTCACGATTTCATCATAAGCAACTTCGTGTGAGAAACTTTTAACAACTTGGTAGAATTTTCCTTCTCCGATGTTATCGGTCGTAGAAATTGAAAGCATATCTGTTGAATCAAATAGCAGGTAAGGGTTTTCTTCAGTGCCTACACCTTTGAAATATAAATCTTCAATGGATGCAGTGTCCTCACCTTCTGTAGGAATATCAACTTTATAAACTCCGCCCTGAACATCATCATTTGGTGTCCAAAGGACGTTTGTATTATTGACTAATTCAGTAGTTCCAACAATCTCAATTCCGGTTTCGGAGTATTGGTAATATTCTATTGTAACTGTGATTTCAGCTCCATCTTCATCAAGTTGTGTTTCAGTTCTCGTTGACAATACGCCAAGAAAAAAAGTTAATGTTTTAGAAGATCCGTCATCAACTCCGGTTTGAATCCACGAGATTGAACTTGAAAATGCTTCAGGCGACATGGAAACTTCTGTTGGAAACGGTTGTGCTAAAATCCATTTTGCATAAAGTGTGACATCTCCTGTAACAATATCTAGATTAAAATCCCAAGGGACAGAAAAAGTGACATTATCTTTAAACCATCCAATAAATACAGACCCATCTTCTTTCACAGGTATAATGGTGTCAGATGCCAGCTTGCGGCCGTTTTCCACCAATACAGGATTGATTGTATTTCCTCCATTTGTTTCAAAGGATACGGTATAATAAGTTACTTCACTTACTGTACTTTGGCATCCATTTAATGCAGCAAAGCCCACGATTATCAAGAGCAATGTAACAAGTGTTTTACTCACATTATTAAATAAAATCTTCATATTGTTCTCCTTGAGTGCGCAAAGGAAAGCGCTATCTATATACACAAAAAGTATCATTCTTTAATCGTTCAGTCAATTATCAATTATTTATCGTTCCATTGATTTTGATTATAGTCCTATGAAAAAAGAAAAACCGAAATTAATCGGCTTCTCTATAAATTTTATTTATGAAGTCCATACTCCTCTTTAACAAATCGAATAAAGTCTTCTGTCTCGGAATATAACAGGCTGTGGTTCTTCCAAATCATTCCAATTGTAATTTGCATTGGATGATCTAAAGGAATTGGAATCAAGTCTGGATCCATATCTGCGACCTCTTTGAAAACAAACGCTCCGCAATTCCCATATTCAAGAAATTTCTTGATGGTATACAGTTGGGAAGAGTAAAGAAGAATGTTTGGAATGATTCCAAGCTTTGCAAAACGCTCTTTAATTTTTGGGTTTTGAAATGAGTCGGTTTTCATCAAAATGATAGACTCATCTTTTAACATTTCAAAGGCGATGTGACTGTGGTTTGCGAGATGATGATTCTTACTGACACAAAACACCAATTCTGTTTCATATATTTTTTCCACATGAAATTGAGAAGTCATCTCATTATCAATGATTCCTATCGCCAAATCTACCAAATCATCCATTACATAATGTCTAATTTCTAAGGATCCAGATTCCAATATTTCAAATTGAATTTTTGGATATTTTGCAGTGAATGAATTAAAAATCTTTGGAAACAGGAAGATTCCTATCATTGGAGGAACTCCAATTTTTATTTTGTTATGATTGTTTCCGAGGTCTTTCATTTTTTCATGAAGTTTGTCTGTCGAATCTAAAATGGCTTGTATTTGATCATAAAAAAAAGCACCCTCGGGAGTTAAAATTAGTTTATTGTTGTTTCGATGAAATAGTTTCACTCCAAATTCGTGTTCCAATTCTTTGATTGCAGATGAGATTGCAGGTTGAGACACAAATAATTCTTTTGAAGCCTTGGTAATATTGTTGCATCTACAGACTTCCCTAAAGTAAAGCATTTGAAGATATTTCATAGTCTCTCACTTCCTTAAATTAGAGTTTATCACAATGGCACAAGCATTTCAACTATAAGTAATAATTATAGAACACTAAAATCTAGATATTGTAAATATACCCTCAAACATGGTATATTGAACCTATCTTACCATAGATTATATTTAGGAGAAACTTATGAAAAAGAACTTTAATCTAACTTTTTTCAAGTCTTTGAAGCAAAAAGCCTCCCGTTGGACAAAAGAAGCCGTGTTTTTCACATTATCGCTATGTTTGATTTTGACAGGTGCAATTGTTTCATCCTTATATTTAACTGATTTTGGAAAAATTGACGTCATGGAAATTACAATTCCGACTCAAAATGGTCAATGGGTTGTCGCAGACCTGTACAAACCAGTAACTGCTACGAAAGACAATCCGGCCCCCGTAGTGGTTGTTTCTCCTGGATTTCAAAGATCCAAAGAGACTCAAACGAATATGGCTTTGGAACTCGCAAGACGTGGAATTGTAGTCATTGACATTGATCCATACGCTCAAGGTGATTCGTCTTCCTCATTTTCTACTCAATCAGCAACAACCGAGGGTTACGGAGTCATTCCAATGGTTGAATATATTTATTCTACTCCAAATTTAAACTATATTGATAAGACTAAAATTGGGGCTGCGGGTCACTCAGCTGGCGGGAATGCAGCGATTAGAGCTGCGGCATACTTTGGGACCGAAGTCATGGACGGTGTTGTTGAATCATCAAAATTATCCGCAATCTATGTATCGGGATACGTTTTAACAATGACAGACTCAGTACTTTCATCCGTACGTTCCAGTATCGGAATGTCATATGCATTCTACGATGAGGGTGCTTACCGAAACGAAAATGCATTAAGTGATATCTATTTAGACGCAGATATGAGTGTCGCACCCGAGGCAATTCGAATGGTAAACTCCGGTTTGGCATTGAACGAACAGTCATTGATTACTTCTGTAGAAATTGATAAAATTTATGGTACCCCCTATAACAATACAATGAGAATTGTACACAACGAAATCACACTTCATTCATTTCAACCATACGACAAAACCTCCACAGCAAATATCATGAATTACTTTGAATTGGTTTTCGATATGAATTTCACCATTTCTGCGACCAATCAAACGTATATGGTCAAAGAGTTTTTTCAAGGTATGATGCTTGTGGGTGCAATGCTTTTCATCTTCGGATTTGGTGGCTTACTATTGAAAACAAAGTACTTTAAAACCCTTGTTCGTCCACTTCCGGATAAACTTCCGAAACCGAATACAAAAGGCAAATTGGTATTTTGGTCTCTGTTTATATTCAGTGCACTAGTCGCATGTTTTATTTTTGTTCCTATGGCAAGAACGGCGCAAGTTTGGTTCAGCGATGCTCAAAACGGCATGCAGACATGGTTTTTCCCCGAAAGGATGACCAATGCAGTATTATTATGGGCAGTTTTTAATGGCACGCTAGGAATCATAATTTTCTTCATTTCTTATTTTTTGAAGAAAAATAGAGACAAATCCAGTTTGTCTCCGTTAAAAATTACATTTAAGGAACTCGCGAAAACATTGTTGTTTGCACTAACGGTATTTGCTGCATTCTACATCATTGATTATACTGTCTACCATCTGCTTCATGTAGATTTTAGGTACACCTTTATAGCAGCTCGACCACTTAACAACACAAATATGTTATTGCTCGGTCTCATGTATATGCCTTTATTTTTCATATTCTATCTATCCAATTCCATCAGAGTCAACATGACGATGAGATATGCTCATTGGTCCGAAAGAAAGAGCAATATCATCGCCGCTTTGTCAAATAGTGTTGGACTCCTTTTGATTGTTGCGATACAATATGGGGTATACATCGCAACCAAAACAGTTTATTGGACAGATGAATGGCTATATATCAACATCATGTTTGGTTTGATACCAATGATGTTCATTCTACCCTTCTACAATCGTTATTTCTTTAATCGGACCGGATCGGTTTACGCAGGTGCCATGGTCACCTGTATGATATTTATTATGATGACGTTAACGAATAGCGTCGCATATATTCCAGTTTGATAGCGAGGTATAAAAATGGACTACAAAGCAGAATCAATTAAATTACATAGAGAACTTAAAGGTAAAATAGAAGTTGTACCTCGAGTAAGTGTAAGCAATGCTCAAGAACTTTCAATTGCATACACGCCTGGCGTTGCAGAACCCTGCATGGAAATTCACAGAGATGTCAATTTAAGTTATGTATATACTAGGCGACAAAATCTTGTTGCTGTCATCACAGACGGCACGGCAGTTTTGGGACTAGGAGATATCGGACCAGAAGCAGGAATGCCTGTGATGGAAGGAAAATGCGTCCTGTTTAAGACGTTTGGAGACGTTGATGCTTTCCCGTTATGCCTTAGAACCAAAGATACAGATGAAATTGTGAGAACCATTTCATTATTAGCTGGAAGTTTCGGTGGAATCAATTTAGAGGACATTTCTGCCCCGCGTTGTTTTGAAATCGAAAAAAAACTCAAAGAAATTTGTGACATTCCTGTTTTTCATGATGATCAACACGGAACTGCAATTATCGTGAGTGCAGCACTTTTCAATGCACTGAAGTTGACAAAAAAGAAAATTGGGGAAATTAAAGTTGTAATCAACGGTGCAGGTGCTGCAGGATTGGCTATTGCTGATTTTTTACTTAATTTTGGTGTCAAAAACATGATTGTTTGCGACAGAGACGGAATTATTTGCGAAGGAAACGAAAAATTGTCACCGGTTCATAAAATGATATCAAAAAGAACTAATTTTGATCACCTCGAAGGCTCCCTCGCGGTTGCTATGAGAGGTTCAGACGTATTCATTGGGGTTTCGGGGCCGAATTGCGTTACAAAGGAAATGATTTCATCAATGAATTCGAAATCAATTGTCTTCCCACTTGCAAATCCAGTTCCTGAAATTTCTAAGTCTGATGCTGAAAAAGCAGGTGCTTATATCATAGGTACTGGAAGTTCACAAGAACCAAATCAAATTAACAATGTCTTGGCATTCCCCGGAATCTTTAAAGGCGCACTCAGTGTGCGTGCCAGTGACATCAATTTTGAAATGATGAAAGCTGCGTCTCTTGCTCTCGCTAAATATATCCCTCAAGAAGAACTAAGACTTGATTATATCATCCCTTACGCTTTTGATAAATCTGTTCATAAAGCTGTATCGGAAGCCGTGAAACAAGCCGCAATCGATTCGGGAGTTGCTCGAATATAAAGGACTGGTGTTATGAATTATAAACATTTGGGGTTGCTACTTCTCTTTGTAGCTTTAACTTTTTCAATCACGGCTTGTCAAGAGACGCCTAGTTTTACCACTTCTACAACCGAAGAATCTATAACAAGTGAAATACTTACGGTCTCTGAATTGAGTTTAGATACACTCCAAAATCCAGAATATGTGCGATGGATTGGAAGAACTTACTACGACCATTCCACAAACTACATGAACTTTTACAATACCGGCACAGGATTTGCGATTCGTTTTGTTGGAACAGAATTAAAAATAAATATTTCCTGTACAAATTCGGACAGTTCGTATCGAAGACCTTATTTTACGGTATCCGTTGACGATGAAACCGCTCCAAACGGAAGCATTGTATCATTACATGACCCGGTTTCAGAAGTCACTCTAGTATCGGGTTTAGAGTATGGACCACACACACTGACATTTATGAAAAGAAGCGAGCCGATTGATTCTGAAACCGCAATCAATCAAATTACAACAGACGGTTATTTTACATCTCCAACTGAAGCTTCTTCATTTAAGGTATTAATTGTGGGTGGATCAGGAATCTCAGGTCATGGAAACCTTGGAAGTCAAGGTCAAACTCGCACCACTGCCAATTCTGACGGAATGCAAGCATTCGGATTTCTTGCCGCAGCTTCATTCAACGCCGATACACAATTTATATCCGCAAGCGGATGGGGGCTTAAGTGGGGATACAATGATTCCAATCGAAATGGGACTATCAATATTCGGACCGCTTTCGATAAAGTAGGAATCGGTGACGATGAGGAACTCATTGACATCAATTACGATCCTCAACTATTTATTCCCGATTTCATCATTGTCAATATCGGAGGAAATGATTTTACTTCCTATGTGTTAAATCAAACCGGCGCAGAACTCACCCAAGCCAAAGCAGAATTTAGAGATGCCGTGACAGAATTTGTTTCTACAATGCATCAGTTGTATCCAAACACAATGATTTTATGGACACATACAGGGTCACAGAATGGCGCAGAGGCAGAAACGGCCATCGGCGATTTGGACTCAAAGCATAACTATACAAGAATCGTCATCATTAGACAGGTAGGCGAAGGGGATGACCCCATTGGTGCGGATAATCATGCAAGCTTGGTAACTCATCAAAAGAATGCAGAAATATTAATCCAAGTGATGAATGATATTTTAAACAATAGATAACTACCACAAATATAGAAATAAAGCACCTATCGAGGTGCTTTTTTTATTAAATTTATACCATTGATAACGTTTTCTTCACT
>CAZNOO010000012.1:0-51608 GCA_964574705.1 uncultured Candidatus Izemoplasmatales bacterium
AATCAATGAATTTTTCAAATATAGAAAAAAGGCACTGCTTAACGCGGTGCCTTTTGTAAATTTTCTAAAACTGTGATGCATTAAAAATTATTGCATGTTAAAGATTGAAACAGTATCAATTGTCAATCTGTCCGCAACGGTTGTACCAGACATTTCAAATTTAATCATAGTATTTCCGGTTGAGTTAATCGTGACACTGTATTCTGTAGCTGTCGTAGTAAGATCTATTACTTGAGCAACGGTCCAATTTGCACCGCCATCTGTTGAATAGGATACCGTGACATCGACTGTTCCAGCATAATTTTTTGCTGTAAAGACAACTTTTGTTACATCAGCTACTGAGAAGTTTGTGTAAGTATATCCGTAATTAGCTGGTGCGGTAGTGTAATAACGCATTTGCATTGATTGTAAATCAGTGATGGGGCTAGTAGTAGATGGAGTACCATAATAAGTTCCCCATTGATAGCTAGCTGCTCCTGAGAACAAAACGGATGTGTTATTGTAAACCGTTGTTGCGGCAAAGCTGTCTGCAGCTTCGAATCCGGTAGAATATGCCACTGTTTCAACTGGAGCTGATGATTCGGCAGTAACCGTGATGTCGATTGTGCTAGATGCTGTTGCTGTTCCATAAGTAACTGTATAAGTCAAAGTAACAACTACATCTGATGATGATGAATCTGGGCGTGTAACAACTGCGGCTGAACCTGTAATAGCGATAGCTGCATCATTGGATGCCCATTCGATTGTAGAGCCGACAACACCTGCAACGTCTAATGTAAAGTCAGCCGTTTGTGGTGTCGCTGGTAATGTTACTTTTGTTAACTCATAATCTGCGATTTGTTGATCAGTCAAAGTTCCTTCAGTAATGACCGTTTTGTCATTGAAGAACAACATTGGATTGCTGGAAGCCCAACCTAATACAGTTTGAACGTTCACAATGTCGCCCAGAACAACTCCGGAAATTAGAGCGTTTGCTTCTGTTGATAATGTAACGCGTGAATCCCATTTCATCTTAACGTAAGTTCCATCAGAAACTCTTGTTAAAGTCAAAGTGATATTTCCATAAGAATCCGCGTATACATCTGTAACTAACATATTCGTGACTTCTGCTAATTGTCCTTGATAAGCCAACAAGTTTGTTGCGTCTAAAGTGACAGCATCAAGATTAGCTGGTGTTGGAAGAACTCCGTCGCCAACCAATGTAGCTTCTGTTGGAGCAATTTCGACTAGGCCGCTATATGCAGTTCTAGATCCGATTACTTCGATTTCTTTGCCATAATTGCTAGCAAGGAAAGCAAGAATGGTAGCGTCGCCAGTATAAACTGCAACACCGCCTGTAGCGTCTTGAATCATGTATGTATGATAATATTCAGACATTGTGACTACACCATGAACTCTAACAACTGTACTTGTTGCAGCAGCAATAACTTCTGCGACTGTAGATAGAGGAATCGTTCCGACTTTGATAGCGAATGTTGCTGTATCTGTTCCGGATTCTCCGTAAGTTGCTGTAACAGTGATTGTAACTGTTACTTGAGTTGTAAGTGACGATAAGTCTACAACACCTGTTGCTGCGTTGATGACTGCATCATTATCAGAAGTATAAGTTAATGCTACCCCTGCATAAGATGCTGGGAATGTTAATGTCGTGTCTGCTGTAATAGCTGTTGGTAATACCACGGAAGCAAGAGCGACAGTAAGAAGTTGTTCATCGGTAACGCTGATTAAGAAATTATCGATGTTGAAAGTATCTCCAGGGTTCGCAACGTTTGTAGTATAAATATTGTACATGTTGAATTGAACTTCTGGTAAGAATGTTCCTACTGGATATACTTCGTCTAACCATGATGCCCAGTCATTGTAATAAAGTCTCAAGTATTGTACTGAAGAAGTACCATTGACTTTGAAAATAACTGTTGATGAATTTGGATAAGAATAAACTTCTAGTCCAGTGACTGTAAAGACAGATCCACAATCTGCATATGTCAAGGCGATAACTTCGTCAAGAGTCAATACTTGTGAATCAACTGAATTTTCACTGGTAAGAATAACTTTTACAACTCCGCCGTAAGCAAGTTGTCTTGCGCTTCTGAAATCAGCCAGTGCGCCTTTTGCGACGATTTCGTCACCTACAGCAACTGTTCCTACTGGATGATACAAGAAGAATCCATTGCCACTAGCGTCTTGGATGAATACACCGTCATAAACTACTCCGGTTACAACACCTTGTACATAGACATTAGTTGTATTTGCAATTGTCCACGCCAGTGGATCACCAGATTTTGCTGTCAACAATGATAAATCACTGATAACTGTAATTGGTGAAACTGCGACTGTAAAGTCTTTTGTCAATGCTGTTTCAGTTCCTAAAGTCAATGTAGCTGTTAAAGTTACATCATAAGCAGAACCTGTCAAATTGAAGAATAATTTGGAATCTGTAAGAACTGCATCGCCTGTATTTAATGCCCAAGCAATTGAAGTTCCCATAAGTCCTTCAGTCGGTAATACTAATGTATCATATTCATTGGCTGTTGTAGCGACTGTTAAATCAGCTTGTGCTGCTGCCAACTTTTCAGCGTCCGTAACGGCCTTAACAGTGACATTAAGAACAACGTCTAATGTTGTAGTGCCTTTTGTCAATGTAATCGTTACTGTACCAGAGACGTCAGCGCCTTCTGGGTTTGTTACGGTTAATTGAGTTGTTCCATCAGCGATATATGCAGTCAGTTCAGAAGAAATCGCTGAAACTGCAAATGTTGAATATACTGGTGTAGGTAGTACATAATCAGAAGTAAGTTCTAAATTCGTTGTATAGAGGAGTGCATCATTTGCCAAATAATCAGCGTCTGTTACTGCAGTTCCCGCAACAACTTGAGTTGCATTGAAAATACCGATTAATGGATTGTTTGATGGCCAAGCAACGACTGCGCCAACGATGTTGACTGCGTCACCTGCATGGAATGCTGTCAAAGCTGCTGTTAGAGCAGTTACATCTCCAACACGGCTATCCCATTTAACAGGGATTGTTCTGCCAGTAGCCAAATCAAGCAATGTGAATGTAACGTTTCCGTATGAATCCACAACTGGGTTAGCTGTCAAGATAAATCCTTCAAAACTTACAAGAGTGCCTTGGTATGGAAGTAATGCTTCTTTTGTGAAGGCAACTTCATTGAGTGATGCAGGGACAACTGCGGTTGGGGATGCATCAACAACAGTAACGCTTGTGATTGTAGTGATTTCATATAAGCCATTATAAAGTTCTTTTTTACCAATCAGTTCAACCTTTTGTCCAAGTAATGCGATCAATTGGTTTTGAACATCTGTAGTAGCGGCATAAATATCCAAACCACCTGTTGCGTCTTGAATCCAGAAAGCTGTTGGAGCTGTTTTTCCTGTCAAGATACCTTGAATACGGATTGCTTCATATACTGCAATATCCGTAGAGTATACTTGAGCGATGGTTGATAATGGAGTTTCTCCAACTTTGATGACATAATCTGTTGAATCCGTAACGCTATCTCTTGTAGCTGTTACTGTCAATGTAACAGAAACTTGTCCTGTAACACTTGCTCTGTCAACAAATCCAGTTGTTGGATTAATGACTGCTGCATCACTAGATGCATAACTTAATGAAACACCAAAGAGAGATGCTGGCAAGTCAAGTGTTGTGTCTTCAAGAACGCTTAGTGGAATTGTCAGCGAGTTAAAAGCTGCATCGACTGCGTCTTGATCGTTTGCGAATGTAACTTGGATGTCGTCAGTGGTTCCGAAGAAGTATGCATACCAGTCAAGGTAGTTTGCTCCACTGTTGTATCCAAACATAACGATATTCAAAGTGACTGTTTGTCCTGCAAGTGCAGAAACTGTTGTCATATTTGATTTGTAATAAATACGGATTGCATGCGTCTTGTCTAATGTGAGTGCATCATTTAATACCAAGTAAGTTCCATAGCTTCCAAGAGCTTCATCATAATATACTTTTGCTGTTACTGTGTATTCTTTGAAAACCATTGGATTTGTTCCATCATATCCAACATGGTTGGCAATGATTTCATCGATAGTTGCGACTGTTGGAGTTACTTCTCTAGCTGCAACTGTAGATGTTTTCACCTTAACAACGTTTGATCCTATTGTTTGAACTTCAGGAATACTATTGTATAGTGCGATTCCACCAGTAACGTCATAAACTGCTCCGACAGTAACTGTTGGTGAAATTGAAGAACTGTAAACAAACATGATGTCTGTTCCGTCTGTGAAATAGAATCCGTCAGTACCTTTACCAAGAATAGTCATACCTTCCCAAGTAATATAAGTACCTAGTTGTAATGCCAATCCTTCGGCGATAGTTGTAACGTGCGTTGAACCAGCTTCAGCCAAGACAAGGATTGTCTTTACGACTTCGAGTTCATTATCGTCAATCGATAATGTAGCTGTTAGTTGTGCGCTGGTATTTGCTCCACCGTCGTCAATTGAAGGACGAGTGACAGTGACAGCGTATTTGTCATCAACTGCAGTTTCAGCGATAGAAACCATGGCAGTGTTTGAAGAAACCCATGTAACATCCGCTCCAAGAACGGTTGCTGGAAGTGTAAAATTGCTCGTAATGGAGTCGGCACTATTGATGATGATCGAGTTTCCGGCTCTCGTAAGGAAAGCAGTTACAGTTTCCTTTGATACTGTTACGTTGAATGTCTTTGAATCGGTTACATCATTTAGGGTAGCAGTAACGGTCAATACGACGGTTACGTTACCTACGGTGTAAGCTGGAATGACAACCGCTCCAGTGTTAGAAAGAACGTTCGTGTTTGCAGAAGACCAAGATAATGAAACCCCGTCTACTGTAGTCGGCAATGTCATGTCTGCTGTTACTGCAGATATATTGCCAAGATCAATTCCATCTAATACCGCTGCGACTTTTTCTGTATCAGTTAATTCTGATACTGTTGTCGTTGTTGTTGTACATCCGGCGATTGCTAAGAATAACAATCCGATGAACGCAAACAATGATAATTTTTTGATCATTAACTTCATAATTTCCTCCTTATTTATATATGTTCTTTTTATTCAATCACTATATCATCGCTGGTGGTTAGCAATAACTGTACATTTGCCATATCATAGACATAAGTTGAAGGGTCATTGTTGTAGTCGTAGTCATAATATGATAGGGGTCCAGTAACAGTGATGTAGTCACCAACGGTTAAGCCTAAAGCATCTAAATCAACTCCCGAATATGCACCAGCACGGATTAATATGGTATTTCCTAAATCGTCCATAACATAGATGCTTGTAATATCGGTCGTGGGGGAAACGCTAAATGATGTAACATGCAAATGTTCCATCGTAACAAGCGTTCCGAGCATTCCAAAATTAAATTCTGATGAAGTAATAAGTGTTGGTTCAATTTCATACGTATCCGTGTTTACACTGATGTTGAACGCATTGAAATTCGATAATTGAGGAGAGCCGTTATAGTATGTTGGAACCAAGGCACCAACAGTCAAATGCACTCCCAGTTGAAGCTGAGCTGTTTGGGTCGAATATCCGATGTACATATTTATCCCTTTTCCAGATTCATCCTGGAGATAGATGTTGTTTTCGGAAATTCTAGTAATTTGAGCAGAAATGACAACTTTCAGCCCTACAAACGTTTCAAAGTTTTCAAGCAGATAGGCAATGGACATTTGAGTGCCCTCTTTGGAATAGTCATAGTTTGGATCGATTTCTCCCCAAACTCTTCTCTTCGTCAAGGACGCGTTGAAGTTTGCAAGTCCCAAAATGTCATTATAGACACTACCTGATGATACTTTGTTTTTGGAGTAAGCCAGTTCAACCAATTGAAGATTGAGTAGCAAGAAAGTGTCTCCACCTTCAGGTAGGTACCAGACCCAGGCTAAATATCTGCCATTTCCGTCTTGGCGTTCACCTTCAGCTTGAAGAACAATCTGATCTGCGCTACTCAAAACTTCTTGAGTGAAGTGAGCTGCAGCTTTTCCCCAAGGTTCATATAGTGCAGTGGATTCGGGTGTATCAATTCCAAGATAGCGAACTGAAAATGATTCAGACCCGCTTTGGAACCATGTGGTATCACCATCTACAAACTTGCTGACAGTGACTGCACCTATTCCATCTGCTATGAATTCCTTGTTTTGGAAGTCCGCTTGTTCAAGTTGTAGACTATTTCCAAAGGAATCGGTATAATTGCCAATCTCATACAAATATTGAACGGTCAAATTCAAAGGGGTCGTGTAGACTTTGACTGCTGACCCTTTTGCGACAATATCTCCAGCTGATAAACTAGATCCATACATGGAGAATTTATCGTATTCGTCATCGCTTGTATAGACAACGGAAGTATCAAAGTACCATTGTGGTGTAAGTTCCAGATTTGCCAGAGCTAAAGAGATTTCATCCCTGGACATTCCGGAAAGATCCGGCAGCGCGACGTTAGGATCTTCTGTTGTAGTTGTGGTCGTGGTTTGAACACAACCCACGAGCATGAATAGTAAGAGCGCTGCCAGACTCAAAATTCCAATTTTTTTAAACATTCTGTTTCAATCCTTTTACCAAGTTAATTGGTTAATCATAAAATTAAGTGCAGTGTTTGGCGAATAAGAAGCTACGCCAACGTTTGTATAAATATTTTGTAAGCAGTAACCTGCTTCAACACGAGCGGTTGCAGATCCAGCACTGTGGGATCCTGCAGCAAACGCCGGGTCGTATTGATAATAATCAGTTTGGTTGTAAGCAATGTTCGCAACCATAGATGAATAGAGGTAATTCCATCTTTGATCTGTGAGTTCCCAAGTGACTTCTCCGTCAGCTGCCCAGAAGTCTTGTGCGATTCCTAGAAATTCTGAATAGGTAAGTGCAAATGTAGAACTTAATTGAAGTTGTTCTTCAGATGAATAAGCGGAAAGGCGAACTGGAAGATATCCTGTGTTCATAGCCCATTTAGCTGTATTGTCGGTGCTAATCAAATATTTGATGAATAACCAAGCATACAATTTTTGAGCTGCCGTTGCGCTGTGGAAAATACCAATGTTCGGCCCTTGTTGAACTGCAGAGCGAGAACCTGTCATTGTTACGTCAGAACCGTCGATTGAAACTGTGAATTGTGAATCGTCTGTAGCGACATATTGTGGTACTTGTAAGAAGTCTACATCGAAGATTCCAAGTTTCAAGCTTGAAGGTGTATAAGTGCTGTTTGGAATGTTGTAATTTACTCCGGCTGTTGAGCCGACTGACATACAAACGTCACCATAGATAAAGTTGGTTGAACCATAACTTTGGCTCCAAGCAACTGGCAATACGATGGTATTGTTCGTGAAGTTTTGATATAGGAATTGCAACATGTTTCTAGTTGTTGCGTTGTCGATTAAGATGTCTCCGTCTGAATTCGTAAATCCAGCATGCCATTGACGGCTCATGTTGATATATAAGTTTCCGGATGAATCATAGTTCAACAAATATTCGCATTTCATTGTAGTTGCATTTGTTCCATTTGTATCTACCATGATGTTTCTCAATAATACGAGTTGATCGTATGAAAGAGGCGTTTCATGTGATAAGAATCCATTGTCGCTGATGGTGATTCCTGCTGCACGAATTTCCGTGACATGAGCTGCCAATACGGAACGATTGACTGCCATCGTTTCTGTTGACTTAGAATAAGGAACAGAATAGAAATATCCACCTTGGTATTGATCATTTTCATCTAAGTACGATTGAACAAAGTCTGAAAGTTCCAAACCGGTTTGAACCGTTTCACCGAAAATCGTTGAAGTAGAGTCTGTCACTTCATATTGTGTTGTACTGTAGATATATTGATCTAGAGATTCGACTGCACCAGTGGTGATGTATCCTGCAAAATGGTCTGGATATCCAATCGCCATGGTTGGTACTTGTCCAACGCCAATACCAGTATTGATATTGGTTCTCAAAGTGTCATAATCGCTTTGGGAAGTGGATGTAATTGTTACATTCGGATACATAGCTTCGAATTCTAAAATCATTTGATCAAGTAGAGCTGACTTTCCTTCTCCGTAAATGTGCCAGAATGTGACTTCGACTTCATCGCTGGGAAGTTCTGCCAATTGTGTTGTTGTTGTTAATGTTGTCGTAGTCGTTTCTGATTGAACTTGTACGCACCCAATAACAAGAAAAACAGATAAAACAGTGAGTAAAGCAAATAAAATCTTTTTCATTTTTTCCTCCTATACAAAATATAAAATATTTTTCATCTCGAATATATGAACCTTTTCAGGTTTATCCCTTGATACCACTTCTTGAAACGCCTCGCATGATTTGTTTTCTAAATGTAAAGAACACAATCAGTAAAGGTAAGGTTACAAGTACGGAAGCAGCCATTTGTTGACCGTAGTCCGTACGACCTGTCGATGTATCCGTAAATGCTCCACGGAGACCGTTGCTGACGAGTCGATACTTGTCGTTTGCAGTAACGAGTGCCGGCCAAATGTATGCGCTCCAAGCTCCCATACTGTTTAAGATGATAATCGTAACGATGGTTGGCATTGCGATTGGAACCATGATTTTTATTAGATATTTGAAATCTGATGTTCCATCTACTTTTGCAGCAAAATACAGTTCGTTCGGAATCTGTTTGAATGTTTGCCTCAAATAGAAGATATAGAACACGCTGACCATGAAAGGAATCGTCATCGCGAGTATCGCTTGTCCATAAGTCTGAGTAAAGATGTTGTACCATCCGAATTTATTGATTGTCAGGAAGTTTGTAAGAATGAAGATTTCTCCAGGAACCATCATCGTTCCAAGCAGAATCGCAAACAAGGTGTCTCTTCCTTTGAAATGCAATCTAGAGAATGCAAATGCGGATAATATCGTTGTAATGGTTGTACCAATAGTCGTCAATAGTGAAATCAACACAGTGTTCGCCATATATCTGAAGAATGGGAACAAGGGTTGTCCGACACGTGGGCCACTTGGGACAGTCAAGAACAAATCAGTGTAGTTCGATAACTTCCAATCTGATGGAGAGAGTGCCAAAATGGGTGGGATTTGAGTGATTTGAGTTTCGTTCTTGAATGAAGTCAAAATCATCCAATAGAAAGGTATTAAAATTGCAATGGCTACCGCTGCCAAAAATACATATATTACTACATTGCCGATGATACGTTTTCTTTTATACGCTAGTTCGTTTTGAACAAATATATCTGACATATCATCACCCCCTAGTAATGGACTCGTTTGCGGCTAACTACGCCTTGAATCAACGAGAAGATAACAGTAATAATAAATAAGATGATGGCTGCGGCTGAAGCGTAACTGATATATCCGACGTCGGTGTATCCGCTAACGTAACGATAAACGAATGCAACGATGGTCATCATAGAATAAGGTTGAGCTCCCATTTGAATACCGAACAATCCGACGACGGAGTTATAGGCTTTTAAAGCACCGATCATCGAAGTGATGGAGATGTAAAGAATGAGAGGAGATAATAATGGAACTGTAATTCGTTTGAATACGGTCCATTTTGAAGCCGAATCTATTTTGGCTGCGTCATAGTATTGCTTGTCGATGTTTTGCATTCCGCTTGTAAACACCAAAATCTTGAATGCAAGTCCACTCCAAATCGTATAAATTAGAAGTGCGCCCATCTGTGCTGTCCAACTTGCGGTACCGCCAACCCAGTTGATGGCATCAATGCCGAACCAACCTAAGATGGCATTAAATAACCCATAGTTTTGATGAAACATAAAGGCGAATGCCATACCGACTGCGATGGCATTGGTAACATAAGGCAAAAAGTAAATTGTTTGGAAAAATCCTTTTAATTTCGGTATGTTTTTAAGCGCTACTGAAATAAAAAGTGACAAGAAAATTGAAATTGGAACGGATATAAATGCAATAACGAATGTATTTTTGATCGAAATCCAGAATAATTGATTCTTGAAGATGAACAAAAAGTTTTGAAACGTATATCCGGTAATGATTCCTGCTCCGTTATTTGCCAGAGGTTGATAATCTTTGTAAATTGAAATGATAAAAGCATTCACGATTGGATAAAAAGTGAAGACTGTCATTAGAATGAGAAGCGGTGCGAGGTAGATCCACGCTCTCAGGTTGTTCTTCTTTTCCATAAGAGTTAAAGTATGCTTCCTGACAGATCAAATAAATGTAATTTGCCTGGTTTGACCTTGAAATGAACGACGTCTCCTGCGCTGATGCGGTGTTCAACATCAACAATCGCTTTGAAAGTCTTCTTATCCAAAATCCCGCCTTCTCCGCTTTCTACTTCAATGATTAGAGTCGTATCTCTACCGATCGTCTCAACCATGTCGATTTCAAACTTGAAAGGAGATTTCTTTTCAGTATCAACAGCAAATCCTTCTGGGCGAATTCCGATTGTTACTTTTTGGTCAGGAAGTTTTGTTGTTCCAATTTTCATTCCGCCAATCATAACTTCTTTGTTTTTTATTTCTCCATCAAAAACATTGATTTGAGGATTTCCTAAAAAGCGTGCAACAAAAAGATTGACTGGAGCGTCATAAACTTGTTGAGGCTCTCCCATTTGTTGAATGACTCCATCTTTCATAACAACAATTTCATCAGAAATGGACATTGCCTCTTCCTGGTCATGCGTTACGAATACGGTTGTAATTTTCGTTTCTCTTTGAATTCTCTTGATTTCTTCTCTTGTTTGAAGACGAAGACGAGCATCAAGATTGGAAAGTGGTTCGTCAAGCAACAAAACTCTCGGCTTTTTGACGAGGGCTCTAGCGATTGCAACACGTTGTTGTTGTCCGCCGGAAAGTTCTTTCGGTTTGCGGTCAAGCATTTCCTGCAACCCAACTAATTCAGCAATTTCAACGGTTCTCTGAATTGCCTCTTGTTTTTCAACTTTGAGGTTTTGAAGAGGGAAGAGAATGTTTTCGCGAACGGTCATATGAGGATACAACGCGTAGTTTTGGAAAACAAGTCCAATTCCTCTTTTCTCAGGAGGAGTCTCGGTGACTTCGTCTTCTCCAAAGAAAATTGTTCCTTCATTCTGTCTTAAAAGTCCAGCAATCAAATATAGAGTGGTGGATTTTCCGCAGCCAGAAGGTCCTAGAAGGCCAATCAGTTTTCCGGTTGGGATGACTAGATCCACATTGTCTACTGCGCGAACTTCCTTTTTGTTTTTGCTCGTAAAAATCTTTGTTAATCCTTGCAATTTAATTTCCATAAAGTTTCTCCTATCTGTCAATGCAGTAATTCATTATTTTTAAAGTTAAAAGCTTGAGTCACAAGCTGGTGACTACCGAAAAAAAAAGAGCAACCTTTTTAATGAAGGTATTACGCTCTACATTTTAAAAAATAGACATATGGGTGCCCGTGACCTGTACATATCCAATTAAATTTTGAATAATGTCGGTTTGGGTCCAAACAACATAAAAAACACCGCCTAATATGGCAATTACAACAAACAGTTTTATGAACTTCTTTAAGAAGACAAATACTCCAACAATTGCAAAAATTGCAAGCGCTAATAATATCACTGCTTGGATCCAAAGATCGAATCCTCCCAAAAGTGTAAATAACTGATTGATATAAGGCTCGACGAAGCTTTCGATTGTATCAATGATACCTGACATCAAAAATCACCTCTCATTAGTATTTATAATATATTGATATTATACCACAATAACGTAAAACAAAAAGACAATTCTTCGTAAATTTTAGAAAACTCTACGATTTTCAATTGCTTTGTTCAAAGTTTGATCATCAGCGTATTCAAGGTTTGAGCCTACAGGCACACCATACCCAATGCGCGTAACAAGAATGTCGATTTCCTTCAGCACTCTTTTAATATACTGTGCAGTTGCTTCGCCTTCCTGTGTCGCGGAAGTTGCAAGTATAACTTCCTCAATGGATTCAGTTTCCAATCTTTTCCAAAGTGAAATCAGATTCAATTCATTCGGACCGATTCCATTCAGAGGAGACAAGGCTCCATTTAATACGTGATAAAGTCCTTGATATGTTCCAGATTTTTCAATTGAAAAAACATCTTTAGTTGTTTCAAGAATCATAATTTTAGAAGTATCTCTTGTGGTGTCAGAACAGATTTCACAAGTGTCTTTGTCAGTAAGATGATGGCATATGTTGCATGGTCTGATTTTTTCTTTGGCAGAAAGTAAAGCTGATGAAAAATCTTTAATGCTTTCGTCATTCATTTCGATGACAGAAAACATCGCATACCTTTCAGCGGTTTTTCTTCCAACGCCAGGGTATTTCATGAATTCGCCGATTAAATCTTCAAGCGCTTTGGGGTATTGCATTAGAACATCCCCGGCATTTTCATCCCTTGTGTCAAGGACCCAATGGTTTCTTCCAATTCCTTGTCGACTCGCTTAAAAGCATCGTTCAATGCAACAACGATAAGGTCTTGTAACATTTCAAGATCATCTAGATCAACTTCATCTTTTTTAATATCAATAGAGAGGACTTCTTTGGTTCCCTTTACAGCAACCTTCACTACAGAGCCTCCGGCTTGACCATAAAAAGTAGATGCGTTTATTTCTGCTTGAGCCTTTTTAAGGTCTTCTTGCATCTTCTGTATTTTCTTTATCATTTGTGGATTAATCATTACGATTCACCTCTTTATTTTTTAATTGAAACAATATCTCCGAAGAGATTCAAGGCGTCAGTGACAACTTTCTTATCCGTCTCGGCAGAGACCTCTTCAACGACTTCTTTTGATACATCTTTCAAATCTCCGCAAACAATAGGAGATAGTTTAATTCTGCGTTTCCCTTGCCTCCAAAGCGATGTAAATTCATCTACGATATCTTGAAAAATATGCTCTGGCAAAGCGATATAATCTATCTCTCGGCCAAAAGCTTTTTCTAAGACATTCAGTGCGATTTTTTTGCCGCTAGGTTTCATAACTCTATTGCATGGACCAGCACTTGAAAAGGTTATGATAATCTTATCCTTCGAACTAGCAACTAATGTTGCACTTTCTAAAATCATCGCAAACTGATTCATAATGCCGGAAGGATTATTTTTGGTAATACTATGCCAGCGATCTAATAAATAAACCTTATCGTCTCTATCTCCATTATTGAGAACCTCTTCAACGAATTGAATTTGATATGTGTTTCCAATATTATCACAAGGTTCAGGTATTGTTTCAACCACTTCTTCAACGGGTTTTTCTTCAACGCTTTTTACACTTTCTAAGACTTCTTCCTCAATAGAGGTTTCCAACTCGTCAGTGTCTATTACTTCAATGATTGTTTCTTTTTCAACAACTGATGGTTTTCTGTTTTCGAGTTCTTCGATCCGGACTTCCAGTTGTTCTATCTTTCCAATCCATTTTGCTTCACTGTTGCTTTCAAGGTCGGTCATCTTTATGAATGCAAGTTCCAAATACAATTTTGGATTATTGCTCCACTTGATGTCGTTCATTGTTTTATTCATTAAGTCCATGTAGAAGAAGATTCTTTGATTGCTCATCGTCTTTGATAAGGAGATGAATCTCTCATTTGAAAACAGGCTGCTTGAAGCTTCTGTTATTCCGATGTTTTTAAGCATCAAGATATCTCTGAAAAAGGTCAGTAGATTTGAAACAATCTTCTGTACTTCTTTCCCTTCAATAATCAGGTTGTTCATTGCTTCAATAGCAGATGTCGAATCCATTCCCATAATTGCTTCGACGATATCCATTTGTTTTTCGTAGGAGATGGCTCCGCAAATTTGATTAACATCGTCCAGTGAAATTCGTTCAGGGCTGAAAGCGTTGGCTTGATCAAGCAAACCGATTGCATCTCGAAGTCCGCCTTCGGCATAAATAGCAATTTGTTCGATTGCTTCTTCTTCAATTTGAATTTGTTCCTGCTTAATGATTTCTTTCAGTTTAGTAACAATGTCAACAGGAGTAATAGCCTTGAAGTCAAACCGCTGACACCTAGAGTGAATTGTAAGTGGAATCTTTTGAGGTTCTGTAGTACATAATATAAATATCACATGCGCGGGTGGCTCTTCTAAAGTTTTCAAAAGGGCATTAAATGCTCCGGTTGAAAGCATGTGAACCTCATCAATGATATATACTTTAAATTTTACATATCCCGGAAGATATTTTACCTTGTCTCTGATTTCTCTGATTTCATCGACGCCGTTATTGCTTGCTGCGTCAATTTCAATAACGTCACTGATTGATCCATCTTGAATACCAAGACAGGATTCACAAACGTTACAAGGATTATCTATCGGTGCTAATTCGCAATTGACTGCTTTTGCAAAAATTTTGGCAATCGAGGTTTTTCCGGTTCCTCTAGGTCCGCTAAATAAATAAGCATGCTGAACTTTACCACTTTTAAGAGCATTTTGCAAAGTGGTAGTAATGTGTTTTTGCCCAGCAACTTCATGAAAATCGCTCGGACGATAGGTTCTATAAAGCGCTCGATAGCTCATACTTTATCGCCTTTCTTCTAATATCGTATTAACAAAATCAATTTCGGGGTTAATATAGATGTTTCCTTGATACGAATCAAGCAATACCATATCTCCATCTTTAATTCCTGAATCGAATATTTCACTGACAATCATTCCGGGAATGTCTTTGGTTCTTGCAATGACGGCGGAATGTTGATTATATGATCCTGTTTTTGATATAAAACCAAAAACGCATTCTTTGTTAAAATTATATAAAACGCTTGGTTTCATCTTTTCCAAAATCAATATTTTAGCATCTTCAAAAGAACAAGATATTTCATAATTTTCTTCTTGAATGGTATATAATACTCTGTCAGTAGCGTCTTCTATATCGATGACTCTGTTTCTCATGTACTCGCTGGACAAACGACCGAAGAGTTCCATCGCTTCTTGTGCAGCTTTTTTGTATGAATCATAAGCGGTTAAGCCTGAAGAAATATATTCTTTCGCCTTATCCAAAAGCATCGGATCAGATATCATTAATTTATGGGCTTCAAAGATGGTCGAAATTCTCTCGTTGTAAAGCATGTGAGAAGTTCTAATCTGTTCTTCTAATCTTACCGCGGATTTTGAAAGTGCATTTTGAAGTATTTCCATTTGGTTGGAACCCTTAATTTCAGAAGTCCCCAACTCTTGTTCCGACTTCAAGATTAATGCTTTTCCATACGCGATTCCTGGGTTGACAATAAGTCCAGAATACTTCTGCATCGGCATCACTCCTATGATACTATTATAACCGATTTTGCTCTTTTTTCATAGGCTTAAATCTGATTCTCTTCTAATTTCTCTTTAACAAAAGAACAGACAAAAGCCATCGCTCTCGCTTCTAAAGTATCAGCTCTAAACTTCTTAGAAATTTTCTCTAAGGAAATGATTTCAGTTTCTCCGTTTTGGTAAATCAAATAGGCGTTATGTACCTGTGTTTGAAATTTCTCACTTCTTTGTAATTTGCGAAAGTCTTCAATTAAGAACTGTTTTGACTCGCTCATCAATTCTCCGATTTTGCGCAGAAAATTACCTTCATAATCCACTTTCCTTTTTTTCTCAGCAGACTTGTCAACAATCTTTTGTACCAATGAGTCACCTCCGTAGTATAGAAGAGTGAAAATCAAAGGCAAAATCCAAAGACTAATGAGATCTGCCAATTGTGCGTCCTGTGTAATAAAAAGATAAATTGAATACCCTAAAATAATGAGGGAAGTACCGATAAAGATAATAATGTAAAATTTTAATGGTTTTTTATGTTGTCTCATATTCATCACCTTACAAAGTATTATACAATAAAAAGGTCCCTTTATGGTAAAATATTTATGGTGATATTATGTTGTTCGATACGATAGTCGGAATTTCCACCAAGCTTGGCGAGAGTGCCATCAACGTGGTTAGGATCTCTGGAGAAGAGTCTTTAAACATTACAAATAAAGTGTTGAGGGGAATCGATTTATCTCAAGTTCCAACTCATTCAGTTCATTACGGATATATTGTTGACGGTAAAAAAATGATTGATGAAGTCATGGTTTCCGTCTTTTTGCATCCCCGCTCCTTTACAACCGAAGACACTGTCGAAATCAGTTGTCATGGCGGATTCTTGATTGCGAATGAAATTGTAAAACTATTATTAAAACACGGTGCAAGATTGGCAATGAACGGCGAGTTTACAAAACGAGCTTATCTAAACGGACGAATCGATTTGACGAAAGCGGAAAGTATTATGGATATGATTTCCGCAAAAACGTTGACCCAATTACAATTAGCCAACCAACAGCTTCGTGGAGACATTGCTGCTTTGGTTCGAACTATGCAGGATGAATTATTGGAAATTATAGCTCAAATTGAAGTAAATATTGATTACCCAGAATATGATGACGTCGTTGAACTGACTCAAAAAAACATCGAACCTAAAATTGTTTCTTTAATTGGAAAAATGGAAAAAGCAATTGAACAAGCAAACACTGGAAAAATCATTAGAGAAGGAATCCAAACCGTTATTGTAGGGAAGCCGAATGTTGGAAAATCTAGCCTATTGAATTCCTTGCTGAAGGAAGAAAAAGCAATCGTCACAGAAGTATCCGGAACAACCCGAGACTTGATTGAAGCTGAATTAAATTTACATGGAATATTGTTGAAATTAGTCGACACAGCGGGGATCAGAAATACAGATGACATCGTTGAAAAAATAGGAATCGAAAGAACAAAAAATGCAATCGAAAAAGCGGAGTTGGTTTTGCTCGTCCTAGATCAGAGCGAATCATTAACTGATTTGGATAAAGAGTTGCTAGAATTAACTAAGAAAAAAACAAGAATTTTAGTTGGAAACAAAATGGATTTGGGGCATAAAATCAACATTGAGAACGAGACCGTTATTCCAGTCTCAGCTAAAAATCAATTGGGACTTGACTTGCTTGAAAACGAAGTTAAAAATAGATTTGTCGATTCTTCTTTGCTGGATAATCAAGAAGTAATTCTTTCCAATACTAGACATATATCCAAATTAGAGGAAGCTGAAATTAACTTGAAAGATGCACTAAATGCAACCAAAACACTCCTTCCGGTTGACATGATTGAAATCGATTTAAGAAACGCATGGCACAACTTGGGTGAAATCACAGGAGAGATTGCAAACGACACGCTAATCAATACGCTCTTTTCAAAGTTCTGTTTAGGTAAATAATGTTTCACGTGAAACCATAAGAAAAATAGAAGGCGCGAGTTCTGAAAACTCGCGCCATTTCTTTCACATAAAAAACATATTATTACTGTATTCTATTCATAGTTATCTAAAAAAGAAACTCTGTGATCGTCGTCAAAATAACCCAATACATTCTTTATGTTGACGTTCTCGGCGGCTCTAAAAATATTGATGTCCGTATTCACATACCTCTTTCTCATGATTTCAACAAGCTCTTTCATTTCTCTCCGTTTGGAATCAAGTTGACAACTGGCAACTTTACACCCGCATGACATCGTTTCAATATGATGGTAATTCATAAAACGGATGACATCTTTTTCCTTAACTAGATATAATGGTCGAATCAATTCCATCCCTTCATAACTTTCCGACTTTGCTTTCGGCAACATTGTTTTGAAAGATCCTGCATAAAAAATATTCATCAAAGTTGTCTCAATGACATCATCGAAATGGTGTCCCAAAGCAAGTTTATTACACCCAAGTTCTCTTGCGGTTTTGTATAGGAATCCTCTTCTCATTCTTGCACATAAGAAACAGGGAGATTCGGGAGACATTTTTTCTGCAATATCGAAAATTCTAGATGGCTTAATCAAGATATCAATTCCCAATTTTTCACAGTTTGAGAGATGCTTTGAAATATGATCTTCAAGAAACCCCGGGTCCATTGTAATGAAAACAACTTCAAAGTCGAAGGTTGAATGCTTCTTCCATACTTGAAAGAGTTTTGCCAACAACAAGGAATCTTTTCCACCACTTAACGCTACCGCAATCTTGTCTCCTGGTTTTATTAACTGATATTGGTCAATTGCATTCATAAACTTTGAATAAACCGGCCCCTTAAAGCGTTTCATTAAACTACGTTCCACTGCTTGAATATACGTAAACTCTCTCATAGACTCACCTCAAAACATAGAGTAATTATACACAATGACACTCGGTTTGTAAATAGGAACCATCTGCAAAGTAATTAAAAATAATTTAAAATAATTGTTGATATATCAAAAATAATGTGATATAATTGGTTATAGTCAAAAACCGTATTATAATGGAGGTTGAGAGAATGACAAACTTTATCTGGGCTTCAAAGAAGCCCCTCGACGACATCGCAACATTGTATGAAGGAAATATTACTTTGAATAAATCCGCAACAAGTTATTTCGAGTCTGCATACGTTGTGCTGCTAGGCCTTGACAGGGATCAAAAGCTTATCGCAATTAAACCCGTGACCAAAGAAGAGATAGGTCTCGGTTACATTCCGGATGAGCAGCAACACAATATCACCGTCAAGTCCAGTTACTCAAGAATTAGCAATAAACTGTTTTTAAAAGAAGTTGCCGATTTAATCGGACTAGACTTCAAAACTACGCAAGTGTACAAATTCAAAGCTTTCTGGAACAAAAAAGACAGCGCTTTGATTATTGACCTTCAGAAGAAAGAGGTGTAAATCATGTTTCTACTAACCACCGGAAACACCATGTTGATTTTGTGGTTCTCCATCATTATTGTCGCCGGAGTGATTGAAGCGTCCACAATGGACCTCTCTAGCATCTGGTTTTCAGCAGGAGCACTCGTCAGTTTTATCATCGCTCTGATTTTTCCAAATGCAATTGCAGTACAAATCGTCGTTTTCATCGTCGTATCTTCATTGTTGTTGCTTGAAATTAGGCCACTTTTCAAAGGATATTTACAGAAAAACGATATTAAAACAAATTCTGACAAACTTGTTGGAAAAATTGCTATCTGCACAAAAGCTTTTAAAGCCGACGATCGTGGCGAAGTAAAAATCGACGGTAAAATTTGGACAGCTGTTTCACATGAAAACATCAGCTTAAATGATAAGGTTGAAGTTCTATCCATTGATGGCGTAAAACTGGTTGTAAGGAAATCGGAATGAACGCAGGATTCTTCAAAAGAGCTTTCTCTTCGCTCATCGACATCATGATTGTCTTCGCGATAGTTACTGCCACGTTTTATATTGCAGGAAGACCAATCTTACGAAATCAAATTTCTAATTTTGATACGATCTTTAATGCATATAACGAGGTAATTGATGCCTACAACTCAGATTACGATGCTATTACTGAAGAATATAATATTCAAATTGATCTAGCAGATGGCGACGCTGAATTAGAGGCTACTGCCGGAACGTTGTATCAAGCAAGAGTTCAAATCATTAACGATCAAAACTTGATTGATATTGAACCTTACAATCGCTCACTAACAAGATATTTCATGAATAATATTTACTTCTACTCGATAGGTTTTCTTATTTTGATTGCAATCTATACAGTTGCCTTCAACGGTAAGACATTGGGAAGAAGAGTGATGAACATTGCCTTGGATGGCCCGGTGAACCCTGTAAGTGTATTCTTCCACGATGTTATCCTTAAGTATTTCTTTGTGATTCTTGTATTTATGGTCAGTGTTTACATCGGATTATTCTTATTGGCGTTAAGTCTGATTATAGATATTGTGCTAATTAGTTTTACAAAAAGCAAAACTACACTTCGTGATGTTTTGCTCAGAATGACGGTTACAAACAAAAGTTATTGGAAATAAAATATTAAATTGAAACTAATATAAAGGAGGAATTACAATGCTATACCCATTATTTTTAGCAACAAACGTGGGCGGATTGATTTTGCTAGGTGTCATCGTAGTCGTTATATTGGTCTACCTTGGCGCGAGAATCAAAGTCGTTCCACAAGCAACTGAATACGTTGTTGAAAGACTAGGAAAGTTTTATACTACTTGGAGATCTGGACTTCACTTTTTGGTTCCGTTTGTCGATCGCATCAGAAAGACATACAATCCAAAAGGCCACATTACTGATTATGTAAACTTGAAAGAGCAAGTATTGGATTTTGCTCCACAAGCGGTTATTACAAAAGATAACGTTACGATGCAAATTGACACCGTGGTATTCTTACAAATTACCGACTCGAAACAATATATCTACGGAGCCGAAAATCCTGGAATGTTAATTGATACATTGACAGCGACTACACTTCGTAATATCATTGGTGAGTTGGAGCTCGATCAAACCCTTACAAGCCGTGACTTAATTAACGAAAGAATGAGACTCATTCTCGATGAAGCTACCGACCCATGGGGTATTAAAATCAACCGTGTTGAACTGAAAAACATTATCCCGCCAAAAGAAATTAGGGAAGCAATGGAAAAACAGATGATTGCAGAACGTGAACGTCGTAAATCCATTCTAATTGCTGAAGGTTCAAAAGCGTCAAACATCCTTGTTGCACAAGGTGAAAAAGAAGCTGTGATTTTAAGAGCAGAGGCAAAGAAAGAGGCAGCAATCCGTGAGGCTGAAGGCCGTTCAGAAGCCATCTTAATCGTCCAGGAAGCTACAGCAAAAGGGCTTGAACTAATTAAAGCTGCAAAAGCAGATCATGCTGTCCTGACCCTTGAAGCATACAAAGCAATGGAAATGATTGCCAACGGACAAGCAACAAAGATTATTATTCCATCCGAGTTACAAGGCGTTGTTGGTCTTGCGACAGGTTTATTAGAGTCATTAAAAGATCCAGCAAAAGAACCAGCAAAAGAACTAGAGAAAAAATAGACACAAAAAAAGCCGAGCAATCGGCTTTTTATTTTGTAATTGTAAATTCTTCGAGGATATAGACTCCTGTAGGAACAATATCCAATGCAGCTGTTTTTGAAACGCCGTAAGAAATGACTTGAATTGAACTTGCAGTAACCGTAATAAATGGTATGACCGGATTTTCGTCTATGAATTTATATTGTACTTCAATCCCAGAGTTTTTATCTCCGCCGTAGAATTTAACGGTTGCCGTATTCCCTGAGAAATACGTTACACCCAAAGAAGATGAGTAATTGTTAAAATTGTTCGTATAGAGTTCGCTTGAGATTAAACTCAACACTCCTCTTTCGTATTGATTAGCTTCTTGGAAAGGAACCATCACTCCGCCACTATATACAGCTCTTGCGTATTGATGATCATGCCCCGAAAGAACCAAATCAACATTGAATTCATCAAAAATAGGGGTTAGTACATCTCTAACGTTGTATGTGTCGTAAGATAAACCGTATGGTCCGCGATGCAAGAGGACAATCGTCCAAGTTTTATCAGTATTATCTAAATCATTTCTAATCCATGTTGTTAAAATATCGACATTTGCATGATCATATTCTGCGCAAACGGTTGTTCCGTCACATAACATTTCGGTATTGATTGAAACGATATGTGCATTCCCATAATCGAAGCTATATGTTTTACCTTGATCAAAGTTCTCATTTCTCAAATCGCCTTCAATGTCTGTAAAGGCTCCATATGTAGGGCCGTTGTTTGGAAGATTAAAGTATCCGTCAAATTCAAGACTATTAATTCTTTCTTCCGTTAAATAGCCGGTTTCGTGATTGCCTAACGTTACGACAAACGGTTTTCTGGTAATGAAAAATGAAGAGTATTGGAAGAACCAATCCCACTCAGAACGAACATCGTGGTCATTAACAGTGTCTCCCGGAGACATTACAAAATCATAATTCATCTGACTATAATCAAGAACATTAAGAATTGAATAGGCATATGCCATATAATTTGTAATTGCAGTTCCTTGGGGATCGGCTAAATACATAAAGGTAAAAGATTCATCTAAGTTGTTTGGAAGAGTAAATTCATATCTACTACTTTGTTCGGTTCCATCGGATGAAGAAACAAAATATACATATGTTTGCCCTGGCGTGAGTTCCGTTAATTCCGCCTCATACAAATAGACGGTTTTTGAACCCACAGGGGTCACTTTCTTTGTTGCGTCAATTCGTATAAAATTATCTAGATCAGATTGACTGTACTCAACATATCCATCTGTGTCAGTGGACAGTTTGAAGTTTACTCCCATTGATGATTCTGGCGTCTCGGTGATGAACAACCCAACATCCATTGGGTTCGTCATCGCGCTCACGATTTCTGGAATCGTCTGAGGTTCATAAGTTGTTGTGGTTGTAGTTGTGGTATCGGTCGAAGTTGTTGTGGAGGTCTGTGAAGTTTGTCCACAAGCTAAAACCGAAATTGAAAAGAAAAGCGATAGAATCAGTACAATTATTTTTTTCATTTCTACACTTCCTTAGTTATAAAGCGTACTATCAATATACAGCAATCAAAAAGAAAAAGCAAGAAAATTCTTGCTTTTAAAATTCGCAATTTTTTGGTGTTCTTGGGAATGGAATCACATCTCTAATGTTGTCAACCCCAGTAACATACATAACCATTCTTTCAAGTCCAAGACCAAACCCGGCGTGTGGGCAACCGCCATATTTACGCAAATCCAAGTACCACCACAATTCATCACTAGAAACTTTCATTTCTTTCATTCTCGCTTCAAGAACTTCAAGACGTTCTTCTCTTTGTGAACCGCCAATGAGCTCTCCTGCGCCTGGTACAAGCAGGTCCATCGCCGCAACTGTTTTATGATCGTCATTGAGTCTCATATAGAAAGCTTTGATTTCTTTTGGCCAATCAATTACAAAAACAGGACCGTCAAAATGCTTAGTTAAATACTTTTCATGTTCTGTAGCGAGGTCCTCGCCAAACATTGGTTTGTTTTCAAAAGGTTGTTTGCTATCGAGTAAAATTTGAATAGCATCATGATGTGTAACGGATTGGAATCCGCTCGACACAACTTTTTGTAATTTAGCTTTTAATCCTTTTTCAACGAATTGATCAAAGAACTCAACTTCTTTTGGGCAGTCTTCTAAGACAGCAGATATGACAAACTTAACCATCTTTTCGGCAACTTCCATGTCTTGTTTTAAATCACAGAACGCAATCTCCGGCTCGACCATCCAAAATTCAGAAGCGTGTCTTTGGGTATTCGAGTTTTCAGCTCTGAACGTTGGTCCAAATGTATATACGTTTCTAAAAGCCAATGCATAAGCTTCTGCTTGGAGCTGTCCGGAAACTGTAAGGTTTGTTGCTTTTCCGAAAAAATCTTTAGACCAATCCACTTCCTTGACATTGGCTTTCAACAGTTCTTCATAATTTATAGTTGTGACTTTGAACATCTCTCCTGCACCTTCAGCGTCAGATCCTGTAATAATAGGCGCGTGGAAGTAGATGAAATCTCTTTCCTGAAAAAATCTGTGGATTGCATATGAAACTGTATTTCTCACGCGAAAGACGGCACTGAACAAGTTTGTTCTCATTCTTAAGTGCGCGTTTTCTCTAAGAAACTCTTTGCTGTGCCTTTTTGGTTGAATAGGATAGTCTTCCAAACTATCTCCGACCAAAATGACTTCTTCAGCTTTAATCTCAAATGGCTGTTTCAAGTTGGGGGTCAATATCAGCTTTCCACTAATTTTGACGCTCGATCCCACTCTGATTTTCTGAGCCTCTTTAAAATTACCTAGTTTGGCTTCTTCATATACGATCTGAATGGTTTCAAAATAAGTACCGTCATTTAAATCGATAAATCCGAATTCTTTTTGGGCACGGTTATTTCGAACCCAGCCACTAACTTCAATAGACTGATTTGAGTACGATTGAAACTTAGAATACAATTCTTTTACTGTGGTGTTCATGTCATTTCCTCCTAATAAAACAAAAATCGCCCCTAAAATTAAGGACGATGTCAACCGTGGTGCCACCTTATTTCTGGATAATCCAGCGCTTCATCTTCCTTAACGCAGAAGTGACGGACAGGTCTACTTTGTTCTTCTGTCTCTCCCGGGGTTTTTCAAAAGTCATGTGTACAGGGCTTTCACCGATTCCTGCTCGCTAAGACATGGCTGACAATTTACTCGTCCGATCCTTGATTTAGTTCTATTATATCATACTACTCTTATTTGTAAATACTTCGCAATACATTATTATGAACTGGTAAAATTGATTAGAACGCAGAAGGATAAATGTATACAAAACCCCAGTTCAATTTAATTTGAATCTGGGGTTTGACTTTATTATATATTAGGTTCAATTATCTCAAAAAACTTATGTTTACTGAAATAAGGTTGAAACTCCTTGGTCATCAATAATGTTGATAATTCCCTGCCCGAGCAATTTTGCGACTGATAGTTGAGTTAACTTTTTGAATCTCTTAGAATCCGGTAACTCAATGGTATCTGTACATACAACTTCAACGATTGGGGCTTTAATTAATAATTCAACTGCATTTCCAGAAAATAAGGGGTGTGTGCAGCATGCGATTAAATCAAGCGCTCCGGCTTCCTTCAACGCTACCGATGCAGCTGCGATAGATCCGGCCGTATCAATCATGTCATCAATAATGATGCAGTTCTTTCCTTTGACTCTACCAATGATGTTCATCACTTCAGCAACATTCGGTTCCGGTCTCATCTTATCGATGATTGCAATTGGTGCTCCAAGTGCATCGGCTAACGATCTTGCTCTAGCAACACCGCCATGATCTGGAGATACCACGACCATGTTTGGAATGTTTTTTGCTTTGATGTATTCGGCAATAATTGGAAGCGAACGGAAATTGTCAATTGGGATATTGAAGAATCCTTGAATTTGGGCGGCATGTAAATCCATTGCTATCGCTCTTGTACATCCGGCGATTTGTAATAGGTCAGCAACTAGTTTGGCTGAAATTGGTTGTCTGGCTTTTGCCTTTCGATCTTGTCTAGAATATCCATAATATGGAATCAATACATTGATTTCACGTGCGGATGCTCTCTTTAAAGCGTCAATCATAATAAGTAATTCCATGATGTTCTCGTTAACTGGATCACAAGTTGATTGGATGACAAAAACTTTGTGTCCACGTACGGTTTCCGGAATGTTGATATTAATCTCTCCATCTGCAAAGTGACTGACTTCACAATCACTAATGGGTATACCGACGTAATTCGCTATTTCTTTTGCTAATTTCTTGTTTGAACTCAAAGAAAATATTTTTACCTTAGATCCATGAAAAACCGCCATTTGAACCCTCCAAATATATTGATTTGACTCCGTACACTATTATACAACAAAACAGCCAAAGAAAAAAGTGCTAACTTTGGGAAAGTTGGCACTTCGCGTTCATAAAAGAATTATTCGATTTTGTTTTCAGGAAGTAATTCGTAAGCTTCTAATACAGCTTTCTCGATTATACTTCTTGTTTCGGTATTAATTGGGTGGGCTACATCTTTAAATTCACCGTTTGGCATTTTTCGGCTTGGCATTGCTACAAATAGACCATTTTTCCCCTCAATAATCCTCAACTCATGAACAACAAAGCACTCGTCAATTGTAATGGCGGCAATTCCTACCAGACGATTATCTCCATTAACTCTTTTTGCGCGAACTTCTGTTATCAACATATTACCACCTCTTTTGATTGATTATATCACGCTATTTTTCGTTTTCCAATAGGTTTCAAGTAAAATTATAAAAAATTGTAAACGCTAACGAAATATTTTTCACGGTAGGCTTCGACAAATTTCAGCACTTCAGGTTCATCTTTGTTTACGATTTTGATAAAAGTTGATCCTGAACCAGTCATTACGAGTCCCTCTTCTCCCAGTGCTGATTTTGCAGTTTCATATGCTTCTTTGACGTCTCCATTGAAATCAAGTGAGAGTTTTTGCAGACTATTATGCATACCTTTTATAAAGGCGTTCTGGTCTTTTGCTTCAATTGCTTTTCGAATCGGCAAACTATCAATATTGTCAAATCCATTTCGGTCTCCAATTGAAAAGATATCTTTGGTTTGAATGTAAACTCTTGGGTTCAATAGAAATAACTGCTTTCCTTTTAAATTTAACTCTATTTTTGTGATGACTTCTCCGATGGATTCTACAATGGCTTGTTCATCGATGAGACAATATGGAATGTCTGCGCCGAACTGCACACCAATGTTAGCCATTTCTTCGAAAGTTAATTTCAAGTCAAATAGTTTGTTAATTCCTTTGATTATCGCAGCTGCATCCGCAGAGTTTCCAGCCAAGCCTGCCCCAAAAGGTATTTTTTTGTCTATATCAATGATGATTCCTTTATCCGGAAGGTAACGATGCATAACATGCGCCGCCGTGTCGAATACGATATTGTTTTGATTCGACAAAAACAAATCGTTCGATCGAATTAAAACCAATCCTTCAGAATTTGTTTTTTCAAGTTTTATTGTGTCGTGCAAATCAATCTTTGCATTGACCATTTCTAAGTTGTGATATCCATCTTTACGGGTCTCTAGTACGTTGATGAATAGATTCACCTTTGCATATGCTTTTTCTATAATCATAAGAGTCTCTCCTCCTTGTACTTTCCTTTTTTGTTTTGTGAGCACTTACAGTTTTATATTAGCACAAATACTTTTCTTTTTATAGGCCAGTTCACTGAATTTTAAAAAAATCAGACCACATAAGTAATCTGATTTTAAGAAAATATGATTTCAATAATGTCATCTGCGTTAAATTTCTCTTTGGTGGAAAGCACAATGATTCTTGACTGGTAGTTGATTTTTTCAATGGTGCCATATGTGAAGCGCAAGTATCCGTCTCGATAGTACTTTAGTTCTATTTCTGAATTCAATCGGACGGCTTCTTGTAAAGAGCGATTTAATTCTTCTTGTATGTCTTCACTTAAGATGGGCTTTGCTTTTTTTCCTAAACGATATTTCATTTCTTCTAACATTGAATGATACCCGACCAACGCGTCAAATGCACTCCATTTGATGATTCCTCGATCTACATAGTGGCTACTAAGCATGGTGGCCACCTATCATTTCATTTCTAGATTTAGCTGTGGATGCTTTTTCCTCTGTGGACGCTCGATTGACGCTGTTTTTTCCATACTTGTACTTGATTTCATCCATAGCTGAGAAAATTTGTTGCTCTTTCATGATTTGTTGAGCATCTTCGAACAAGCTGAATTGATATGAATTGTTGTCGATGAGTCCACTAACGCTGACATGAACTCTTCGAATCGGATCGCCTTCATAATAAAATTGAAATAAATCCAAACAGGTTTTTAAAACATTGTTTTCGTTTGCGGTGGGTTGCTCCAATGTGATTTGTCTTGCAAATCCACCACTAATTTCTTTGCTGTAAGCAATTCCAAAGTGAATGGTTCTTGCAACTTTTTTGTTGATTCGAAGCCTTCGGCAGACATCATCGACCATTTCTCTAATGATTTGAAATACATCAGGTGCGTAATAATCTCGGAACAGGGTTTGTCCGATGCCATAACTCTTGCTGATGGGTTTGAGTTTCAATTTGTCTTGAATCATACTCATGTCGATTCCGTGAGTGTGATAGTATAACTCTTCTCCGATGATTCCAAACTTCTTTTTAAGTTTATTTACATCGCTTTTGGCAATATCTCCAATTTTTTTAAACCCCATGTGATTGAGATGGGCTTCCATATTTCTTCCGATGCCCCACATTTCAGAAAGAGGCGTGACTGTCCATAACTTAGTCGGAAGGTCTTCATATGTCCACTGAGCAATAAAATCTGGTGCTTTTTTGGATTCAATGTCAAGCGCGAGTTTCGCCATAAGCATATTCGGTCCAATGCCGCAGGTGGCGGTTAATGTGGTTTCCTCGAGGATGGTCTTCAAAATAGTCTTTGCCAGTTGAACGTCCGTCATTTTATAATAACTCAAATATTCGGTCACATCCAAAAAGGCTTCATCTACAGAATATACATATAAATCGTCTTCGGAAACATATCGTAAATAAATTTCGATGATTTTGGTCGAATACTCTAGATATTTTTCCATTCTCGGTTTTTGAAAAATAATATTGATATTTGTTGGAAGTTCAAAAATTCGACACCTTCCGGGAACTCCAAATTTTTTCAAATAAGGTGAAACGGCGAGAACAATTGACCCTCCGCCGCGAGATTTGTCAGCGACGACAAGCGGTGTTTCAAATGGATCATAGCCTAAAAGCGCACATTCAACGGATGCGTAGAAACTTTTTAAATCAATGCAAAGAATGTTTCGATGTAATCTATATTCTTCCATGTCGTCACCTCCAATCTACCTTCTATTATACCGATATTTAATGGAAAAGGAAGAGGGAGAAAAGTCTTTTTTTATGAAAACATTCACAAAGAAATTTGAATGTTTTTTTGTATAAAAAGTTTCTTATAAATCAAAAAATTACCCGCGCTTTTTTTCTATTTACAGAAAAAAAGAAGATCCCTAGGATCTTCTCATTACTCGGCTTTCATCTTATTGGGAAAAGATATGGTAATCTTTGTTCCCTTTCCTTCAAAACTTTCAAGTTCGATTTGACCCTGATAAATCATAACAATATGTTTGACAATTGAAAGACCAAGCCCGGTTCCTCCCGTTTTCTTACTTCTGGCTTTGTCAACTCGATAAAATCTTTCAAAAATACGACTTTGATCGACTTTTGGAATCCCGATTCCATCATCCTCTACCGACAAAAGAATTCTTTGTTTTTCCTCTGCTAGTTTTATCAAAATATGCCCTGATTCATTCCCATATTGAATGCTGTTTTCCACCAGATTGCGAATCAATTGAATCATATGTTCGTGGCTGGCGTGGATTATCACATTATCCATGTCTTCTTCCCAAGAGATATTTTTGGCAATCATTGCAGGGGTAACCATCTTATGAACTTCTTCAAAAACGAAACCTAACGATACTTCTTCATTTGTCGAGGCGCTCATCTGGTTTTCATATTTAGAAAGATTCAACATATCCATGACCAGATGATTCATTCTCGAGGATTCTTCTAAAATTCTTAGAGATAAATCCTTTATGGTTTCTTCGTCGGTAACCAAGTTAGAAGAAATCAATTCAGCTGAGCCCATAATTGATGTTAGGGGAGATTTCAATTCGTGAGAGGCGTTCACAAAAAAGTCTCGCTTTAATGTTTCCACGTTTTTTACTGTTGTTACATCTGTAAAAATCAAGACAACGCTTGGAAGGTGATTCCAACTTTCTTCTTTATAAGAGACCATGACTGAGTAAAACTCGTTCTTAATTTCAACCAATGTGGTCGTATTTGTATTTGATTTATAAGCGTTTGAGATGGCCGCTTGAATATTTAAATCGCGAAACAGAAAGATGTAATCTTTATGACTATTAAGCAATTCATTAAAATGAAATAAATTCCGCAAGAACTGGTTGATCAGTACAATTTTCCCGCTTTGGTCTAAAACGCAAATTCCTTGATTCATATGATTCAGCAAAAAATCGCTTTTAAGTTTTTCTTCGTTTAGAGATTCTATGTTGTGAGAAATCATTCTATTAATATCGTTTATTTCATTAATGATTCCATTAATTTCATCATACTTGTCAACGGGTAGAATTTCGTGATATTCTCCCCTATAAACTTTCCCAAGATTATCCTTTAACATTTGCAAAGGACTAAGTGTAATCTTCGTAAGAGCAATAATCAAAAATATTGAGAGAACAGAGATAATCGCTCCTACAATAAATGAAAGTCCAATAAAATCGTTTAAAAAAGGAAGAAAACTACTAATCGGAATCGCAACTCGAAGAAAAAGATTGTCGTCAAGTTGAGTGGCTAAATACATCATCCTTTTATTCAAGGTTTCAGAGTCTCGGATATATGCTGTGCCTAAGTTTTGAAATTCCTGCCTAGTCAAGTGATTTTCAAGTTCCGTTGCACTAGAGTCAATAATTACAACGCCAGAAGCATCCATAAACGTTATTCTGAGGTAATCACTGGAATCCTCATATTTGGAAACGATTTGGTAAGGAGAGAGCCCATCAGAATAGTCTTGACTCACCATTGAAAGATATTGGTTTAAATTCAATTCTGTTACCTTATTTAAATTGTTTTGAACAATCAAAGTTGACCCAATTACAAAAGCTAAAAGCGCGAATGCAATAACCAGTCCAAATTGAAGAGAAATTCTTCTTCTCATAGAACAAATTTATACCCAACGCCACGAATTGTTTGAATGGCTTCGTCTTCAATTCCTGCTTTCGAAAGCTTCATCCGCAATTCTTTAATGTGGACATCAAGTGTTCTCGTTTCTCCAAAAAAATCATAACCCCAAACGATGTTTAAAATATCATCCCTTGTGACAATCCTTTGGTGATTTTGCATAAGTAGTTTCAGTAACTGAAATTCTTTTGATGTAAAATTAATTGGATTTTCATAGTAAGTACAAATATATTCTTTTGCATTTAGGGAGAGCCCTTTGATTTCAAGTAAATCAAGTGATGGCTTTTCAGTCGTTCTTCTCAGTAATGCTTTCACTCTACTCACAAGTTCCAAAACACCAAATGGTTTTGTCAAATAGTCATCAGCTCCAAGATCAAGTCCGATAACCTTGTCAATTTCTGTCCCCTTTGCGCTGACCATCATAATCGGAACCCTTTTCCAATTAGGATTTGCTTTAATTGTTTTCATCATCGAAATTCCATCCATACCTGGCAACATAACATCGAGCAAAATTAACTCAGGAACATCTGTTTCCATTGCAGAAAAAAACGTTTTTGATTCAGAAAACATCTGAACCTCAAACCCGGAATTTTGCAGAGCAATTTGTATTACGTTTTGAATGTTTTTATCGTCCTCAACCGAAAATATTAAACTCATATTTCCCCTCCTAAATCGGGTTCAACCTTTTGTGTTCTCCTGTTATGGAAAAAATGACCCATTCTGCTATATTTACTGCATGATCGCCAATTCTCTCTAGATATTTGGCAACCATCATCAAGTAAAGAGCGTAATCTGCATCGATAGTTGAAGAGCGTATTGCATCGGCTACGGATTTTTTTATTTCATCAAAATAGTTATCGACAATATCATCTTCGCGAATGACTTCAAACGCTAGTTCAATATCGTTATTCACAAACGATTCAAGCGATTGGGAAATCATTTTTGAGCATGCTTGCGTAATCAATCCCGCTTGCTTGGCTTCAAAGTGGTGATGAGTATTTTCCATAAATATAGTCATTTTGGAGATATCTGCAGCATGGTCACCAATTCGTTCCAAATCAGTAATCATCTTCAATACCGCCGTAATCAGTCTAAGATCTTTTGCGACGGGTTGTTCTCGAAGGATGATTCTCATGCATTCTTTTTCGATTTTATATTCTTGTTCATTGACAAGTTTGTCTTTTTCAATGATTGATTGCGCAAGCGCAATATCCAAACTCAAAAACGAGCGGAAACCTTCATTGATATTGTCAATAACCATGTCGCCCATATGAATTAAGCTTAATTTTAACTCTTCCAGTTCTTTATCAAATTGATTTCTGTATGTCATAATTCATCCTCCAATATTATTATATTATGAAATGAGTATATTTACAATTTATTAGCCGAACCTACCAGTAATATAATCTTCTGTTTGTTTTTTTCTTGGCTGTGAAAATATCAAATCCGTATTGTCATATTCTACAAGTTCACCCATTAAGAAGAATGCCGTGTTATCAGAAATTCTTGCGGCCTGTTGCATATTATGAGTCACAATGACAATCGTAAAATCCTTTTTAAGTTCTTGAATCAATTCTTCAATCTTGGCGGTAGCAATTGGATCTAAAGCAGAAGTTGGTTCATCCATTAATATAACATCAGGAGACATGGCAATTGCCCTAGCTATGCAAAGCCTCTGTTGTTGGCCACCGGAAAGCGAGGTAGCAGCTTCTTTTAATCTATCCTTGACTTCATCGTAGAGCGCAGAGTTCACCAACGCTTTCCTAACAATTTCGTTTAGAACCTTTTTATCTTTGATTCCTTGACACCGAGGGCCATATGCAATGTTATCAAAAATACTCATAGGAAAAGGATTGGGCTTTTGAAACACCATTCCGACCTTCGTTCGCAAATTAATCACATCGTAATACTGATCGTAAATATCATAATCCTCGTATTTTACAGATCCTTCAACACGGCAGTTTTCAATGAGGTCATTCATTCGATTCAAAGATCTTAGTAATGTGGACTTCCCACATCCCGATGGACCAATGAGTGCAGTAACTTGGTTTTTTGGAATATCCATGGCAATGTCAAATAGAGCTTGCTTCGCTCCATAGTGTAAGTTAAGTTGTTTTATTTGAAATGCGTTTTCGGTTTTCACGTTTTTTTCCCGCCTTGGTAAGATAATTTTTTCGCGATTACTTTGACTAACAGATTTAAAATAAGTACAACCATCAAAATGATAATTGAGATTGCACTTGCAAGTTCAAAATTTGGAGTCTCTCCGGCCATGATGCTCCAAATGTGCACAGCCAAGGAGGTTGATCTTTCAGTCAAGATGACTTTGTCTTTAATTGCCGTTCCAACTGCGTAAATTAAAGCTGCTGATTCTCCTATAATTCTTCCTACACTTAACAAAACAGCAGATAAAATCCCAGGTATAGCGGACTTCAATACTACTTTGAATGTTGTCTGAGTTTTTGTCGCTCCTAATGCAAGTGAGGCTTGTCTAAAATCATCAGGTATGACTTTTAATGCTTCCTCTGTAGAGGTAATGATGACCGGCAATACGATAACTGCAAGTGTGAGTGCCCCAGAAATAAGGTTTCCTCCATCGGCGGCAGTGATTGTAGAAGTGAACGGAATAAATACTGCAGCTCCCATTAGCCCAAAGATAATCGAAGGAACACCTGTCAGCATTTCAACAAGCCTTCTTAGTCCTTCGGCAATTTTGGATTTCTTTGACGCAAATTCATGAAGATAAATTGCACTGAATACTCCGACAGGAAGGGCGATGACTAAGGTCATAATAATCAAATACAATGTCGTCAAAATTGATCCTCTGATGCCTTTTCCTGAAGTTGTTGTAATCATGTCTATAATTCCGTTTGCTTGATTAAACAGGTTCGCCGCGTTTTCTGGACCTTCAGAGCTCAAAATGATTGTATAGTTTGAAAAGATAACCTTCCCTAGCGCTTGATTTTCTGTAATTCTAACAAATTCTCCTTCGTTGTTTTTGTCAGGTAAGCTATTTAGCGGAGACTCAGAATCAATATAAGCAACTAAAATAATTGGTTTTCCTTCATTATCTAAAGCTGAGGTCAATCCGATTCCCCACTTGCTTGAAAAATAGACTGAATCATCCAGATTAGATGGGCGCTCATATATTGTATCCCCTAAATCCCCAATATAGTAGGTGTCGTATGTTGTTGCGTAATAATCGCTTGTGAGCAAGTCCCAAGACAAGAGCCCAGAACCCTGCTTGAATACATATCCGAATATAGCAATTAATAAAAACAACCCAATTAGCGCGATTAAAGTGATGATTCCTTGATAAAATATATCAATTTTCTTTCTTTTGGAATATTTCATGAGAACCGCCCCACTTTCCTTTTAAGATAATTAAGGCCCAGATTGGTTAAAATGATTAGAATGATTAAAATCATTCCAACAGAAAAACGAATATCATAATCCAACCCTGCGGTCTCTTTTAATCCTAATAGCATCGTGGAAGTTAGGGTTCTTGTTGTTGAAAACAAATCGAATGTCGGTCCGCTTCCGGCATTACCTGCAACCATGCTGACGGCGGTTGCTTCGCCTAGAGCACGTCCAATTCCCAAAATAATTCCTGCAAAAATTCCTGATTTGGCAGAGACTAATGTAACTTTAAAATAGGTTTGCATTTTACTGGCACCAAGTGCAAGTGAGTTTTTTTCCAAATCTAAATTTACCGCTCTGATAGCGGAGATTGAAAGTAAAGTAATCGTGGGGATAATCATCATTGCAAGAACAAATACTGTAGAAAGCGTAGAAATTCCTCCTGCTGTTTGTTTTCCAAACAGATTTGCAATCCAAAGAACCACTTTTGAAATAACTCCAAGTCCAAAAACTCCGAATACAATTGATGGTATGCTAGCAAGAAGCTCAATTGTTGTTTGAAAAAATATAGAAATGGTTTTTGGCGTCATTTTTGCGATATACAAAGCGGTGAAAATTGAGATTGGAATGGCTATAAACCCAGCTAAAAAAACAATAAATATTGTATTAATGACAATGAAAAATATACCATAAGAGTTTGGCGGTTGAAACCAAGTAACTCCAGTAATAAATCTTAAGAAATTTACTGAGTCATTCCCATATTGGCTTGGAAGAAAAGGGGAGACCCCTCTTTGAGAAATGAATATCAGTATCATGATCACAAAAGAAGCACTTAAGACTGTAGGAATCAAGAGTAACCCTTGTGTAATCTTGTCAGTCGTTCTATTGTGCTTCGTGATAAAGGTATGAAGGTGTTTGTAATATTTATTCGGCATCAGTTAACTCCTATATAGCAAGATATAGACTCCAAAGGAGCCTATACATTTTGACTATCCAAGCAAATCTGACCAGGTTGTATATTCTCCGGAATATATTTTTCGCAATTTTTCGGAAGTGATGTTTGTAATAGTACTGTTGTTCCCGTTTAGCACTACAACCACTGCATCGAGGCAAATCAATCCAGAAGTGCCTTCCGAATAAGGCTCACTTGGTTTAAACTCTCTAGAAGCAAAGCCAATGTGTAATTTGTTTGCTCCCTCAGATTCTGTTCCTTGAGTTCTAATATAAGCGTCCCCTGATCCTGTGTGGTTATGCTCGGCAATGAAGTCCCCGCATTTTGCGCTAAATTCAGCCGATAATGCACGGGCAATTGATTCAACTGAAGTAGATCCTCCAAACGAAATGGTGACACTTGAATTATCTTGAATGCAAATTGAATACTCGGCTTTGATATCGTCCCACAAAGCGATATTTCCATTTAATTCAACAATTCCGTGTTTGTTCATTATGGTCGCAAATCCATCAATGGTTGACATGTAAGCAATAAAAGCTTCCGAGATTTGCCTTTCAGTTTCCATTCCTGTCCAGTCTGATCTTACAATATAATTAAAAGGTCTTTGTAATCCGTAGGTGCCGTTTATAACGTTTTCTTTTGAAGCAACGACGCCTTCAAAGTTTAGCCCATTAAGTCCTGAGTCCGTCAAAGAAGCCAAACTAATATATCCGATTCCATATTTGTCATTTGATATACTGGTTATCATTGAACCATTGCCATCAACTTCAACATATCCATCCACTAGAACCGTATTATTTCCAGCCGCATCATCGAAGTCGATTCCTTTAAAAAAAGCTTCTCTGGTTCCGGAAGTTGTATCTCTCGTATACACTGTGATTTCTTTTGAATCATCAATGGTTACGGTTGAGTTTGTAGTTTGAGATGTAGCGGTTGTGACTGACGTTGTTCCACATCCTACAAGTGCAAATAAAGTAAACAGAATGCTAAAAACTAAAGTAATTTTTTTCATATATTTCTCCTTGCCTATTTAAGATGCCCTTATTCTACACAAAAAAAGTTGTTCATTAAATCAAGAAACTGTAAAGGTAGCGTAAATTGTATGTAAACTTTGAAAATATCAGAATCATCCTTTTTATAATCGCAGTTTCAGTATATAATATGGATAACTCAGATAAAGGAGGATCAATCGAACAAATCGATTGTATATATTATGGATAAATCATACATAAAATTAGTTGAAGATTTGACCCGGCATGAAAAACTATATGAAATTACACGCATTGTCAATCCAATGAAAAAAGAAGTTCTCTTCTACGAAAATAAAGAATGGAAAATCCAAAAAGAGCCTTGTTACAGTTTTTGGGGATACGATGCCCCTTGTTCAAACTGTACTTCTATGCGCGCAATTAATACAAATAAAAACACATTTAAGATTCAATACCAACTTGACAAATCGTATACTGTAATTTCGATCCCTACCACTATAGCGGGCGTCCCTGTCGCGTTGGAACTTTTAAGTGACGCAACCGATAGCATCGATATGGTTAATGAAACCATTAGCGAAATGAAAAAAATCATTGAGAAAACCAATGAATTGACAATCAAGGACGGTTTGACAAAAATCTATAACCGGAAATTCATAGACGAACAACTCCCTTTCCAAATCTCTCAGGTTGGCAATAAGAAAAACCCATCTTTTGTCGTGATGGGGGATATTGATTATTTTAAAGTAGTGAATGACACTTATGGACACCAAGTTGGAGATGAAGTTCTAAAAAAAGTGGCAGAAATATTATCAAGTGAGTTCAGCGTGGATGGCTGGTCAGCCAGATATGGCGGGGAAGAATTTTTACTCTTTTTCTCTAATGTCCCAGTTAAACAAGCGATTGAAACGATAACTAGAATCAAAGATCAAATTGAGGCTTTTGAATTCAAAGTAAATAACAAAAAATTCTCAATCACAGCAAGCTTTGGAATGGCCCAAATTGAACTTGGTGATACACCTTCTTCCTTAATCCATAAAGCAGATGACTTGATGTATCTTGCCAAAAATTCTGGGAGAAACTGTATTAAATACTGAAAGAAAAAAGGAACTTCTTCGAGAAGTTCCTTTTTACGTCTTATTTATCGAATTTAGCAAATGGGTCGTCGCTCTTTTCGGCTTTTTTAACTTCCTCTTGATGAACCCTAGCCATTACTTGTTCTTTCGGTTCAACAACGATAGCCATAATCAAGTAAGCGAGAAGGCCTGTTCCTGCGCAAAGAAACAAAATTAACCAAATAACCCGAACCAAAACAACGTCTAAGTCAAAATAATCTGCCAACCCTTTGGCAACGCCGAATATTTTTTGATTCTGAGTATCGCGATATAGATATTTTTTTTCTGACATGTAAATCACCTCAAATTAATTATATAGTCATCCGCATTGAATATCAATATTAATTCACGGATTCAATGAATTTTAACAATAGCCTTGAAATTTTCGATAATGCCATTTTGGAAACGATTAATACTTCTTCATGTGATAACGGATTTTTGCTTATGCCCGTTGACATGTTGGTAATGCAAGAAATTCCAAGGACTTTCATCCCTGAGTGCTTTGCGACAATGACTTCTGGTACGGTAGACATTCCGATTGCGTCACCACCCATGTTTCGATATGCCAATATCTCACTTTTAGTCTCATAATTTGGGCCAGAGTATCCTACATAGATTCCTTTTTGAACTTTTATGGTTTCACTCTCAGCTATTTTTGTTACCAAACGAATCCACTTATAATCATATGGCTCACTCATATCCACAAATCGCGGTCCAATCTCATCTTGGTTGTCTCCGGTCAACGGATTTCTTCCCATCATGTTGATGTGATCTTCAATCAGCATGATATCTCCCGGAGCGAAATCTTCATTCATTCCGCCGCAGGCATTGGTTACAATAAGGTTCTTTATACCCATCTTTGCAAAAAGATGAATTGGAAATCTCATTTCTTCGTCTGAAAACCCTTGATAGTAGTGAGGCCTTCCCTTCATAACCGCAACTGTTTTGTGATACAGTGTTCCAACGACCAAATCTCCACTATGCCCTTCTACTTGTTTTAACGGAAAGTAAGGAATATCCTTGTATGAAATCGTTGTTGATTGATGAAGTTGCTCTGCAAAATCTCCAAGCCCCGATCCCAATATAATCAAAAAATCGATGGATTTCGGAACTTTATTATTTAGAAAAGCAACAGCTTCATTGATTTTATCGATTTGTTTCATCTTATGTCCTTTTCTTCCAAAACATCAATTTTTTAAATACAGCCCAGTGTTCTTTCTTTATAAATAACATTCCAACTCCGACCGAGACAGACAATACTGGAAGAGATATCGCCAAGATGAGAGTAACTGTCTTTACATTTGCTTTTACAAGAAAATTCAAAGTTTCAACAACCCCGTTTGACAACGTTACAGTAACGCTTGCTTCGCCAAAAGCTATCCCTCTGACTTTACCATTACTATCGACTGTCAAAATGCTTTCGTCAGAAGAAACAAACGATACGATGGTTGCGTTGCCTAACGTAATGCTTGCGTTGATATCTGTAACATAAGAGTTTGCCTTAATTGAAATAACACCAAGTTTGGCTCGAAGTAAAGATGCTGAGTGTTGTAATAGAGTGACTGCAGAATCGACTTCAGCCTGAGAAGCATTCAAGTCATCCATTATCGCTAAGGATTGATTCATGACTTCCGTAAAATAAGCGTAGGATGAAACAGAGTACAATTCCTCGTTTTTATTCAGGAGAGAATTATAAAGCGTTACAAGTTCAGTTGAATCTGCCCTCAAAACAAGAATACTTTGAATGTTCTCAAGGTCAATCAAAATCTGATCGTATACTGATTGAGAAAGTTCTTTTCCGGTTATGATTGAATGAATACGAGAATACTCAATATTAAATGTTTCTAATGATTGGGGGGTATAGAAACTTGGAATGATGGCTCCAACATTTTCATAAATAGTAAGCAGCAAGGAATTGTCAATCAACGGATCTAATAAAACCAAGGCATCCATTACTTTTGTTGAAAGCGTATCGACATCCGCCTGTAAGGCGTCGGGATCTGCAATGACTTGATTGACATAAAGGTACGTTCCATAATTGATCACTGCGGTTTTGAAAAGTGCATAACTAGATGCCGTATATAGGCTTTTTTCTTCATAATAAGCTAAAATTGCTTGATTATTATATAAAACCAAATCTGTTTTATCGGCACGTTGAACCAATATATCAAAAGCGTCGGAAAAATCCTGGGTCAAAGTATCTATGATTTCAACTGTAGAATTTTCGTCTACCATTATTAAAGAAATACGTGAAACTTCAAGGTTAAATAACGTCACAGATGCGGGTGTATACAATTCAAAATCAAAGTCATCTAAATTATCAATCGAAGTTTGTAAAGAAGAATAATCTCCTTTAAGAACTAAAACGCCGTAGAGGTTCGATAAATCAGTAGTTGCTTGATTCACATCAACTTCAAGCGCCTCAACATTTAGAATAATTTGGTTGATAGGAACGAGTCCAGCATTAAATAACGTTCTTGAATCAAGAGTATAAACGGTTTTGTCTAGTGCGACAGCGTCATTATAAGCTTGAGTCAAAGCGGTTTTGTCTGGTTTTAAAACCAGAATGGAAAGTGCGGATTCAATTTCGTTCAAAGCGGCAGTGACTTCAGGAAGTGAAGCATCAGAATTGTTGATAACTTCAAGTTTTGTAAATCCGATGTCTGTAATCAAAGTAGTATCAATTGCGGAATATGCAATTTGAAACGCAGAATAGGTTGATGGTATATAATTGCTACCATCTAGATAAATGGCTTCTGCCTGATTATATTTAACCTGTAAGTCTGTCTTATCTCCAAGTAAAACAAGCAATGAACTTGCTGCCGTAATATCTGCGCTAAGTGATTGAATTAACACCTCTCCGCTAGTTGGTTCATCAATGATGTCTTTAATTCTATTGAGTTCCGCATCATAGAGTGCAATTGATCGAAGCGTGTATGGTGTTGTATCTCGATTTGTTTCTTGAAAATGTTGAACAAAAATTGTATTGTATGTGAAAGCAGTTACTAGCCCATCAAGCAAAGAATTGAGGTCTAGAACCATTTGATCAACAACGCCTTGCACCACAAAAGGATCGGCTATCATGTCATCTACTGCGGTAAGACCGCCCAAAGCGGATAGCCCATCTGAAAACGCTGTATAGGAATCCGTCTCATATAAGTCGCTTCCTTGATCAGTGATCGCTTGATCAATCTCAGCTCTCGCTGTAATCAATTCCGTTTTAATCGCATCATCAGCAAGGACAACGGTTGAAAAGATTAAACCAAAACCAAAAAATACAACGATTGCAATTTTTTTGATTAAATTCATCGTTATCCCTCCTTATAAAATGTTAAAAAACTTGTTTATAAATATAATCCACCTTTTTTCTGTAAAAATCAAGGGTGAATTGTTGTTTAATCTCGTCTTCAGTCAAAATGGAACTAATGGATAAATCATTCTTCAAAATATCTTCAAATGATTTTTTTTCGTCAAATGCCTTTTGAGTAAGTGGTTGAATTAAATCATACGCCTCTTCTCTTGACATTCCTTTGTCAATCAAAGTCGTTAATACTCTTTGAGCAAAGATTACGCCATGAGTCAAAAAGATATTCTCTTTCATTTTTTCTTCATTCACAATCAAAGTTTCAAGAACTGTTGTATACCTTGTTAACATGTAGTCGATGAGGCATGTAGCGTCCGGAAAGATAATCCGCTCAACAGAGGAATGAGAGATGTCTCTTTCGTGCCATAACGTGATGTCCTCCATTGCTGGAACAACATATCCCCTCAACACTCTGGAAAGTCCTGAAATGTTTTCACTTGAAATGGGGTTCTTTTTGTGTGGCATCGCTGAAGACCCTTTTTGAGATTTGGAGAACGCTTCTTGAACTTCCCCAACTTCTGTTCTTTGAAGGTGTCTAATTTCAGTTGCAATTTTGTCTAAAGTAGAACCAAGAATTCCTAAAACAGCCATATATTGAGCATATCGATCTCGCTGTAAAGTTTGTGTTGAAATATTTGGTTTGGAAAGACCTAACTTTGAACAGATATATTCTTCAATTTCAGGATTAGTAAAAGCATAGTTCCCTACTGCTCCACTTATCTTTCCAACTTCAACTTCACTTCGAACTTCATTGAAGCGATGAAGGTTGCGTTTCATTTCGTCATACCAAAGTGCCCATTTCAAACCAAAAACTGTAATATCCGCATGGATTCCATGCGTTCTTCCAATACAAAATGTGTTTTGATATAGATGCGCTTTTTCTTTTAGGATATTCATGAATCGATCAATGTCTTGAGCGATGATTTCGTTTGCTTGTTTCAACCGGATTCCATTGGTGGTATCGACAAGGTCAGTCGAGGTCAACCCATAATGAATCCATCTTTTTTCTTCTCCAAGATGTTGTGACACTGCTCTTGTAAAAGCGATGACATCATGTCTTAACTGTGCTTCTAATTCTTCAATTTCATCGAGTTTGTATGTCGAATTGGATCGAAGTTTTTCGATTTCTTGAGTTGAAATCAATCCTTTTTCGTGAAGTGCTTCCGCATTCAAAAGTTCGATTTTTAAATAACAATCGAATTTGTTGCGGTCAGTCCATATGGATTTCATTTTGTCTCTTGAATATCGATCTATCATTTTGTCTCTCCAACTGATTTCTTAAAGCATATTAAGGTATTTTCCAGTAGACAAGCAATCGTCATTGGTCCTACTCCTCCTGGAACAGGGGTAATGAACCCTGCTTTTTTTGACGCTTTTTCGAAGTCAACATCGCCACATAAAACATCATTGACTTTTGAGATTCCAACATCGATGACTGTAGCTCCTTCTTTGACAAAGGTATCATCAACCATATTCGGGCGACCAATGGCAACAACCAAAATATCAGCCATTGATGCGACTTCATTTAAATTTTTAGTTTTCGAGTGACAAATAGTGACGGTTCCGTTTGCTTTGAGCAAAAGACTCGCAATAGGTTTTCCTACAATTTGGCTTCGGCCGATAACAGTACACTGCTTTCCCGAAATATCGATTTGATATTCTTCAAGCATCTTCATAATGCCTTTTGGTGTGCATGGAACGAGTTCGGGGTTTCCATTGGCAAGTTTTGCCACATTTTCAGGTGTAAATCCATCAACGTCTTTCTTTGGTGAAATTGAGGCTATAATTAAATCGCTGTCCAAATGAGCCGGTATTGGCAATTGAAGCAAAATTCCGTGAACACTCTCATCATGATTCAACTCGCGAACCAAGTCAAACATTTCTTGATTGGTCACAGATTCATCTTTTCGAATCACTGTGCTTAAAATACCGGTTTTTTGACAAGCTTTTTCTTTTCCCCTGACATAAGATTCACTTGCTGGATTGTGCCCAACCAAAATCACCACCAAATGTGGTGTTTTGTTGTATTTTAATACCAATTTTTCGGTTTCTAGCCGCACTTGCTCTTTCACTTTTTTTGATAGTTGGGTTCCGTCTATAATCAATGCCATGAGATTCCGTCCTTTCGTCGATCGATGTGTTAAATCGAATTATTACAAAGTAAACTGTTGCAAGCGAATCGCAATGATAACATCGGATTGGTTGCGCTTGTTCTCTTCGTAATTATAACATATTTGGTGATTCTTTAGAATCAATTTCTAAAAACAGCGTAAAAAGAGATTTTTCGGATTTTAGGTTGAAACCTCGCGTTTTATGATACAATATATTAAAATAAAGATGAGGTATTATTTGTGAAAATAGGTATAGTCGGTCTAGGTTTGATGGGCGGATCCATCGCCAAATCTTTAAATCAAAATCATTTCATCACTGCATATGATATTGACAAAGATGCAATTGCATATGCGACTGAAGAAAAAATCATTCAAGAAGGAACTCAAAATCTTGATGCTTTTTTCCGAGGAACGAAAGTAATCTATTTGTGCCTATACCCTCAAGCTCTTCAACGGTTTATTGAAGAAAACCAAGAAAAAATGGAATCTGGCACTGTTCTTATTGAAATATCAGGGGTAAAAACACAGATTATTAACGCCATTGTTCCAAAATTAATCGATAAAATCGATCTTGTATTTACACACCCGATTGCCGGAAGAGAAAAGGTTGGAGTTCAATATTCTACAAAATCCATTTTTCAAAACGCGAATTACGTCATCGTTCCAACTGAAATTAACAAATTAGAATCCATTTCATTGGCAGAAGCCTTAGCACATGAAATGAAATTTAAGAATATCAGCCATTTATCAAAAGAACAACATGACGACATTATTTCATATACTTCCCAACTGACCCACGTATTATCTTTGGCGTTGGTAAATTCAGAAAACACAAATCTAGATACTAAAAAATTTATTGGTGATTCATATCGTGACTTAACAAGAATTTCAATGATAAATGAGCCGTTGTGGAGCGAATTGTTTTTAGAGAACAAAACGTATCTACTCGAAAAAATTGAAAGAGTCGAAAACGCTTTGGACGAGTACAAACTTGCGATTGAAAACAACGACATTGAAAAATTGAAAGCTTTGATGAAAGACGCAAAACAAAAAAGAATGAAAATTGAAGGAGATGATTTCTTGTGAATGTGATGATTCACCCCACAGAATTAAAAGGTTCTGTCAACATTCCTCCGTCAAAAAGCCAATCGCATCGTGCTATCATTGCCGCTTCTCTTTCCAAAGGGAAAAGCGTCATTTCTAATATCGTTTACAGCGAAGATATTCTGGCAACCATCGGTGCGATGGAAAAACTGGGTGTTAAGTTTGTTAAAAATACACACCACTTGACCGTGATTGGAGTACAACGAATCTCTCTTAGTGATGATAACTTCGTAGAATGCAATGAATCTGGGTCAACATTAAGATTTCTTATTCCTATTTTTTCCTTAAGCAGAGATAAAGTTGTTTTCACCGGAAAACGGAGTCTATTTAAACGCCCCATGAACATCTACGAAGAATTATTTGAAAAACTGAACCTCATTTACCAAAAAAACGAGGACTCCATCATTGTGTCAGGAGCTTTGACTTCTGGCGTCTATGAAATTCCAGGAAACATATCCTCTCAATTCATATCCGGACTCTTGTTTGCCCTTCCCATGGTCAAAGGTGATTCAAAAATCGTGATAACTGGAAAATATGAATCAAAACAATATGTCGATATGACTATGGATACACTAAAACAATTTCATGTTATGGTTGAAGAAATTGGAAATGAATACATCATCAAAGGAAATCAATCGTACAAATCATGCAATGTGACAATTGAAGGAGATTACTCCCAATTGGCTTTTTTTGGAGTTCTTGGGACAATTAGCGGAGATGTCTTTTGCAGAAGAATCCCTTTTGAATCGCACCAACCTGATCGTCTGATTCTCGAATATCTCCAAAAAATGGGTGGCAAAATCGAACTAAAGGAAAATGGAATCATCATCCGTAAAGCCAACACGATAGGGGCGGTACTCGATGTTAGCCAGTGCCCAGATATTGCACCAATCCTTGGTATTTTAGCCGGCATTAGCGAAGGAAAAACATTAATCATCAATGCACAAAGGTTGAAAATGAAAGAATCTAACCGCCTTTTATCTACATATGAAACATTAAAATCTCTCGGTGTTGAAGTAACCATGAATGAAGATAGTTTGGAAATTATTGGAAGAAGCGCTTTTGAAGGCGGCGTTTTTGATTCGTTCCAGGATCATCGGATTGCGATGAGCATTGCAATTGCAGCTTCTCGGGCAAATCGAAACGTCCTCATCACAAATGCCGAAGCGGTAAATAAATCCTATCCAGATTTTTATAAGGACTTGGAAAAATTAGGAGCTAAGATTGAATATATAGAGGAGTGATTCATTTGAAATCGTTGGAAATCACATCAAAAACCAGAGTATATCATGTTGAAATTGAAAATAACCTATTGGATCATCTAGAAAAATATCTAAATCCTTCTTTTCAGTATGTCATTATTTCAGATAATCATATTCCAACAAAATATATAGAAAAAGTACAAAAGGCGTGCCCGAATCACATATTGATACTTTTTCCTGAAGGAGAAAAAAGTAAATCTCTAGAACAGTTTTCTCGAATTACTGAATTAATGCTTGAACAAAACATTAAAAAAGACGCAAAACTGATTGCATTAGGCGGAGGCGTCACAGGAGATCTTGCCGGATTTGTTGCCTCGGTATATCTAAGAGGTATCGATTATATTCAAATTCCAACAACACTTCTTTCTCAAATCGATTCAAGTGTGGGTGGAAAGGTTGCCATCAACAGTTCAAAAGGTAAGAATGTTATCGGAAGTTTTTATCCCCCGACCATGGTCTTGATTGATCCAAAGACTCTTGACACTTTGCCCCCAAGACATTTTTCAAACGGGATGGCTGAAATGATTAAATATGGAATGATTGCAGATAAATCTCTATTTGAGAAAATAAGATTTGAAGACGTTAAAGATCATTTAGAATATTTCATCTCCCGCTCTCTTGAAATCAAAAAGGAATTCGTTGAAAAAGACGAGTTTGACAATGGATTGAGGCAATCATTAAATTTTGGGCACACTTTCGGTCATGCAATCGAATCTTATTACGAATATGACAAATATTTGCACGGGGAAGCAATTTCTATCGGAATGGTCATGGTCTTGTCTAAGCCAGAAGTTAGAAAAGAATTAATCGAAGTATTAAAAAAATATCGTCTCCCAACAGAAGACAGTGCTAAAATTAGCGATTTAAAAGATTACGTCAATCGGGATAAAAAAGCTCGAAAAGAGCTCTTAAATATCGTTGACGTTTTGGAAATAGGATCTTGCGTTATCACAAAATCCCAGTTTCAATTATAAAGGGGGTGTCAAAATGAATACTTTTGGACAAAATATAAAAATAACTCTGTTTGGTGAATCTCATGGTGAAGCTCTAGGCATCACAATTGACGGATTGGGTTCGGGAATCGAAATCAACCATCAAAGCATTAAAGATGCCTTGACAAAAAGAAGACCAAAGAGCATTTATTCCACTTCGAGAAGCGAAGCGGACGAATACAAAGTAATATCCGGTGTATATGAAGGAAAAACGACTGGAGCTCCTCTTACATTTCTGATTTCGAATCAAAACGCGATATCAAGCGACTATTCATCTTTAAAAAATACGCCAAGACCTTCTCATGCGGATTACCCAGCACACATTAAGTACGAAGGATTCAATGATCCTCGTGGCGGTGGAATGTTTTCCGGCAGATTAACTGCTCTCATCGTTTTAGTCGGCGCATTAGCAAAACAAATTTTGAACGAAAAAGGAATTTATGTCGGTTCTCACATCAAAAGCCTTCATCAAATCGAGGACGAACCCTTCAACCCCATACTTGTTGATGATTCTCTGATTCAAAAACTTGAAAAAGAGGATTTCCCTCTCATTAATCAATCTTTGGAACCGTTGATGAAAGAAGAAATACTAAAAGCAAAGGAATCAGAAAATTCAATTGGTGGAATTGTAGAGTCTGCAATCATTCATCTTCCTGCGGGCATCGGTGAACCGATGTTTTTGTCCGTAGAAAGTCAACTTTCTGCTCTGCTTTTTAGCATTCCCTCCATCAAAGGAGTTGAATTTGGAGATGGATTTAAAATATCCTCTTTAACCGGCAGCGAGGCAAATGACTCATACCAATACATAAACGGTCATGTTGAAACAAAATCCAATCATAATGGAGGTATTCTTGGAGGGCTTTCTACAGGAATGCCTATTATTGTTCGGGTCGCAGTGAAACCCACACCATCCATAGGGATGCCACAGTCGACAATTGATCTTTCAACTGGAAAAGATACCCTATTGGAAATTAAAGGGCGCCATGACCCTGCAATCGTCAACAGAGTTGTACATGTAATCAACGCAGCTCTTTATTTTGGCATATTGGACATAATGTATTCAAACGGACTAAAAGGTCGGAATTAATAATATGTACGGCTTGCTGGGAAAAAAACTAAAACACAGTTATTCAAAAGAAATTCATGCCTTGCTTGGGAACAAACAATATCAACTGATTGAAACAAACGATTTGGATTCCTTTTTTTCTTCATCGAAAATTCAAGGGATTAACGTGACGATACCATATAAAGAGAAAGTAATTTCTTATCTGGACAATGTGGATGAATTAGCAAATAAGATTGGATCAGTCAATACTATCGTCAATCGAGACGGAAAGTTAATCGGATATAATACTGACTGTATTGGTTTGCGTGAAATGTTGAGTCACTATCAAATCAAAATTGCCTCTAAGAAAATTCTAATTCTCGGGAATGGCGGAGCAGCAAAAGCGTGCAAAGTCTTATTCGAAGATCTATTTGCCTCCAAAGTGACAAAGGTCTGCAGACATCCGGAAAGGGACGACGAGATTCCTTTCAAATCAATTGACACTGTGTTGGATTATGATATAATCGTTAATACAACTCCTGTAGGAATGTATCCAAACAACGAGGAAAATCCACTCATTTCGATAGATGATTTTCCAAACTGTTCCGTTGTAATAGATTTGATTTACAATCCAGGAAATACTTATCTATTATTGTCCGCAAAAGAAAAAGGAATTGCGGCATATAACGGACTTTACATGTTGGTTATGCAAGCAATATCTGCTCACGAACTATTTTTCAATATTAAAATTGATTCGGAAACCAAGCAAAAAATATATTCTCAAATGAAAGAAAAAACATCCAACATCGTACTGATTGGTCTGCCGTTAAGCGGAAAATCTAAATATGCCGTAATTCTATCTTCTTTATATGGAAAAGAAGTAATTGACACAGACGAATCAATTGAATATATGACTCAAAAAAAAGTATCTGACATCTTTGAGACTCAAGGAGAATCTGCCTTTCGAAAAATGGAATCAGATTTAGTAGATTCAATATATAAATCTCTGGATTTGGCGATTTCCACAGGTGGAGGGATGGTTGAAAATTCCCAACTGATGATGAAATTAAAACAAAATGGCGTTGTTGTTTTTTTGGATAAAGACCCTGAAATAATAGCGTCACTTACTATTCGAAATCGTCCTTTGATAAAAAACGCTTCAGATGTCTTATCTCTCGCAAAAAGAAGACTTCCATACTATAATAAGTATGCGGATATCATCATCAAGATTGAAAAAGAAACCTCAATTCATTCCAAAGAAATCGAGGAAAAATTAAATGAATATTTTAGTTGTTAATGGTCCAAATTTAAATATGCTTGGAAAAAGAGAACCTGAAATATACGGTTCTTCTTCATATGAAGATTTAGTTTTATTGATGAAAGAATACTCTAAAAAAAACGATATTAATCTTCTTCTATTTCAATCAAATCACGAAGGTGAAATAATCGATTTTCTTCAAAAGCATTTTCTCGATTTTCCATATTTGGTAATCAATCCCGGAGCGTTCACACATTACTCGTATGCAATTTATGACGCGATTAAGTCTTGTCAGTATAAAGCGGTTGAGGTCCACATATCAGATATTCTAAATAGAGAACCGTTCAGAAAAATATCCGTGATAAAAGATGCATGTGTTGCTCAAATATCCGGAAAGGGATTTAAAGGATATATTGAAGCAATAGAAATTCTCAGGAAGGAATCATCCTCATTATGATTATTAAATTTAAAGAAGGTACCAAGGTTCAGCAAATAGAGCAACTTCGTTCATTGCTAGAAAATCAAGGATTTGGAATCCATGAAAGTATCGGATCCACCATTACTATTTTTGGTGTCGTTGGAGACACCACTAAATTAGACCCTCAAAGTTTTTATGCGTTTGATTTTGTGGACAGCGTTTTACGCGTCCAAGAACCGTTTAAGAAAGTCAATCGCAAATTTCAACCAACCGATACTGTCGTTAATGTGAATGGTATATTAATCGGAGGAAAAAACATTGTCATTATGGGCGGCCCCTGTGCTGTTGAAAGTTTTGAGCAGATGGATACAATCACTCCGCTTGTAAAAAGCGCTGGTGCATCCGTTTTGAGAGCTGGTGCCTATAAACCAAGAACAAGTCCATACTCCTTCCAAGGAATGGGTGTACCAGGACTCGAACTATTAAAACAAATGAAAGAAAAATACAATATTCCTGTGATTAGCGAAGTGATGAACATTGAAGATATTCCTTTATTTTTAGATTCGGTTGATATTATCCAAGTCGGAGCTAGGAATATGCAGAATTTTTCATTGCTGAAAGAACTCGGAAAAACAACCAAACCGGTTTTACTGAAACGCGGACTTGCAAATACAATCGAAGAGTGGTTAATGTCTGCTGAATACATCATGGCTGGAGGAAATCCAAATGTCATATTGTGCGAAAGAGGAATTAGAACATTTGAAACTTCTACTCGAAACACGCTTGACATCAGTTCCATTGCCGTTGTAAAAAAACTTACTCACTTGCCAATTATCATTGATCCCTCCCACGCGGCTGGAAGATGGGAATACATCGAATCGCTTTCAAAAGCTGCAATCGCTGCAGGTGCTGATGGTTTAATTATCGAAGTTCATCCAGAGCCTGAAAAAGCACTTAGTGATGGTCAACAGTCTTTAAAACCAGAACGTTTTAAGGATTTGGTTGAAAAATGCAAAAGAGTTGCTTTAGCGGTAGATCGTACTTTAGAATACTAAAAACAATGTGATTCCACATTGTTTTTTTCTTTTTATTAGTCATAATATATGCTATAATAAACTCAAAAGAAATATATCCGGAGGTTTTTTTTATGATTGACATTATTGAACAAAAAAGGCTAAACATTAAAACTGAATCTAAGATGATTGTCACAACAAATAATCTTGAAGAGGAAATTGTAAAAACATTAAATCAAGCCTTAGACGGACTACTTGAAACGAAATTTGACGAAGATGTCCTAATTTTTGTCCCTTTTGAAAAAATCAAAGCAAAAAAAATCATGATTATTAACCATAAAAAACTAAAAAGCAGAGATAAAAGAAAAGAAGTATTCAAAAAGATAGCAAATATAAAAGAAGACGCATGTGTTCTTCTTGACAGTTTTAAAACTCAAAACACTGACGAAACGATTTCCGATTTAATCGAAATACTAATCACCGAAAACTATTTCTTCGATCGCTATAAAGCCAAAAAAGAAGAAAAGAAGAATGTATTCTATTTATATGGAGATCTAGAGGTCGAAGACGTCATAAAAAAGACATACTATATCTCAAAAGGGATTAATTACGCAAAAGATCTTATCAATACTCCTTACAATTATCTAAATGCTGAGAAACTAGCAAATGAAGCAATGAAGCTAAGTGAAGTAAAAGGCGTGTGTGTCAAAATCTACAATAAACCTCAAATTGAAGAAATGAATATGGGGTTGTTCTTGGGTGTTAACAAAGGTAGCACGGATGAACCAAAATTAATCTACATAAAATATCAAGGAAAAGATTCGTTTGATGACCCCGTTGCATTAATTGGCAAGGGTGTCATGTATGATTCTGGTGGATACTCTCTCAAACCATCAAACTCGATGCCAGGAATGAAAGGTGACATGGCCGGAGCGGCAGCTGTCATAGCCGCAATAGGTGTCATCGCAAAACTTGAGATGAAAGTCAATGTCATGGTAATTGTCGCTGCGACAGATAACAGAATCGGTGATAATGCAATCGTTCCTGACGATATTCTCACAAGTGCAAAGGGGATTACAGTTGAAATCATTTCAACAGATGCAGAAGGAAGATTAACTTTGGCCGATGCACTCTGGTTCGCCCAAAAAGAAGGGGCAAAAAAATTGATTGACGTCGCTACTTTAACAGGCGCTGTAATCGCGTCAATTGGAAAAGAATTTACTGGTGCCTTTACCAATTCCAGACCATTCCTTGAATCCTTCAAAAAGGCGACAATCATTACCGATGAGCCTATTTGGGAGCTTCCTCTTTCGAAGGCGTTCCACAAGGAAATTAAAAGCAGCGTAGCAGACATCAAAAATAAGGGTGATAAATATGCTGGAGCAAGTACGGCAGCGGCCTTTCTTGAAGAATTTGTCGAACCCGGTAGCAAATGGATTCATCTAGACATCGCAGGCACTTCAGAAAACAACAATCAAGCGACCGGTGTGATGGTGAAATCATTTGTAGAATTTTTATCAAAATAAAGATAAAAGCACTCTCGAAAGAGTGCTTTTTTTTGAAGTATGTACTTATAAATGTCTTTTTAATATGGTTACAAGTCGAGGAATTTCTTGAAGTTTCAATGAACTGATTGCAATTCGAATCAAATTCCCCATAGGAATCACAAATACATGTTCGCCAACCAAGTCGCGGAAAATATTTTTGTTTTCAGTTATCATACTGATGAAAAATCCTCCGCAGTATGGCAAAATTTCCAATTTTTGCTTTTCTGCTTCTTCTAAAAATAGAATGGCTCTTTTCTTTAATATCGACTGAGAAATTTGGAGTTCTTTGATAAAATCAGCTCTATGCTCGGGTTCATTAAAGATTTTTCCAATGATACTCATCGCAGGTTGACTCACGCTAGAAAATCTTCCTCTAACTGAATAGTCTCCCACTCTTGTGAAATGATCTACAATCTCTTTATTTTTAGACATTCCAATCTGAGCCCCGATTCTGAACCCATATAACGAAAAGGTTTTAGATCCAGAAAATACAACTACGGTCAGAATGTTTGGATTTAAGTTGTAATAGGTTTGAAAGTTGTCCCTTGATTCTTCTGTAGGCTTCATCTGATAATCGATGTATGCTATATCCTGAATCAAGATAACTGGAATATCTTTTTCGGCAACTCCATTGATGACCTCAACTACAAAATCCCAGTCTTCTCTCGTCATGCATAACCCAGTGGGGTTGTTGCAAGGGTCATTTAACAAAAGGCAAAGTCTGTTTTGGGTACTTGACAGTTCCAAGGCTTTTTCTTTGAAATCTATTCTATTGAAATGCAGTAATTCGTCATACATTAAAAAGGTTTTTAATTGTATATTCGCTTCAAAGGCAAAATTCTCATAAGGTGTCCAATAATGATTCGGCAATAATACTTTTTGCCCAAAATCATTGAAATTGTAGAACGTGTTACTGATGGCTCCGCTTCCTCCAGTTGTTGGAATCACACTGTAATGGAATTCTTTCCTCATTTTTTCTGCGTATGGTCCGAAAACCCAATTAAAAACGCCTTCGCTAAAAGCTTTTGTTCCTCGAACCGGTGCATAATGATAAATCTC
>CAZNOO010000013.1:0-45489 GCA_964574705.1 uncultured Candidatus Izemoplasmatales bacterium
TTGTTAATTAAAAATTTTATTTATTTATGGTGTCCACTTGACAGGGACTAGTTCACATCGATGCGTGTCTTTTTTTCACTTTTTTAGTCGTTTTTTTCTATTTTGAAAAAAACAACCTATTCACTTTCAACACGTTGAATTATCCGTTGGATGATTTATAATAGAGGTAAGAGAGAAGTGGTGGTGAATTCATGAAGAAGCTCGCGATTGGAATCATGAGCGGAACTTCACTTGATGGAATTGATGTCGTCGTCGCAAGAATTGAAGGCTCTTTCTTAAATACTAGGTTTAATTTTGTCGCCTATGAAACCATTCCTTACGCTGATGAAACAAAAAACAAAATCAGGCGTGCGATGGATCCAATCAAGTGTAACCCAAAACTCATTTGCAGTCTAAATTTCGAATTATCAGAAATCTATGCAAATGCCATATTTTCCGTGTGTGAAAATAACAACATTTCTCCTGAAGAAATTGATTATATTGCCTGTCATGGTCAAACAATATACCATATTGGTGCAGGGGACCCTTTTTCAACTCCTTCCAGTTTACAGCTCGGAGATGGATCGGTTCTTGCCAATTTATGTCACACGACGGTCGTTTCCAATTTTCGAAGTGCTGACATTGCAGTCGGTGGGCAAGGCGCCCCACTTGTGCCTTATGCAGATTATGTATTGTTCAGAGAAGAAAAGGTTTCAAAATCAATGCATAATATTGGTGGCATTTCAAATTTGACCGTAATTCCTGCGGGATCAAAACTCGAAGAAATCATCGCATTTGATACCGGACCGGGGAATATGATGATTGACGCTTTTGCGGAAATTTTGTTTAAGGTACCTTATGACGATTCAGGTAAACTTGCAAGACAAGGGACCCTAAATCAAAAACTATTGACAGAACTCATGAATCATCCGTATTTAAAAGTACTCCCACCCAAATCAACAGGGAGAGAAGAATTCGGAATTGATTTCTCAAAGCATATATTAAGTCAATACCATCGATTAAGTCCTTACGACTTGATTTGCACGATTACACACTTTACAGCGAAGTCGATAGCAAAAGCTTATAAGGATTTCGTTTTCAACAAATATCAAATGGATGAAATCATTTTTTCTGGCGGCGGAGCTAGGAATAAATTTTTAATGGAGTTAATCAAGACTTATCTACCAAAACAGAATATTAAAACTTTATCGGAAGAGGGCATCGATGATTCAGCGAAAGAAGCCCTTGCATTTTTGATTTTAGGAAATGAGACTTTAAATAAAGCGCCTTCTAATGTTCCGAGTGCGACCGGCGCAACCAAGCGTGTCATACTGGGACAAGTTAGTTATGTTACTGATTAGGATGTCGTAATTCAAGAGGGTCATCATGAGATACATCATTGCTTTTGACGGCGGTGGAACAAAATCCCATTATTGTATTTTTGATTTAACTGGGAAATTAGTATACAACAAAATTGTAGGCGGTTCCAATCACCAGTCTTTGGGAATCAATCATACAAAGACAGTACTTTCTAAACTGTTTGAAGAATCCTTGCAGGATTTGGATCTTTTTCCAGATCAGATTGCCTTTGCATATTTAGGGATTTCTGGAGCTGATTTGGAAAGCGATTATGTAAAATTAAACGACATCTGCGAAGATGTCTTTCATGATATTCCTTTCAAAGTAGTAAACGATGCTTGGCTTGTTCTAAGAAGCGGATTGAAAACACCCTATGGTGCCGTTGCGATTTCAGGGACAGGAACCAACTCGGCTGCCATCAACAGACAAGGACAAAGAGCAATTCTTCGTTCGCTTGGATTTACCCTAGGAATCTATGGTGGTGGATTAGATATCGCCAGAGAAGGATTACATTATGCTTTTAGAGCGGATGAACTTACTGGAGAAAACACTATTTTACAACAGAAGATTCCTCAGCTGCTTGGTGTTGGCGAGATGAATGACGTCGTCGATTTGTTTTACCCAACGATGAAAATTGATCGAATTAAATTTGGAGAGATTACAAAACTCGTTTTTGAGTGCGCAGAATCGAATGACAAAATATCAATCTCCATTTTGGAGAGAATCGGAAACATTCTAGGCTTGCAGACAGGTGGCGTGATTCGCCAACTGAACATGCAAACGGAAGAAGTCCCAGTTGTCATTGGTGGAAGCGTCTTTCAAAATGAATCTCGGATTTTAGTATCCGCATTTACAAATTGCATTCATAAAGTTTGTCCCAAAGCAGAAGTGATTAAACCAAAATACAAGCCAGTCGTAGGTGCTTTTCTTTTCGGACTGGACGAATTACAGTTAAATCAAAGCGAATTTGTTGAGCAAAATCTGGAAGAAAGTGGGTTGTCATATGGACAAAGGAATTAAAATCGTCACCATCGGAGGCGGATCTTCATATACCCCCGAGTTGATTGAAGGATTCATTAAGAGACATCATGAACTACCAGTTTCAGAGATTTGGCTAGTGGATATCGAAGAAGGAAAAGAAAAACTTAGAATCATTGAAAATCTTTCGAAAAGAATGGTTAAAGAAGCGGGAGTTGCCATAGAGATTCATGCGACCCTTGATCGTAGAGAAGCATTGAAAAATGCTGATTTTGTCACGACTCAATTTAGAGTAGGCATGCTTGATGCCAGAATTAAAGACGAAAAGATTCCTGGTAAATATGGAATGCTCGGTCAAGAGACCAATGGAGCAGGCGGAGTCTTCAAGGCGCTTAGGACGGTTCCCATCATTTATGATATCATTTCTGATATGAAGGAATTGTGCGAAGATGCATGGCTGATTAACTTCACGAATCCGGTTGGAATCGTAAGTGAAGCCGTTATGAGATATGGTGAGTTCGACAAGTATATCGGAGTGTGTAATATTCCATTCAATACGACCAAGCATTTTGCAGATCTTCTAAACGTCAATCCCAAAGAATTGATTCCGTATTTTGCAGGAATGAATCACATGTCTTACGTTCTTAACGTTTATTATAAGAACAAAGATAAACTACCTGAAATTATTGAAAAATCAATCGCAGTTGAAAAGAGCAGCAGTCACTTTGATCCTTCGAAACTCGACTATGAGTTTATAAAAGAATTGGGTGTCTATCCCAATCCTTATCATAAATATTTCTATCTATACGAAGAATCCTTAAAGGGGTTTTTAGAACAGTACAATACTGGAACAACAAGAGGTGAACTTGTTAAAGAGATTGAAGCCTCTCTATTCAAGAAATATGAAGATATTCATCTTGTATCCAAACCGGAAGAGTTGGAAAAAAGAGGCGGAGCTTATTATAGCGATACCGCATGTAATGTCATCAGTTCGATTTACAATGACAGACGAGACTATCAAGTCGTCAATACGAAGAACAAAGGACACATTACAGATTTGCCAGATGGGTGCGCAGTTGAAATCACATCTAGAATTACAAAGAATGGACCCATTCCCGTCCATATCGGAAGACTTCCAATTCAAATTAGAGGATTGCTTCAAAACATGAAAGCTTTTGAAGAATTGTTGGTTGATGCCATTTATGAGCGTAATTTGGATAAAGCAAGACTAGCACTGCAAATCTCACCTTTGACCCATTCTGTTCATCAAGCCAAATTAGCTTTTGATGAACTAGTCATTGCACATAGAAAATATCTGAACTATTATTTTTCCACAGAGGAGGAAGTATGAAATTAACTTCTTTCAAAGACGCTTCGAAACCAATCTGTTATTTTAATAGCTTAGTACAAATAGAAATTCCAGATTCTTTTTCTATCAAAGAGATTAGAGGCGTCTGGGTTGCGAACGTTTTGAACATCGATCTGCCAACGATAGAAGATCTTAATTTGTATTTTCTAAAGTTTAGAGAAATGCTCGACACTTGTGTAGAGTTCAATATCAATACCATTTATTTTCAAGTTAGAACAACGAATGATGCATTTTATGAATCTAATTTGAATCCATACAGTCGTTATTTCACCGGAAAAGAAGGAAAACGACCTCCGATTGACGTCTTTCGTTGTATCCTTAATGAAGCAAAGAAAAAAAATATAGCCATTCACGCCTGGTGCAATCCTTACAGGGTATCACCGGACGGAAAACAATCGATAGAAGATTATTTAAAGACTTGCGATTCAATGAACTTTGCAAAACTGCATCCAGAATACTTGGTGAAAGACACCTCTGGGAAGTTGATTTTAAATCCAGCAAGAGAAGAAGTGAAACAGTTCATCGTTGATTCAATGGCTGAACTTGCTAATCGTTATGAAATTGACGGAATCCACTTTGATGATTATTTCTATCCTTATAGTGGTTTAAGTGAAGATTTAAATGATTTAGCGGACTTTGAAAAGAGAATCGACAAGAATCAATCGCTTGGAGATTTTCGAAGAATGCATGTCAGTGACGTCATCAAGCGGGTTCATGAGATGCTTAAAAGGGATTATCCCAAATTAAGATTTGGAGTCAGTCCTTTTGGAATATGGAAAAATCAGTCTTCAGATCCGCTTGGATCAAACACTGCCAAAGCATGTAGCGAATCTTTTTCAGGACAATTCGCAGATACTTATTTATGGGTGAAGGAGAAATATATCGACTATATCGTTCCTCAAATTTACTGGGAGTTTGGACATCCTATTGCACCATTCGCAGACATTTGTGACTGGTGGGTAAAATTATGTGAAAAGTCTCTAGTCGATCTTTATATTGGTCATGGAAGTTATCGACTTGGTCAAACCGGTGAATATGAGAATCCGGACGAAGTTGTAAATCAACTCAAGTACGCAAATCAATATGACGCCGTAAAAGGAAACATCTTCTTTTCTTACAAGTCGCTACTTAATGAAAATAAAGAGAAACCGGGTATTGATAAAATCAAAAATCTGCTTAGTAGGTGATTACATTGAAGTTTAAAAAACTCTTTTTGGCATTTATAATGATTCTCATGGTGGCACTCAGTGCCAGCATGAATTTTGCGAGTGCCGATACGACATTTGAAATATATAAGAGCGGCGGATCGACTGTTTATCATTATAGTTCAACTGATCCGGTTATGATACCAACAACCTTTGAAGAAAAAACTTCTGAATTCAGAGGTGTTTGGGTTGCGACGGTTTACAACTTGAATATGCCCGTTTTGACGAGTGAAACACAATATAAAGCTGCATTTCAAACATTGTTAAATCAAGTGAAGGCGGCCAACATGAATGCCATCGTATTTCAAGTGCGTCCAAACAATGACGCTTTTTATGATTCTGCATATGCTCCTTGGAGCAAATGGTTGACCGGAACCGAAGGTGTAGATCCCGGATGGGATGTACTCGGATACATGATTGAACAATGTCATTTAAATGGAATTGAATTTCATGCCTGGCTCAATCCTTATCGAGTAGCGAATTCAACGCTTGATAAAACAAGTGTCCTCAGTTCTCTGTCCACAGAAAATTTTGCAAGACAGAGACCAGACTTGGTTATCGCAGGAAATATTGATTCAAACGATCGATATCCTTATATTTTGAATCCGGGGGAACCGGAAGTCAAAACCTACATTAATAATGTTGTTTCTGAATTGATTACGCTTTATGATGTGGATGGAATTCATTTTGATGATTATTTTTATCCTTATTCAGGAATTAGTTCTGACACGATTACGTACAATACTTATAAAGAAGTAGGAGAAACCATCGAAGATTTCCGCAGAGAAAATGTCAATGACGTGGTCAGAGGCATCAAGGAAACCATCGATGCACACAATGCAACAAATGATACTTCAGTGCGGTTCGGAATTAGTCCTTTTGGTCTTTGGGGTTCTGGAATTGAAGGATACTCAAAAACTTTGGAAGGTGGGTCCAATACGGGTCCGACAAATACTTCTTCCTATCTAGACCAATACGCAGACAGTCGCAAATGGGTTGAACAAGGCTGGCTGGACTATATCTGTCCTCAAGTTTATTGGCAATTCACCCATTCGACAGCTCCTTATGCGGATGTCGTCGACTGGTGGGCGAGCATTACGAGAGGTACCGGTGTTGATTTAATCATCGGACATGCCATTTCCAGTGCAGAACTCTACAATTGGAACATTGACGAAATCAATGACCAACTTCTTTACAATCAGCAATATCCTGAAATTGTCGGTGAAATGATGTATTCTGCCGCCTATTTGGAAGATGCTCATATGGACAATGTCGTTTCAAATTACTGGACCCAAACACCTTTAAACATTTGGGCTGACAGCAATGTCTTAAGTCCTGTCATTTCAATTGACGGATCTCTTGACGGAAGCGTCTACCGAAGTAATGTCACTATCACCTTAACCTCCGTCGATCAGATTTTTTACAAGATAGACAGCGGTGTTTGGACAGAATATACGACGCCAATTTCATTAACGGAAGATGGCACATACGCCCTCTATGTTAAGGCGGTCGATTCGTTTGGTGAAGAAAGCTTAATTGCAGGACAAAATATAACGATAGACAAAGTTAATAGTGATGTTCCAGTCATCTCTGTAACGGGAGAAATGATAGGAGACGAATACGTTCTCGATTCAACTGTTTCGATTTCGGCGAATGAAACCATTTGGGTGGCAATCAACCATGGTTCGATCGGTGAATGGATTCCTTACACCGGGGCCATCACTTTGGATGACACTGGAAATTATTACATTAGGGCAAAAACAATTACTGCTGAAGGCATTGAGTCTATAGAAACCGCGTTATTGGTTAAAGTAACACTTCCATGTTATTCTAATCCTACAAGTTCGCTTACAGGCACCGGGGAATTCCCTAATTTTCAAGAGGTGACGTTTTCGATTACACACGAAAACCCTGTCGTATTTTACCAAGTGAACGGTGGAGATTGGTTGACGTATTCAACGCCAATCCTGTTTTCAACTGAAAATGATTATCTTGTAAATTATAAAAACGATGACGATTGTGCAATCACTCAATCGGTATCTTTTACCGTTGACGAAACTCCACCACTCGATCCAATCATTACGGTTGATGGTGGATTTGATGGATATTATTACACTGAGACGACGACAGTCAGTCTCGCTCCATCAAGTCCTGAAGATACGGTGATGTATAGAGTCCATAACGGAAGTATATGGAGTGCTTGGAAAGCGTTTAGTGCTTCATTTGAACTTGTCATCAATGCGACATATACGGTTGAATATTATGCAATTGATCCTGCATTGAACCAAAGTGAAGTTCAAACGGAGAGAATCCGATTGAACATCCCTGCGAACGAACACAATGTCTACGTCATCAGAGATGGTGAAATTGTAACATATTACGATTCTAATGTTCCCATACTTTTGCCGACGGAATACACTGAAAAATCAGAAGAAATACGTGCAGTTTGGGTTGCGACCGTCAGTAATATCGACGTTCCACTCTATACGAACGAAGCAGAATACAAAAGCAAACTGATTACAATGCTCAATCGAATTGAAGCCAACAACTTCAATACGATCTTTTTCCAAGTCCGTCCGATGAACGACGCTTTTTATCCTTCTTCATATGCACCGTTCTCTCGGTATTTGACTGGAGTTGAAGGTCAAGACCCTGGATGGGATGTTCTAACCTTTTTGATTGAAGAAAGTCATAAGCGAGGAATTGAATTCCATGCTTGGCTTAATCCATACAGAGTGTCTACGGGTACCCAATCAAAAGAAGCTCAACTAGCATTGCTCGATGATATGAACTTTGCAAAACTTCACCCTGACATGGTTCTAGTTGACAATGCAGGAAAATTGATTTTGAATCCAGGAGAACTACAAGTTCAAGCTTACATTAAAAACGTCATCAGAGAATTACTTGCCAACTACGATGTGGACGGTATTCATTTTGACGATTATTTCTATAGTTACAATGGCATGAGCGATTCTGAAGATGCCGATTTATACAATGCCAAGAAAGATCCCGGCCAATCACTTGCGGACTGGAGAAGAGAAAACATTGATACAATCATTGAAGACATTCACGAAATCGTCGTTGATTACAATGAAGCACACGATACCTTCGTTAAATTTGGTATCAGTCCCTTTGGAATATGGCTTTCAGGAGGAGAAGAAGGTTCGAATACTTCTATTTATACTTTCCAAAGTTACAAAGACCAATTTGCGGATACCAAAAAATGGATTGAAGAAGGTTGGCTCGATTACGTTGTTCCACAATTATACTGGCAATTTGATCACCAATCAGCGCCTTTTGCGGATTTGGTGGACTGGTGGGCTGCACTCTGTGAAGCAAACAACGTCGATTTAATCATCGGACATGGTTTTTATCGTTACGACGATGATTCTTGGACGAATGTCAATGAATTGCCGGAACAGTTAAGATACATTTCCCAGTATGACATCATTGTAGGTAGCGCATTATTCTCATATAGAACGCTTCTAAGCTATGATACAGAAGTGGTCGCCGCTTTAGCTAGATTAAATGATTATTATTGGACACAATATCCATCGTTTCCATGGGAAAGCACTGTCGTAAAACAGGTAGATCCCGTTTGTGAAGACGGAGAGACCTTGGTCGAAGGCCAGTGTGTAGTCTTACCACCTGAGTGCGAGGATGGAGAAACTTTGGTCGAAGGCCAGTGCGTTGTCTTACCACCCGAGTGTGAAGACGGAGAAACTTTGGTCGAAGGCGAGTGTGTTGTCTTACCGCCAGAGTGTGAGGACGGAGAGACTTTAGTCGAAGGCCAGTGCGTTGTCTTACCACCTGAGTGCGAGGACGGAGAAACTTTAGTCGAAGGCCAGTGTGTTGTCTTGCCACCGGTTTGCGGTGACGGAGAGGAACTCATTGATGGCGAGTGCGTCATTATTGAAAACCATACCATTCAGACGGTAATCATTGTCGTGGTTTCGACTGCATCGGCTGGGTTACTTGGTGCGGCTGTATTTTTACTTAAAAAGTATCTGATAAAGATATGAAACATGTAATCGAAAACTTTCTTCAAAGTCGTGTTGACATAGGAGATTTTCCAGGAGGCGGATTTGCGTTGATTAACTCTTATGGAATCATTGACTCGGGGTATGTAGGATTTAAAAGTTTAGAACCTGAAAAAATACCGAATGTGGGAAATGAAATATATGATGTTGCTTCACTTACAAAAGTGGTGTCGACGACGTCTCTCGTATTGAAACTCATTGAACAAAATCTAATGGAACTAGATACTTGTGTTACAAAGATTCTACCAAGATTCAAACACACAAAGATTACAGTTTTTGATCTTATGACACATTCCTCAGGACTTCCAGCAGATATCAGAAATGCAAAAGAGTTAAAAAATTCAGAACAAGTTGAAAACATCATTTACGAAATGGATCTCATATATCCCACGGGAGAGAGAATCGTTTACTCTGATGTTGGATTCATTCTTCTTGGATGGATGATTGAAAAAATCACTCATACACCACTTGACCAGTATGCTCAAAACGTATTATTTGAACCGCTAGGAATGAAAGACACCGGATACCATCCGGATCCTGAAAGATGCGCTCCAACAGAACAACGTATTGATGGTGTCTTTCAAGGATTTTTAAAAGGACGCGTTCATGATGAAAAAGCATTTGCCCTTCAAGGCGTCAGTGGACATGCAGGATTATTCAGTACACCAAAAGATATTGGATTATTCATTCATGCAATTCTTACTGAGGACAAAAGATTATTCAATCACTCGACATACGGATTGCTATATGAACCACAAAAAGACATCACTGATGTTTCCGGAAACAGAATTGTCAGAGCCCTCGGATGGGATAAACCCCTTTCAGGAGGCACTGCTGGAAATGATGTTGATTTTATCAATACGATAGCCCATACAGGGTTTACCGGATGCAATATTTGGATTGACAAAGCAAGAAAACTCGGGTTTGTACTCTTAAGCAACGGTGTTCATCCCAAAAGGGAGTTGAACAAAGTACCGCTCTTTAGAAATAAGCTTGCGAATTTGATTTTAGCGAACAAAGGGGATTAACTTATGACAAAGAAACTATTCGGCATCTTTTTGCTTTTTGTATTCTCTCTGTCTTTTGTAGCGTGTAATGATACCGTGTCGACAACACTTTCAACGACACTTTCATCACTTACAACCGGTGAGATTACAATTACTTTGGAACAAAACACTTTGACCTTGGTCGAAGGAGACCACCATCAGATTTCTGTATCGACGAATGACGAAGAAGGATTGTTGTATTCATCTTCGAACATGGATGTTCTCGTTGTCGACCTTTCGGGGTTGATTACAGCTGTATCGGAAGGAATTGCAAGTGTCTTCATTACTTCCTCTACAGATGAATCTGTGAGTGAAGAACTGGTTGTTACTGTCAGAAAACACATCACTCTCGTTTCTCAAAACGAAGAAATCGTTATGACAGAAGGAGATATTCTTCAAGTCTCTGTTGTCTCAAATGACGATGTGTCTTTTGCATCTGATGACACTGAAATCTTTGTAGTCAGTGAAACGGGACTCGTCACGGCTAAAAAAGAAGGAACGGCTCATTTGATTGTATCTTCTCTTTATGATGACTCCGTTGAAATCAGCGTTCCGGTGATTGTGAATAAATTGATTACCTTGACCTTAAATTCAGACGATAAAGCGATGCTTATCGGCGATGAATACGTCGTTGACTACGCATCCAACACGGAAGTATTGTTTACTTCGGATAATCCTTCAGTTGTCGAGATAGATGAATTTGGAACTGTTTCAGCGCTTTCTGCGGGACTCGCAACGATTAAAGTTGAAAGTTCAGAGGATTCTGACGTTTATGAAGAGTTTACAATCTTGGTGTTTGAAAATACAGCATCGATTGAAATCGTCGGGAATCCATACATGAATCTATCTTCTTCAGCACAATTAGAAATTTCAGTTCTTCCAGATGGCGCTTATGATGAAGTCACTTGGTCAAGTATGAATGAGGACGTTGTCTCTGTGGATGAAGAAGGAGTCATTACTGGAGTATCTGTCGGTACGACAAGTATTATTGCGACTTCGTTATTTGATTCAGAGATTGTCGATGTCATTGACATTGAAGTTATCAATGTTATTTTAGTAGATTCAGATGCTTTCTTAGGCAGTCAAATCGAATACCTTGGGTTTGATATACCTTATGGAGATGGATTGTTTTCAACCATTCAAGACGGTTTGGACTATGCAACCTCTGGCGCGACTCTTTTAGTGTCAGCTGGTACTTACACAGAGAATTTAAGCATTGAAGAAAATGAAGTCAGCTTGATTGGAACGGATTCGACGATCATTGGTTCCGTTACGGTGTCCGCAGATGATGTCTCTATCAGCGGATTTGAATTTACAGGCGCTTCTCAAATTATCAACTTTGGCGAAATTATTAATTTTACATTTGTGGACAATCAAGTCCTCAACATAACAACTACAAGTGCATTTATGCACATCGTTTCAGTCAGAGGAATGACAGTGACTGACAACGTATTTGATACGCTCGCAAGTCATGCAATCGTCATTGAAGACTTTTTAAGTGGACGATTCTTGATTCAAAAAAATGCGTTTCATGCAACACAGGACGCCATCTATTTTAACGCAGTGAACGAGTACGACATTTTGACGCAAATCAATATTGTCAGAAATACAATAGAATCAGCTAGTAATGCGATTCGTATTCAACTTCAATACGGTGCATCTCAAAAAGCGATTGAAGCCTATGCACGGTTTAACGATATCACCGACATAACAGGCTACAATGTCATAATGAGTTTAGATAATCAAGTTGAATTTACACTCAATTTCTGGGGCGAAGGAGACATGGATTATGATAAATTCGTTAATGTGGATCCCTTGATGTTAAGAGCTTACTATACTTCTGCAGATGACATCATCAGCGAAGTGGATTATAACCCAGCAGTTCCTGTGATTATTGAAATTACCAATCCAATTGATGAAATCATCATTGGAGAGTTGCATACGTTCACATTCACACTATATCCTTTGGATTTAGTCACCAACAAAATCAAATGGATTACATCGAACCCTGATGTTCTTAGAGTGACACAATATGGAGATATTACTCCAATTTCAAGCGGAGTGGCTTCGATTACAGTTCGTTCTTCAGTCGATTCCAGTATCGCAACGACAGTTACAGTGATTGTTACGACAACGCCCGGAATCGAGCTCACACTCACAGATGTATTAAGTGATGTCGTGGTAGGGGATTCATTTACAATACAAGCAAACGCTTTTCCAATTTCAATCGCCAATTCAGCAATTAGTTTCTCTTCTGCAAACGAAGCTGTCGCAACGATTGACTCTTCTGGTGTTGTAAGCACGCACTCTTCAGGCGTTGCAGTATTAACAGCAGCACTTGTTAGTGACCCTGACATTACAACCGATTTTACGGTTCAAGTCTATGATTCACTCGATTCCAATAATTTACTGGATCTATTGACCATGAATCAGGTTCATTACTCTACACCTCATGAGTATGTAGTTTACGGAACCAGTTTCAATTATGTGGATAAGAGATACGAAAGCGTCTCAAGGTATTATTATGGAAGTATTCCAGTCAATACATCCAAAATTGTTCCTGTCTTTTTTGCAATCAGACCAGGCGAACCATTTTCTACACTGCCTGAAGGCGTCGATGGATTCAATGCGACCAATTTGTTTTGGATCGTCATTCATGACACGGCAAACACGGATACTGGTGGAACCGCTTTGTCACACGCAAACTATCTTTACAATTCAACTTTATCTGGTGCAGAGCTTTGGGTTTCATGGCACTTCACGGTGGATGATCATGACATTTATGAATCGCTTCCTGAGGATGAAAGAGGCTTCCACGCAGGGGATGGGTCAGTACTTCCATACCAGGGAACAACATATCTTGGTGGAGGAAATAGGAACGGTATCGGAATCGAAATGGCAATCAATTACGGAGGAGATTTGTACAGAACATGGCAAAGAACTTCGAAGCTGACAGCTGATTTGATGGTAAGATACAATCTACCGCGAGATCATATGAAATATCATAATGATTTTTCAGGAAAAGACTGTCCAAAATCACTTCGAAACGCGGGGCTAATTCCTTTATTCGAATTATTTGAAGATATTGAGTATCAAGTACGTAGTGAACACAGTGATGCGACGATTGTTTTTGAGTCGCACAACTTGGAATATTTGGATCAAACAGGACGAATCATCAAGATGCCTGACCGGGCTATGACCGTTAGCTTTACAGTCACTGTTACGGAAGATGATGTGACTTCTTGCAGAACGTTTTATACCTACTTACCCGGAACGGTTCATTGATTTTACTCACAATCATGAAAAAATTATACAAAACACGTAAAAAGGGGGAGTTGATGTGTTTATTTCCAAACCTTAATTGACAGCGTTTTCAATAACAGTGTAAAATAACAGAGTATGAATAAAAAAATATATAGGGAGGACAAATTAGTCTATGAAAAAGTTTTTCGCATTAGCTTTAATCGGTTTTATTACCCTTATGGGGTTCACCATGCAAGCCAAAGCAGATGATACTTTAATTGAACTGTATCCTTACGATCAAGAGAACTGCTTGTTGCCAACAGGAACATGTACTGGAACAAGAGTACTTGATTCATTTTGGACTCTAACTTACAACGGAAACAGATATCACGTTGTTAAGGGTGGAGTTAGATACACAAGCGATTGGGACGATGACAATGCAGACGGATTTTACAGTGCATTGGAAATCACAGGAATTTCCTATAGTGCCTTTGCAGCACTTACAATCAATAATACCGATGAGGAGTTTGTTGTTTCAACAGCAAATGCTCGTACGGATTTAACTGCAAACGTTGTTCATCGTAAATATGCTTATTTTGATGAATTAGGCGTTTTACAAATGTTTGAAGACCACATCGGATTATATTGGATTTTCAATGATCTTGATGGATCTGGAACAGATTGGCGTTTGGCAACTCAAGCTGAGATCGATGCATACAATGCAGCTCCAGCTGAATCCAAACCAACATCAACGATGCAATCCGAAATCAGAATGGCGCTAGATTCAACTGACGCTGACGGATATGTTATTGAACCTCTTGCATACTTGAAATGGTCAATGGACGGTGTAGACACTACAATTGCTCCAGTTGAAGATTGGTCTATTATTATTGATGGAGATCCAAACTATGTAACAATCCCTGCAGGTTGGACAGTCATTTCTTTTGGAACCTATGACAGATCAACTTACACAAAACCAATGGCTTTCATTACTGGACTTCCAGTGGCTATGGTTGATGAAACACTAGATCCAATGGTGTTAGAATATACGGATCAACCCGCTGCATTCACAGGCTTAACAGCTCATGATGATGACTTAGTTACAGCTGGAATCAACGTTGTTGTTGATTACAATGGAACATATGATTTACCAAACGATGTAGTTGCATCTTGGGTTAATATGTTTGACGTTGACGGAAATGTCATCAATGAAGTTGAAAAATTAGATTACTCAGTCACGATTTCTCAAGAAGACGTTGATTTGGAAACAATCAATTTCGTTTATGACTCAGGAACTGACGCTTACATTCCAAGTGGTGCCGTATCTGTCATCGACTCTTCCGTATTCGGAAGTGGATATCTGGCTACATATCACGTAGTTACGCCAGAAATGGATGTAACTGAAGTTATGGTTGATATCGTCATCGGCGTTATGCCTCCTGTATTTGTAGGAGTCGCTAATCGCTACGCTGTCGAAGCTATGCCAATTGACCTTCTTGAAGGTGTTACAGCGAACGATGGATATGGAAATGACAAGACAGATTCAATCATTGTTACTGCTCCTGAAGGATTCAATATTTACAATCCAAAACCAGGCGTTTATGACATTGACTTAACATTTACGCATCATGTTCACTATGATGGAATTGATCCTACATTCGTATTAGACGGTACATCATTTACATTTAATGGTGCTACAAACCTTGTATCTACGAACTGGGCAGCACAAATCATTTATTACGATGATGTTACAGCACTTCAAGCTACAACATTTAGCTGGGGCAGTGCAGGTATGATCATCGAAGTTGATGGAAGCGGAAATGTAATTAGAACGATTAACCGTCGTACATGGGATTTGGTTGATGTAAACGGATTAAATACTCCAGCTAACGCATCAGGAATGTTTGATGCATGGAAAGCCGGATTAGTATTAGAACCAAACGGATTTGTTTTGCTTATTGGTGTTAGCACCGGTACAGCATACACGACTGCACAAGCATTGGTTTATGGAGATCCTGTTTCTGTTGACTTAACTCAAGTACCTGTATTTGATTATGATATCATTACAGACGCTAGTTATGTACTTACAATTGATGACGTTACAGCTCCTCAAATCATGGCAGTTAATGCTCATTATCAAATTAGAGTTGGAGAATTCACAAATGTCAACACAGCTATTCTTAGCAATTGCGCAGCATTTGATTTGAATGATCCAGTTGAAGACTTAGCAATGTATGTATCCGACAACGGTGGATTGTCTCTAACGACAGTCGGAACTTACACCGTTGAAGTCACAGTAGAAGACGTTGCTGGAAACAGTGCTGTAACTACATTTGACGTAATTGTCGCTCCTGCTTACTTAACAGCAGCAGACGTACAAGCGATGTTAGATGCTCAAACCATCACTGCAGCAGAAGTTCAAGCTTTATTAGATGCTCAATTGATTACAACTGAAGACATTCAAGCAATGCTTGACGCTCAAACATTGACAGCTGAAGAAATCCAAGCTTTATTAGACGCTCAGATTATTACAACTGAAGATATCCAAGCGATGCTTGATGCACAAACATTGACAGCTGAAGAAATTCAAGCTTTGATCGATGTAGCTACTGAACCAGCTCCTGACACTGGATGCGCAGCTCAAAACGCTAGCATTGTTTTAATCGGTATGTTAGGAATGCTTGCATTCTTCGTTATAAGAAAGAAATAATTCCTTCAATGGCCAACCCGTTTCGACGGGTTGGTTTTTTTTATTTCATCACTTTCACAACGGAATTTATTGAAAAACATCAAATTTCATCAAAATTGCGATCCTAAAAGAACCCAAAATCAGGGATGTGCAAGTTTTAGACTGAAAATAATTTTTCAATTTCGAAAAACCGCAAGTATTGTGAAAAAATCGTGCTTTTCCGTAGTATAATAAAATCATAAAATTCGAACTTTAGGAAATCTGTACCCGTAGGGTAAATCTACAGAAATCATCCTAAAATTCAATGTAAAGGAGACTTGAAAGAATGAAAAAAATATTATCAGTCTTATTCATTGTCGGGATTGCTTTATCCTTTGTCGCGTGCGGAGGAGATGGCGTTACCACAACTACCGCGACGACTTCTTCAACTTCATCCAATACGAGCACAACTGCGGCGAGTCACTATCCAGTGATTTCCGGTGCCACAGACATTGCTATCACCATTAATGGCACTTTTGATCAAACTGCTGGCGTTACTGCAAGTGACGCTGAAGATGGAGATTTGACTTCTAGCATCATTATTACCGGAACCGTAAATCTTGCGGCTGTCGGTATCTATACATTGACTTACTTTGTAGAAGATCTTGATGGAAATCCAGCCTCGGTTACGCGTCATATTACCGTTAACGGTATGGATGGGTGTGAGATCCACCAAGAACTCATTGGCGGAGTCTGTGTGGATATTGAGCCTACCGACATCGTCATCATGCATGGTGCTGTGTATGAAATTGACCCATTTAATGCGGAGTATACTGGAACGGATCAGTTAGCTCGTCAAGCGCAGCAACGTGCTGTAGAAGCGCTTTACAACGTAAGAGTGATTTATCGCTCATACCCCGCTGAAGCTGCATGGGGCCCAAGCCGGATTAATTCAATCATCAATGCTTCCGTTGCGGGAGAACCTCTTGCGGACATTTATTGGAATGTCAGCGACTGGATTCAACAACTTGCTGAAGCGGATGCAATTGTTGACGTCACCAAATATATGTCTACACACGGAACGAACATTGACGATGAGTATTATGACATCGGTGGATATCAAGGTGGTATCTATGGGTTTGATTCCAACCGTCTCACCGTTTCTTCCGGATTGTATTATAATGCTGATTTGGTTGAAAGCTTAGGCGTAGATAACCCTACTGAACTTTACCTTGCTGGAGACTGGAACTGGTCGACATTTGAGGATTGGGCTGTTCAAGTACAAACCTTGTTATCAGCACAAGCTTCAGACATGTATGCCGTTGGCGGAATGCTATCGTATTATGCGGAGTCTATGATTCCACTCAATGGAGGATCCTTAATCAATTTCAATACTGGAAGAGTCTCTTTTGCACAAAATCCAGCGTTGGAAACTTATGATTTTTTGACCAGTTTATACTCTCAAGGCGTATTTGAAGTGAACCCTGCCTACGATGCAGGAAGCCCGGAATGGATGGCGGGAAAAGTTGCTTTACATCCTGGAGACTTATGGTTTATCAATGCTGACAGCCGTTGGGGAACACTTCCATTTGAACTTGGATTTGTACCTTATCCGGTTGCAGATGACTTCGCTGGCGAATATGCTTCTCCTGTTTCAGCAGTTGCTCTGATGTCTTTGGCAAGTGGTCTTGGTGCTGAAAAAGAAGAATTGGCATTCAAGGTTTGGAATGAAATTCAACTTTGGAAAACGCCTGAGCAACAAATTACTGATTTCGAATTATCTTTAATTACGAAGTTCGATGACGAACTTTATATTGAAGCTTATCTTGACATCTACGATAAGATCTATTTGGAATTAATTAATGCCGTTGGAATAAGCGCGTTCAGCGAAAACGGATGGACCAGAAACATCAATACCGCAATTCGTGAAGGAACTGCCAGAACGATTGTCGATCAAATTCGTCCAGTTTATGAAACTGCGTTGGAAGAGTATTTGGGTAACTAAGAACTGTGAACACCCCCTTTTGAGATACAAAGGGGGTTTCTAATAAAGGAGTATACAAGATGAAAAAAGTCTTGATTATCGTTCTTGCATTGGTTGTAACATTCACCGCTTTCATTACAATTGAAAACGTGTGGTTGAATAACCACAAGGACTATCTTAACTTCAACAGCAGTTCAAATGGCGATCTGATTGACCTTACTTATGAGGGTGTATCAGATTATTACGATTATTTGGATGCTGTTACGCAAACTCGTCCACAGGTCAATCCGATTGTTATCGAAGCAATCGATTTTTCGTCATCTGATGGAAGCGAAGAAGTGCTTCCATCTTATGAAGGTAAAGATAATGTTTTACTGACGAGCGAATCAGGATCCGTAACTTGGACATTCAATGTTCCTGAATCGGGACTTTATCATCTATTGCTTAACTACTATCCTTACCCCGGAAAGAGTTCTGTGATTGAAAGATCTCTTTCGATTAACGGAATTGTTCCTTTTGAAGGCGCTGGAAATATTTCGTTTTACAGAATATGGGGAAGCGAGCATGAGATTACTCAGGATGTCAATAATAATGACATTCGTCCAAGCCAAGTTGAAACACCGGCATGGACTTCAGCTTATTTTAGAGACGAAGTCGGGTATGTTGACGAACCTTATGAACTTTACTTTCAGCAAGGCGAAAATACAATCACACTTGATTCTGTCAGAGAACCTCTATTGATAGATACCATCGTTTTGGAGTCTGTGACTGATTTGATGAGTTATTCTGATGTTTTGGCAAGTTATCTTGCCAATGGATATGAAGAAGTTGATGGCGTACTAGACTTTTTGCAAGCTGAAAATTCTGATTCATCCACCTCGCCAACATTATATCCACTCAATGACAGAACGAGTCCAAGAACGGTTCCAAGTGACCCAAGCATTGTCAAACTGAATACCATCGGAGGAACAAACTGGAGAATTTCTGGAGATCGAATCACATGGTCTTTTACCGTTCCTGAAACAGGACTCTATGAAATTAGCATGAGAATCAAGCAAAAACTGGCTGCGGGAATGACCGTCGCCCGAAACATCTACATCAATGGTGAAATCCCCTTCGAAGAAATGAGAAACTTTACTTTTGATTACTCAAACAGTTGGAGAATCCAAACGCTAGGGACTACGGAAGAAGCTTATCTTTTCTACTTTGAAGCCGGAACCACTTATGAATTAGCGATGGAAGTCTCACTCGGTGAATACGGTCCATTGATCGCACAAGTTCAAAGTTCGATTAATGCTTTAAACAAACTTTATCGTGAGATTTTGGTCTACACAGGTCCTGAACCGGACCAATATAGAGATTATCAACTTGAAGAGCGAATCGACAATCTCGTTTTAAGAATTGAAACTGAGAGAGATAATTTATCTGTTGTAAGACAAAGGATTATCGATATCTCTGGATCTAAAAGTGATAAAACGGGAATTTTGGATACCGTGATCATTCAATTGGATGAGTTCATCGACAAACCTCGTGAAATACATAAGAACCTTTTAAGTTATAATACAAACATTTCATCTCTTGGTACTTTAGTCTTGCTGTTAAGCGCACAGCCTTTGGAAATTGATTACTTCATGTTCCATGGCGTAAATGTTGAATTACCACAATCCAAAGCTGGAACGATAGAAAGACTATGGTTCTCAACCAGAGCATTTTTATCTACCTTTACAACGGATTATGCATCTCTAGGAAAAACAACGGACCAGGAAACGGATGAAACCATTGAAGTTTGGCTTTCTATTGGTCGAGACCAAGCCAATGTATTAAGAAGAATGATTGATGAAACATTCACGCCAGAAACTGGAATCGCTGTTGACTTAAAACTTGTCAATGGATCGGTACTTTTGCCAGCAACCCTCGCTAAAGTGGGTCCGGACGTTTCAATGGGACTTGGAAATAATGTCCCAGTCAATTATGCAATGAGAAATGCAGTTTATGATTTATCATTGTTTTCAGACTTTGATGAAGTCGCAACTCGTTTCAAATACAGTGCCATGGTTCCCTACGAATTTGAGGGTGGAACCTACGCTCTTCCGGAACAACAAATCTTTTTAATGATGTTCTACAGAACCGACATCTTTGAAGAACTCGGTTTGGAAGTACCGGACACCTGGGATGACGTCATTTCGTTGATTCCGGATTTACAAAAGCATAACCTTGAATTTTATCTTCCAATTCCGATTACGGAAGGAAGCGTGATGAATCTTCCTCCGAATCCAATATTCTCGACACTTTTCTATCAAAATGATGGCGAGTTCTATATCAACGGGGATAAAGAATGTGGATTTAATGAAGGTAAAGGACCTGAAGTGTTTGAAACCTGGACTCGTTTCTATACGGATTACTCTTTCCCAGTTCAAGCCAACTTCCTTAACCGTTTTAGAAGTGGACAAATGCCAATCGGCATCACTTATTACAACGCATACAACACCCTAAGCGTATTCGCTCCTGAAATTCGCGGAAAATGGGACTTTGTTCCTGTTCCAGGAACTTCTGTGACGGATACTGAAGGCAATACTACAATTAGAAGAGAGACCGTTTCATCAGGAACCGGTGTGATGATTATGGAACAGTCTGAGCATAAGGAAGCTTCATGGGAATACTTGAAGTGGTGGACTTCCACAGACACACAAGTTCGGTTCGGTAGAGAAATGGAAGGTATTTTAGGCGCTGCGGCTCGTTATCCAACGGCCAATGTTGAAGCCATGTCTCAACTTCCCTGGACAGTCAAGGAATATCTTGCATTAGAAGAACAATGGGACTGGGTACGCGGAATTCCTGAAGTACCAGGCAGTTACATGCTTGGAAGATATTTGGACAACGCGTTTAGACTTGTTTATAATGAAAACTCAAATCCGAGAGAGACCATTTTCGATTATGTCCAAGTCATTAATGAAGAGATTACCAAAAAAAGAAGTGAATTCGGATTGGATTAGGAGGGGCACGTGGAAAGTAATGCTCGAAGCACGACGCTGAAAAAAACCAAATTGCAATTACTGCTGAAAAACATCAAAAAGAGCAAGCATTACTATATTTTGATGGCTCCTTTTGCAGTGCTGTTTTTCACGTTTACGATTATTCCAGTTTTTATGTCCCTAGGAATCAGTTTTACCTATTTCAATTTATTGGAGCCTCCGAGGTTCATCGGGCTCGATAACTACCTCAAGCTGATTTTAGAAGATGAGGTTTTTGTTGTTGCAATAAAGAACACATTGATTTTAGCGGTTGTCACAGGACCCATCAGTTATTTAATGGCCTTTGTGTTTGCTTGGCTAATCAATGAACTTAGACCAAAACTTAGAGCGTTTATGACTTTGATTTTTTACGCTCCTTCAATTTCTGGTAACGCATTTTTGATGTGGTTATTGATATTTTCTGGAGACGTTCATGGCTATTTGAATGCACTTCTCATTCGTTTTGGATTTATGACAGACCCAATCGTATGGCTGAAAGATCCGAAGTACATGATGATGGTCATCATCATTGTTCAATTGTGGTTAAGTCTTGGTGTTAGTTTCCTTGCTTTCATTGCCGGACTTCAAAGTGTTGACAAGAATCTCTATGAGGCGGGCGCCATAGACGGAATCAGAAACCGTTGGCAAGAACTTTGGCATATTACGCTTCCTTCCATGAAACCACAGTTGTTGTTTGGGGCGGTGATGCAGATTACTACAAGTCTTGCCATCGCGGAAGTTTCGATGCAGCTCGTCGGATTCCCGTCGATTGAAAATGCAGGACATACGATTGTCACCCATTTGATTGACTACGGTACCATTCGTTTTGATTTGGGATATGCATCGGCAATTGCGACCATTCTATTCTTAATTATGATTACCACCAACCTGATCGTCAGATCGATCTTACGAAAGGTCGGTGAGTAATGTGAATCTATTTAAAAGCATTAAAAGATCTTTTACGAAAAAAAGAAAGTTGAATCGTTCACTCGGTGGAGACATCGCATTATTCCTGTTGCTTGCATTGTTCGGAATTTTCAGTGCGTATCCGCTCATCATGACCGCTTCAAATGCGTTTAAACCATTGGATGAATTGTTTTTGTTCCCACCAAGATTGTTCCCAAGAAACTTGACGCTTGACAACTTTAGAGATTTGTCAGAGTTAATCGGAAACTCCTGGATTCCGTTTTCACGTTATTTCTTCAATACAATTTTGATTACGGTTATAGGAACGGTTGGGCATGTTTTGATTGCATCCATGTGTGCCTTTCCACTTGCTAAATACAAGTTCCCAGGAAGAACGATATTCTTTACTTTGGTCGTTTATTCCTTGATGTTTGCCCCACAAGTTACCGCAACTCCAAACTATATCATCATCGCAAAAATAGGATTGATTGACAATCCCGCTGCGATTATTTTACCTGCGATTGCCTCGAGCCTCGGTCTATATTTGATGAAACAGTTCATGCAGCAAATTCCAGATGAACTGATTGAGTCAGCGAAAATAGACGGTGCGAGCGAATACAGAATCTTTTTCCAAATCGTCATGCCACTTGTGAAACCAGCTTGGCTTACGTTAATCATCTTGTTGTTCCAAAGACTATGGACAACCGATGGCGGATCGTTTATCTTCAGTGAAGAATTGAAGCCACTTTCTTATGCATTAAGACAGATTGCACAAGGAACGATAGAACGTGCAGGTACGATTGCCGCCGTTTCGTTCATTATGATGATTGTTCCAATTACGTTTTTTATCGTATCACAATCCAGAATTGTTGAAACATTCAGCCATTCTGGTATGAAATAGGAGGGGTGCTATGACACGACTAATCGCGTTTTTCTACCTCTTCGCCTTTATTCCACTGCCTTTTGCAACTGGGCAGTCGCACTACAATTATTCTTACTACGGCGAAGTTATTCATAGCGCACCAGGCATGACCTTTGCGCAGTATTTTAACGCACAGACCTTGGGCGTTACTTTCTCGTCTCCTGAAGATTTGAAAGTGTATGAAGACATGATTTATATCGTAGATTCTTCCACAAATCAGCTCGTTGTCGTCAACAACGATTTTTCGCTTGATGAAGCTCATCAAATCTTCGCACTTTCAGCGGACTATTCTCAGGAACTAGCAGATAACGGAATAACGGGCATTACAAGCGTCAGCTTAAATACGCCTTCCGGAATTGAAGTCGTTGAAAGCGGAATCTATATTTGCGATACTGGAAACAAGAGAATCGTTAAACTCAATCACGACTTTGAAGTCATTGCTATTTTTGATGATGTTCAAGACGTTACTTTTGAAGAGATTTCTTTTGAACCGAAGAAGATTACAGTCGATTCGTCAGAGCGGATGTATGTTGTAGCGAAAAACGTTTATGAGGGCATCGTCGAAATCAACAGTGATGGCACCTTTAATCGATACACCGGTGTCAATCCTTTGAAACTGACACCAATCGAAATCTTCCAACGTTCTTTGATGACAGAAGAACAACTCGCTCAAATGCAGTTGTATTTGCCAACAGAATACACGAATGTCGTCATAAATGAAGACAACTTCATTTATGCTACATCGAAACCATCAGAAAACAATGCTGAAAATCCGATTCAACTCATTAATCCCAAGGGCGTCGACGTTATTAAAAGAAATGGTTACTTCCCGCCAATGGGCGATATTCAATATATTGAAGGCAGAAATAATTATGTCATTGACGGGCCAAGCAACTTGGTTGATATCGCAATTACACATAATGGAATCTATACCGTATTAGATCAAAAAAGATCTAGGCTTTTCACCTATGACTCCGAAGGCAATCTTCTGTATATCAATGGTGATGACGGATCACAAAGCGATAAATTTTCAGAAGGCGTAGCCATTGATTATCTTGGCGATGATCTTTTGATTTTGGACCGCGGAACAAAAACAGTCGTTGTCTATCGATTGACTGAATTTGGTTCCTTGGTCAACCAGGCAATTGCTTACCATAGCGACGGAGAATTCGAACTCGCTGCCATGGTTTGGCAACAGGTCGTCACGATGAACAGCAATTATGAAATTGCGTATAACGGAATTGGAAAGTTGAAACTAAGACAAGAAAATTACAAAGAAGCAATGGACTATTTCAAGTTGGGTCACGATCAATATTATTATTCCAAAGCATTCAAAGCCTATCGTAATGAAATGATTAAAGACAATTTTGCATTCATCGGCGGCGGAGCCGTTCTTTTGGTTGGCGCGTTGATTGGATTAAGAATCTACAAAACATATAAAAAAGGCGGGTCGATTTTATATGAAGACTAGATTCAAGAAGTTTATATGGGAATACTTTAAATTCCCACTGTTCATTATGTTGCATCCATTTAATGGATATGAAGAATTCAAGCGTTACAAAAAAGGCAATTTTAACGTTGCGATTGTTTTCATCGTCCTTTTTGCCTTTTTCAGAATATTTAAATTTCAGTATGAAGGATTCTTGATTAATCCGAACAACCCATTAACGCTCAATAGTCTCAATGAGATTTTCTCGGTTGTCCTTTTGTTATTCTTGTTCACGGTTGGAAATTGGTCCGTGACCACATTGATGGAAGGAAAAGGAAGATACAAAGAAATTCTAATGGTGACAGGATATTCTTTGTTTCCACTTATCATTTTAGGATTTCCGGGTGTTATTCTTTCAAATTTTCTAACGCTTGAGGAAATGGCATTTTACAATTTGCTTATGTACGTCGCTTATGGCTTAACGGGATGGATGCTTTTTATGGGCATTCTCAATATTCACGAATACGGACTCGGGAAAACGATTGTCGCATTTTTGGCTACCCTCATTGCCATGTGCGTTATGATGTTCCTCGGTTTACTGTTCTTTGATTTAATTCAACAGTTCATTGCCTTTATTTCGGCAATTTATGAAGAACTGTCACTAAGGTTCTAGGGGGAGGGTCGTATGCTGAAAAGAAGAATTGTTTTCATCGTAATCTTACTCACCCTCGTGTTGAGTTATTTGTTCATCGGCAATATGAAGTCCGTCATCGTTCCTGTAAACGAGACGATGGACTTTACAAAAGAAGGATTCGTTGAAGCAGAGAATCTGTCTGACACTGAAAAACTAGTTGCTTCAAACGATTCTTTCGAACTGTATTTGGACGAAACAACCTCTTATTTCAAGGTGATTGACACTAGAAATGGAGCGGTTTGGGAGTCAAATCCGACCGTAATGGATCCCTGGCAATCAGATCCCGCACATGCGATTACAACAACAGCACTCAATAAACAAAAATCGACGCTTGAACTGACTTATTTTAATGCTGCAGGTTCAAAAACCTCAATCAATAACTACACGTTAAGTATCTATCATCCTTCAACTATCATTGATCCAGCCGGAAAACAAACCTATTCAATTAAGTATACGGATCATGGATTCCAAGTTCTTTATACGATTCAAGATTTAGAAATTGACTATCTATATTTTCCGAAATACGTCACAAAGGAATTCATGGAATCAAGAGAGGACAGAACTCTTCTTGAAACGATAGCTTACTCAGGATTTAACGAAGATCTGCAAGCATATGAAATTGTGGGATATGAAGACATCTCCAAACTTGTCAGGAAAAAACTGTATGCCATTTTCTATGAAGAGCTCGGATATACTAGAGAGAGAGCCATCGAAGAAAATGCAAGTTATGGTTATTTTGAACAGTTTGAAAAAGTCTATTTTGAAGTAGGCTTCAACGTCGTGCTTACAGATTCTGGAATTGACGCTTCGATAATCAAAGATTCCATTGTAGAGCCTGAGAACGTCAAACTAGCCTCTATTTCATTCCTTCCATTGTTTGGAACTGCTGTTTCACAAATTGGTGGAGTAGACACCGAAGGCTACATCGTACTTCCTGACGGAAGCGGCGCAGTCATCGATTTTAACAACGGAAAATACTATCAAAAACCTTACCAAAAAAGAGTTTACGGCGAAGATTTAGCCCTACTTGATTATAAAATGCAGGAGAGCCAACAAAAGATTAGCCTGCCGCTATTTGGCATGGTCAAAGGAGATTCAGCTTACGCCGCAATCATTACCCAAGGCGATGCCATGTCTTCCATCTACGCTGACGTTTCGGGTAGAATCGATTCCTATAACAAAGCTTATGTCATATTCCAGCTTCGCGAGAATGAATCGATTACACTCGGTAGCGGATTCAACCAATACGGCATTGACCTATGGACTGAAGAGATTGTGGACACGGATTTTACCGTTTCCTTTACGTTCCTTGATGGAGAAGATTGCAGTTATGTTGGTGTTGCAGGGGTTTATCGAGACTACATGGAAATGAATCAAGGATTTGATTCTCTGGATACAACCGATCAAACGGTATTGACTTTGGAAATGATTGGCGCGTATCAAAAAGAAGAATTCTTCCTTGGCGTTCCTTATAATTCGACGAATTCACTCACTAGTTTCGACCAAGCACAGTTCATCGTTCAAGAGATCCTTGACCGAGGCCTTAATCATATCGATGTACGTTATCTCGGAATGACGGACGGCGGACTCAAGACAGACATCGTTGATTCTTACGACGTTGAAAATGTACTTGGAAGCACGAGAAAATATAATTCAATGGTTCAAATGTTTACAGAGAACAATATTGGCTTTTATCCAAATGTATCTTTGTTGGTTGCTGCAGATTACAACAAAGTGTTCGATAAATTTAGGTATACTGCAAGTCGTTTGGACGGATCAAACTCCATGGATTTCAACTATCATCTTCCCTCAAAATTACCTTATTCTGAAACGCCGTATGTTGGTGGAAAAGATGAGTACGTCATCAATCCAACTTACTATCAAAGCATGTTTGAACGGTTTGACAAGGATTATGAATTGCCAGACGTCAGTTATCAATTGCTCGGTTCTGTTTTGGCAGGTAATTACAATTCAGATCATTTATTATATAAACAAGAATCTAAGATGCTTCAAATAAATTTACTTTCTGAAATGACTCAGAATTTGATGTTGTCAAGCCCGTTGGGGTTTGCGATTCCTTTCGCACAAACCATTGTAGACTTGCCAAGTGAAGCGACGCTTTATGCGATATTGGATTACCAAATTCCTTTGATTCAATTGATTCTTTCTGGTAAAATCGATTATTCCGCATCCAGTATGAATATGGCAAGCGATAGAAGTATCGAATACTTGTTCTTGAAGGCGTTGGAGACAGGATCAAATTTGAAATATACATTATCTTATGAAGACTCAAAAGCTTTGAAAGATACCGAATTCAATTATTATATTTCCACAGAATATGTGAACTGGATTGACAACATTGAAACGCTGGTAAAAGAAATGGATTCCATTGGAATTCATGACGGAAACCTTGTGGGTCATGAAAGAGTCGCAAACAATTTGTATTTGGTAACTTATTCAAATGGATTGGTTCTTTTGATTAACTATAACTTGTCATCGGTCCTTTGGGACGGTCATTTAGTTGAATCGATGGACTATCTCGTATTGGAGGTGGACTAAATGCGTAAAACGACTTCAACAATAGAAGCCTCAATCACGCCTCCAAAGAAGAAGTTCCAAGTACCTTACAAAAAACAAAGAATCATATGGGCGATTATTTTCCTATCACCGTGGTTGATTGGATTTTTAACCTTGTTCTTATTGCCTCTGGTTGAGTCCTTGAGATATAGTTTCTATGAACTTACTCCAAGGTCCGGAGAAATTATTGAAGACTTTATTGGTTGGGGAAATTATGTGTATGCATTCAATACACATGTAACCCAGTCTTCAAGTTTTAAGGTCGAATTGATTAATACAACTGTAGATGCTTTAATCAATCTACCGGTTTTACTGATTTTCAGTTTATTCATTGCAGTGATGCTGAACCAAAAATTTAGAGGAAGAGCCTTTATCAGAGCTGTATTCTTCATTCCTGTTATTTTGAACTCTGCAGCGATTACTTCGGCGCTCGGAGGCGGGGATATTATTTCCGCTTTATTGGAAGCGCAGGGAATCCAAAAGATTTTCGATTTGGAGTTTTATCTGATGCAGACGGGAATGGTTCCGTGGCTGATTACATTCATTGTCGGGCTAATTGATCGAATCTATGCGATTTTATCGCTTGCAGGTGTTCCGATTCTGTTGTTCCTCGCGAGTGTTCAGTCTGTTCCAAAACATTTATATGAAGCCGCCAAGATAGAAGGAGCGACATCTTATGAAACCTTCTGGTTGATTACGCTTCCGAATGTGTCTCCTCATATTGTGACGGTGACAGTGTATGCGCTCGTCGATACTTTCTTGACATCACCTGTCAGTGAAATCATCTCAGATGAACTGAATCATCAAAATTGGGGTCTGTCTTCTGCTATGGCATGGATTTATGTTGCGACGATTCTTGTAATGCTCTCAGCTCTTGCGTTAATCGCAAAATCGATGAAGGTAGGAGCGTCTCACTATGAAAACTAAACTCGTTGCCTGGATTAAGGCCAAAATTCAATCGTATAAAAAGAAACTAAACGACCCACATTTCAAATTAGTTCGTTCCAGAAAAATCAAAGAAGTTACAATGGCAATTCTCCGTTCTGTGATTCTGTTCGGACTTTGTTTCGTGATTCTGTTTCCAACCATTCAGCAACTATCGATGGCGCTTCGTTCACCTGAAGACGTCAATAATCCTGCAGTTGTCTGGATTCCTGAACACTGGTCTTTGATGAATATCAAGATTGCGACCATTGTTTTGGATTATAAAAATGCATTGTTGAACACGATTAAACTGAGTTTCATTTCGATGATATTGCAAATACTATCAACTTCACTTGCAGGATATGCATTCTCTAGACTTCGTTTCAAGGGAAGTAATGTATTATTCATTTTCGTCATCTTGACGATTGTCATTCCGCCTCAAGCACTTTCTCTTGCCCAATATTTCTATTTTAAAGACTTGAGTTTGATTGGAAAAGAAGGCTCCATCTATTTAATGAGTGCACTCGGAATGGGAATTCGCTCTGGAATTTTCATCTATATCTTTAGACAATTCTTCAGGGGTCTTCCGAAAGAACTTGAAGAATCTGCACAAATTGATGGTGCTGGCGTATTCAGAACATTTTGGAGTGTCATGCTGCCAAATGCGAGAGGCGCTCTCGTCACAGTAGGACTGTTTGCTTTTGTATGGCAATGGAATGACGCTTATTATGTCAAAATCTTTGGTGTCAGCACTGCCACGTTCCCGTTGCTTACAATGCGGCTGATCAACGCCGCAGAAGGAATGTATGCAGCGCTGTTCTATACTGGCGGACTTTCGTTGATTGGACAGGACGTATGGGAGAATCCATTGTTCCTGGCTTTGATTTCAAACGTTGCTGCTTTATTGATGATGGCACCGTTACTTATCATGTATCTATTTGTTCAAAAACAATTTGTTGAATCGATCGAACGGACTGGAATTGTCGGTTAGATCTGGAGGAGCATCATGTATCAGGAAAAAGGGTTGATTTCAAAACTGAATACGATTTCCGACTGGGTAATTCGGTTGGTCGTCCTGAATGTGCTGATCATCGCCCTTTCTTTGCCTGTATTCACTTTATTTCCGGCATTTTCAGCGGGATACAGTGTATTTCATGATTATGTAAATCATAAGGAAGTTAAACTGATTCCTACGTTCATTGAGTATTTCAAGAAAAACATTGGAAAGAAAATTCTGTTTGGGTTATTAATGACAATCGTGATTTTCTTCAGTGTATATAATGGAATGTTTTATGCTTCTTTGACAGAAGTACATACAGAACTCTTTTATGTGATTGGCTATTATATTACCATTGCACTAGCGCTTTCAGCTCTCGCTGTCATGCTGTTCTCCTTGCCCGTATTTAAGGTTATGGAAAACGTCAAAATAAAAAATGCACTTAAGATGTCTTTTGTCCTTGCGGGAAAGTATTTTTATATCAGCGCAATTTTGATTGTGCTGACAGTATCTCCCTTATTGCTGCTATACAATTACATGACTGCTTTGATATTGGTTTTCATGGGGGTATCTTTGCCTTTACTCCTCAATGTCTTGTTGACGAAGAGGGCTGTCAGGTATATGGAAGGATTGGTTCAGAAAAATGGTTAAAACAGGGATTGATTTAATAAACTCGAATTTATACCTTTTCCAGGGCAAACGCGTTGGATTGATTACCAATCCAACTGGAATCAATCGGGAAATGAAAAGCACGATAGACATTATGAATGAGCTGACGAACCTTGTCGCGCTGTTTTCTCCAGAACACGGAGTGAGGGGCGATTTGCAAGCCGGAGTCCACGCAGAAGACTACACGGACCCTCAAACAGGATGCATGGTCTATTCTCTTTATGGTGCACATCGCAAACCTTCTCCTGAAATGCTTTCAAATATTGACATTCTTTGTTTCGACATTCAAGATGTCGGAGCGAGATTTTATACTTTCCTTTATACCATGGCTTATGCTATGGAAGCCTGTAAGGAAGCCAATTTGGAATTTGTGGTCTTTGACAGACCCAATCCCGTTGGCGCAGTGGAAGTGGAAGGAAATCTATTAAATCCCAAATATTCCTCTTTTGTCGGACTTTATCCCATCGTTGAACGGTATGGGTTGACGATTGGAGAACTTGCACAGTATTTTAATAACGAATTTGATATCCATTGCAATCTTACTGTCATCAAGATGGAAGGTTATCGTAGAAATATGTTTTTTGAAGACACTTTGCTTCCATGGGTGTTTCCATCTCCAAACATTCCAACACAAGATTCTGCTTTTGCCTTTTTAGCAACCTGTTATTTTGAAGGAACCAATCTGTCAGAAGGCAGAGGAACAACAAAACCATTCTCATTGATTGGATCGCCATGGTTGAATCAAGAATTATTGATATCGAAAATGGAGAAGATCAATCTTCCTGGAGTGAAGTTCAGAATTGCCTTTTTCACACCTTGGTTTTCAAAGCACGCAAATACGTTATGTAAAGGAATTGAACTCCACATTACAGACAGAGTCAAATTCAAGCCTGTTCTAACGGGATTCACTTTACTTACAGTCATTAGAGAATTACATCCAGAATTTGAATTTATTGCCCCTTTCCCAGGAAGTAAAAATCAGATGATTAATCTGCTTACAGGCGATGATTTCATCAAAAATAACACCTATAACTCTGAACAAATCAAAGACTTGATTGAACGGGATACTTTGGCGTTTACAAAAAAGAAAGAGAGGTATCATCTCTATGAGTAGATATCTTCTCGAAAAGTTGTCACTAGACGAGAAAATAGGGCAACTGTTTGTGGTCGGATTTGACGGATTGGAAATCAACGACCATGTATTAGAACTTGTGAACGATTATAAAGTCGGAAATTTCATTCTCTTTTCCAGAAACATTGATCATCCGAAGCAGTTATTTGATTTAAATAAAAGCTTACATAAACTCGTTAAGAACCATATTGGTGTTGTACCTTTTATCAGCGTCGATCAAGAAGGTGGAATGGTCACAAGAATCAAAACACACTTGACTTATTACCCAGGAGCGATGACGCTCTGCGCAACTGGCGATTCGATGAACGCATTTCTAATTGGAAGAAGCATGGGCGATGATCTTGCCAGAATGGGCTTCAATTTAAATTTGGCACCGGTTCTTGATGTCAATATCAATCCTAACAATCCTGTCATTGGTGTTAGAAGCTATAGTGATCAACCCGAGCTTGTTTCTGAGTTTGGACTGCAATTCATCAAAGGACTTCAAAAAAGCGTCATCGCCACAGGAAAACATTTTCCGGGTCATGGCGATACCTTTATCGATTCTCACCTTTCGCTTCCAACGATTCATGTATCACAAGAACGATTCAAAGCCGTAGAACTGAAACCTTTCGTAGATGCAATTCGTGGCGGGATCAAAGCGATTATGAGTTCTCACGTTGATTTTCCTGGAATCACAGAAAATCATCTACCTTCAACTTTATCAAAAAACGTCTTGACGAATCTACTTCGAAACGAACTTCACTTCGAAGGATTGATTTTGACTGACTGCATGGAAATGAAAGCCATTCAAAATCAATACTCAACCAAAGAAGCTTCTTTGATGTCGATTTTGGCAGGAGCGAATCAAGTTGGAATCTCTCATACATTAGCGTTGCAAATCGCCGCAATGAAGCGTGTGAAAGAAGCGGTGTTGTCTGGAGAACTTCCAATTGAAGTTTTAGACGAAAGAGTTTCAAGAGTCTTGAAATTCAAAAATCAGATGAAAGAATTTGACTATACGTTAGAGTATGAGTCTGTTTCAGAATTTGTAGATAACGATTCAAAAAAGGAATTTTCAAGAAATGTGGTGGCAAGTGCAGTCACTTTGGTTAAAGGTAATCCTGTTGTTTTAAAGGACAAACCTTTGCTGATAGCTTTTGAACCAGCATCTACTTCAATCGCCGATGAATCAGGGGCGAAAGCAGACATTGTTTCAGCTGTACGTTCCCTTAAACTTGGAATTGATGCGATTCCTTTGAGTGTCAATCCACAAGAAGAAGAGATGAATGTTATTTGTCAGTTAATCAGCAGTTATAAACAAATTATCATTTGTGAATACAATTGCAACCAATACCCTTCTCAAACCAAGTTGATTGAGAAGGCGCTTGAAAAGGTTGAAGATGTTCATGTTTTTTCGATGCGTAATCCATACGTACTGTTTCAATGCAATAGGGTCAAGAATTATGTATGTTTCTATGAATATACACCAAATTCCTTATTTGCTTTGAAAGAGTATCTAAAGGGTAATTTGACGCCCAAAGGGAAGGTGCCCGTTCGATATGTTTAAATATATGATTGGAATCGACGGAGGCGCGACAAAAACCCTTGGTGCAATCTTTGACTCCTCTGGAAACATTTTAAAACAGACTATTTCTGGGTTTTGTAATTTCGGCGTCGATGAAGAAGTGTCGAAAGCAAACATCAAACAAGTTATTGATTCCTTACTGGAATATGCAAAAGACCAAATTCAAATCGATTATATTTTAATCGGGTCTGCAGGATATTCAAAGTTGAAAAACAGAGAAGAATATGTTTTGGATTTACAAAAACGATATGGCATCAAAACGAACCTCGTGACGGACGCCGAAATTGCACTGGCATCGATTCGGAAAGATTCTCAAGTTCCGACCATCTTGATTCTTGGCGGAACTGGAAGCATCGTCTTAGCGACGAAAGACAACAAGATTATCCGTGTCGGAGGATCGGGACATCTTTTGGGAGATGAAGGAAGTGCTTATCATTTAGCAATCAAAGCTTTGAAATGGGTGCTCTCCGAATATGAATCTGGGAATGAGTTATCGGCGTTTTCAAAAACGGTTCTATCTAATATTCAGATTGAAACGCACGAAGATTTGATCCATTACGTCTATAGCAAAAACAAAAAAGAAATCGCTGAATTATCAAAGAAAATATCAGTGTTGGCTGAATCAAAGAATGAAATTGCCGTGTCTTTACTTCAAAGCGAAGGAGAAGACCTCGCAACACAAGCGATTAAAGCATACCATCAACAAAATTCAAATGAACAAGTCATCATTGGGCTTCAAGGAGGGTTTCTCCTAAATGCTCCTTATGTAAAAGAAACACTTCTAAATCGTCTCAGCGAATCAAAAATTGACTTTAAAATTTGTGAGGAGCATCCGGAACCCGTCATCGGATCCTATTATCTCGGACTCACATTCCATCAGAGAGGTGAATTATGGTAGATATCAGTAAAATAAGCACAGAAATGAGAAACGAAAACACAAAGAACATCGATATCGTTTCAACCTGTGAAATCTTGAAACTGATCAACAACGAAGATAAAACGGTTCCGTATGCGGTTGAAAAAGCAATCAATCAAATTGCTAAAGTTGTCGACATCGCCACCGATGCATTTTCCAAAGGTGGCAGGCTATTCTATGTAGGGGCAGGAACCAGTGGCCGCTTGGGTGTTTTGGATGCCAGTGAATGTCCGCCTACATTCGGAGTGAAAAACGATCTCGTTATTGGAATTATCGCTGGCGGAGACAAAGCGATACGCTCATCGATAGAAAACGCAGAAGATTCAACAGAAGAAGCCGTCAAAGATTTGACGAAGCATCATCTAAATTCATCAGATGTCGTAATCGGTATCGCCGCAAGCGGAAGAACACCTTATGCCATCGGCGCCATCGAATTTGCGAATAAAATTGGATGCGAGACCGCCTGTATCACGACCAGTGAAAATTCTGAAATCGCTCAAATTGCAAAGCATCCGATTGAAGCGATTACAGGAGCTGAACCATTGACAGGATCTACTAGAATGAAATCAGGAACGGCGCAAAAGCTGATTTTAAACATGATTACAACGGCGTCCATGGTTAAAATCGGAAAAGTGTACGAAAACTTGATGATTGACGTTCAGATGACGAACAACAAGCTTATTTCAAGAGCACAGAGCATTGTAATGGACGTCACCGGCGTTTCTCTTGAAGTCGCAAGTCATCACTTAAAAAAATATAACTCTGTCAAATACGCGATTTTCAGCATTATATCTAAAATTGAAAACAAAGAAGAAATCGAAGCCATTTTAAACGAACATCACGGAAACATCCGGGAATCCTTAAAAAACCGGTAATCAAAACACATTGGAGTAATTTATGGAAATCATCATTTGTAAAGATTATAAAGAAGTATCGGAAAAAGCAGCTTTGCATGTCATTAAAGAAATCATCTTGAATCCGAAATTGAAAATTGGGCTTGCCACAGGATCAACACCCATCGGGCTTTATGAAAACCTGATTGAAGCTTATAAAAAGCATATTATTTCCTTTAAAGATGTGACGACATACAACTTGGATGAATATGTCGGAATCGACAGAACCCATCCTCAAAGCTATTATTCCTTTATGTATGAACATTTGTTTAAAGACATTGATATCAACGAATTTAATATCAACATTCCCGACAATGATTTAACGAAAATTGGTGAACTCGCCGGCAACTACAACAGAAGACTCTATGGAAACCAATTGGATCTTCAGATTCTTGGAATCGGCAGTAACGGACACATCGGATTCAACGAACCCGGTACGCCTTTAAGCAACGAGACCTTCATCGTCGAGCTTGACGAACAAACGAGAATTGATAATTCCCGATTTTTCCCGAGCCTCGAAGCTGTTCCTAAATATGCGATCACGATGGGCATCAAAAACATCATGTTCTCAAAGAAAATCTTGTTAATAGCTTCAGGATTAAATAAAGCTGAAGCCATTGAAAAGACTGTCAAAGGCGACATTACCAAACAAGTTCCAGCATCGATTTTGCAGTTACATCCATACTGCACATTGATTGTGGATAAAGAAGCGGCTAGCCTGCTGTAATTTCTTCAAAAAAGCGATAGGGTTATCGCTTTTTTTTATTGTGATATAGGGATTAATAAGTTATAATGAATTTAGATTACTAATAAGCTTTTTGTTTTCCGAATATAAGAGGTGATTCATTTGAAAAAGAGTATCGCTTTAGCAGTGTTGTTATTACTTGGTTTCATGATCGTTGGATGTGGAGCAAACCAACCTTTTGAAGTTGGGTCTAACGAGAATATAGAGAATAAACTCAATCGTGTGATGGACGAGTTTGAACAAGTGCTCGATTATTATATTTCGGGTCAAGCTAACGACGAATTCGAAATGATGATTGATGAAGACGAAACCTATTATCCAGAAGACTACTTGACGATCTATAATTCACAGGATGCAACAAGATCTGATGATTTTCCAATGTATCCCGTCTATGAGTTATACCTCTATTTTAGTGTCATATTTAACTATATTAACTATGACATACCTAGAAATGACACGACCTTTTCGGTGTCGCTTCCTTCTAGTGTAGTTGGTCCCTCTATCATAGATGTATATCTAAAAGATTTCGATACTGACTATGTTAGAGTTGAAATTTCAAGTGAGTTTTCAAATACGATTGCTTTGGTTTTGGGGTTCGATATATCTGGAAAACTTGAAATGTTTTCGAAAGTGCTTCCTTTAAATCCCGAGAGTGATTACATTCGAAATATTCATTTCAAACAAGGCGAGTCTTTTACTTTCATTGAAAAGTTTGATGATGATTCGGCAATTATAATGAAAGCTGATTTGGCTAATAGAGAGTTCTATCAGATGAATTATTCAGTCAGCGTCAATGAGGACTTAACGATTGAAACCGAGACAAACTATACTTATTATGAAAACTGGAACCAAATCAGGTTTTCAACCGATGGTACATTTAAAGATTTGGAACTACGCAATATGCATGGGCGTTATTTTTCATACATCGAAAATCAGGACAGTGTCGAAATTGAATGGCAGTTGCTGGAATCTACAGGATGGGATTACGTTCATTATGAAGGAATATTCTCATCAAGTACAATCGGTAATGGTGTCTTTGTTGGAGAAACCAACATCTATAACTTTGAGACAGATCAATTGTATAATGTCATTCGGACGTCAGATGGATTTGCGACGCTTTTCTTATCAAAAACAATGCCAATCGACGATGTTACGGATTCAATCATCAATCTTAGTGAATATGGATTAACATTCAATTTTACAGATTTGACGAAGGAATCAATCCAACTAATAATGGACCAACAGGCCTCCCTTATTGAAACCAGAAAAGATCTATGGACTGTCGATGGCTTAATTGAAGAATTTAATCAAGATACCATATACTTTTTTTTGGATTATATGAATTAAAACTTCCCTCCCATATGGGAAGTTTTTTTAATCTATGATATAATAAAAGTGGAATTAGATATGTCAAATCTAAAGAGGCGATTTGTTTGAGTCAGATTCCGATGAATGTCATGCAGACAAAAATGATAGAAGAACAGTTGATTGCGAGAGGCGTAACCAACCGCGAAGTGATTCGTGCGTTTTTCCATGTGCCACGACATTTGTTTGTAAGAGAGCAGGATCAGTTCTATGCCTATGATGACTGTCCTCTTCCCATCGGTTTCCAACAAACCGTTTCTCAGCCTTATATCGTTGCGCTGATGATTGAAGGGTTAAAACTAAAACCCACAGACCGTGTCCTTGAAATCGGAACCGGAAGCGGATATCAAACTGCGATTCTCGCGGCTCTTGCGAAGGAAGTTTTCACCGTAGAACGGATCCCTCAACTCTTGGAGCACGCCAAAGAAGTGCTGGCATATACCGGTGTTAAAAATGCGATTTTCAAACTTGGAAATGGATATGAAGGTTGGAAAGACCACGCCCCGTATGACGCTATTATTGTTTCAGCCGCTACCAATGAAATTCCAACCAACCTATTGGAAGAATTAAAGGTCGGAGGAAATATGGTCATTCCATCTGGAGGCTTATTTACACAAAAACTGCTTTTAATTCACAAAGCCGAAGATGACTATACTCAGAAAGTCTTATGTGATTGCCGGTTCGTTCCAATGATTCATGATTAAAAAAATTCCTGATTTTTCTCAGGAATTTTATTTTATCTGAAACAGATATTCGAAGTTGCAGTCATTAAATTCATTTAGGATAAATTCGATCTCTTTCAAGTTGAATTCATGAAGCCCGTTTAATTTTCGCTCCAACTGCTTTTTCGAAAGATTCATTTTCGTTGAAAGTTCCAATACAGAAAGATGTCTTCTTACCATTTCGGCTTTTAGATTGGCATATACCAAGTTCATCACCTTACTTCCAATATACGCATACGCGTATTGATAAATCTTATAATATATGCATACGCGTATATTGTCAATCCATTCACTCAATTTCACCTTTTCAATGATTGCGTATGCATATTTCATTTGATAGAATAAGGTTGGAGTTGAGAACTATGACCTTTTATGACCGTATCAATGAACAGATGAGTTTACAGAAAAAGACTAGGAAAAACATGTGCGAACAAACTGGGCTTTCTTATTCGACGATTGCAAGTCTGTTCAATCGAAAATCAAAAAATATAGGAATAGATACGATTCGTTTGATTGCAGAGTATCTTGATGTCTCAGTCGACTATCTTGTCACAGGAAAAACAGCATTTCCTTCTTATGTAAGCGAAGCGGATGGCGCTCTATATCGCTCATCCGATAACGAAATGCTAAAAGAAATCGTACGCATCTTTGATGTAATCGACATTCAAGGAAAAACACGGTTGTTGTCATCGGCGTATGAACTAGAGTCCAAAGAACTTTCCAAGAAACAAAAACTTTAATGATCCATGACCGAGAAATGGTTGATTCACATCCATTTCTCGACTTTTTTCAATACTTCAAAAAATTTTCAAATATTCAGAAATTTTATAGTTGACACACCACGAACCGTAGTGTATAATAATAATGCTGTAAAAATAGTTGATTTTCAGGTTGCTCCGGCAACCTTATAAAAATGAGACAAGCGCACCTCCCGGGTGTGTGGGTATGAAAGGAGGAAAAATAATGCCTACAATTAACCAATTAATCAAAAATGGACGTCATGACAAGATTAGAAAGTCAAAGGCACCACAATTAAACATTGGTTTTAACAGTTTGCAAAAGAAATACACCGATCTTTCCAGTCCGCAAAAACGTGGCGTTTGCGTTCGTGTAGCCACAATGACTCCGAAGAAACCAAACTCAGCGTTACGGAAATATGCACGTGTTCGTTTATCGAACGGTGGAGAAGTAAATGCATATATTCCAGGAATTGGACACAAACTTCAAGAGCATAGCGTTGTTTTAATCCGTGGCGGCCGTGTTAAGGACCTACCGGGTGTTCGTTACCACATTATTCGTGGTACACTCGATACGACTGCTGTCGCTAATAGAATGCAAAGTCGTTCTAAATACGGAGCAAAGAGACCCGCTCCAGCAAAAAAATAAAGTTCATATTTTAAAATCGAAACATATAATTTGAAAGGAGGAGCATCCTTATGCCTCGTAAAGGGAAAGTTGCAAAGAGGGACGTATTACCAGATCCTATTTACAACTCAAAATTAGTTACAAAATTAATTAACAGTATTATGTTAGATGGTAAGAAAAACTTATCACAAACAATTTTATACAAAGCTTTTGAAAGAGTTAGAGAAGCGACAGGCAAAGAGCCTATCGACGTATTCAACGATGCTTTAAACAACATTATGCCGGTTTTGGAAGTTCGCAGTCGCCGTATCGGTGGACAGAACTATCAAGTGCCTGGTGAAGTCAGAAATGACCGTAGAGTGACTCTCGGACTTCGTTGGTTGGTTCAATACTCTCGTTCCAGAAATGAAAAGACAATGGAAGAGAGATTGGCCAAAGAAATCATTGACGCTTCAAACGGAATCGGATCTTCTGTCAAGAAAAAAGAAGATATGCACAGAATGGCAGAAGCTAATAAGGCTTTTGCACATTATAGATTTTAATTAGGAAGGAACCAGTTATGGCACGTGAATATAGTTTAGATAAGACACGTAATATCGGGATCATGGCTCACATCGATGCCGGAAAAACCACGACAACTGAACGCGTACTGTACCATACCGGAAAAATCCATAAAATGGGTGAAACCCATGATGGCGCAAGTCAGATGGACTGGATGGAACAAGAGCAAGAACGTGGAATTACGATTACTGCCGCAGCAACTACCGCTTTCTGGAAAAATCATAGAGTAAACATTATCGATACCCCAGGGCACGTGGATTTTACTGTTGAAGTATCGAGATCCTTACGTGTATTAGATGGTGCTGTAACAGTATTAGATGCTCAAGCAGGTGTTGAACCGCAAACAGAAACGGTTTGGCGTCAAGCAAATGAGTACCATGTTCCTCGCGTCGTATTTGCGAATAAGATGGACAAAACCGGTGCGGACTTTGAAGCAGCGGTAAAATCAATTCACAAACGTTTAGGCGCAAAAGCGGAAGCAATCCAATGGCCAATCGGCGCAGAGGATTTGTTTACCGGAATCATCGACTTAGTCGAGATGAAAGCATACAATTATGATGGCGGAGCTGATGAAATTGCTGTTGAATCGGCTATTCCAGCCAAATATAAAAAAATCGCTGAAGAAAAAAGAACGCTTCTAGTCGAAGCCGTTGCTGATTTCGATGAAGATTTAATGTTACTTTATTTGGATGGAGAAGACATTTCTCCAGCCGTACTCAAGAAAGCAGTCAGAAAAGCAACATTGACCGTCGAATTTTTCCCGGTCATCTGCGGATCCGCTTTCAAAAATAAAGGCGTCAAGCTCATGCTTGATTGCGTCATCGCTTATTTACCTTCTCCAATAGAAGTACCTCAAATGGTCGGGTTCAACAAATTTGATGAAGAAGTTGTCGTCGTTCACGATGACAAAAGAGAATTCGTTGCTCTGGCATTTAAGGTAATGACAGATCCATTCGTTGGCCGTCTCACATTCTTTAGAGTGTATTCCGGTGTAGCGTCAAAAGGATCTTATATCATGAACTCTTCGAAGAACAAAAAAGAAAGACTTGGTCGCTTGCTACAAATGCATGCGAACCATCGTACCGAAATCGATGAAGTTTATTCAGGAGATATCGCCGCTGCCGTTGGTCTGAAAGACACAACGACTGGAGATACATTATGTTCTGAAAAAACGCACATTGTTTTGGAATCGATGATATTCCCAGAACCTGTAATCTCCGTTGCGATTGAACCAAAAACGAAGAATGACCAGGATAAAATGGGTGTTGCTCTTTCCAAACTTGCAGAAGAAGATCCAACCTTCCGTACCTATACGGACGAAGAAACCGGACAAACGATTATTTCTGGAATGGGCGAGCTCCATTTGGAAATCATTGTAGACCGGATGAAACGTGAATTCAAGGTTGAAGCTACTGTAGGTAACCCTCAAGTATCTTATAGAGAAACCATTAAACAAGAAGCAAATTGCGAAGGAAAATTCATTCGTCAATCCGGTGGCCGTGGACAATATGGTCACGTATGGATCAAGTTTGAACCGAATCCAGGAAAAGGATACGAATTCGTCGACAAAGTCGTCGGAGGCGTGGTCCCAAGAGAATACATCAATGTTATCGACAAAGGAATTCAAGAAGCTCTTCCAGGTGGAATCCTCGCTGGATACCCGATACTTGACATCAAAGCGACGTTATATGATGGATCTTATCATGAGGTCGACTCTTCTGAAATGGCCTTCAAAATTGCTGCTTCAATGGCACTAAAAACCGCTAAAACAAAATGTAATCCTGCACTTTTAGAACCGATTATGACCGTAGATGTTGTGACTCCAGATGATTACTTAGGTAATGTCATCGGAGACTTGACATCCAGACGCGGAAGAATCGAAGGACAAGAGGCTGTTGGGAATGCTCAAAAGATTTCTTCAAAAGTTCCACTATCTCAAATGTTCGGATATGCAACAGCACTTCGTTCGAACACACAGGGTAGAGCGACATCAACAATGCAATTTTCGCACTATGAAGAGTGCCCGAAATCCATTTCCGAGGAAATCGTTAAAAGGCGCAATAATTTGTAATCCGCTTGGATAACTTAACTATTGCAAAAAATATCACTTTGTTATACAATAATATCGATAAACAATTCCGCAAAAATGCGAATATTAAGAAAAAAGGAGAATATAACAATGGCTAAAGCTAAATTTGAACGTACGAAACCACATGTTAATATCGGAACCATCGGTCACGTTGACCATGGAAAAACGACTTTAACTGCTGCTATCACTACAGTTCTTGCTCAACAAGGTTTTGCTAAAGTAACAGACTATGCATCAATTGACTCCGCACCGGAAGAAAAAGCAAGAGGAATCACTATTAATACTGCTCACATCGAATACGAAACTGCTAACCGTCACTACGCACACGTAGACTGCCCAGGACATGCCGACTATGTCAAGAACATGATCACAGGTGCAGCACAAATGGACGGCGCTATCTTAGTTGTATCTGCAGCTGACGGCGCTATGCCTCAAACGAGAGAGCACATCTTACTTGCTGGTCAAGTTGGTGTTCCAAAAATGGTTGTATACTTAAACAAAGCAGACATGGTTGACGATCCAGAATTAATCGAACTCGTTGAAATGGAAATCCGCGAATTACTAGACGAATACAACTTCCCAGGAGACGAAACTCCAATCATTGTAGGATCCGCACTAAAAGCATTGGAAGGCGACGCAACTGCTCAACAATCCATTCGTGATTTGATGAAAGCTGTCGACGAATACATTCCTCTTCCTGAAAGACCAACCGACAAACCATTCTTAATGCCAGTCGAAGACGTCTTCACAATTACAGGACGTGGAACCGTTGTTACTGGTAGAGTTGACCGTGGAACAATTAAAGTTGGAGAGACTATCGAAATCATCGGTATCCGCCCAACAAAATCTGCAGTTGTTACCGGCGTTGAAATGTTCCGTAAATTACTTGACTTTGCTCAAGCAGGAGACAACGTAGGTTTATTGCTTCGTGGAATCAGCCGTGATGAAGTTCAACGTGGACAAGTCATCGCTAAACCGAAGTCAGTTACACCACATTTCAAGTTTACGGCTCAAGTGTACGTATTGAGTAAAGAAGAAGGCGGACGTCACACTCCATTCTTCTCAAACTATCGTCCACAATTCTATTTCCGTACAACTGACATTACAGGCGTTATCATGTTACCAGAAGGCGTAGAAATGGTTATGCCTGGAGATAACATCGAAATGTCCGTAGAATTGATTCACCCAATCGCACTTGAACAAGGAACTAAGTTCTCCATCCGTGAAGGTGGACATACTGTAGGTGCTGGTTCAGTCGTTACAATCATCGAATAGTAAAATAATTAGGGATGCAATTGCATCCCTTTTGTTTTGCCAATATCTCAATTATTCACAAAGGAGGTGACACTTATGTCAAAAGGCGGAGCGAGTGGACACACACATTCTCAAAGTCAACGAGACGATTACGCAAATCAGAATAATCCAAACAATCAAGCATATCAGGATAACAATGATAATCACGCAAATCAAAACAACCCTAACAACGATGAATACAAAGGTGAGCCCAAATAGACTACAAAAATACAAAAAAAGGATGCCTAATCTAGGGCATCCTCATTTTTATTTTCTGTTTCGTCTATTTTTTCCTTTGTGATAGAATGCTCTTCCAAATTTTCAATTAGGCTTCTGTGATCTCTAAACCACTGACTAGCAAAGTCAACAACAGGTCTGACATCAAATAGAATTGAATCTGCATTACCTATCTTCACTTTGGTTACAAGCTCTTCTTTTTCTAAAGCTTTTCCAAGTTTCTTGAAATCTGTGTTATCGTATGCAAAGTCTTCAAACTCGACCCATTTTCCATTTAATTTTGTTCCTTGATGTTCCATTTTGCATTTTTCGCTTAAGACTTCAGATAGATGGAAAATTGTTGCGCTATCGTAACTAACACCAAGAAGAAGTACTTTTGCATTTAGAACATATAGTTTTCCAAGCGGAGAAGACATGTCGAAACTTGGTGTAAGATTATGTTTTTTGGTAATGAATCTGGCTTGTTTTCCCTTGGCGATAAAAGAACTCATCGGATGAGGACTTCTTTTGACACCTTTGTAATGACGGAAACATTCGACGACTCTTCCCATTCCCCTGGTTGAAAATGTTCTTTTGTCATAAGAGGGCGTGTGTTCCCGAATGATTTCAAACCATTCTTCCGGGACGGGAGGGTTGACCCAAAGTGCGGGATCTGAATTGTCTCCGGTCTGTGCAGCCATGACAAGTGTTCCGTCCACTAATGCTTCTAAAAAAGCATCAACGACGGTCATCTCTTTTCCAACTACGAATCCCATGCTGGAAAGCGAGGAGTGAAGTAATAATGTATCTGTTTCCAATATGCCTGCTTGAAACAAGTCATAAGTGATTCTTTGTTTTGTAATAGGTTCTTTTGTTTTCTCAATTACTTTTAGTTCGCTCATAATCCACCTCTTTAATCTTTGAGTATATTATACTATAAATTGTTTCATTTTAACAACACCCAGTTGCAATTCCTCATTCTAGTGGTGAATGAATAGCGTATATTATGATATAATATGAGTATGATTTTGAAGGAGTGATTGAATTGTATATAGCAAATCCTGACAGATATCAGAACATGACTTATAACCGTGTTGGCAAGAGTGGAATTTTACTTCCTGTCATTTCTCTTGGATTCTGGCATAATTTTGGAAATGAGAATGATTATGAATCTGTGAAAGAAATGGCTCTTTACGCTTTTGACCATGGAATCACGCATTTTGATTTGGCGAACAACTATGGACTTCCGGACGGAAGCGCTGAAACCAATCTTGGAAGATTGTTGAAGGAAGAACTAGCGCCTTATAGAGACGAACTCTTTATTTCAACGAAAGCCGGATACTATATGTGGCCAGGTCCTTATGGCGATGGCGGGTCAAGGAAGTATTTACTTTCTAGTCTAGACCAATCTCTCAAAAGAATGGGTCTTCCTTATGTGGATCTATTCTATTCTCATCGATATGATTCTAATACACCTTTGGAAGAAACCATGATGGCACTCGTTGATGCAGTTAGGCAAGGTAAAGCGCTCTATGTAGGCCTTTCAAATTACCCTACTGAGCCTTTGAAAGAAGCCATTCGGATATTGAAATCCAATGGTGTTCAACCATTGCTATTCCAGCCGCATTACTCGATTCTAGACCAGTGGGTCAAAGATAATGGTTCCTTGGAAGTGTGTCGAAAGGAAGGGCTTGGTATTATTCCTTTCTCAATATTCAATCAAGGACTCCTAACAGGAAAGTATTTATTGGACATTCCTGACGGTTCCAGAATGGCTAGAAGCGATAATCCTTTTTTGACGAAAGATGCGTTGAAAGAAGACCTTCTAAAGAAGCTAAATAAAATTAACGATCTTGCGATAAGAGAAAATAGAACAATGACGGAGCTTGCTCTTCACTATATATTAACTGAACCCGGTGTATCGACTGCCTTAATAGGCGTGTCAAGATTATCTCAGTTACAAGAACTACTATCCTATACTAAAACAGAATTGATTACCGAAGAAATTCGAAAAGAGATTCATACATTGATTGGAGAATAATATGGAAAAAACAATTAAGGCCATTCGCTTCCTAGGAATGGATATGATTAATCAAGCAGACTCAGGACACCCTGGAATTGTTTTAGGTGCGGCACCTGTTATATGCTCTTTGTTTCAGTATCACATGAACGCCTATGCAAAAGAACCTAATTGGTTTAATCGTGACCGTTTCTTTCTGTCTGCAGGACATGGATCGGCAATGCTTTATGCAACCCTTCATCTGGCAGGTTACGATATCCCGATGGAAGAGTTAAAAAAATTCAGACAACTCGGTTCTATGACACCCGGACATCCGGAGTTTCGTCACGCCCCTGGCGTTGAGGCAACCACCGGTCCTTTAGGACAAGGAATTGGAATGGCTGTAGGTAATGCGATTGCGGAGACTTATTTACGAAATACGTTCTCTACTGTAGAATATCCAGTCGTTGACCATTACACATATGTACTGTGTGGAGATGGAGATCTTCAAGAAGGCGTTGCAATGGAATCTCTTTCTCTTGCTGGACACTTAAAACTCAGAAAGCTGATTGTGCTGTTTGATTCTAATGACATTCAATTGGATGGGCCAACAAAAAACACCGTTT
>CAZNOO010000013.1:45589-47878 GCA_964574705.1 uncultured Candidatus Izemoplasmatales bacterium
GTGCTGTTTGATTCTAATGACATTCAATTGGATGGGCCAACAAAAAACACCGTTTCTGAAGACATCAAGATGAAGATGGAATCCGTTGGATTTGAGTATATTCTAGTCAAAGACGCAAACGATGTCCTTGATGTTTCAATAGCGATTGAAAAGGCAAAACAAAGCGATAAACCAGCATTCTTGGAAATCAAGAGTGTGATTGGTTTTGGTTCTTCCAAACAAGGAACAAGTGCAACGCACGGATCCCCAATCGGTAAGGAAGAAACCATAAGAATGAAAGAAGCATTAGGCTATTCAGTCGTACCTTTTGACGTCGACAAAGAAGTATATGAGAAATTCCAAAGTCGATTTGGGTTAAGGGGCGACAGACAATACAACGCATGGAATGTTTATATGGACGCTTATAAAGTTGCGTTCCCGGAAAAATATAATCAATTGATGTCGATCATCAACGAAGAACTTCAAGTGGACTTTGAAAGTCTTCTTCCAGAAATTCCTGTGGGCACAAAAGAAGCAACTAGAAATTCTATTGGTAAATTAATTCCTAAATTGTCAGAACAAATTATATCGATGGTTGGAGGGTCTGCCGACCTTACCGCTTCAACCAAAGTTAAAGGAATCAATGGTAATTTCAGTGAAGCAACACCGCTTGGAAGAAACATCAATTTTGGTGTCAGAGAACATGCAATGGCATCTATTATCAACGGAATGACACTTCATCATCTGAAGGCCTTCAGCGGGGGATTCTTCATCTTTAGCGATTACATGAAACCTGCAATTCGTTTGGCTGCCTTGATGCAAATTCCTTCGATGTTCATCTTCACCCATGATTCAGTTTGTGTTGGGGAAGATGGACCAACGCATGAACCGATTGAACAACTATCGATGTTTCGAACAACGCCAGGGATCAATACGTTTAGACCGGCGAATGCGAATGAAGTTCGTCATACGATTCGCTATGCATTAGAATCCAACAGAACACCATCGATTATTGCACTTACAAGACAAAATACAATCGTATTGAATGCTTGCACGTATGGAGAATTTAAACAAGGTGCCTATGTTGTAAAAGCACCACTAAATGAAGAAGGCATTTTAATCGCAACAGGATCCGAACTCGAACTCGCGATTCTCGCTTCTGAAGAATTAGAAAAACTTGGACATCCAGTCAGAGTTGTATCTATGCCTTGTATGGAACTATTCTTAGAACTTCCAAAAGAAAGACAAGAAGAAATTCTTCCAAAACATCTTCAAAACAGATTGGCAATCGAAATGGGATCGACAGGTCTATGGTATCGTTTTGCATCTAAAGTCAAGGGAATTGATACTTTTGGTGCTTCAGCGAAAGAACAAGACATCTTGGAATATTTCGGCTTCACCGTTAAAGACATCGTCAAAGAATATTTAGGTTAAGATGATGCTGTTTGATACACATACCCATTTAAATGATGATCAACTCTATCCATTTTTAGATGAAGTGATGCCCAAAGTATATGGAAATGACGTTTCCTATATGCTTTGCGTCGGATACGATAAAGCCTCTTCAATCAAAGCCATTGAAATTGCTGGGCGTTACACTGGCGTCTACGCTGCGATTGGGTTTCACCCAACAAATGCGGTAGAAGTGAAAGAAGAAGATTTTGTTTGGTTGGAAGAAAACTTAAAAAACCCACTGGTAAAAGCGGTTGGCGAAATCGGACTTGATTATTACTGGGATGCGACTCATAAAGATATACAAAAGAGTGTATTCATAAAACAAATCAAATTAGCTGAAAAATACAAACTTCCTTTTTCAGTTCATATGAGAGATGCACTTGAAGATACTTTGGACATTCTCAAAAAGAATAAATTGCATGAAACTAGAGGAATCATGCATTGTTATTCTGGAAGTCTTGAATCTGCAAATGAATTTGTGAAAGTCAATATGATGATTTCAATCGGAGGCCCTGTTACATTTAAAAATGCGAGGGTTCCTAAAGAAGTCGTCAAGGGTATAGACATATCGTATCTTTTGATTGAAACGGACGCTCCCTATTTAACCCCTCATCCTTTTAGAGGAAAAAGAAATGACCCGTCTTATCTTCATTTGATTGCGAAAGAAATTGCAGTGCTGAAAGAAATGACATATGAAGAAGTCGCAAAGCAAACAACTGAAAATGCATTGAATATCTTCAAAATATAAAAAAGGCAAGCGGGATACCGTTTGTCTTTTCTCTTGATTCATCTATTTTGGTTGCCACTTGCATCGAACAGGGGAAACGATTAAATCCTCTTTCTTGAGTTGATTCA
>CAZNOO010000014.1:0-45026 GCA_964574705.1 uncultured Candidatus Izemoplasmatales bacterium
TGCGCATTGAAATAAGGTGAAACTATGAGTTTAAGCATTTTTGGCAATTTTTTGGATACAGGTCCTGGAATTTGGGAAATCATCCTCAGGATGGGCCTCACCGCTGTGTTTGTCGGCATCATCGGAATCGAACGACAGATGAGGCACAAAATCGCAGGAGTGACCACACATCTAATGGTAGCGTTTGGTGCTTGTGGAATTGCGATTCTTCAAGACAGCCTTTACAATGAGGCTCTTGCAATGGCTCCGGATTTAATGGCACTTGGAATTCAAGCAAACCTTGAAAGACAAAGAATTATCGCACAAGTCGTTACTGGAGTCGGTTTTCTTGGCGCTGGAACGATTTTAAAGACATCCAACGGAATATCGGGCCTCACAACTGCAGCAACCATTTGGCTTGCTTCAATGATTGGCCTATGTTTTGGTATGGGTGGGTATACAATCGGAATCGTACTTAGTATATTCTCATTGGTTTTCCTGACCGGATTCAGAAAAGTACTCGACTTAACAAAACTGCAACATGTTAAATCGCCAGACACCCTAGGCGCAGAAGTCATTGAAAAATAAGGAATCTCTCGTAGATTCCTTCTTTTTTTGAAATTAAACATTCATATTTTTTGCAATAAATCGCTATTTAGAGTACAATAGAAGGTGTTAATTTGGAGGTACAGAATGGCTATTTTAGAGATGAAAAACTTAGTCGTATCCGTTGAAGGCAATACGATTTTACATGGAATCAATCTGATTGTGAAGGGTGGAGAAACCCATGCAATCATGGGACCGAACGGAACTGGCAAGTCAACGCTTGCTCAAATCGTAATGGGACACCCGAAATATAAAATTGAATCAGGAGAGATCCTCCTTGATGGAGAAGTCATTAATGAGATGCCTGTCGACGAAAGAAGTCGAAAAGGCCTTTTTTTAGGAATGCAAAACCCAGTAGAAGTTCCAGGAGTAACCAATTTTGACTTTGTCAAGACTGCCGTAACCGCCAGACTTCCAAAGGATAAACATTTAAGAATCGGGAAATTCATTCTCGAATTTGAAGACAGCGCAAAAGAACTAAAGATGGGTTCGGGGTTATCTCACCGTTTCTTGAATCAAGGATTCAGTGGCGGAGAGAAAAAGCGCAATGAGATTTTGCAGATGAAACTTTTGAAGCCATCGATCGCACTTCTTGATGAAATTGACTCAGGGCTTGATGTCGATGCACTTCGTATCGTCGGAGAAAATGTTACAGCGTTAAAATCGCCAAATTTAGGAATGATTTTAATAACCCATTATCAAAGATTACTTGATTACATCGTCCCGGATTATGTCCATATCATGATTAAAGGGCAAATCGTTAAAACGGGTGGAAAAGAATTGATTGCGAAAATCGATTCGGACGGATATGACTGGTTGAAAGCGGAACTGGGCATCGACGATTTCGATGAAGGTCCAAAACAATTTTCACTTGGGACTTGTGCAACCAATCCAACGACAAGGTAATAGAGATGAAGAATCCTGATTATCTTGCCCGTTCACTTGGCCCAATCTTCTTGGATCAACCGCTGACTCACAATACAAAAATCCGTTTGAATGAAATCGATGGAACGCTCAATGTATCGTTTCCTAAAACCCTGAAAGAAAAGGTCAGTCTAATCATAACTTCTGACCTCTACTTAAAGAAGATTTTGCTCGACTTTCCAACAGAGTCTAATCACTCCATCAACTTGTTATACCATTTCAAAAAAAATGAAAAGCGTGAAATCACATTTAAACTTCATCCACAATCAAACGTCAAGATTATCGAATCCTATCTATCAATAAAACCTGTCAAATCTGATTTGACAAGGGTCATTGAATTATATCATCATGCACATCTAACGCTATCAAGCGGTGTATTCATGGATGGAGAGCACGGTTTCAACGATGAAATCCTACTAAAGGAAATTGGGGCTCGTATTGATTATGATACGCTCTCTATAGCTCATAAACAAGATTCATTCAAATCCACTCAAAACATTAGACACCTTGCCAAAAACACAGTTTCAAATGTTCACAACCTGATGGTTGTGAACCATCACGCTGTAATTGAATTCTATGTTAATGGTTATATTGAAAAAGGAATGTCTGGTTCCAACTGCAAACAGCAGAACCGAGGAGTCATCCTTTCAGAAACCGGAATTGTCAGAGTTGATCCGAAACTCTTTATCGACGAATATGATGTCGAAGCCGGCCATGGCGCAGCTATTGGTCAAATCAATGAAGACGAAATGTTTTACCTTCTCAGCCGTGGATTAAGCGAAAGCGAAGCGAAACGACTGATCCTATCAGGCTACACAGAGCCTTTTGTTCAATCTTTGGACGAAGGAGCTTTGAAAAGAACCATCAATCAAAGAATTGCAAAAAAAGTAAAGGGAGAATAGTGTAATGTCGAATCGAAATTGGCGTCAAGAGTTTCCCCAAATCAAAAATGGTTTGGTTTACCTTGATTCAGCTGCGATGAGTCTAAAACCGCAACGAGTCATCGATGCAATCGATCACTACTACCAGGATTTATCCGTGAATATTCATCGCGGACTTTATCCCACCGGCGTGGAAGCGACTGATTTGTATGAGCAGACACGTGAAGACGTTGCCTCTTACATCAATGCAGATTTCGAAGAAATCGTTTTTACACGCGGCACAACCGCCTCATTAAACCTTGTTGCGTCGAGTTATGGTCTTCAAAACCTGAAAGAAGGGGACGAAATCATCGTCTCGGAGTTGGAACATCACTCATCTTATCTTCCTTGGTTCGAAGTAGCGAAAAAAACGAAATCAGTTATTCGATTCGTTCCGTTGACAAAGGTAGGACGTATTAGTGTCGAAAACTTCAAAAAAGTCTTGTCAGATAACACAAAGGTTGTTGCACTCACTTATGTATCTAACGTCATGGGCTTCATTACACCTTTGAAAGAAATCATTCAGCTTGCACATTCTAAAGGGGCCATCACCGTCATTGACGGTGCACAGGCACTTCCTCATCTAAAAGTGGACGTCAAGGACTTGGACCTCGATTTTCTCGCCTTTTCGGCACATAAGATGCTTGGACCAACTGGCGTTGGAATCCTGTATGGTAAGAAAGAACTTCTCGATCAAATGAATCCAATTGAATTCGGTGGAGACATGAATGACGATGTTACTTTGACAGAAGCAACCTATAAGGACACACCTTACAAGTTTGAGGCTGGAACGATGCCTGTTGCCGGTTTCATCGCATTTAGAGATACCATCGAATATTTTAATCGATACTCAATCAAAGAAATCGAATCCTATTGCATGGAACTTTATGCTTATGCAATTGAAAAGCTAAACACCATCGAAGGAATTGAAATCTACAATCCGAATACAGATACTGCAATCATATCGTTTAACTTAAAGAATGTACCCCCACACGACGCCGTCACTTATTACGCCGATAAAAACATCTGCATGAGAGCGGGTCAACATTGTGCAAAACTCGTTACCCGATTCTTAGGTATTCAGTCTTGCCTTCGGGTTTCATTCTATCTTTATAATAATAAGGAAGACATTGACCGTTTTGTCGAAACGACAAAAGAAGCGATTTTGTTCTTCAAAAACATGGGATTTTAGGAGTGATATTTTGGCTAATTTAGAGAACTTATACAGGGAAGTCATCATGGAACACTATAAAAATCCAAGGAATAAAGGGTTAATAGATGATCCAAGTTATCATACAAAACATATCAAAAACCCGAGTTGTGGGGATGATGTGACCATTCAAAGCAAATGCAATGACGGCATCGTTGAAGATTGCCGTTTTGAAGGCAGCGGATGTTCCATCTGTTGTGCTTCCGCATCTGTTCTCACAGAAACTATGATTGGAAAAAAAGTGGAAACAGCGGAAGCAATCGCAAACAACTATTTAAGAATGGTTTCAAATGAATCGATTGATCCAGACATCGATTTGGAAGAAGCGGAAGTCTTTGCCGGCGTACGTCTTTTCCCGGCAAGAATCAAATGTGCATCCATTTCCTGGAAAGCATTTTTGGATACAATCAAGAAATAAGGAGGTATTCCCCTTGAGCGACAAAGAAAGAGCTAATGTCGAAGGCATCGTCAGCGACTATAAATATGGATTTAGTACGGACTCAAAAAGTGTATTTCAAACGAAAAAAGGTCTATCGAAAGAAATCGTTGCGGAAATTTCCGCAATGAAAGGAGAGCCTCAGTGGATGCTTGACATCCGTCTGAAAGCTTATCAAGCTTTTCTGGACAAACCCAACCCAAGTTGGGGGCCAGATCTGTCCTTTATCGATTTTGAAGATATCATTTATTACATCAAACCTTCGAACCGCGTCGAAAACGATTGGAAAGACGTTCCAAGTGAAATCAAAGACACATTTAACAAACTAGGAATTCCCGAAGCAGAACAAAAATATCTTGCTGGTGTCACCACTCAATTTGACAGCGAAGCCGTCTATCATTCAACCATTCAAGAATTGACTCAACAAGGTGTCGTCTTTTTAGACACGGATTCGGCTCTTCGTGAGCATCCTGAAATCTTCAAAGAATATTTCGGAAAAGTGGTTAGTTATAAAGATAATAAATATGCAGCACTGAATACTGCCGTATGGAGCGGTGGTTCTTTTATCTATGTCCCAAAGGGCGTTAAGATTGAGAAACCTTTACAATCCTATTTTCGAATTAATACCGAGAAAATGGGACAATTTGAGCGAACACTGATTATTGTTGAAGACGGGGCTTCTCTAAACTATGTTGAGGGATGTACAGCACCGATTTATTCAAACGATTCCCTCCACGCCGCCGTAGTTGAGATTTTCGTCAAGAAAAATGCTTACTGCAGATATTCGACCGTCCAAAACTGGTCAAATAATATCATCAATCTTGTTACAAAACGTTCCGTTGTCTATGAACGCGGACATATGGAATGGATAGATGGAAACATCGGGTCTGGTCTCAATATGAAATATCCTTCCTGCATTTTAAGAGGAGACTACTCCAAAGGAACGACGATTTCAATCGCATTCGCTGGAAAGGGTCAAATCCAAGATGCCGGAGCGAAGATGATTCACATTGGGAAAAACACTTCAAGCAAGATTATCTCGAAATCCATTGCCAACAAAGGCGGAAAAGTCAACTATCGTGGCATGGTTACTCAAGCGCCTGGTGCAACTGGCGCCAGAAGCAAGATTGAATGCGACACGATTCTAGTCGATAACCTATCGACTTCTGACACCTTACCCACGAATGTTGTCAAGAACTTCAAAGGACAGATTGAACACGAGGCAACCGTTTCGAAAGTTTCTGAAGAACAGCTCTTTTACTTGATGAGTCGTGGACTTACAGAAGAAGAAGCGACGGAAATGATTGTTATGGGATTCATCGAGCCATTCGCAAGAGAATTGCCAATGGAATACGCAGTTGAACTCAATCAGTTGATTAAACTTGAAATGACAGGTTCAATAGGATAACAAAACACCAGAAATGGTGTTTTTTTTATGATTTTGTCTCGAAATGACTGATTTTCAGACGATATTTTCATGAATGGTCTTTAAAAATCTTGTCCATTATGATAGAATAACCAAAAAGGTGGTGGTGTATTATGAAACTAGTAATGGCAATCGTGTCAAATGAAGATGCTAGTAAAGTAATCAAGACATTGATCAAAGAGAACTTCTTTGTGACAAAGCTTGCGACAACGGGTGGATTCTTGATGAGCGGTAATACAACCATGATTATCGGCGTGCAAGATGAACTATTGGACAAATGTATCCAAGTGATATCTGAAACGTCGAAAAGAAGAACAAAATTGGTGCCGAATGCCATATCATCCGAGTTTGGAATTTTCTCTTCCACTCCGGTTGAGGTTCAAGTTGGTGGAGCGACAATTTTTGTATTGAATGTTGATCAATTTATTAAAGCATAATTCGTTTGACCCTATGGAGCCGACATTGATTCGGCTCTTTTTTTTGAAAAAAAAACTTAACAAAAAAGACTAGTATGATATAATATATGTATACGGTTACATAGAGAGGAGGAGTCCCTATCAAAACACAGATTTCCTTTCGTGAAGACGGCTCCTATTCCATCCCGCATATCGACCAGTTCAGCGGTCTTTACTTTCCTTTGTTCAATTATTCTGGGATGAAATCCGCAATTACGCCTACCTTGCATGGCGACATCAAAATCGATCAAAATCACTTTGGAATGATTCCGGCTTCAGGGGAAGATTTAAAGAATCCTCTAAATGCAAGAAACATCTTTTTTAACGTAGATGGTACCATCTGGAATGTGACGGGTCTAACACCTTATCAAAAATCTTTTCCAGATGAAGTGACCCTTGAAAATGGATTGCTTTATCAAAAAATCCTTCGTAAAAATCCACAATTTGAAGTTGAAATCACTAGTTTCGTTCCCACCAATAAACGGTGGCTTGAACTTCACAAAGTTGTATTTACAAATAAATCAACGCAGTCACTATCTGTTAGAACGGTTGTTGGAATTCCAATCTTCGGTAGATCTGCGGACAATTTAAGAGATCACCGTCATGTGACTTCTCTTTTGAATCGAATTCACATTACTCGTCATGGCATCATCAATCAACCAAGTCTTTCTTTCGATGAAAGAGGTCATCATCCCAATTCTTACGCCTATGGCGTATTTGCCAAGTCATCAGGTCATTCTGATATCACTCGGTATTGGCCAAAACTTGATGAATTTATTGGAGAAGGCAAAGACCTTTTCTATCCTAATGTTGTCGTGAACTCTTGTGAGAATCCGTACATTATCGGAGACGTTTTTGAAGGATATGAAGCCTTGGGCGGAATTGAATTCTCTAAAGTAGTTATCCCTCAAGATGGAAAGATTGAATTCATCGTCTCATTTGAGATTCATTCAAACATTGAATCCTTGATTCAAAATCAAGAACAACTTTCAGATCTTTGTTTTGATGCACTTCTCGAGGAAAACAAAGCGTTTTGGAAAACAGATTTGATTACTACAAACTTCAAAATAAAAAACATTTCACTGTCGGGCTGGTACCGACATGTTGGAATTCAACCTTTGGTTCGAAGAATTTATGGAAACTCCTTTATGCCCCACCACGATTATGGACGAGGCGGAAGAGGATGGAGAGATCTTTGGCAAGACTCTTTGGAACTCGTGCTAAAAAATCCAAGTGCCGTTAGAGACAACATCGTCAGTTTCTTCAAAGGTGTTCGGATTGACGGATCTAACGCAACCATCATAGGCGATTTATCCGGCGAATTCAAAGCGGACCGAAATAAGATTGTAAGAGTCTGGTCAGATCACGGGGCTTGGCCGTTTGTCACAGTTCAATTTTATTTGAATCGGACCGGAGACACTTCCATTTTATTTGAAAAACAAGGATACTTCAAAGATAAATTTTCACACTATACAAAGAGAATCGATTCAGATTATGAAGGCGAAAATGGATCGAGTTTGATGACACGAGAAGGCATTCCGTATCAAGGAACCATTCTCGAGCATCTTCTGGTGGAGAACCTTACCGCATTTTACAATGTCGGCGCTCACGGCAACATCAGGATTGAAGACGCAGATTGGAACGACGGATTCGATATGGCCAAAAAGGCCGGAGAAACTGTTGCGTTCACGCATCTATATATAGGAAATCTCAAGAAAATTGTTCAAATACTGAATCATTTGAAGTCGATTGGCGAAACGCATTTCACATTCTTTGAAGAGTTTAGTGCATTGATGGATGCTTCTGAATTACAATCGTTATCTCCCAAAGATAAGCAACATAAATTGATTTCTTATTTTGATTCAATCCAACATGAATTGAGCGGAAAAACCATCGAATTGGACATAGATTTCCTGATTCATGACTTATCAAATAAAGCAAAATCCATGATGAAATTACTGAACACTCAAGAATGGATGGAAAAAGGGACTCTAGGAGCGTATAACGGATACTATGATAACGATGGAATTCGTGTTGAGAGTCTTGATAAACCTGTTAAAATGACATTGACAGGGCAAGTGTTTCCTTTAATGGCCCATAATGCGTCGAAGGAGCAAATCGAGAAAATCATACATACAACAAAACAATATCTCTATGTATCCCCTCCATCAAGCTACCGCCTCAATTCAAATTTTGGCGTAAACAAAATGAATCTGGGAAGATTCATGGGCTTTGCATTCGGACATAAAGAAAATGGAGCGTTTTTCTCTCACATGACAATCATGTACGCTTATTCACTTCTAGATAATGGGTTTGTAAAAGAGGGCGCTCAAATTTTGGATGATCTTGCTGATTACCTGCAAGACATCAATCAATCAAAAATTCTTCCAGGAATTCCTGAGTATATTGCACCAGACGGAAGAGGAATGTATCACTTCCTAACAGGCTCAGCTTCATGGGTAATCATTACTCTTGTTGAACAAATCTTCGGAGTGTACGGATCTTTTGGCGATTTCGTAGTCCAACCTCATTTGAGAAACCATCACTTTTTGGATGGCGTTGCTTCTTTACACATCCTTTTCAAAGATAAGCCGATTTTAATTCGTTACTTGAATCCATTGCACTTGGATTATGGCAGTTATGAAATTCATGAGGTTCAATGTGGAAGTGAATTACTAGCGTACAATAAGGATTCATTTACCATCAAAAAAGACATGGTTTTAAATAGCGATACCATCACAATTATTTTAGGAGAAAAACAATGAAAAAATATTTATTGACCTGGTCCGATGAATTTGACGTCCCCGGGAGCATCAACCCAGATAAATGGGAATATGATTTAGGCTCTAAAAGATGGGGCAACGGAGAAATTCAGTATTATACTGAAGGTAGAAACTCTTTTGTCAAAGACTCACTTTTGACAATCGAAGGTAGAATAGAAGATTATGAAGGTAGCCCTTATACTTCCGCAAGAATTACGACTTTTGGTAAAAAGCACTTCATGTATGGAAGACTCGAAATCAGTGCCAAAATCCCAAAGGCAAAAGGGGCTTGGCCAGCGATTTGGATGATGCCTACCGATAAAAAGGAAAAGAATATTCCGTGGCCAAGATGTGGAGAAATCGACATTATGGAACATGTTCATCCGCTCTTTGGAAACATTCATGTCAGTCTTCACACAGAACTATATAACCACGTTCGAAGAACTCAAAGAACCCATTTTGAGATTATTGAAGGAATTACAGATGGGTTCCATGAATACGCAATGGACTGGACCAAAGATTATATTGAATTTTTCATTGACAAGAAGTCTTTTGCCAAATATGAAAGAAACCAAGAAGGGTATGTGACCGATGAACTCGGATGGCCTTTCGACAAACCGTATTACCTGATTTTGAATCAGGCCATCGGAGGAACTTGGGGCGGAGACGTCGCAGTAGAAGATTTCCCTTCGCTGTTTGAAATTGACTACGTCAGATACTATGACATTATAGAAGAATAGAAGGTTGACAACAACCTTCTTTTCATTGTTAACCTATTGCTTGAAATCAAAGATATTTCATTGTATAATATATATATGTAAGCAGTTACACATCAAAGGAGAAAGCCTATGTTAAAAGTGATTGTAACAGCGAAAAATACCCCATTTCGCTTATCTGAAACAAAAGACGTCTTAAAGGGTCACAAGTTAGGGCTCAAAACACTGAATTTAAATGCCAATATTAAGTATCAGGAGATTATCGGCTTCGGTGGTGCATTCACTGAGTCTGCCTGCTATAACCTATATCGCGTCAACGAAGAAACTAGAAAATTGGCTCTCGAGCTTTATTTTGACCCGGAAAAAGGAATTGGATACAACATCGGTAGAGTTTCCATTCATGGATGCGACTTTTCTTTGTCAAGTTACACCTACATTGAAGAAGGAGACAAGGACTTAAAGACTTTTGACATTTCAAGAGACTTAACCTATGTCATTCCGACCATCAAAGCAGCTGAAAAAATCAGCGGACAACCGATCAAACTTCTAGCTTCTCCATGGACGCCACCTGCATTCATGAAAGACAACAATTCTCCAATCAAAGGTGGACATCTATTAGAAGAATTCGCTCCGTCTTGGGCGAATTACTACGTAAAATTCATTGAACATTACCGCAAACAAGGCATGACCATTTGGGGAATCACCGTTCAAAACGAACCTGCAGCGGTTCAAAGATGGGACTCCTGTATCTATTCACCTGAACAAGAGGGCAATTTCGTCAAGAAACATTTGGGACCGACGATGAAGAACTCCTCTGCAAAAGACGTAAATATCCTCGTTTGGGATCATAACAGAGATATCATCGTCGAACGAGTCACTCCGATTTTAAGCGACCCAGAAACCAGTCAATATGTCTGGGGAACTGGATTCCATTGGTATGTGAGCGAAGCGTTTGAAAACGTCGGAAAAGTACATGAGTTATTTCCAGACAAAGGGCTCTTATTTACAGAAGGATGCGTCGAAATGGGCGTCCATCTACAAGACTGGAGCACAGGAGAACGCTATGCAAGAAACATGTTCGGAGATCTTGAAAACTGGTGCCAAGGCTACATTGACTGGAACTTGTTTCTAGACAATCTAGGCGGTCCAAATCACGTCAACAATGTTTGCGACGCTCCAATAATTATCGACATTTTTCCTGAAAGATTAATACTTGAATCCTCATACTATTATATTGGTCAAATTTCGAAATACGTAAAGCAAGGTGCTTACCGAATTGAATCAGCACTTGATATAGACAATTTACAGGTTCTTGCATTCGTTAATCCAAATCATCAAATCGTTACCGTTGTTTTAAATCAATCAGACAAGGAAGAGCAGTTTAATGTCGGAAATGAAAGTGTCGTTTCTTTGCCACATTCTATCATGACGATTCTGCTATAGAGAACATATGGAAAAGATTAAATCAGTCAATTTAGGTGGATGGTTCGTACTTGAGCGTTGGATGAAACCGACGCTTTTTGATGATACATCCAACCCTGCAAGATGCGAAACCTCTTTTGTCACAAACGATCCCAATGCATTAGAAAAATTGACCCAACACTGGCAGACTTGGATTACAAGAGAAGATATTGCTTGGTTAAAAAAACTAGGAATCAACGTTGTGAGAATTCCAATTCCTTGGTGGCTATTTCCAGAGAAATTTCCTTCTGAGTTTCCTTATCATTCACCGCTCCTTTATCTTGACAAAGCGATGGATTTCATTCATGCAGAAGGGATGAAGGTTATGCTTGACCTCCATTCCGCTCCTGGAAGTCAAAATGGGTTTGACAATGGTGGAATCGATGGTGTAATGACTTGGCATCTTGATCCACAAAACATCACTACGACCATTTCGGTTTTGAAAGAAATTGCCCTTCGATATAAAGATCATCCTGCTCTTCATTCACTTCAAGTTCTCAATGAACCGCATATGACCATCGACCTGAATCTTATCGAAGACTTCTATGAAAGAAGTTACGAAGTGTTACGGCCAATTTTAAAAGCTGAAACTGCCATCGTCTTTCACGATGCTTTTCATCTTGAACATTGGGGTCCATTTTTCCAAAGTCATCATTGGGACAACGTCATATTAGATACGCATGTCTATCAATGCTTTGGAAACCACTTTGACCACATGAACGCCGAAGAGTTTTTAAATGTTCCTTTTGAAACGGAAAAAAGACTAGTAAAAATGGAAGAAGTCATTCCAGTTGTTGTTGGTGAATGGAGTTTAGGCGCAAGACAAATCGAATATGACGGAACACGTTTTGAATTTGAACACAAATTCGCTGAAAACCAATTGAAGGCTTTTTCAAAAGTTACAGGTTGGATTTTCTGGTCTTATAAAATTAGCGATTACAATAGCGGATGGAATTTCCGTGGATTAGTCGAGAGGGGGATCTTAAAAATTTGAAAAAATTATTATTTTTCAGCCTACTCTTCTTTATCTCATTTACAGCAGTAGCGTGTGACAATACAACAACTACCACAACTTCAACGTCTGATACAACCACAACCACTTCTGAAACGACTTCCACTACGGATGACGTTACTTTTGTCACGACCACTTCGGCAGATGTTTCAAACGTAGAAGTATTAGGATATTCATCAAATGGAACAAAATTATTCGAACCAAATCTATCAATCTCAGGATGGGATTCTTCATCGTCGACAATAACGAACATCACAGTTGCAGAAAATCTGACTTATCAAACTTTTTATGGCACTGGTGCTGCATTGACACAGTCAAGTGCCTATGTCATCAGTCAATCTCCAGACCGCGATCAAATCGTGAATTATCTCTTTTCAGAGAGTGGACTTCATATCCAACTCGTTCGTTTGACAGTTGGCGCGAGCGATTTCGTGACAAGCGAAATGGGACACTACACTTATGACGATACCGTAGGAAACGTCGCTGACATGGAACTTGCGAATTTTACACTTGAAAAAGACGCTCAAATCATTTCAATCCTCCAAGATGCCCTCGAAATCAATCCAGACATCGTATTCATTGCCGCACCATGGAGTGCTCCTGCATGGATGAAGACAAACAAAAGTCTTTATGGTGGAGCATTGAAAACAATATACTACAATTCCTATGCAAATTATTTGATCCGTTACTTAGAAGAAATGGATACTTTAGGAATTCATATTCGGTATCTTTCCGTCCAAAACGAGCCGTATAACGGAACTTGGGATTACCCTGGAATGACTTGGACGACAGATACGACAAAAATCTTCATCCGTGATTTCTTGGGACCAAAAATCGTTGAAAGCGGGTTAGAAACTGGCGTCATGATTTGGGACCATAATACAGTTGATGGATCTGGCACTTTAATTGATTTCCCTGTGACGGTATTACAAAGTAGTGCCGCTTCGGTTTACATCAATTCCATTGGAGTTCACTGCTACAGCGGAAACGAAAATGATATGTATGACTACCTCGATTACTTGCATGAGAATAACCCCGAAGTAGAAGTATTCATGACAGAATGTACCGCAATTACAACCTATAAAGACGTAGAAAGCAACATGGAGTGGTCTTTAAGAAGAATGTATCTTGAAGCCTATAACCGGTTTGCTTCTGGTACCACTTATTGGAATATTGTATTAGACCCACAAGGAACCGTTCATTTAGGCGGATGCGGCAACTGCACCGGGCTCTTGAGCGTTCCTATTGACGGAAGTCACGGATACACTTTGGAAGCCGATGGCTACGTGACTGGACATTTCAACAAGGATATCGCATCCGGTGCCAAAAAGATTTACGTGAAAAGCTCTTCAACCGCAATATTATCGACAGGATTCGTTGATAGCAATGGTAAAGTCACATTAGTGCTCTTCAATGACGGAGCAGAAAAAACAACCACTGTCCACTGGAGAGATCATACTTTCACGGTTACTTTGCCAAGAAATTCTCTAACGACTCTATATTGGACATATTTACAGGAAGGATCATAAACCATGAAAAAATTACTTGTAGGAATTATCCTATTATTAACAACCTTTTCTATGGCTTGTTCTTTAACAACGACAACCACAACTTCAACGGATACTTCCGTTACCACAAGCCAAACCACAACATCAACTACCACAACGTCGACTTCGTCCACAACCACGACCTTTTTAACAGACACTTCAACGGTAAACTATGAAGGCTCTTATTGCGATGACCTTGTCGTTGATTATGACTATATTGACAATTTACTCAATTCTCTTACTTTAGCAGAAAAAGTCGGACAAATGATGCAAGCAGAAAAAAATGGCGTTTCGGACAGTGATATTAGAGACTACAACCTTGGCTCAATCCTGAGCGGTGGAGGGTCAGCCCCTTCCACAAATGATGCCTATAATTGGTATTTGATGTATAAAGGATTTCAAGACGCTGCCAGAACTTCGTCTTCCGGAATTCCAATCATTTACGGACTCGATGCCGTCCACGGAGACAACAACGTCTATCATGCGACGATTTTTCCACATAATATTGGTCTTGGCGCAGCCAATGACCCTGAATTGATGACAAGAATCGGACTCGTTACTGCAAGAGAAATCAGGGTGACGGGAATGAACTACACGTTCGCTCCGATGATTGGTGTCGTTCAAGATATCTCTTGGGGAAGAACGTACGAATCCATGTCAGAATCGGCTGATCTCGTAGCTGGTTTGGCAGGACCTTACATTGAAGGACTTCAAAGCTATTGCATCGGTGCGAGCGCAAAGCATTTCGTAGCTGACGGAGGAACCGACGGAGGGCATGACCAAGGAAATGCGACCCTAACCGAAGAAGAAGTTCGTGCCATTCACCTCAAACCATATTATGACGCCATTGAAGCTGGCGTTTACACAATTATGATATCTTATAGCTCCATTAATGGAGAAAAAATGCATGCAAGCGAATATTGGATTCAAGAAGTGTTGAAAGACGAAATGGGATTTGACGGATTCGTGATTTCCGATTATGAGGCCATTCATCAACTTCCAGGCGATTATTACGATCAATTGGTCGCTTCAATCAACGCTGGTGTGGATATGCTGATGGAACCTTGGAGTTGGAAAGACGCAATCACGAATATCATTGCGGCTGTTCAAGCTGGAGATATTTCAATCAATCGAATCAATGATGCCGTCAGAAGAATCTTGATTATAAAGTATAAAATGGGATTGTTTTCAGATGAATTTTATGATGAATCAACACAAACTTATTATCGCCTCTCTTATGACGATGCTTTCAACACAGACGAAAATAAAGCAGTCGCAAGAGAAGCAGTCAGGGAATCTTTAGTTCTACTCAAAAACGATAATCAGGCTTTACCACTTTCCAAGGATGAAAATGTCGCCGTGATTGGTGAAGGCGCAAGTAACATTGGAATTCTTTGCGGCGGATGGACCATCAGTTGGCAAGGAGACGCCAATCGGAGTTTAACTCCGGGAACCACGATTCTAGCTGGAATGAGAGAAGCTGTTTCTAATACAACAGGTACCATCGTTCAAGATATTTCTCAAGCAGATACCGTCGTTGTCGTTTTGTCTGAAAATCCTTATGCAGAATATAATGGAGACAATGACTATCCAACACTCACAGGAGCAACAGCGACATCGACCAATTCAGATGTTTTGGATCAGGTTTTGCTTGCAAAAAGCGCAGGAAAGAAAGTTGTTGCTTTAATTGTTGCAGGCCGTCCCATGATTCTAGGATCTTATCTTCCACTTTTTGATGCCATTGTTATGGCGTGGCTTCCTGGAACCGAAGCGGGACACGGCATCGCAGACGTACTTTACGGCGATTATGATTTTACTGGGAAATTACCTGTCACTTGGCCATTAACTGTTGCTGGAATTGGAATGACCATCAATAGTGAGGTTTACAATCCGGTGGTAATATTATATCCTTTCGGAACTGGACATTCATACAAGGAGGAAACCCCTTGGACATAAAAAAAGTATTCAATGAAATGACTTTAGAGGAAAAAGCAATTTTACTCACAGGCAAACATAATTGGTTTTTTAACGGGATTCCAAGACTTGGAATCCGTGATTTTACAGTTGGAGACGGACCACATGGACTACGTGCTTATGAGAACCTCTTTGAACAAGGTGGAAATCCTCACAAACGTCAACCTGCGACCATGTTTCCATCAGCATCTGCAATGGCTTCCACATGGAATCCCGACTTGATTCGTCAAGTAGGCGAAACCATCGCAAAAGAGTGCAATCACTATAAAGTAGATGTCATCTTAGCTCCTGGAATCAATGGAAAAAGAAGCCCGCTTGCAGGAAGAAATTTTGAATACTATTCCGAAGACCCTGTTTTAACTGCTAAAATGGCAACCTCTTACGTTTTGGGCGTTCAATCTCAGGGCGTTGGAACGTCACTAAAACATTTCGTTTTGAATGAACAAGAACATTCTAGAAGATTCATCTCTTCGGTTGTTGATGAAAGGACGTTTAGGGAACTTTATGCCTATCCTTTTGAGAAGGTCGTGAAGAAGGCGCACCCATTGACAGTTATGTCATCTTACAACAAAATCGGTGGTGTTTATGCTTCTGAAAATCCTTTTATTCTTCAGAATCTATTAAAGGATTCCTGGGGATTTGAAGGAATCGTCATCTCCGATTGGGGTGCAGTCCAAGACAAAAGGAAAAGCGTGCTTTCTGGATTAGATATCGAAATGCCAGAGTCCGAATGGAAAGATGCCTTCATCCAAGATGTTCTTACTGGAAAATATGATTTGCAACTGATTGATAAAACTGTTTTGAGAATTTTGAAGGCCTATGATTGGATGTTATCAAATCCTAATTACGGCAAATTAACGAACTTTGATGAAAACCATCTCGTCGCTTCCAAAGTCGCAGAAGAAGCGATATGCTTACTTAAAAACGACAATGGAATTCTTCCTTTAAAATCAACGGATAATATCCTTATACTTGGTAGTTTAGCTAAGGATCCTAGAATTGGAGGAGGCGGAAGCGCAGATCTTCTTCCATACATTACAGAAAATCCTTTATCTGAAATCGAGCAAAAAGCTAAAGTAGCTTTTTATGATGGTTATGAATTTACCGAAGAAATAGCTGAAGCCATTAAAAAACACAAAAAAGTACTTATCTTCACTGGCACGACTTCAAAGATTGAAAGTGAAGGATTTGATCGAAAGTCATTGGATTTGCCAAGTGAACAAGTGAAATTCGTTCTTCAAGCAAGCAAGTTGACTTCAAATATCGTCATCATTAATTCTAGTGGGTCTGCGATTGCCGTTGAGGCTTTTATTCATCAGGTCAGTGGATTGATACAATCATGGTTTTTAGGTTCTGCATGTGGAAAACCACTTGCAAAAATACTCTTTGGTGAATTAAATCCTTCAGGAAAACTCTCTGAAACTTTTCCTAAACGAATTGAGAACACTTCAACATATCCAGGATTTCCATCATCAGGAATTGAAGCACCTTATCCCGAAGGGTTATTTACGGGGTATCGTTTCTTTGATACACATGAAATTTCAACCTCATTTCCATTTGGATTCGGACTAAGTTATACTTCGTTTGAATACTCGAATTTCAGGGTATCAAGCAAAGAAATAAACAAACAAGACAAGGTCATTGTGAGCGTCGACGTTAAAAACACAGGAAACCTAGAAGGAAAAGAAACCGTTTTGCTTTTCGTAGGATATCCCAAACAAGAGTTCATCCACCCGAAGAAGATGCTGAAGGCATTTTCAAAAGTGTCATTGAAACCAAATGAAACAAAGACAGTCTGCCTCGAGTTAGTCTCTGAAGATTTTGAGGTCTACTCCGCTTCAAAGAAAGAGTTCCTTGTTGAAAAAGGCGAATATACCATTTATATCGGAGCGAACGTATCTGATATTTCTTACACAGAAACAGTCACAATGAATTCTTTAGATGTTTGTCACACTCAAAAAACGGCTGATTTTCCAGCTAAAGTCTGGTTAGAGAATAATCCAGAGAAAACTAAACTCAATAATCTTTTATTGAAATTCAGAGATTTACACTGGTGGGAATTGGAAGAACCTCTTGATCGAATTTTGAAAAGATTGGTAAATGAAAACAATCTATCAAACCAAGAATATGAAGAAATGCTTGATTTTCTGGGTATCAAAAACACAACGAAACATTGATTTATGTTTGGGCAATTGATTGTGTTAAAAAATTATGTAACCTATTACATAAAAAGTATTGAAAACGCTTTACCGATATGATAAAATATCATCGTATATATAAATTAGGAGGAATGAAATGAAAAAGATATTAACGTTTTCCGTTGTTCTTGTTTTTCTATTCGTTCTCGTTGGATGTGGAGAAACCACGACAACGACGGCGGTAACTTCTACAACGACTACAACTTCCGGAAATACGACAACAACTGAATTAACAAACATCGAATCCGACACTGGATTAGATAAAAACGTAACAGGCATCATCGATATCGTTTTATGGAGCGGATCAGGGAATACTCTCTATGATTTGGGCCATCAAGACTATACAAGAGATGATCTAACTGCACAAAACGACGCAGCAGCTTATGCCGTTGCCAAAGCTTTCAATGAAATTTATCCAAACGTCGTCATCAATGGATATTTCAAATCAGGCGGACCTGACAATGTTAGCCAAACTTTGGAAAACTACGCAGACGCTGAAGGACGTTTTCCATCCATTTGGGCTGCTATGGATCTTAGCGGATCCGTTGCCAAAGGTATCGTCGCTGACTTAAGTCGTTATGAAGATGATCCTCTATATCAAGCCTTAAACCCATCCGTAATGCAAATGATGAACTATTATGGATTCCAAGCTGGATTACCACAATACATCCTTCCTTGGGGCGTATACGTTAATAAAACATTAGCTGATGCGAATGGAATTGAAGTTCCAAACTATGATTGGGACATTGACGAATATACTGATTTCGTCTCCCATTATTCAACTGACGCTGAAAACTTGTATTTTGGCGCAATGGACACTCCTCTTTCTTTCATCGAAACTGGTACTACTACAATTAGACAATCGATGGCAGAATACAATGGAAGTGCACCTGCTGTAAACCTAGATTCTTCACAAGTCAGAGCTCTTCTACCTTATATTCATGAATGGGTAGACAGCACTTTCTGGGGAAATTATGATAAGGAGAATTTATCGATTCCTGATGGAAGTGGACCTGTTGTATCACTTTATGCAAATGCAGGATCATGGGATTATCATCTTTTCCGTCAAGGATATCTGTTGACATTTGATGGACAACCTTGGATGATGGGTGACTGTGCTGAAACTAGTACTGACTGGTGGGCAAAATGTAATATTCAGGATTGGGATATCTATCCAAGACCTGCAACTGATTACCAAGATAATACATTTGGAATGGTTCTTGACCCAATGGCAATTTATAACTTCTGTTTGGAAGATGGAGACTTAGCTTGTACTCCAGAAGAAGAATTGAAGATTCAACTTACTTATACATTTGGTGTTTTCTGGTGTGCTGATTCTCGTTCATTCCAAGCAAGAGCAGAGCAAGAATTCATCGATATCGCAACTAGTGAAACAGCTGGATACAGTGTCTATTCTTCAGCTTTGAACGATTCAATGCCAGTCGTGACTGGTGACATGTTTGCTGATCAAATGGCTTACTGGTATACGCCACAAAAACATATCCGTTTCGGAGCTGTAAATGGTGATGGTGACTATTTGATGCCAGGCTTCCAAGAAGTATTGAGACTTTATGAATCTGGACAATTCTGGGATGTTTCTGATAAGGCGTTCCCTTGGACTTATTCCTATGAAGGTTCTTCACAAGCAATTCTATACGAGTGGAACAACTATTGGAATCCTGAGTTAAACGGTGGTAAACAGAAATTTGACACCGACTTTACATCAACGATTCAAGCATTGTTGCCGACGTGGAATGCAGCTTCAAACCAACGCTTCTCTGATGCATTCGACAAGATTAAACTCGGATTGCAGATGTACTACGGCTATAGTGCGTCCGATTTTGAATAACAGTCAAAAAAGGTGTGTGTAAACACACCTTTTATTTTTCTTAAATCGGTGTTTCCACCTAGACATCGGAGTACAATATATGATATAATTACCCATATGTTACGGTTTACATATTGCATATTTGAATCAAAATCAGACTTTTGGGGGTAATTTCATGAAGTTGACCAGACTTATAAAACCACTGATTATCTTGCTTGTCTTTATAGGCGGATTCATGCTGGTTTTCAACAATCCATTTTCCCATTCAGATTATCTTGCTTGGAAGGATGAAATTAGTGAAACGGAATACCTTGCAGCTCTTGACGTCATCAAGGGAAGCGGAGATTACATCACTCGTTATTCCTACATCAGTTTTCTTGAAGACAATGAAATTACATATGGACTTGCATCTGCAACGGCGACATTAGGTGGAACGTCCGCAGCTGAAGATTATTCATACACTGGAACCAAAGCAATCGATTTGGAAGCCGAGGGCGAAGCGACGTATACTGTCAATGTTGCGACAGAAGGTCTTTATTACATTTACGTCGATTATTACGTCAAAGAATCCGTTTTGAGCAATTTGACGATTGCAGTCAAAGTGAATGATGTTTATCAGTTCGACGATTCTAAAACGGTTGATGTGCCACTATATTGGGAAGACGACTCAAAAGTATTCACTTTGGATACATACGGAGATGAGTCACTCCCTGGACAAAGTAGAATCATTGGTTGGAAGTTATTACCAATGTATAACAACACCTACACGACAACGAATCCTTTGTTATTCCATTTCAATGCCGGAGTCAACACGGTAAAGATTGATAACATCATGGACGGAGCCGTTCTTTTTGGCGATTTGGAAGTAAGGAGCCCTCAAATTCTTCCAAGTTATGACGCTTACATTACGCAATATGATTTGGCTTCACATCCAAGTTTGAACCTTGACATCAATGCAACTGAATATATTAGTAAGAACTCATCCTATGTACGTCTTTACTCTTTCGCATCTCCTTCCGTATCACCTTATGATGCCGTAGATAAAAAACTTAATGTTATCAATGGTGGTGCATGGTATCGTTCAGGACAGGAAGTAACTTATTCCTTTACTGTAGAAGAAGATGGACTTTATAATTTCAATTTGCATTACCTAAATGACAAAGAAGAGTTTTCCGTTTTCCGTACCATTTATATCGATGGAGAAATTCCTTTTGAAGAATTGAATAACTATCAATTTGGCGTTACAGGACAAAGCACCTGGGCAAACGAGATTTTGAGTGGCGATAGTGGAGCTTATGACATTTACTTGACAGCAGGACTCCATACAGTCACGTTCCGTGCTGAAATCGATCAAGTCAATGAAGAACTGAGAAATATTCAACTCCTTGTTGACCATATCAATGCTTTTGCACTCAACATCTTGAAAATCACTGGCGTCAACATTGACAAAAATAGAAAATGGGAATTCACGAATTACATTCCCGAAACCGTATCCTATCTTGAAGCTTACGACGTTATCATCAAACATGCCGTTGTAACGCTCTCAGAGTATTCAGACGAACTTGATCGTTCTGCGACGCTGGCTTACTTGAAGACCGCAGTGGCTGCACTTCAAACCATTTTGGAAGAACCCGACAAGATTCCTCTTTACCTCGATGCTCTTTACAGTGGAACGGGATCCATCACTCAAATGCTTGGAGACTCGCTTACCAACGTAAGCAGACAACCACTCTATCTAGACTCATTCACAATTTTCAACGATGAATCATTTGAAAAAGCAAATGCGACTTTCTTCCAAAAACTTGGAAGTGGAATTCGCTCTTTTACAGCATCTTTCACTGAGAAGAAATATATCACTGAGAGTAACCCTGATGCCGTGAATGTTTGGGTAAATCGGTCGTTGATTTATGTGGATTTAATGCAAAAGATGGCGGATCAACAATTCGCGAACTCCGGCACACAAATCAAGATATCAATCATGCCAGACGCTAATAAATTGATTCTTGCCAATGCCGCAAACCAAACACCGGACGTTGCTCTTGGACTTGCTTCCTATATGCCTTTTGACCTTGCCATCCGTGGTGCTCTTCAAGACATGACGGTCTTCCCTGATTTTTGGGATGTAGCGGACAAATTCAGCCCAGGAGCATTCATTCCATATATTTTGGAAGACAAAGTATATGCCCTTCCTGAAACCCTTGAATTTCATGCACTTGTCTATCGTATTGATACCATGAATGCACTTGGTCTTTCCGTGCCATCGACTTGGGATGATGTCATCGACATGTTGCCAACCCTTCAAAGATATGGCATGAATTTCTATTATCCGACCAGTGGAGGAACTTCACTGAAGTGGTTCTATCAAACTTCAGCGTTCATCTACCAATATGGAGGATCGATTTACTCTGCAGACGGACTAACCACTGCAATTAATTCTGAAAAATCCTATCAAGGGCTCAAACTACTTGCGGATCTTTACACGAAATACAGTTTGCCATCTTACGTGGCAAGTTTCTATAACTCATTCAGATATAATACGCTTCCAATTGGAATCATCGACTTTAACACTTACTTAACGCTCAAGAATGCCGCGCCTGAACTTACGGGTCAGTGGGCTCTTGCACTTTACCCAGGAGTAGAAGATGAAAATGGAGACGTCCAAAGATGGTATATAGCCAATGGAACAAGTGCCATCATGTTCAAAAACGAAGATGAACAAAAATTACAGTCGAGCTGGGAATTCATGAAATGGTGGATGTCCACCGAGACACAAACGGAATTCGCTTTCTCGCTTCAATCAACCTACGGGCCAGAATATGTATGGTTATCCGGAAATATTGACGCCGTTGCCAACTCCCCGATTGATTCCAATGACAAATCTGTGATCTTGGAGCAAGTCAAGTGGTTGGTCGACGTTCCAAGAACGCCAGGACAATATATGCTGGAACGTGGACTTTCTGATATTTGGAACAAAGTGACGTTTGATGGAACTTCGATTCGAGTCGCTATCGACGATCAAGTCTTGACCATCAACCGAGAAATCTTCAAGAAGATGGTCGAATTTGGTTACATTGATTCCCAAGGAAATGTTCTGGTTCCGTATACTGTCAGAGATACTGCCTGGGTGAAAGAACAAATCGCTCTTCACAAGGAAACGGGTGGTGAATAAGATGAATGCCAAATCAATGAAAAGAAAAGAAGAATTTTCAAAAGCCATGGCAAGTTCGCTTGATCATCTTAAACGGTTAAAATCGGATAAGACATCGACTGTTCTCTTGCTCCTACCTTATATCTTGCTCTTTACACTTTTCATCGTTATCCCAGTTCTCGTCGCAATCGCACTCTCTTTTACGTATTTCAACGTTATCGAGATGCCAAAATTTGCCGAGTTCTATGGGTTCTATAATTATTTAATGATTATAACCCAAGATGAAGTTTTCTTAAGATATGTCCTTCCAAACACTTTGAAGTATGCAATCATCACCGGACCCGGTGGATATTTGCTTTCTTTCATTATGGCTTGGATGCTTTCGCAAATACAAGCGACGCCAAGAAAAATATTGGCACTCGCACTCTATACACCGTCAATGCTTGGCGGCGTCTTCATCGGAGTCATTTTCCGTACCATCTTTTCAGGAGACAAATCAGGATACATTAACTCCATTTTGTTAAATTTAGGTCTTGTATCTACGCCTCTTGACTTCCTCCAGTCGGGGAATTATCTGATGAATATCATGATTTTCGTTACCTTATGGTCTTCGATGGGTATTGGATTCCTATCGATGCTTGCTGGTATTTTAAATGTAAATAAGGAGATGTATGAAGCGGCCTATATTGATGGAATCAAGAACCGTCTTCAAGAAATCTTCTATATCACCATACCGTCAATGAAACCACAGATGCTGTTCGGTGCCGTTATGGCCATCGTGGGTGCGTTTAACGCCGGAGGAATCGGCGTTGCGCTTGCGGGATCAAACCCGACCCCGCAATACGCTGGGCAGTTGATTGTCAACCATATTGACGACTATGGATTCATCCGATATGAAATGGGATATGCAGCTGCTTTGTCTGTCATCCTACTTGCGATTATTCTCATGTTCTCGAAGGTCGCATATATGCTATTCGGGGAAAAGGATTAGGTGATCATATGGCTAGTTTTCTAGGAACTCAGATTAATCCCAAAAGATTCCATCGTTCTCAACTGAAATTTTATATTTTACTCGTTCCAATCGGTTTATTCATGTTGATGCCGGTTCTTTACGTCGTCTTACAAGCATTCAAACCGTTAAGCGAACTTTTCCTCTTTCCACCTCGGTTCTTCGTCACGAATCCGACCCTTGAAAATTTTTCAAGATTATTTAGAACGGCATCCGGTACCGGTGTTCCAATGACGAGATATTTATTCAACTCGATCATTATTACAGGACTGACCATTGGCTTGACGCTCGTGATTACATTATCAACGGGATATGCACTGTCGAAAAAGCGTTTCAAAGCGAAAAAAACATTATTCAAAATCAATCAATTCGCTTTGATGTTCGTTGCGACAGCCGTTGCCATTCCGCGTTATTTGGTCGTCAGCACTTTAGGTCTTACAAATACTTTTGCCGCTCACATCATACCTTATCTGGCGATGCCAGTCGGTCTTTTCCTCGTGAAACAATTTATCGACCAAGTACCAGATGAATTGATTGAAGCAGCAAAGATTGATGGTGCAAACGATTGGCATATCATCATGAAAATTGTTGGTCCGCTGGTCAAACCAGCATTGGCTACCGTTGCAATTTTGTCATTCCAAATGATTTGGAACTCGACAGAATCTTCCAACATCTATGTCATCGACGAAACCAAAAAAACATTCGCATTTTACATGACGACATTGACTTCAGCGTCTTCAGGACCTGCAGGCGTCGGAATATCGGCTGCCGCCGGGCTCATCATGTTCTTGCCGAATTTACTGATATTCATTATCATGCAGGGAAATGTCATGGATACCATGTCACATTCCGGAATTAAATAGGGGGTGGAGATTATGCGGATTAAAAAACTAATTTTATTTCTATTGATCTTACTCCTGGGGTTCACCACATTTTCACTAAACTCAGGTGTAAATGCTTCATCTTCAACGACATATACTTATGCCCTTGATGACAATGGTCATTTCGTTCAAACCCAAGACGCCTATCTTCCAGGTCAAACAATTACCTATCTGGGATTAGATAAGCCAACGGATATTGCAATTGATGAAAACAATAACCTGATTATTGCCGATTCGGCAAATGCTAGAATCGTTGTATATAATCCTGTGACGGATACCGTTATTAGGGAAATCAAGATTGTGGACTTTCAATTTCATCCCGAAATCGAAGATGATCCCAAATACTCGTTCGTGAATCCAACTGGTGTTTTCGTTGTTTTAGAGGCTTCCACCTATGTGGGGCTTGGAGACATTTATGTCGCGGATGCGATTTCAGGAAATATTTTCCATCTTGATCATCTGGGAAATGTGTTGGAGATATTTGGCAAACCAACATCTCCAATGTACGGCGAACTGGATTTTCAACCTGAAAAAGTCGCTGTTGATAAAGCTGGAATTATGTACGTTATTTCAAAAGGAACGTCAGATGGAATTATCCAAATGTCAAATACGGGTGAATTCTTAGGGTTCTTTTCCTCAAATGCCGTCTCACTGACTTTGAGAGAACAAATTCAACAATTTATTTACACAGATGAACAGCTGGAAAATTTAGGAATCAACCTAACTCCTCCGGTATTTACGAGTGTCTTCATTGACGTGAATGGCGGAGTCTATTCAAGTTCTTCAGGGATTCGTGTTGATAATATTAAAAAGCACAATACGCAAGGAACGAATATGTTCTCTGACATTTTCATTGCCTCTAACTTGCTCTCAGATATCTTTGTCAATGAGCAAGGAATTATCTTTACTTCTGACCAAAACGGATATATTGACGTTTATACCAATGATGGGGAATTCATTTATACGTTTGGTACAATCAATGATGTTTCGGTAGCGGGATTCTTTAAGACGCTTTCCGGTATCGCAGTGGATGCCAATGGACAGATTTGGACTGTCGATTCTGGTAACTCCTACCTCCAGTCCTTTACACCTACTGAATATGCATTAACAATCTACGACGCAATCATCAACTATAACAATACGAATTATGATGAAGCGATTCGTCTTTGGCAAGAAGTGCTTAGCCTAAATCAATTATCCATCCTTGCCCATAACGGAATTGCGAAAAACTATATACAAATAGAAGAGTACCAACTTGCGGCCGATCATTTTAAGATTGCAGGAAACAGAGCGCTCTTCTCTGAAGCTTTTTGGGAACTTAGAAATATATGGCTTCAAGCCCATTTGCTTCAAGTCATCCTTGTTGTATTCATATTTACTTTATTCTACTTCATTACAAAACTTGTCGACAAGAAGTACAGGATACTCGCTCCGATTCGGAGTGCCATCACCAAGACCGAAAACGTAAAAATCATTAATGATGTGCTCTACATGAGAACCGTTTCGAGAAAGCCTGCCGATTCATTCTATTATTTAAGAAGGAAGAACAAGGGTTCTTATCTTGGAGCGTTCATCATCTTTGCGATTACGTTCTTATCCTATTTACTCTTCGTTGCAGGAAAAGGATTCATCTTCCAATACACTGACATCAAAGATTTGGATCTCAATTCAATCATTCTAGGATTTATTGTTTTAATCGGGCTTTTCATCGTTTGTTCTTATCTAGTCACCTCCATTCAGGATGGTGAAGGAACAATGGGCGAAATCTTCAAAGGATTTGCTTACTCAATGTGGCCATTCATTCTAGGATGTGTATTGTCGACAGCGTTCTCATATGTCGCAACGAACAACGAAATCTTCATGCTCAACGTTATTTTCTATCTCGGAATCGGTTGGAGTTTCATCCTCGTATTCCTCTCGATTTCCGAAATTCAGAACTATACATTTGGTCAGACCATCAAGAGCATTTTACTGACATTGCTCTTTGTCATCGTCATATTGCTTGTATTGTCGTTCATTCAAATGACGATTCGACAAGTATTCTCATTCTTGGAAGAATTCATAAAGGAGGCGGTTCGAAATGTTTTCAGTTAAAAAAATCATTTTGGTCATCGTACTGTTCTTGGCCACCGCACCATTACTTGTTCAAGCAAGCTATGTTTCAACAGGGCGAGATACGCAAGAAAATCCTAGAACCATCACAGATATTCCATCTGAAGATTATGATGCACTTGGATACGCAAAACTGACTGAAAATACCAACTTCATCTTTTATTGGCAGGAAGACCGCGATGTTTTGGTCATTACTGACAAAAGAAATGGGTACACTTGGAAAACCGGACTTGATATCGACGCAACAAATTCCAAAGCAGATCAGGCAACGATTTGTAAAGACCTTAGACGAGAATATAATATCGATAGCATCACTTACGAAGAATTCGAAGCCGGCTGTGCCGTTAGTGTCGATCAAATGACAGGAACGACTTCGGGGCCGCTTCAAGCGAACTCGCTATTATATTTTGAATATTTTTCCAAAGGCGGAAGTGATTCTGTTTATTCAACAACGACCGTCTATAGTTCTTATTTAAAAACCATGCTATACACAGTGACATCAACGATGCAAAAAGTCAATAATGACGATTCTTTGTGGCAATTCACTGTCAATGCAGCAAATCTCGGTGTCAACGCAGATTTGACGCTTACAATCATTGCGACGATGACTTTGTCGGATGAAGGATTCCAAATTCAAATTAACGACAGCGACATTTCCGGTACTGCATTACCTTACCTTTCTTCGATTGGGCTAGCCACGTATCTAGGCGCTGTTGGTGGAATCGATTATGTCTTTACGACTTCTCCGAAACCAGACGTCGATGGCGTGGGCGACTATGAAGTAACAGAAGTGCAACGAGAAATGGTTGGTGGCTATTCTTTTGTTCCGGATGGCGCAGGCGCATTGATTCGCTTCCGTGACAACTCTGTTTCACTCTCTAGATACCAAGCATATGTCTATGGTACAGATCCATCTCAAACCATCGGAACTTATCGTAGTTGGGCTGGAACTTACGTTCCTTTCAAAACAGCTTCCATTCCAGTTTACGGAATGGCTCATGGAAATAACCAAGCGGCTTACGTTGCTTATGCTACGTCCGGAGATCCTTACATGTACATTATCTCCACTCCGGAAGAAAATGTGTTCCATTACAACTATACACATGCGAAATTCAAATACAATTTCTTGTATGATAAACTTTACACGCTCGATGGAGACAATCCAGTAAGCTCGATTTCTCCTAGTTCAAATGTATTCGATATCAACATGCATTACGACTTCCTTTCAGGAGATGGGTCTACAGATCCTTATCCTGCAAACTATGTCGGAATGGCATTGAAGTACAAAGACTATTTAAAATCCATCGGTTATTTGAATGATTATTCTTCAACCAAAGACGACATCGGACTTCGCCTTGACTTTCTAATGGCTGACAGTGAATCCTCAATCGTCGGATATCAAACACAAGTTGCGACTTCCGCCAAAGATGTTGAAGACATTCTCAATCAAGTCATTGCAACAGGGATTACCAACATCTCATCTGGCCTGATAGGATGGCAAGATCAAGGAGTGACACTTGGAGATCCATCGAAGACGAAATTTTCGTCTTCCATTGGTTCGAAAACAGCGTACAAGGATCTAATTTCAACCTTTGCAGACCAAGGTGTCGATATTTCGTTCTATCAAGACTATTTCAATATCAATGACCAACAGATTTCGTTATACAGAAATGCAGCGAAACATCCTGCTGGTTGGTATACTCGAATTATGACCTATGAAAATCCAGTTTCAATCTTCTATTACGCTAGACCCATCAAGAGCATTGAGTGGCTGAACAATCAATCGGACACTTTCCTCAGCATGGGCGCAACTAGCCTTACGATTGACGGTGTTTCATCCAGACTGATTACGGACTATACCGGAGACGGCACGTCCCGTACGAGTGCCATTTCGATGTATCAAGATTCGATGGCCTTGTTGAAGGAAGAAACAACCATCAACATGACTTCTCCGAATGCATATCTATTCGCTTATACCGACAGATACCTTCAAATGAACGTTTATACGACCCAATATCTGATTGAAACGGACACCGTTCCATTCTTACAGATTCTTTTACAAGGAACCATGGAACTGTATGCGATTTATTCAAACTTCTCGTTCTATACGGACGATGATGTTTTAAGAATGATTGACTATAACGTTTATCCTTCATTTGTCGTCACGAAAGAACCTTCATTCGTATTGACGGACACGAACTCGAGCGAATACTACTCAACCGAATACACGTTGTATGAAGATATGATTCAATCGATATATTCCAGAGTGAATACGGCTTTAAGCCCTGTTATCAATGCCGATTGGCTCAACAGAGAAGTTGTTGAACTTGGATTGATTCGGAATACGTATTCTAATGGCGTTACGGTCCTCATTAACTATACCGATGTTACAAAATCCGTTGATGGCCATGACATTGCGCCTGCATCCTTCCTTGTATTGGGAGGTGAGTAATCTTGGCTAAAAAAGATATGGTCAAAACCTTGACCAACGTATCAACCATCGAAAATCAGAACAAGATTGCATATTTGTTCATCTTACCTTGGTTACTCGGATTTTTGGCATTCGTCATTTATCCATTCTTCCAAACCATCTACAACTCTGCATTCCAAATCACTTCGGCAGCGAATACACTCGTCTATGAGTTTAATTTAAATGTGAATGGAGGAAACTTTGGTACTGCATTCAGAAACCTTTATTTCTTTCCACAATTATTAGACTTTATCGTGATGGAAGCAACTTATGTTCCAACGATTATCATTGTTGCCTTCATTCTTGCACTATTGCTTAATACCGGAAACAAAGGACAATCGGCTTTTAGAGTCATTTACTTCTTCCCGGTAATCATTATGAGCGGCCCAGTTGCTGGTATTTTAAGGTACAACGGCGCAGGATCGTTGTTCGACTATATGAACAACATCATATTTAAGATGCTTGTGAGCTATTCTCCGCGTTTTGCGAGTGCACTCTCGGATTTGTTCGCAAACTTCACTATGGTCCTCTGGTTCACTGGAATTCCGATTATTCTGTTCATTAACGCTCTCCAAAAAATCAATACCAACCTCTATGAGGCAGCAAAAATTGATGGTGCGTCTTCTTGGCAGATTCTATGGAAAATCAAAGTTCCAATTGTGAAGTCAACTGGATTCATCGTCAGTATCTTTACGATTGTCCAGATTGGAACTTATTCACTCAATCCGATTTATAACACAATCAAAGGTTCAATTTACAGTACAGCGGGCGGAATCGGACTTGCGTCGACTTTCGCATTCATCTATACACTTGTCGTTTTTTCACTAGTAGGCATCGCTTTTCTGTTACTTGGAAGAGAGCCGAAATCGAAAGTTATTCATCTTTCGTCCATTCAGAGGGCCTCACTTGAAGCCGTTCACCTGAAGAGACAGTCTGTCAACAAAGGGAAGGTGAATGAATCATGAAATCACTGATCCTTAAATTGAAAAATGTTCTACAATTCATCAAACAAAAAGAAGGCGGTTTAAAGGAATATTATCGTACACATAAAGTCAAGATTAATAGACTGATTTCACGGATTTTTGTCTATGTATTCCTAATCACAATCGCCTATGTATTCGTTTATCCAATTATGAAGATGATTTCAATCTCCTTCATGTCATCGACAGATCTCGTTAATCCTGAAGTCATCTGGCTTCCAAAGAAATTCACTTTCAGTAATTACGCTGTTGCGTGGAAAGTATTGAAGGGGCAAGTCAGTCTATTTAACTCCATCAAATATTCGACTTTACTCGCAGTTTTGCAGACAGTGATTTCAGCTATCACTGGATTTGCTTTCGCAAGATACGAATTCAAAGGAAAAAAAGTTCTCTATACAGTATTGCTGATGTCATTTATCATTCCAATCCCAATTCTATTGATTACCCAATACAACATGTTTTCTAATTTTTACACTCAACTTGGATGGTTTGGAAATAGCGGTAGAGGACTCGGAACCTATGATTCTCAAATCATCATGGCATTGTTTGGACAAGGTGTCAACTCCGCCATCCTGATTCTGATTTTCGTCAACTTTTTCAAAATGATTCCAAATGATCTGTATGAAGCCGGAAAAATCGACGGTGCAACTCCACTTCAACTATTCTGGCACATCACCATCAAACTAAGCCTTTCGACCATCGTCGTCGTATTCCTGTTCTCATTCGTATGGAACTGGAATGAAGCCTATGTTACAGACTTTTTCGTTGGAGATGGTATCGAACTGTTCACGAACCAACTTGGAAAGTTCGATTCTCTATTCCCATCGAGAGCGTCTGAAGGCAGAACCGAAGGAGATGCTCTTCAACTCGTTGAATCCTTCAAAATGGCCGCAACGGTCATTTCCATTATTCCTCTTTTGATTCTGTATTTCGTCGGTCAAAAATCATTCGTCGAAGGAATTGAAAAAACCGGAATCACAGGTGAATAAAATGATTCGTAAACTATTAATCTCTGGATTAGTCACTTTAATTGCGCTCACAATCTTTTCATGTGACAGCTCGGTGACTGAATCCACTTCAACGACTTTAACGACTTTAACGGAAACACTGCTGGATACGACGGAGTCTTCTACAACCACGACGACTTCATGTTTAGCGAGCTATACGGGTTATGATTATGCTTCTTTGAATTACAATCTCGTGTTTTTTGACGAGTTCGACAAGGAAAGCGGAACCCCAAGCCTACTCAAATGGAAATACCAAACTGGAGACGGTGGTTGGGGTAACGATGAACTTCAATATTACACGAATTCTGGCAATGCGACGATTTTAAATGGCAATCTTGTAATTGCGGCGAAAAAGGAAAGCATGGGAGATTCAGAGTACACATCCGCAAGAATGAATTCAGGTGTCAATTTTCTATATGGGAAATTCATCATCAGGGCTTTACTTACTCAAGGAAGCGGTACTTGGCCAGCCATCTGGATGATGCCTGCGTATTCATCCTTCGGAAGTTGGCCATCAAGTGGAGAAATAGACATTATGGAACACGTCGGAACCGACATGAACCGTGTCCATTTTTCGATTCACACTGAAAGATACTACTTTAAAATTGGAACTCAAAAAACATACGTCACAACCATTCCAAATGTCTCAACGGAGTTCCACAACTATCAATTGGAATGGCTTCCGGATAAACTCATTTTTTCGGTCGATGATCATGTCTATTTCACGTATGATCCTACGAATTATGTCGCTTGTCCAACCTATAAGGAATGGCCCTATAATAAGTCATTTTATTTAATCCTCAACCTCGCTATCGGAGGATGGGGCGGAACGCCCTATTCAGGTTTTGAAGAAGAAGACCTCGTGATTGATTATGTCAGGATTTACCAGGCGGACAATCTTTTTTCATAACCACTGTAAAAGTGAGAAAATTTTATGATATAATAAATGCTGGCTTTGTCAGCATTTATTCTCTATAAGGACGGATTTATGGATTTAAAACGAACCGAACTGAAGTTCATCATCACAATCGATGAATACCATAAACTGAAGAATGAACTCAAGCATCTGATGCAGCTCGATACACATGCAAAGGTTGTGGATCGAATGTATCACGTCAGGAGTCTTTATTTTGACGATATCTACGACTCTAGAGCCTTAGAAAAAGCGGATGGTGTTGAATTTCATCAAAAATATAGAATCCGTTCCTATGATGGTGAAGATTGTCGCTTGGAGTACAAGACCAAGATTGGCAATATGACAAATAAGCAATCGTTCTGGTTAACCAAAGAAATCGAAACTGCGTTAATTACACAAAATTACAATATCTTGTATAAAAACTTAGACGATTCTCTGATTCAAGGAATGGTCGGCAGAATGAAGTTCGATCATTTGAAACCAGCACTATGGATTGATTATGACAGAGAAGCCTACACGCACCCGATTGGGGAGACCAGGATTACCTTCGATAAAGCCATTACGGCTAATTCTTATGGAAGACATCATGAATTCAAACGGAATATTTTGGAACCAAAAACATTAATTTTAGAAGTCAAATATACAAGCATCCTCCCAGATTTCATTTCGAAAGTTGTTTTTCACAGAAACTATCAAGTTCTGTCTTACTCGAAATATTATATGGGTTGGCTGTTAACGCAAGTATAGGAGGATCCACATGACACATTTCTTATCTATTTTCGACATTCTAGCGGAACTTGAAAGCCTTGAGCTATCCATCCCTGATATTATTTTGAACTTGCTTATCACTCTGCTCATCAGCTTATTTGTTTTGTGGATCTATAAACTATCCTATCAGACCACAGTTTACAACAAGAGTTTTTCAATGACGCTACCCATCTCTGCACTTGTGACCGCAATGGTCATCATGGCGGTCTCAAGCAACGTGATTCTTTCTCTTGGTATGGTCGGTGCACTTTCCATCGTACGTTTCCGAACTGCAATCAAAAATCCACTCGACACCATCTTTATGTTTTGGGCGATTGGCATCGGTATTACCGTTGGCGCAAATTCAAGTGTTCTCGCTGTCATTGGCAGTGTCATCATCGGACTTTCGATTCTGTTCGTTCAAGCCCTTGAAATCTTCACTACGCCTTATATATTGATTCTATCCATCTCTGGAGAGTACAATGAAGATCTACTTTCTGAAGAAGTGAAGAAAATCTATTCTAAGTTTCAAATCAGAAACAAATCGGTTGAAAAAGACTCTGCGGAAATCACCTATGAGATTCGAGGCAAACGGGATTTAAGCAAAAAAATCGATCATTTAAGACAACTACAGGGCGTAACCCAGGTTATTTTGCTTTCCTATCGTGGAGATTACGTTCTTTAAAGAGAAGTGATAATTTTGGAAAAATCTTTCATCATCTACCATAAATCAAAAGAAATCGATATTTTTATCGATTTTTTGCGTTTTTCCCAAACACTCTCAATTCAAAGAATCAATGACGAATTTTTAGAACTCAAGAACGATTTCGTTGAAGAAGAAATCGATCTTGTTCATCTCCGTGAAATGTCTTTACAGGAAATCATCCATGACTTCACCGGATTTGAGTTGCCCCGAGATGAGTATTTTGATCGGGAAATTCTGTTTCAGTTATTGCCAAAACTAGGTTATGGCACGTTTGATATCAGTAGTCTTATTCAAACCTTGTGTCAAAAGAACATGGAGGAAAAAGAACTGTTCAAACAAATTTATCTGAATCAATTCGGTCGAGAAACCGTAGAAACGATTCTCGGGTTTATTGAAAATGATATGAACGCATCCAAAGCCTCTAAAGCTCTTTACATGCATCGAAATACCGTCAATTATCGACTGGATCACTTCATCGAGAAAAGTGGAATCAATGTCCGGACTTTTCTTGGAGCTTTTGCATTTTATTCATTGTTTCATTAAGGCTTTGTGCACTTTGCATATAGGGAATTCCGACACAATTTTGTATAATATACATGAATAAAAATATCTTAGGAGGACATTATGGCAACTTTATCATTTAGAAAACTAGACAAAGTCTATGATAACGGCGTTCAAGCTGTTTTCGACTTTACACTGGAAGTAAAACACAAAGAATTTATCGTCTTCGTCGGACCATCAGGATGCGGAAAATCAACCACACTTAGAATGGTTGCCGGACTTGAAGAAATCACAGCAGGAGAGCTTTACATCGATGACGTACTCGTCAACGACGTCGCACCAAAAGACAGAAACATCGCGATGGTATTCCAATCCTATGCATTGTATCCTCACATGACGGTATACGATAACATGGCATTTGGACTTAAACTTAGAAAAATGCCAAAAGATGAAATTGAAAGAAGAGTTAAGAACGCAGCTGACATTTTGGGACTAACCGGTTATCTTGACCGCAAGCCAAAAGCATTGTCCGGTGGACAAAGACAACGTGTTGCCTTGGGCCGTGCGATTGTACGTGACGCAAAAGTGTTCTTGATGGATGAGCCACTATCAAACCTCGATGCAAAATTGAGAGTTGCGATGAGAGCCGAACTGATCAAATTGCATGAAAAACTAGATACAACGACCATCTATGTAACCCATGACCAAATTGAAGCCATGACCATGGCTACAAGAATCGTCGTTATGAAAGACGGATACATTCAACAAATTGGTGCACCAAAAGAAATCTACGACAATCCGAACAACATGTTTGTTGGTGGATTCATTGGAACGCCTGCAATGAACTTCCTTACCGGAGAAGTGAAAGAAGATGGAATTTTCTACTGTGAAAACTTGAAATTAAAAGTTCCAGAACCAAAATTCGCACTTTTGAAAGATAAAGACTATCTTGATCGTCAAATCGTTTTGGGAACTCGTCCTGAAGATCTTCATGACGAACTCGTCGCGCTTGAAACGTATAAAGATTCAAAAGCTAAATTCTTGGTTGACGTTGCCGAGTTACTTGGGGCTGAAACAAACATTCACATCAATGTCGGTGGAACGAACATCATTGCAAAAGTTAATGCACGCAGTGACGTTCACATCGGAGATACCATTGAACTTGCATTCAATATGAACAAATGCCATTTCTTTGATATGGATAATGAACAACGAATTACAAAATCAACACCAATCAAAAGAGACATTGTAGAATAATGATTTGAGCCACCTTCGGGTGGCTTTTTTTTTGATTTTTTTCAAGATGGAACATGGATTTTTCATGTTATATTGAATTAGGTGATAGAATGATTGATTTTGTGATGAAAGATGAATTTAATCAAGTTAGAATCTGTGAAAACCAAGGGGTTGTCGATTATCCAAAAACCATTCGGTATTTACTGAATCAACTGTGCAGTATGAGGCTCTCCTCCCTCGAAGCGACGATTGAAGCCTCAAGGATTCATCTTCGATTTCAAAAAATGGTTCCCGTATATTGTACCTCAAATTGTTTGATGTTTCCGCTCGTGGGCAGAAGAGGTAAAAGAAGCCTGTTTATCAATTATTTTAGCATTCATTCAATTCAATATCTAAACCAAGAAGCCCGAATCACATTTGAAGGATTTCACGTCCTTTCATTCCCTCAGGCGACGATACTAAAGAAACAAATCATCAAATGTGAAAAAATCATCCTATTTATGAATCAAACAGAAGAGAAATAAGAAAGTGTTTTCATCTTTCGAAAACCGGTTCGAAAGTGTAGTAATTTAAAGGATAAAATAGTATAATGATATTTGTTGAAAAATGTATTATTAGGAGGACCCTATGAAAAAGAAAACAGTAGAAGACCTAATTGTATCCGGTAAGAAAGTACTCGTCAGAGTTGATTTCAATGTCCCGATGCAAGATGGAGTCATTACAGATGACAACCGAATCGTACAAGCATTGCCTACAATCAAATACCTTTTAGAAGAAGACGGAAAGGTAATCTTGTTCAGCCATCTCGGACGCATCAAAACAGAAGCCGACAAACCTAAAAACTCGCTAGCCCCAGCAGCAAAGAGACTTTCTGAATTGCTAGGAAAACCTGTTAAATTTGTTGGAGTTACCAGAGGAAAAGAATTAGAAGATGCCATCAATAATATGAAAAACGGAGAAGTTTTGATGTTTGAAAACACTCGTTTTGAAGACCTAGATGGCAACAAAGAATCAAAGAACAATCCAGACCTTGGCGCTTACTGGGCAAGTTTAGGAGACGTGTTCGTCAACGACGCGTTTGGAACTGCACATCGCGCTCACGCTAGCAATGTGGGAATTGCTTCCCATCTTGACAGTGCAGCTGGATTCTTAGTTGAAAAAGAACTTCGTTATATCGGTGGAGCCGTCGACAATCCTGACAGACCATTCATCGCTATTTTGGGCGGAGCGAAAGTGTCCGACAAAATTGGAGTTATCGAAAACTTATTGACAAAAGCAGACAAGATTTTGATTGGTGGAGGCATGGCCTACACTTTCATGAAAACACTTGGTTTTCGTATTGGTACCTCCATTTGTGAAGATGACAAGTTGCCACTAGCAAAAGAATTACTTGAAAAAGCAAAAGGCAAAATTGTCCTTCCAGTCGATTTAGTTGTTTCCAAAGAATTTTCTGCTGATGCAGCACACAGAATTACAACGTATTCCGATATTCAAGACGACGAAATGGGATTAGACGTCGGTCCGGAAACGATTAAACTATTCGCAAAAGAATTGAAAGGCGCTAAAACCGTTGTTTGGAACGGACCTCTTGGCGTTTTCGAATTCGAAGCTTTCTCACAAGGAACAAGATCCATCTGTGAAATTCTTTCCAAAATGAAAGACGCAAAAACCATTATCGGTGGGGGCGACTCTGCAGCCGCTGCCATTCAAATGGGGTACGAAAAAGACTTTACACACATTTCCACTGGTGGTGGAGCGTCCCTTGAATACTTGGAAGGCAAACCGCTTCCAGGCGTAGAAGCCCTGGCTGATCAAGAGCCTTGCGACTGTGGAACGGACTGCGGCTGTCATTAATTTATTCAAACATCTACAAAGAAATGACTTAATTACATTCATCCAATAAAGCGGTGATGTTGTGGGATCCACACCACCGGTGTTTTAACTGAAAAGAGGAAATGAAATGGAAAAAACGATCACCATCAAATCAACAGCTGGTCTTCACGCGGAACTGGCTGCGAAAATAGTACAAACCACAAGCAAATACGACGTCGACATTCGCTTGGTTTACGCACATGTCACCATCGACGCAAAGTCCATTCTTGGGCTTATGAGCTTAGCTGTTCCCCAAGGTGAAAACGTGAAGTTGATTGCTGTCGGAGACAAAGCCGAATCCGCAATTGCCGACATTGAAAAGATTTTAGGATAAGACTATGAGAAAACCAATCATCGCAGGCAACTGGAAGATGTTCAAAACGAGAGATGAAGCTTTATTTTTCATTTTGCAAGTCTCCACACAAATGCCTGATATCGAAAAAGTCGATTCTGTTGTTCTTTCACAAGCTCCTCTTTTGAGAGATCTCGTGAAAAGGCAAGGTGAAAATCTTCGTATCGGAGCCCAAAACTTGCATTATGAAGACGAAGGCGCCTTTACTGGAGAAGTCTCCGGACCTTTAATCAAAAGTTACAATGTTGAATATGTCGTTATTGGTCACAGTGAAAGAAGAAACATTTTCCACGAGACAGATAAAGAAGTCAATCTAAAACTACATGCGGCAATCCGCAACGAATTGATTCCGATTGTCTGTGTCGGTGAACATCTTGAAGAGCGTGAATCTCAAAAAACGAACGAAGTGCTAAAGGCTCAAGTGTCAAAAGCGTTTGAAAACGTCTCTAGAAAAGACGCAATGAACGTTGTCATCGCTTATGAACCCATTTGGGCGATTGGAACTGGAAGAACTGCAACCAAAGAAATCGCAGATGAATCCTGTGGCTACATTCGTTCCTTGATGAAAGATCTATATGACGAAGAGTTATCTCAAAATATCCGTATTCAGTACGGTGGATCTGTCAAACCAGAAAATATCGACGAATTGCTCGCAATGAAAAACATTGACGGGGCACTCATCGGTGGAGCTTCCTTAGATCCTGACAAATTTATTGCGATGGTGAAAGCCGCGCTGAAAAGAACAAAATAAAGTCGGAGAAATCCGATTTTTTTTTGCATAAAAAAAAACGCATTCCATTGGGATGCGTTTTTGAATGAATCTTACTTGTTGTAAAGCTCAACGATTAGGTTTTCTTTGATTTCAGGCAGAATTTCGCTTCTTTCAGGCAAACGCACATAAGTAGCTGAGTTTGTGTTTTCATCGAATGAGACGAATTCAACTCTTGCGACAACAGCTTCCAAAGCTTCTTTGATAACGACTAAGTCTTTTGAAGATTCCTTAATAGAAATCACTTGACCCGGTTTTACGCGAATCGACGGAATCGTTGCTTTTTTGCCATTTAGCAATATGTGACCATGATTGACCAATTGACGAGCTTGTTGGCGAGTTCTTGCGAACCCTGAACGGAATACGAGGTTATCAATTCTTGATTCCAATAGGAACAAGAAATTTGCACCTTGCTTTCCTTCCATTTTCTTTGCTTCGTTAAAAGTCTTTCTGAATTGTTTTTCATTCACACCGTAAGTAAATCTTACACGTTGCTTTTCTTGTAGCTGAACACCGTACTCAGAGATCTTGCTGCGTCTTTGTCCGTGTTGTCCAGGTGGGAATGGGCGTTTGTTCAATTCTTTTCCTGTTTCGGAAATTGAGTATCCTAAACGACGAGAAACTTTCCAATTTGATCCAGTAAATCTTGACATATATAATCCTCCTTTTTGTTTTATTACGCGTAACAAGTTGAGGAGTTTGTAATCAAGCTCGGAGATTGTTTTAATGGTTTCTTGTTAAGCAGTTAACAATACTACCAAACCTCATTGGAACAATCACTTGTGAATCTGATTAAAAACAACTGCTTTTTATTACATGCGCACGAGATATTATACCCTATGACTTATAAAATGTCAATTAAAAAAACCAGAGCTTTTTCGAGCGTTTCGCGGTCACGTTCGTGAAAGCGGTCAAGGAGCGGACTATCGATGTCCAAGACCCCAATCAATGCATCATTTTTAATCAAAGGAATCACGATTTCAGAACGTGAAGCACTATCGCAGACGATGTGTCCGACAAAAGAAGCAGTGTCCTTGACGATAAGTGTTTCTTTCTTTAATGCGCTAGTCCCACATACACCGGTACCTATTTGGATTTCAGTACAAGCCGGTTTCCCTTGGAATGGTCCAAGATAAAGCCTTTCACCGTCTGCGAGGTAAAATCCTGCCCAGTTTACGTCTTCAAAGAAATCATAAACCAAAGCAGAAAAATTAGCGTAATTTGAGATTGCAGGCAAGGCGCTATCCATATACCCCTCTACATATTCCAAAAAGGTCTGATATTGCTCTTCCACAGATTCTGTACTGTGAACTCGATCATACATATTTATCACCGGGTCAATTATAAAATAGATTATCTTAATATACAACAAATATGTTAAAATATTAAAGAAGGATGTGCTACCATGTTTGAAGGACTGCTACTACGTTTCGGAGACTTGACACTAAAAGGAAAAAACCAAAAGTACTTTGTCCGAGCCGTTAATACACTGATTCGAGAGAAACTCGAAGGACTGAATATCAGCTATGATTTTCAACATGACCGAGTGTATGCTTTTTTTGAACCCTCGCTTTTAGAAGAGGTTTTGAAAAGACTGAATTACGTGACAGGACTATATTCCTACAGCAAAATTTCCAAATGTGAAAAAGACATTGAACAAATCAAGGAACTCTCCTTGCAACTCATAGAAGAAGAAACAAAAAAACAAATAACAACTTTTAAAGTTGAAACAAAACGAGCCGATAAAAGTTTTCCAATTGAATCGACTGATTTCTCGAAACAACTTGCCGGTAAAATCCTCAAAGAGGCTCCTTACTTGAAAGTAGACGTTCATGATCCTCATATGACACTACATGTCGAGCTAAGAATTGATGGAGCTTATATCTATATGAATCAAATCAAAGGACTAGGGGGTTTCCCCGTTCCAATGGGAGGGAAAGCCTTGGTACTTTTAAGCGGTGGAATCGATTCTCCAGTCGCTGCGTTCCTTGCGATGAAAAAAGGACTTCAAGTCGAATGCATCCACTTTGAATCTACGCCTCTGACACCGATTGAATCCGCACAAAAAGTTTTAGACCTAGCTTCAAAATTAGCAAGATATGCCCTTCATAATCAAATCAAAATCCTCTTTGTTCCCTTCACACCCATGCACGAACAGATTCTTGCAAGCATCCCCGAATCCTATAATATTACAATCATGAGAAGGATGATGCTTCGAATCGCAACCGGATTATTGAAAAAAAGAGATGCTGACGCAATTATCACAGGAGACTCTGTAGGACAAGTTGCTTCACAAACTTTGGAAAGTCTTTCTGCCATCCAAAGCGCAACAAACGCGTTGATTATAAGACCACTTGCGACTTATGATAAACTCGATATCATTTCAATAGCAAGACAAATCGAAACTTTTGAAATATCAAATCGACCCTTTTCTGATTGCTGTTCGATTTATGTGTCAAAAATTCCAGTCATTCGCCCGACCGAAAGAACTTCACAAAAATATGAATTGGCATTTGACTATCAAACTTATGTAGATAAAGCAGTGAAAGACACCATTGTGTTTACCGTGAAGCAAGATGAAGTTACCGACATCGTATCGAAAGGTTTCATCTTAAGAGAGGTACTGCATGAAAACACTGAAAACGAAAAGACTGATTCTTAGAAGCTTTCTTGAAACAGACGCCTTGGACATGTTCGAGTATGCAAAACTTGAGAGTGTCGGTCCGAGCGCTGGATGGGCTCCCCATCAAAATGTTGATGAATCGCTTGAAATCATCAAGAAATTCATCGAATCTGACGACGTCTGGGCGATTGAACTAAAACAAACCCAAAAAGTCATCGGATCTGTGGGGCTTCATAAACGGATTACAATTCAAGGAGAATTGGTCAGGGAACTTGGATATGTCCTTTCCACATATTACGAAGGAAAGGGAATCATGACGGAAGCTTGCAAGAGAGTCTTGAAATACGCTTTTATTGAAGAAGAGATTCCAAAAATAAAAGTAGCTCACTTCCTAGGAAATGATAAATCAAGACGTGTCATTGAAAAATGTGGATTTATATATGAGAAGGACGGTACTCACCAATCGGTAGCTTATGGTCCAAAACTTTCAAAAATATATCAAATGACTATTGAAAACTATAAAAATTTAGGAGGAAACAAATGAACAATTGGGATTTAACAAAAATGTATGCAGGATTTGATAACGAACTTTACAAATTTGACGTTGAAAGATTTTTAAAAATGGTTGACGACGCAAAAAATCAAGAATCAGAATTTCAAACAACTGACAAGGCTGAAACGAAATTGGTTCGCTTCATTGAAAGAGAAATCGAACTTACCGAACTCGCAGACAAATTGCTACAATACGTTTCTCTAGAACAGTCCACAAATTCTCAAAACATGACAGCACTCAAAGCACTCAATCAACTTTTCACCAAACTCACCGAACTAACGAGGATTGACACAATTTATAGAAAATGGCTACTTAAAGTTGATAACCTTGAGGCTATCATTGATTCAAATTCATTTCTAAAAGAATTCAAATTCCGTCTTTTGGAGCAAAGAACAAAAGCTTCCAGACTTCTTGACGAAGACACGGAAACTTTAATTGCTCAACTTGCTCAAAATGGTTCTGTCTCTTGGGGAAGACTCCAACAACTGTTGACCTCGACACTTGCTGTTGAATATGATGGAAAAGAAATCACCTTGTCTGAAGTCAGAAATCTAGCATATGAAAGCGAAGCTGAAGTTCGTAAAAACGCATACGTTGCTGAACTGAAAGCCTATAAAAAGATTGAACAATCCGTTGCTTTCTCTCTCAACTCAATTAAAGGAGAAGTCAACACGATTTCTGAAAAACGCGGATTTGCATCTCCTCTTGATCAAGCGCTTGAATCGAGCAGAATGTCAAAACAGAGTTTAGACGCAATGATCTCCGCAATGGAAGAGTACCTTCCAGTTTTCAGAGGATATCTAAAGAGAAAAGCAGAACTTTTGGGACATAAGAATGGCCTTCCTTTTTACGATTTATTCGCCCCAATAGGAAATGTAAATAAAACATTCACCGTAGAAGAAGCAAGAGACTATATTATCTATAATTTTGGAACCTTCAGTCCTCGTCTTCGCGAAATGGCTGAAAGAGCCTTTCATGATGGATGGATTGACTTCTTCCCGAAAAAAGGTAAAGTCGGTGGCGCATTTTGTGCAAACATCCACTCCATTAAGGAGTCTCGAGTCTTAACAAATTTCAAAGGATCTTTCGGCGACGTCATTACTTTAGCACATGAACTAGGACATGCATATCATGGAGAAAACATTTTTACGGAATCAATCTTGAATTCAGAATACACGATGCCCGTTGCAGAAACCGCTTCAACATTCTGTGAAACCATCGTAAACAAAGCAGCTTTAAAAGACTCGACATCTAAGGAAGAAAAAATATATTTACTTGAATCTTCCATTCAAGATTATACTCAAGTCATCGTAGACATTCTTTCACGTTTCTACTTTGAAAAGAGTGTATTTGAAGGCAGAAAATCAACTCTATTTGATGAAAACGAGTTGAAAGAATTGATGATTGACGCCCAAAAGAGGACCTATGGAGATGGACTCGATTCCGCCCAACTTCACCCCTACATGTGGTTATGCAAATCTCATTATTATAGTGGCGGACTCAGTTATTACAACTTCCCTTATGCATTTGGACTATTATTCGCAAAAGGACTTTACAGCGCTTACTTGAAAGACAAAAAGAACTTTGTTCCTCTTTACGATAAACTGCTATCCGCAACGGGAAAGAATTCAGTTGAAGACGCAGCTAAAATCGCTGGGATTGACGTTTCAAGTAAAGAATTTTGGATTTCGTCTCTTGAACTCTTGAAAAGCGATATCGACGATTTCTTAAAATTGACTGAATAATTTCACGAATTTACCAACAAAATCCCACTTTTAATTGTTTACATAGATGAAACGATAGGAGGAAATGAAATGAAAAATATGTTATCCATGAAAAAAACATTGGTTTTCCTATTGATGATGGTTGTGACACTTGGACTTTTTGCTTGCAATTCTGCCAAAACGACCTTATCAACGTTACCATCTCCGGACTCAGTGGGAAATTTCCAAAGTTATGATGATTTAAAAGCTTATTTAGACAGTTATTACACTCAAACCAACGACGGATATTATCTATATAGAAACAGCGATATGCTAGGTGCAGAGGCTGCAATGGACGGATCTGGTGTATTGACCACAACGACACCGTCATATGATGATTCAGCGGATGGGTCTGCTGAAAAGACCTATAGTGAAACCAACAATCAAGTCGATGGCGTACAAGAAAGTGATCGTATTTTGACGGATGGTTATTCAATTTACGTCACATCAAACACTCATTTTTACATCCTTGATGCAGACACACTAGAAATCGTCTATACCAATGAAATTGAAAACGGATATTACATCGGAATGTACCTTTACGATGGACGTATCGTTTTATTATCCTACGAATATACTTATGAAGAGCAAATCGGATATCCCGAATATCCAGCAACGGAAGACCCAGATGGTACCGTTACTTCAGTTGGATCTGAACCAGGTTCTGACGGAGACGTTACTACAACGATTATTCCTTCTGATGATACATTGACAACGACTTCTTCTGAAAAGACGGATACCACTTACTATTATTATTACACGTACTCTTATGGAATCAATGCGACTGTTCTTGATGTTTCCGACAACTCAAACATCGAAGTAGTAAAAACATTATATTTTGACAACTCTTATGTTGTTGACAGCAGAATGATTAATGGAACCGTCTATTTGATTATGGACAACTATGCCATTTATTACGGATACCAAGGCGACGATTTCGTTCCACAATACCGCGATTCTTCGGTTGGAGATCAAATGCTTAACCTTTCCGCTTCCGACATCTATTACATGCCAAATGACAACTACAGTTTCGGATACCTTCTCATGGCTTCCTTCAGTGTAGATGACAATGAACCTGCAAACGTCAAAGCCTATCTTGGAAGCAGTTACCAAATTTACATGAGTCTCAACAATCTATATACCATCATTTACAGATATGCTTATGATGAAGAGACTCTTTCCTATTCACAAACAACTTACATCTTAAGATTCGGAATCGTTGACAACGCATTGGTTTATCAAGCAGAAGGTATCGTAACCGGAATGCCTCTCAACCAATTCTCAATGGACGAATATGAAGGTGTGTTCCGAATTGCAACAACCGGGTATGACTGGAGTGAATCAACTTCCACGGTTACAAACACCTTGTTCTTGCTCGATGCGACTTCCCTTGATCAAATGACTCCAATTAGTTCTCTTGGTGGACTTGGAAAACCTGGAGAAAGAATTTATGCAGTCAGATTTACAGGAGACACAGCTTATGTAGTTACTTTCCTAAGCATCGACCCACTATACAAATTGAATCTTTCTGATCCAGAACATCCAGTAAAAGATGGTAAACTCGAAGAAGAAGGCGTTTCAGATTATATGCACCCAATCAATGATTCCTTGCTCTTGGGTATTGGCCGTCAGGCTGAAACAGATGGAGACTGGACTTACTTTACCGGTGTCAAAGTATCGCTCTATAATGTGGATGGACTTGACCCTGTTCTTGTTGAAAACTATTTGGTAGAAGGAGAATACTCTTATTCACCAGTCACGTATGATCATAAAGCCTTTGTAAGTTATCAACCAACAGGTGCGAACTTCATGTATGTAGCGGTTCCTGTATACGAATACTCAGAAGAATACACTCATTACTCGCAAAGCGCTTATGTATTCAAAGTATACTTTAGCGGTGATTTAGAATTTGTGACAAAATTGACTC